>NZ_JALXOZ010000040.1 GCF_025147465.1 Dermabacter sp. p3-SID358
CCAAAAACCCACACCCACCACGGCGCTTCGTTTTGGAGCAACCCCTACAACTTACCGAACCAGGCCCATCCCGTCAAACCCGCACCACGTGATCCGCAACACGAACAAGGAGTGAAAACCCAGCCCACCAAACCAAGAACACCACCAACACACGCCACCAAACAATGACCCGCGCCAACCGCATCCCTCCGGGGCAACGAGGAAAAACACTACGCCCACCCACACCCCCACGCAACCCCACAAACCCCATTCGTGGCCCACACCATAAACACCAACCAAAACCAGGCCA
>NZ_JALXOZ010000041.1 GCF_025147465.1 Dermabacter sp. p3-SID358
GCCGCTACCGCCACAGGCCTCAATGAGGCGCGAATCCCCGGTTCCCTGAGAGCCGGGGATTTTTACATCTCACGCCCTCCTGCCCCGCCCATCGGTTCACACTGGTGAAGCCTTCCGAAAAGTCGCCTCCCCGCCCCTCTCTCGATTGCGGTAGCTAGATGGCTCTCATCGGTGGCGGGTGAGAAAACCGAACCCTTGTTGGGTTTGCATGACTGCCGACGGTAGGCCCGGCACAGTGACCTAAGACCCTTTTGCGCGGCGGTG
>NZ_JALXOZ010000042.1 GCF_025147465.1 Dermabacter sp. p3-SID358
CTGTCGTTGGGCGTGGCTTTGATCCATTTTTGAGGGTTTGGTGGAACCGCTCAATTTCTCCTTGGGTTTGGGGGTGGCCCGGCCGGCCGTTTTTCTGTTGGATTTTGTGTGCGACGAGCACTTTTTCGAAGGCGTTTCTCCCACCTTTGCGCCCGGCTAGGCGTGCGGTGAACACCGGTGCGTTGTCCGTCAGCGTGGATGCTGGCGGGCCGTATGTGTGGATTAAGCGTGTGAGGTTGGCGGCGACG
>NZ_JALXOZ010000043.1 GCF_025147465.1 Dermabacter sp. p3-SID358
CCTGCGTCGTAGGCGTTGAGGATTTGGTGGACGCGTTGGCGTGAGATGCCAAAGCGCTTGGCGACGTTGGTGGGTGTGCCGCCTTGGTCTTGGACAGCTCTGACGATGGCGAGGTTGCGGTTGGGACTGTTCATGGTGTCAACCATGTCCCGACTCACCAGTCAAGCGTCACTGACACGGCTGAGGTAACCCTAAGTGTCAACAATGACGCGACTGACCTGTCAAGG
>NZ_JALXOZ010000044.1 GCF_025147465.1 Dermabacter sp. p3-SID358
GCGGGGTGATCAAGCCTTCGTTGGTGAGGATGCGACGGATCGTCGAAGTTGACGGGGCGCGTTTGCCGGCCTGTTCGAGGTGGTAGGCGATGGTTTCGGGTCCTGCGTCAAGTCCGTGCCGGGTGAGCTGTTTGCGGATGTCGATGATTTCGTTGCGTAACGCGTCCGGTACCGCGTGTGGGTGGGTGTGAGGGGCACGTGATTTCGGTGCGATTGCCTCGGCGCCG
>NZ_JALXOZ010000045.1 GCF_025147465.1 Dermabacter sp. p3-SID358
CTTTTGGTAGTCGCGGGCGGTGTCGATGTAGTGCTCGGTGAGAACTTCTCCGGTTTCAACCAGTGATGTGATGATGTGGTTGTCGGTGATGACCATGAGAATTTTCTTGTGTTTGTGGGTGCGTCCGATGCCGAGGTGGAAAAGTTTGCCGGCGTAGCGCACGCTGACTTTGCCGTTTTTGTCGACTGTGTCGTTTCGGGTTCGCCATTCTTCTTTGGGG
>NZ_JALXOZ010000005.1 GCF_025147465.1 Dermabacter sp. p3-SID358
CCCCCCCACGCTGGTGGATTACGCAATGTTGGCGGCGTATTTGGCGGGGTCCGAATCAAATGCGGGGCCGCAGCCGGCGCAGCAGAAGTAGTAGCGCTCGCCCTTGAAGTCGCGGTAGAGGCCGGCGGCCTCGGCGGTCTTCTTGCTGACCGGGGTGCCGACCATGACCGGGCAGGTGGTCATGTCATCGGCGCCCCCGCCGAGCAGGTTCTCGCGTCCACCGTTCTCGGCGGCGGGGTTAGTCTCGTTCGTGCTACAGCAGTTGCTCATTTTCTGGTGTTCCTTCTGTATCGGATTCGTATGGATGGGTGGGTTCTGTATCGGATTGGTATGGATGGGTGGGTTCTCGTTCGTCACTTCGTGGCGACGCTCTTGAACCCGCGCAGGCGGAGGCTGTTGCCGACGACGAAGACGCTGGAGAACGCCATCGCCGCGCCTGCGAGCATGGGGTTGAGCATGCCCAGCGCTGCGACTGGGATCGCGGCGGTGTTATAGGCGAATGCCCAGAACAGGTTGGTCTTGATCGTCGAAAGTGTCTTCCGAGACAGACGGATCGCGTCGACCGCGGCCCGCAGGTCGCCGCGGACCAGGGTGATGTCGGAGGCCTCGATCGCGACGTCCGTGCCGGTGCCCATCGCCAGGCCCAGATCGGCCTGCGCGAGCGCGGGGGCGTCGTTGACGCCGTCGCCGACCATCGCGACGATCTTGCCCTCGCCCTGGAGACGGGTGACGACGTCGACCTTGTCCTTGGGCAGCACCTCGGCGATGACCTCCTCGATGCCGACCTCGGCGGCGATCTGGCGGGCCACGGCCTCATTGTCACCGGTGAGCAGCACCGGGGTCAGGCCGATCTCCTTGAGCCCGCGGATCGCCTCCGCGCTCGTGGGCTTGACGGTGTCGGCGACGACGAGGATGCCGCGCGCAGCACCGTCCCAGCCGATCGCGACGACCGTCTTGCCTTCACCCTCAGCTTGAGCCTTCGCCCGTGCGACCTCCGGAGAGAGCTTCTGTGACCAGTCGGCCAGCAGCGACTCGCGTCCGACGACGACCGGGGTGCCCTCGACGATGCCCTGCACGCCCTTGCCTTCAACATTGGCGAAGTCCTCGGGCGTGGGCAACTGGCCGACTTCCTGGGTGGCGCCCTTGGCGATCGCCTGCGCGATCGGGTGCTCCGAGGAGTCCTCCAACGCACCCGCGAAGCGCAGCAGCTCGGCACGGTCCACACCGGATTCGGTGATCACATCTGTCAGGGTCATCTTGCCGCTGGTGACGGTACCGGTCTTGTCGAGCACGACGGTATCGACCTTGCGGGTGGACTCCAGCACCTCTGGGCCCTTGATGAGGATGCCCATCTGCGCCCCGCGGCCGGTGCCGACCAGCAGCGCGGTCGGAGTCGCGAGTCCCAGCGCGCAGGGGCAGGCGATAACGAGCACGGCGACCGCTGCGGTGAACGCGGCGGCGACGGGGAATCCGGCTCCCAGCCAGGCGCCGAGGGTGATGAACGCGACGACGATGACGATCGGCACGAACACGCCGGAGATCGTGTCAGCCAGACGCTGCACCTCGGCCTTGCCAGTCTGCGCATCCTCGACGAGCTTCGCCATCTGCGCAAGCTGCGTGTCCGAACCGACACGGGTCGCCCGCACGACAAGGCGGCCGCCCGCGTTGACGGTGGCACCGGTGACCGAGTCGCCCTCGCGGACCTCGACCGGTACGGACTCGCCGGTGAGCATGGAGGCGTCCACCGCGGAGGAGCCGGAGACCACGATGCCGTCGGTGGCGATCTTCTCACCCGGACGAACGATGAACTCGTCGCCGACCTGGAGGTCAGAGGTGGGGATCTTCACCTCAACGCCGTCGCGGAGCACGGCGACTTCCTTCGCGCCGAGCTCCAGGAGGGCGCGCAGCGCGGCCCCGGCCTGGCGTTTGGAGCGCTTCTCGAAGTAGCGGCCGGCGAGGATGAACATCGTCACGCCCGCGCCAACTTCGAGATAGATGTTCGCCGCGCCATCCGAGGGAGCGATCGTGAACTCGAACGGGTGCGTCATCCCGGGTGTGCCAGCGGTTCCGAAGAATAGTGCGTAGACGGACCACAGCAGTGCGACCGAGGTGCCCATCGAGATGAGTGTGTCCATCGTCGCGGTACCGTGCTTGAGGTTCGTCCATGCGGCCTTATGGAACGGCCAGGCTGCCCAGATGATCACCGGGGCGGCAAGCGCGAGTGAGGCCCACTGCCAATATACGAACTGCAGTGCGGGGATCATGGCCATGGCGATCACGGGAACCGTGAGCACAATGGCGCCGACTAGCCGATGGCGCAGCGAGGTGAGCTCAGTGTCTTCCTCCTCCCCGGCCTCGGTCTCCGACGTGTTCGCCGTGGTGCCCTTGGGCTTGGGCAGCGCAGCCGTGTAGCCGGTCTTCTCGACCTCGGCGACCAGCAGGCCCGGATCGTAGCCGGCAGGCACGGTGACCTTGGCCTTCTCGGTGGCGTAGTTGACCGTGGCCGCGACGCCCTCGAGCTTGTTCAGCTTCTTCTCGATCCGGTTCGCACAGGAGGCGCAGGTCATCCCGCCGATCTCCAGCTCGATGTCCGGCCCACCGATGGGGGGCGCTAATGTACTCATCCTCTTCCTTCTCTCTTCATCTCTCGTGCGACGCCAGGCCCTGCGGGTCAGTGGCCGCCGGTATGCGAATCGTCTGTCTGCGAGCCGTCACCATGCTCGGCGTCGATCACGAACTCGGCGGTGTGCACCTGCCCATCGACCTGGAAGTCCAGGTAGAGCAGGTAACGGTCGGCGGTCGGGGCCTCCGCTGCGAATCCGATCTCGGGTCCGGCCGTGTCCCTGGCCTGGGGCTCGTCGCCCTCGGCGTGGACGTGCAAGTAGGCGAGGTCGCCTTCGCGCAGCGCCACCAGGTGGCCAAACGCGCCCAGGTAGGGCTCCAGCGTGGTCACCGGCTGACCGTCGCGCTCGACCGAGATGGTGAGCTCGCTTGAGGTGCCGGCGGTAAGGTCGCCATTCAGGGAGACGGTGTATCCGTCGACCTCGTCGGTGGTCTGTGACTCGGTCTCAACAGGGGCGAAGTCGCCCGCCACCTCGACGGCGCGAGTCAGGGTGATCCCTTCGGCTCCCTCGCCCTCGGGTGTGAAGTCGGCGTACACGCGGTAGGTGCCCGCCTCGTCCCAGGTCCACGGCACCGACCAAGTGCCTGTGCTCGTGTCAAGCTCGGGGTGCACGTGCTGGAAACCAGTACCATCGGTGCGAACGGCGATCAGATGCAGGTCCTTCTCGTGCGCGGTAGTGTACTCGGTCACCGCTTCGCCGGACTCGTCGAGGATCTGGAAACTCAGGTCTCCATCCTCGCCTGCAGCCGTGGGAGCCTGGACTGGGGAAAGTACGAAGCCGTCCGCGCTTGCGGAGACCCCGTTCAGAGTGGGCTCCGCAGTTTCTTGCGCAGCGCCGCCGTGTCCTTCACCGTGTGTGTTCACGTCACTTCCTTCTGCCCATGCTGCTACGAAGCTGTCAGGAATGACGGCGCCGGCAAGGCCGAAGGCCCCGCCGAACGCCACCACCAGCCCGGCCCCGTAGAGCGCAAGCCGTCCTCCGGCCTTCATCAGACACGCACCGCCGAGTAGCCGGCCTCCTCGACCGCCGCGAGGACCTTGGCATCGTCAATCTCGCCCTCGGCGGTGACGTTAAGCTTGCCGGTCTGCGCGCTGACCTGGATGTCCTGGACGCCGGGGATCTCACCGACTTCCTCGCGGACCGACATCTCGCAGTGCCCGCAGGTCATGCCCGTCACCTGGTAATTGTTCGAAGCCATTATGTATCCTCCTTGTGTCTCTGTAGTACCCCTACCGGGTACCTGTACAAGTCAACAGTATACCCCTGGCAGGTATTCCGCAAGAAGGGGGTGGTCGTATGAGCCACATCGCACGCGTGCTGCAGACGATGGCTGGAGCGTCCGACATGCGCCTCGTGGCGAAACGATGCTGCGGGGCGACCCGCTGGACGGTGTCGCTGCGCGTCGGAGAGTAGTGGTCCCGGTCTAATGAGAACCGTGGACTTCCTTGCCACGTCGGCGAAGGCAGTGACGACCGGTACGGGCCGGACACCACCAAACACCGATCAGTCGCTGGTGCTCATGGTACGAAGCCGGCCATGTCAACTGGATTCGCAGGCGTTCGAGATTGGTGAGTGGAACAGACGAATCCCAGCTGGAGTGCTCAGTTACGCCGGAGACAGTTAGCAGCCCCTGTGCAGGCATTAGTCAGGAAAAATAACCCCTCACAGGTTGCTGGCACTGACGCTTTTAAAAACAAAGGGTTCGGCGCACTCGTGCAGGCGGCCCGGGAGTCTCAGGAAGTCTTCGAAACCATCACGGCAGATCCAGGCAACCTCAATAAGTTCCTGGAGGTGCTAGCGCACATGATTGTCGCCGCCAAGGACGAGCAGCAGTCAAAGTAATCATCACGATAGGCACCCTGTATTAGTGATTACCGGTAGGGGTGCCCTCATCTAGTAGTTACGTGGCGAGAACGGATGATTACCGTAGGAGTTGCACTCTTAGTACTCTGAAGTGTTCGTATTCGATTGACTCAGAAATCATTAACGAGTTCTAGCCCTGCCTGAGGGGCGAGAGGCAGGGCTAGAACTTATACATAGTGGCCGTTCGGGGGGAAGCAGCCTATAACCATTGTGCGGAGCTTCGACAAAAGTCACAAGGGATTGTTCACTCCAGTGAGCATTGGCAGTGAGGAAGAAAGTACTGGGGTTTATCTATGTGGTTTCTCTTTAAAGGCTCTTTGGTTATCTGTAGTCCTGGAGGCTGTGGTGCTTGGAGTAGTCCTGGTTGCCTCGGTGACAACCAAGCCTTTGATTTGGACGGCAGTACACATGAGTACCGCTAACCCCTATGATCCATAGTCGATGTCTTGTATCTATGCAGGATACTCTGCGGTTTTAGCATTTGTTGCAATATATTTCAAACACTGTTACTGCAGGTAAAACATATCTTTATGTGTGTCTCGCACAAAATGACAGTCATGTGTTTTACAGTTGAGAGATACTAAAGACGAAAGAAGGCCACTCGGCGGCAACCAAGTGACCTTCGCTTATCACCCAGTAGTAGCTGGGGGAAAGCATGTGCATGATTCTATCTAATGATTCCTCTCCGGGCACTTTGACCGGTGCGCGTGTTGGTACGCCATCTAGAGTGCGCCAGGATTGCGCAGGTCTAGATGATACTCCGGCAAGTCAGCTTGACCGGGAAAAACTTCTCCAGCATCTTGGGCGTGATGCGCTACACGGTTCTATCAGCCGTGACTTTCAAAGTGCTTACCGTGTCGTGGTAGATGAAGAAACCGGTAAGAAGCGCAGCGTTCCGAGACTTTATCGCACTGATTCGGAGAAACTCGGTCGATGTGAATACGTCATGCTGACGAATAAGCAATATTCTGCGGTTATGGTTATTGATGTTGACCAGCCCGGAGAATCTGGAGGCCATCCAGTTCATCTCAATGCTTATGTTAAAAGCGTTATCTTCGCCCTTGTCCAGCGAGGCATTGGGCCAGCATGGGCCGGGATTAATCCGCTAAGTGGTAAAGCTCAGTTTATTTGGCTGATTGACCCGGTGTATACCGGCAAAAATAAGCATTCCAGCAATATGGAGCTGCTAAAAGCTACGAGCCAGGAGTTAGGCGCTCTTCTCGCACATGACCCGCACTTTGCGCACCGTTTTAGTCGTAGTCCTTTTTATACTGGTAAGTCAGTAGAGGCATATCGCTGGTATCACCAACACGATCGCGTCATTCGCCTCCAGGACTTTCTAAGGCAGGTGCGTGAGATGGCTGGACACCCTCAGTACGGTAAAAACATGCGTCAGCAATTTAGCTCTGGTCGTGAACTCATCAATGCAGTGAAGGCTCGTCGAGAAGAAGCCCAAGCCTTCAAAGCTCTTGCAGAAGATGTTGAAAACGAAATAGGCGCAGGACTTGATCAATATGACCCAGAACTGATCGACGGCGTCCGTGTCCTTTGGATTAGTCAAGGGTGCGCGGCCCGTGATGAAACGGCGTTCCGCCATGCTTTAAAGACCGGACACCGGCTCCGTGCTGCTGGACAACGCCTCACCGATGCGGCCATCATCGATGCCTATGAGCATGCGCTACAACACGCGCAGACGACACTCCTGGTGCAACCTTCTAGCCCCCGATGACTTCGAAGCACTCACATCAGCTACACTGACCCAAGCAGCATAGATAACCCCCGACGTGTCCACTTTCCGGGGGTCAGGCCCTCCTATTGACACCTTTACTACGCAACAGAATGACAACGACATTCTGTCGGCCCTTCTACGGACATCTCTTCTGCGCAGCACACGCGCCATTGTCCCGGCCGACGTGCTGCGCAATATCTCCGCCACTCAACAGGCCAATTCACTGCGCAACGTAGTGACACCGGCCCCGCCTAGCCGAGATTTCTTCGATTTTCGCTGAATATCAGCCGTTTACCCGCCGCCAATGACCTACGACGCCGACGGCCCCCTGTTAGGCCCGCAGAAGGCCGTACAGGGCGGGGGAGAGCAGTGCTACAACTAATCACCGCCATCACGGTCACGCTGCTGTTGCTGATGGCGGCGGCGCTTCTCGATGCGCTCGCGTGCACGCTGCTGCGCCCCGCCCTTCTTGCCTGAGGTCTGCGACTGCCTGAACAGCGTGTAACGCTCAAGCAACTCTGGGCTGCGATGCAGTTCTTGCACCAGGAACTTCTTATCCAAGTGCTCCAACTGTTGTCCTGACTTCACCGCTTCTTCGATGATGATGGCGGCTTCATCTTCGGCGTCCGTGTGCGCGTTGCGGCGGATCTGATCAGCGTCCTCGCGGGCATCCTTGCGCGTTACTGCAGCGTCGCGTGTGGCCTCGTCGCGGATGCTCGTGGCCTCATCTCGTGCTTTGCTGCGGATCGTCTCGGCGTCGCGCTCAGCCTGCTTATGGGCCTCGTCGGTCTTGCGAGTGATCGTCTCTGCTTCGCTGCGAGCTGCGGCTGTAATCGCGCTCGCCTTGGCCCGTGCAGTCTCTTCGGCTCGTTCGAGCAGCTCGTCTGCTTGCGCTTCGGCCAGGCCCAACTCCTGCTCAGCATCCTTGCGTGCTTCGCTGCGGATCTCTTCGGCTTCTTGCTCGGCCTTCTCGCGTGCTTCCTTGAGCACACGCTCGGCAACCTCGCGAGCCTGTGCTTCAGCATTCTCCTGTACGCGCTGGGCTGCTTCGCGGGCTTCTTGCGCCTGTTCAAGTTCCTTAGCAGCCTGCTCGCGGTCACGATCAATTGCGTTCATGTCGCGCTGCACGGATCGCTTCTTGACTTCCACATCATCCTCGCGCTTGGCGAGATCGCGCTCCCGGTCTTGTTGCTCGGTGTAGCGGTCGAGGTTGAGTGACTCGTCATGACGTTCGGAGACTTCTAGTTCCACCGGATAGCCGAGCGAGTGCATGTGTTCGCGCAGGCCCCGTTGCGCGTCGATGAACTTCTGTTGGCCCGATATCTGCTTGCCCTTCTTCGGGCCGTCTTTGTACCGCACTGAGGTGTCAGTGTTGTACGCGATGCCGGGGCGGCAACGCAGCGTACCGGGCTTGTCCGGATGAGGGGAGAGGGTGTCCGCCTGAAACTGGATGTGTGGCGTCGATTCGTCGAAGTTCATGTCCCCGCCGGCGACTGTGTCGATACCGCCGGGAATGAAGTTCTCGGCGAGCCAACGCATTGACTCTTCGGGGTACTTCTTTGCTTCTTCGTAGTCGCGGGCGACATAGCGCGGACGTTTCACTTCGCGCCCGTCCACCTCACTGGTGTAGTAGTCGGGGATCTCCTTGCACATCGACTTCGGCAGATACACGACGAACAGCGACGTCTTGAAACTGTTCTTCTGCACGCGCACTCCGTCCATCCGAGGCGTCTACGGCCGCCACAGGGCCGTACAGCCGCTGCCACAAAGATGAACCAATCGAGTCGCGGCGCTACACATGTGCATCAACCGCTGCCGCTGGATCTGCTGCAGCGCGACGCGCTCGCGAAACACACGTCGCTGGCGGTGCTCATTACATGCGCTTGCGCGCATATCTCCGCCGCGAGCGTGATGCGTCTGCACCGATACTGTGCTTATGGCACGGGCAGATATGGAGTGTATTAATCAGGCCCGTGGTTCAACCCCCGCAGCAGCATCAACACCGCCTGGCGGCGGATGGCTCGCTGCGGGATTTTCACCACCCTGCAATAACCGCCTAACGGCGGTGTCACGGTGCAGGGTGTGGCTGTGCGCACCACGTAGGCGATGTCGGTCTTGCCGTGCGGTTAGACACCTTGCGCTCGCAAGCTCGCTGCAGGTGTCTCGATGACGCGGGAAGACGCCGCAAGCGGCGTTTCCACCCGTCATCGGCCCTTACTTTAAGACCGACATACAGTGGCTGACGCCGCATGTGGTGCGCACAGCGTGGCGACCTGCAGGTTTTGCGTAGGCACCATGTGCGCTTCGCGCATCAACGGGCCGTTTCGGGTAAGGGTCGAAGACCGTGTCACAACCCGAAACACGCAGGTCGCAGCCCCCTTCTGTGTCAAAACCCCTATATGTTTGTCGTTATAGGGGTAGAAGGGGGAAAAGGGCATAAGGGGGTGCGACGCCTCCGCTGCGCTCCGGCGCTCGGCATAGCCGAGGCACTGCACCGGGTATTACTACTCGCTGGCGCTCGCATAACCCGGTGCCCGGCGCTGGCGCGCCGCCCCTTATAGCCCCAGACTCAGACCTCGCTCGCTCGGTCTGGCTGGGTCTACCTTTCCCTCCGCTGCGCTCCGGTCAAGGTGCCCAATAGTGCAGCTGGCGCTGCACCTTGTGTGATGACCCACGCTCTGCATCACGACACTGCCGGCAATCCGATATATCCCGTTGATATACATTCGGATATGCCAGCATCGATGTGTCGTGTTTGGGTCATCACGAAACGCTCCATCACGGCAAGCCTGCCGAGATGGATATTGGCGTATCTCACGACGCGTCCATTATGCGGCATGCGCCGCATACCATCTGCCGTCGCGGTTGCATCTTCAGCAGCACAGCTGCTGAAATCTGCTCTGTCCACGCTGCTGTCTTTGCTGCACCCACGGCCCCGTCTTCGGCATATTTCAAGTCCACACAAGACTATGCCGGCCAGAACCGCGCATAACAGCAGCGCGACATACCGCCAGCCATGTGGCGGATGATCCAGGCGACGGGGCAGACGTGTATATGCCCCGTCGCCGATACCGGCGCAAGCATCGTGACAGTGTCACGTGTAGCGGTGCCGCAGCCACCCGCACACACGCGAAAACCCCGCCCTTGCGAGCGGGGTGTGTGGCGACATCAAACGTGACGGCTGTACGTCGTCACGCCGCGTGGCCGTACACACATGAGGTGATTGCGTGTACGGCTAAAGGGTTAGTCGGGTACAACTTCTAGATGCCGCTTCGGCTTACTGCCCTCGGTGCTCTCAGGCGTGTCGCCGTCACCGTTCTCAGGTGTATCGCTGTCCCCTTCGGTGCTGGCGGACTTGTCACCGTCCCCTTCGGTGCTGGCGGACTTGTCACCGTCGAGATTCACCTCGAACTCTTCGGCATACTTGCGCAACTGCGCAAGGCGCTCCTTTGTCGCTTTGTGTGCACGGCGCGCCTCGTTCACGGTATCTTTTGCTTGCTGATCATCGCGCAGCGCTGCTGCGTAATCGTCTCTGAAAGACATGGTTTGTTCTCCTTGGTTGAATGAACTGTTTATTTGGACTCGGGGCACGACGGTGGAGCGCGCGTGTGTAGTAGCACGGCCATCACCCATCAGCCCTCGCACTCAGTTCAAGACCCAGCCTGACTAGCTGAGCTAAGCGGCGGGATCTCGTCGTAGGCGGGTTTGTCCGCATTAGTGCTTCACACCGCCCAGCACCGTGACGAGCTGCTGGCGCTGCTCATCTGTCAGTTGGGGCGCTGCATTCACGACGGCATCGACGAAGCCGTCGAATAGCTGCGGGGCAGGGCGGCGTGCGGCCGCGAGGTAGGCGTCGAGATCGTCTTGGCGAATCCGATAGGCGGTGCCGAAACGGTGGAATGAAAGACGGCCCTCTTTAATAGCTTTTCGCAACGTGGACTCGGAGCCGACGCCGAGATCGGCGAGTTCCTGCAGCGTGTAAAAGCGTGGCGCGACGGCGGTAGTCGTGTCCTTTTCGGACATAGAAAAACGCTCCTGGGCAGATTGATCTGTCCCGGAGCGGGGTGCTTTACCGGCTTGCTATTCAGGCGGCTTGGAGTGCCGTGCTCAACTCGCTAGAACGGTGGTCTGCCGTCCCATCGCTTTACGGGAGCGCTTACTCCCTACCTGACCGCTTTTGTGGTTGGCAATGCCGTTGCCGACCGGTCTATCTCGTCGGAGGAACCGCGCCTATCACGGTCGAGAGGCTGTCTCTTTATGAATTATCCTCGGGGTTATCCCCCGTATGCGGCTGGCTAAACCAAAAACGAATTAAAACGCCACATACGGTCTGGGGGCCATCGTACGGAACTTATGCGTCGCGCACAATAGCCTGCGACCTAATCTTTACGAATCGAACCGAGCACGTTTCTACACGCCACGTGGCACGGCTGGGGTGTTGTGGTGGGGCAGCTGTTGTGTGGCGGCATGGTGACACGCAAGGGGCGCGCCTTTTTGTGACCTGTGACACGTCTATAGTGTGCTCGTTTCGTAGTTTTGACCTCGTTTCGTAATTTGCCGATCAAAATACGAAAAAATTACGAAACGCTCTACCTGCGGTTTCGTAGAACTACGAAAATCGGAAAACCAAATTACGAAACACGCGATAACGCTGTGACCTGCACAGACACGTCACATTTCGGGGATGTTTCGTAATTTTGCGGCATTTCGACCCAAACCTTTTAAGGGAGAGACACAGACACACATTACGGGCACATGTCTACGACATAGACCGTCCTCATTGAGGGCACGCTGCAGGGGTTGTAGCTATGTGACACGGCCGGGATGCTGCGTCACGGTGACACGCAAGGGGCGCGCCTTTTTATGACCTGTGACACGTCTGTAGCGCGCTCGTTTCGTAGTTTTGACCTCGTTTCGTAATTTGCCGATCAAAATACGAAAAAATTACGAAACGCTCTACCTGCGGTTTCGTGATTTCCGCAAACGAAAAGAACAAAACTACGAAACACGCGATAACGCTGTGACCTGCATAGACACGTCACATTTCGGGGATGTTTCGTAATTTTGCGGTATTTCGACCCAAACCTTTTAAGAGAGAGACACAGACACGCATTGCAGGCACATGTCTACGACACAGAGCGTCCTCGTTGAGGGCACGCTGCAGGGGTTGCAGCTATGTGACACGGGACACAATCGCAATCAAGGTGTCTCTTCTTATTTAGATTTTCTTCAAAAAGTGGAAAAATTACGAAACGAAAACCATTTACGCTGCTCAACGTATGTTTTTGTGTTTCGTAGTTTTGTTCTTTTCGTTTACGAGATTACGAAATGACCCGCAAATACCTACCGTGACCTGCGGTGATGTGTTTCGTATTTTTCTGCGTAATTTCACGTCGCCCGAAGCAGACACCCTGCCGTGTGCTTGCTGCAGGGCTG
Source organism: Dermabacter sp. p3-SID358 (assembly GCF_025147465.1). Classification (GTDB taxonomy): domain Bacteria; phylum Actinomycetota; class Actinomycetes; order Actinomycetales; family Dermabacteraceae; genus Dermabacter. The sequence continues at coordinate 11,653 of NZ_JALXOZ010000005.1, forward strand.
CGGCCGTCCCTCCATGTGGAGCGTCAGTGTCGATGCTGTAACTTAAACGTACATACATTTGTGGCGCTCTCGTTACGTGTCTGTGCATTGCCGAGCTCTTTACTGTTGTGTGTGGGCGCGCAGCCGTAGTGTCCGTGCCACTCCGAGTAGGGCGCGTCGTACCCCAAACCCATGTTCAATTAAATTCCAATCCAGAGAGGTCTTGCACTGTTGCGGTGCGGTTGTCTTCTTTCTCACCGTATTGGACCCTGCGAAATTAATTGGATACGATAGGCCCATGTTGATTTCAGGTTCCGTTTTCATGCGGCCGCTCACCAGCCGCTAAGGCGGTTTTCTCCCTCCCGCAGGTTAGAAACCGCTCCGGTCCTTTAGCCGGGCGGCCATTTGCCATGCCCGGCTCCGTTTCAACTCCACGGAGCACACCTGATGTCTACATACGGATACGGCCGTCACGAACATGGCCAAAATTTTCTCACAGACCACAAGATCATCAACTCCATCGTCGATCTTGTAAAACAAACCTCCGGCCCCATCATTGAGATCGGGCCAGGAAGCGGTGCCCTCACTCACCCGATATCCCACTTGGGGAGGGCAATAACGGCAGTTGAGGTAGACGCAAAACTAGCTGCCAAACTCACAAAAAAGACCGCCTCGGCGTCGGTCGAAGTGGTCCATGATGATTTCCTCAACTTCCCGTTACCCGCCACTCCCTGCGTCATTGTGGGAAACATTCCCTTTCACCTCACCACTGCCATTCTTCGAAAGTTGTTGCATGCGCCGGCATGGACTGCCGCTGTACTCCTCATGCAGTGGGAAGTCGCTCGCCGCCGGGCCGGGGTAGGTGCAAGCACGATGATGACAGCTCAGTGGTCCCCATGGTTCACGTTTCACCTTGGTTCCCGAGTACCAAGGTCTGCTTTCCGGCCACAGCCAAACGTTGACGGGGGGATCTTAGTGATCCGCCGGGTGGGTGACCCGAAGATCCCGATAGAGCAACGCAAAGCCTTTCAGGCGATGGTGCACACCGTTTTCACCGCCCGGGGACGCGGGATAGGGGAAATTCTCCGAAGGGCAGGGTTGTTTTCATCACGTTCAGAGACACAATCATGGTTGCGCTCGCGAGGAATCGACCCCGCAACCCTACCTCCCAGATTGCACACCAGCGACTGGATCGATCTCTTCCAGGTGACTGGTTCCTCTTCACCGCGCCATCGGCCCATTTCACAATCGGGAAGTAGTCAACGCCCTCCTCAACGGAAAAATCGAGGCCGGCGGCGGTAATCCCCCCACCACCAAAACCGAAATCCACCAGTAGTAGTGAACGACCCATGTTCGTCTACCGTGAGCCGCGTTATGGCAGTGACGTGTTCTCGTCGGGCACAGTCATAGTTCCCGGCGTTGCCAGCGACAGGGTTCTACACCCAGCAGCGGGACCGATCAAAATCACCCGCACGGGGAACGACCCTGCTGGTGGTTTCGATTTTGATGAAAGCGAGGAGACATAGCCCCTCGCCAACTCCCCGTAGCTGGCGAACATTAGCTCCTGGCGCTGGCGCTCGTTGGTGAGTTTGCGTGCCACATCGAAAGCCTTATCGACTTCCCGGTCCAAGTTGTTGTGGGCCTTGAGCAGAATTGGGTCCATCGATAACGGGTTGTAGTGCTCCGCGAGTGACCGCTGGGGGTGCCGCTCGCGTGCCCGCAGCACCAACTGTCCAGCGTCGATGATTCGCTGCTGCGCCTTCTCATCTAGTTCACACAGAGCTGGTCCGCAGTTGTAGCTCCCGATGTACTCCGAAAAACGGAAAAAATAAATAGTGGGGATACATCAACCTTCCACTTTCCATTCTTCCGGCTCAGAGTATTGAGGGGTCTGGGACCGGGTCCGTAAACCCTTTATGTTTTTCGCGCACAGCGGTTTTTAGCGACGCACCCTATAGGTTTTCCGCAGAACCTATATGTGTTTCTGTGCACCCCCATATGTTGTCTGTTTCTAGCGGTATTTCGTTGTACTTTGCGCATCGAATAGTTATTTATCGACGACACTCCGTGGAGTTCCGGTTTAACGTGTAACGCGAGGCGTTAATGACGTTTCGCGTTACTGGGGGGTAGGTTGAAGAGCGCTGTCTCTAACTCCGGTTTTCGTTCGGCCTCGGTCCGTTCCGCTACCTCGTGTGAAGAATCTGCAAGCGATATCGGGCCGTTGAACTATTAGGTTCACCCACAGTTCCCGTGCCTGCACGCATCGAGAAGGACCAGGTGGTGAACTCGAATGACTCGCCTGGTCCAACGCGTGTGTGCGCTCGGCGCGTGGTTTAACCCTTATAAGACTTGCCGGTCACAGTCTCAGCGTGTCGCTCGTGCAGCCCGCAGGCCGTTCAAAATCACGATGACTTCGGCGACCTCGTGAACCAACACGACGGCGGCCAGGCCCAGCACGCCGCTGATCGCCAGCGGCATCAACACGATGATGATGGCCAGAGACAGCACGATGTTTTGGTTGATGATCCTGCTGCCTCGGCGGGCGTGCTGCAGCGCCTTCGGGATTAGCCGGAGGTCGTGGCCGGTGAAGGCGACGTCAGCGGACTCGATCGCGGCGTCAGAGCCAGTCGCTCCCATCGCTATGCCCACCGTAGCGCCCGCCAGTGCCGGCGCGTCGTTGATGCCGTCGCCGATCATCGCTGTCGGCGTCTTAGAGGAGAACTCGGCGACGATGCTTGCCTTGTCCTCCGGGCGCAGCTCAGCGCGCACGTCGTCGATTCCGGCGATTTCAGCCAGCGCCCGGGCGGTGCGAGTGTTGTCGCCGGTGAGCATGCTTACTTCCACGCCGTTGGCGTGCAGGGCCTGCACGGCTTCGGGCACCTCGGGCCGCAACTCGTCGCGGACCCCGATCGCCCCGGCGAGAGCGTCATCGACGGTGACCAGGACGCAGGTCTGGCCCTCGGACTCCATGCGCTCAACGTCCGCTTTCAGTGGCCCGGCGTCGATCCATCGGGGGCTGCCCACAAGTACCCGTCGACCTTCGACGGTGCCGCCGATGCCATGCCCAGCTTCCTCGCTGATGTCCGAGGCGGTGGGCGCTTCGGGCACCGCTGCCGCGATCGCCGCGGCAAGGGGGTGCGTCGATTGCTGCTCAACTGCCGCCGCGAAGGAAAGCACCTGCGTCCGATCGAATCCGTCTGCCGGGATCACTCCGGTAACCTCAGGCTGGTTGCGGGTAAGGGTTCCGGTTTTGTCCACTGCCAGGTGACGGATGCCGCCGAGTCTCTCGAACGCCGCGCCAGACTTGATGACCACTCCGAACTGGCTGGCTGCGCCGATCGCGGCCACGACCGTCAGCGGCACGGAGATTGCCAGCGCGCATGGCGACGCCGCGACCAGGACCACCAGTGCACGGGTGATCCACGTCTCGGGGTCACCGAGCACCGAGCCGATCACACCGACCAGCACCGCCAGGATCATCACCCCGGGCACTAGGGGTTGGGCAATTCGGTCGGCGATCCGGGCGCGGTCACCCTTCTCCGCCTGCGCCTGCTCGACGAGGTCGACGAGTGTGGTCAGCGAGTTGTCCGTTCCAGCTGCGGTCGTCTCGACCTCCAGCACACCGGCGGAGTTGATCGCTCCCGCGGGTACCTCGTCGCCGGGCGCAACCTCCTCCGGAATGGATTCTCCGGTGATCGCTGAGGTGTCAAGGCTGGAGCGTCCAGACCGAATGATGCCGTCCGTGGCGATCCGCTCCCCGGGGCGTACGACCATAAGCTCGCCAACCTCAAGATCCTTCGCAGCGACCTCGGCCGTCGTACCGTCGCGCAGCACGGTCGCGGTCTGCGGTACCAGCTTCAACAGTGCCCGCAGTCCGCCTTGGGCCCGGTCCATCGCCTTGTCTTCAAGCGCCTCGGCGATCGAGTACAGGAACGCCAGCGCCGCGGCCTCTCCGACGAAACCAAGGATCACCGCGCCGACCGCGCTGATCGTCATCAGCAATCCAATGCCGAGCTTGCGCTTCGTGACAAGGTTCCGGATCGCTCCAGGTGCGAACGTGTACGCGCCCAACGCCAGGCCAAGCCAATACAGAACCGTTGCGGGCGTCTCCAAGTCGGACCAGTCCAGCGCCAGTCCTGTAATGAGGGCTACGCCGGAGAAGATCGGTAGCAGTAGCTCGGGGTCCTTCCACCATGGCCGATCGAGCTCTTCGATCTCCGTGGCGGGTTCGTGTTCGCATCCACATGCTGAACTCATGCGTCCGTTCCTTTCTCGCCGCAGCCGGGCACCGAGCACTCAGTGTCGATGCATGGGGCGTTTTCGTCGACGGCCAGCGTCGCGTTGACCAGCCCGTTGAGCGCTGCCGCGAGATGCGGGTCGGCAATTTCGTAGCGGGTCTTACGGCCCTCCGGCTCAGCGACGACGATGCCGCAATCGCGTAGGCAGGACAGGTGGTTCGAGACGTTCGAGCGGGTCAGATCCAAGCTTTGCGAAATCTCGGCCGGGTAGCCCGGACCGTCGAGTAGGGTCATCAGGATTCGGGAGCGCGTCGGATCAGCCATGGCCCGGCCGAGCCGGTTCATGACGTCGAGGCGCGAAGCAATAGTCAGCATGTGCTAAACAATACAACAGGTGCTGAACTATTCAAAATGCACTGAACTGACAGTTACGCGAAGGTCCTGCGACCTGCAGGAATTACTCGATGGGATAGCAGATGACTGATCCTTTGTGGTTCGGCTGCCACCCAACGCGGGAGCGACGTGGGCGGCGAGGTTCTCGAGAAAGTAACTTTGCAACTACATACCGTCGAGTTCCGGTTCAATGTGTAGCTAGGCCTCGGGGCTGCCCACACAGAACTCGTTGCCCTCTGGGTCCTGCATGATGGTCCACACCAATCCCGGTGCTTCGTGGGTGCCGAGTTCGGTGGCGCCCAAGCCTTTGAGGCGCTCTACTAAGGATTCGCGCTCCGGCCCGCCAACGTCGATATGCATGCGGTTCTTGCCAGGCGTGGGATCGTCAACGCGCTGAAACCCTAGCGCTGGCGTGGAATCAACCATCACGAAATCGCCGTAATCCGCGGCGATTTTGCAACCGGTTGCGGCGGACCAAAACTCGGCGAGCTTTGAGGGATCGTGGCAGTCGAAAGTGATCTGGCGGATCGTGAATTTGGCGTCGCTCATGGTTTCCATTGTGAGGATGGGATCTGACACTCGCAATACCCTGGCGAGCGCATGATCGTTGCATCCAGTAAGAACGCCGGGTTTCTTTGGAGCTATTTGTGATTAGTCGAGCAAGGCGCGGTACTGTTTGCGCGCCTTCATAGAGTGAATGATCGTTTCGGTGTCATCATCCCAGATGAGTACGACGATTTCGAGTAGTCTCATTGAGCCGTCGAACCCGAGGCGCAGCTCCCTTTGAGGATGTTCCTCGTCGAGCGGGGTCTTAAAAACACAGCCTGAAGTCGCGGCAGTAACTGAGTCGTCTGGCTTGATGCCATGTTTCGTGGCGCTCCGGCGTACGTCCATTTCTAAATGGCATTCTTTAGCGCTTCGCGGATTGCCTGAGACCGTGACCATCCGTTTGTAGCGGCATATTCGTCGAGGTCTGATAACTCGCCAGGGGAAAGCCGAATGGAGATCACCTTCGCAGCATCTTCGTTTCGAGGTTTCCTTCCCCGTCGACGAAGTGTCTCTACGTCGTAGCCTTGCTCAGCTTCGGTTACCCACGCATCGATTTGCTCTTCGCTGACTGGCTTCCCGTCGATAGTTTTCATGCAAGTAATCGTAATACGGAAAAGGTTTCTCGGCTAGGGGGAGGCTGCTTTCTTTCGGCGCTCAGCGGAGTTTAAGTTCAGCGTGTAGCTAGGGCGGTAAGGACTCACGGCTTATCAAACACCGTTTCATGCAGACTGTGACCGAATTCGGGGGCGACTCTAATAAGGGATAATCGGTCGAGAGTAGTAATACCAAGGTTGCATTGGAGGACGCAGTGGCACAACGCTCTAGGCTGGTCAACCCCGAAGGGTTCGACGGAAGAGCCTGGTTATCGGTTGAAGAATGGGAGACATATCGTCGGAGGGCAGCGGTTCGCTACCCTCAAAAGTTACGGAATGAGGTCATCGCACGAGACGGGGAGGTATGTAGCATTTGTGGCTCTGATAGTGAGAAACCGATACAGCTCGCGCACCGCATTCCGTTCAAAATGGGTCTGATTGACTTCGGTCTTACACCTGAGTGGCTTGATGGAGTCGATAATCTGCGGCTCGCTCATCAAGGAGCGTGTAACGATTTAGTGGAATGTAGTTTCGGGGAAGTTCCTCAGTTGCTCGTCTCGTTCGGATTGAATCTCCAGGAGAGTCCGGTGGTACGTTCCGGGATTGCAACCCTCGAACAAGTTGATGGCGGGGATGTCGTCGAGTTCAAGTTCAACGTAACCTAAGGCGAGCTAGTGCTAGTTGTGTGACAACACGTGCTGCCATTTACCTTCGCATCTCGCTCGATGCTGCAATGAACGGTCTTGCCATCGAGCGTCAGCGAGAAGACTGTAGAGCCATTGCAAAGCAGCGTGGCTGGACGGTCGTACACACCTATGTGGATCAGTCGATCTCGGCCTCTAAGAAAGACGTGGAACGTCCCGACTACGACGCGATGGTCGCTAGTCTTAAGCGAGGCGAGCTAGACGCGATTATTTGCTAGGACTTGGATCGTCTAACACGACAGCCCTCGCAGCTCGAAGAGTAGATCGACAGAGCGGAAGAGCACGGGTTGAAGCTTGTTACCGCGAATGGTGATGCGGACCTCAGTACTGACGGAGGCCGGATATTCGCGCGTATCAAGGCGGCCGTGGCACGCGGTGAAGTCGAGCGAAAAGGGGCTAGGTTGATCGGTGTGCATCATTCACCCAGGTTCAGGCGCACACGTTTTAATCGCCTGAGCTAAGGATTCGGCGGTCAACGCTGTCGTCGGCGATGTAGCCACGGTGTGGGCAACGATTGAACGGTCGAACAGGTCCATCACCGGTGACAGGTAGACCCTCCTCCATCAGCGACCGGTCGGAGAAGTCCGGCAGCGGGGCACGTTCCTTCTCTGCGTAGATAATCTCGGTTTGGCCTCCTGGTGAGTGGAACTGGAAGGTGCCCCCACGGCGACGGCGTTTCGCCGTCGCCTGAGAAACAGGCCACCAGGGTCACGGCGATGAGCACCGCGGCAACCGCGATGGCGGCTCTGCGGGTGTGTGCTCGGCATGGATTAGATCTCCATATTCCGGGGCGGTGGGGAAGAAGACGGTGTTCTGGTTGTCCCGGAAGACCACAACACCGAGGAAGGTCATCGTGCTGCCCAGTGGGTGGTCTGCAGTGACTCTGCCCACCTCGGCGCTCAACCCTGCTGTGGGGGTTACTCGTAGCGAAGCGAGCTGAGCATCCCGGTTTCCATGTGATAGGCGTTATGGCAGTGAAATGCCCACTCCCCGGGGTTGTCAGCAATCAGGTCGGCGATCATGGTTTCACCGTGGCGGAGAAGGACGGTGTCCTTGCGTAGCCCGCCGCTGCCGGGCAGCGCCCACGTGTGGCCGTGGATATGCATGGGATGGGGCATCATGGTCCTGTTGCGCATGACCATCCGCAGGCGCTGGCTCTCCTGTACGGTCGCGGAGGAGGATTGGCCGTCGGTGAGAATGCTCCATTCATACGGCATCATCTGCCCGCCCAGGTCAATACTGACTTCTCGGTCTGGTGTGCCCTCGGGCAGGAGTGCACGGTCTGCTGGCTTTAGGGAGGACAGAAGCAGTCCGGTGGATGACAACTCGGGGAAGTCGACATCGGGGCGGGGGGCCTGACCGCCAGCGGTGCGGATGACGGCGAAGGCGCGGTCGTCCTTACCCACCGCCAAAGCCGTGAGCGGGAAGATGCCGTCGCCGAGGATGACCTCGACGTCGACACGCTCGCCCATCGACAGGTAGATCGATTCGGTCTCCCAGGGCTGGACAGGGAAGCCGTCGGTGTGGGTGACGGTCATGCGGTGATCACCGAGGGCCACCTTGAAGATGGTGTCACCGCCGGAGTTGATAAACCGCAGGCGGGCCTTGTCGCCCGGTCGAGCTTCGAAGGTCCGATGAGCACGGGGGATACGTCCGTTGATGAGGTAGTGCGGATACATCACATCGCCGGCATCCCCGCCCAGTACCCGGTCCGGGGTGCCGTGCATCATCTGGCCGTGACCTCCCATTCCCATCCTCCCGTTATGGTCGCCCGAACCCATTCCGGTGAGCTTGTCGAGCTCATCGTCGGGAGTGCCCTGAATGCCATCGACCCAGTCGTCGAGCACGATGGTCCACTCGACGTCCTGGTCCTCAGCGTCTTGCGGGTCACGGATGATCAGTGGGGCGTGGAGGCCGCGATCAAGTTGCAGGCCGGTGTGGGAATGGTAGAAGTAAGTGCCACCGTGGGGGACTTCAAAAACATAGGAGAAAGACTCGCCAGGTTCAATGGGGTCCTGGGTCATGCCGGGCACACCGTCGGCTCACCGAGCGCAGTGGGGGTGGGAGTGGGGCGAAGGGAGGGACCTGGTGCCGAGGCAGCGGGTCCAGGGTCGCTGGTGCAGGCGGCCACGGCCCCGGTGCCGGCGAGAACGAGCCCGCCGAGCAGAAACTGTCGTCGGGAAAACGCGTTCGTCAGGATTTAACCGTCCTTGGCGCATGATTTCAGTGACACCGGAGACAGGCGCAGGTGAGGACCCTACTGAGCCATCACGTCAGGCGCAGGTCTGTGACACAGGTGGCACCATCGTCAGTGGTGGAAAACTCCGTGGTGCCGGTACGCCCCTGGTAGCTGACCTCAATCAGGCCGGTGACATCATCGGGAAGCCAGAAGCCAATAAACCCGTTGTCGAAGGTGGTTGTCGCCTCGTCCACCAGCACCTCACCGGTCGCCTCATCGGTGATCGTGACCTGGATATCCTCATTGGCGAGTTCCCCCTGGCAGGTCGTGAGGCTGTGGTAGAAGCAGTCGTGAGTGGAGGTGAGATAGGGTGCGATCGAGACATACGTCTGATTGTCGGGAAGATCGACCACGACTTCCTGGTCATCGCTCGAGAGCAGCAGTTCATCGGCACGCACTGAGGCGATCAGATCCGTGGGACGCTCAGTGACTTTCTGCCGGTCGAGGTGATCAATGATCTCCACCGCGTCCATGTCGGCCAGGCCATGGGTAGTCAGGAATGCATCCTGGGAGACCGTCCCGTCGGCGGTGGGTTCCGGGTCGGCGACCGAACACCCCGTGAGGGCGAGGGCAAGGGCGACGGTTGCGATTGCTGCTCGTTTTTTCACGTCAATCTCCTTGGATCGTGGTAAGACCGTGAGAAGACACCGCCTCAAGGTCGATGCCATACCTTTATCTTGCACGGGTGCCTGACGAACTAGAAATCAAAAACCCTGCTCACAGCCTTATAACAGGGCGAAAAGGGGGTGAATTCGGTGGGCTGGGTCACCACAGGGACACCACCCCACGGCCGTGGGCGATGTCCTTCTACCCGCCCCGGGTATGCGGTGCAGGCAGTGAAATCCCTGGTGGCGCCTGCTGAACCGACCAGGGGAGGCGATGCCGCCGGCCCGGGGTGGGGCACAGGGGTGACGGCGGTCGAGGGGTGATGTTTGAAGATTTGATGAAGATTTCCCCGCCGGACGCTGAGCGAGGGTGGTATTCCCTCCTGGCCAGAGCGATGCTGGGGTCTATGGCTGACCGCACACCGACCACCGCCACGCCCCCGAGGCGGGTGCTGGTCGTCGATGATGAACAACCCCTGGCTCAGATGGTGGCCTCCTACCTCATCCGGGCCGGTTTCGATACCCGCCAGGCGTACACCGGCACCCAGGCCGTGGACGAGGCCCGTCGCTTTTCCCCCGATGTTGTGGTGCTGGATCTGGGGCTGCCCGAACTCGACGGCCTGGAAGTGTGCCGACGGATCCGCACCTTCTCGGACTGCTACATCCTCATGCTCACCGCGCGTGGCAGCGAGGACGACAAGATCAGCGGTTTAACCCTGGGGGCGGACGACTACATCACTAAACCTTTTAGCATCCGGGAACTGGTGACCCGGGTGCATGCGGTGCTGCGCCGCCCGCGCACCAGCATCACCCCACCGCAGGTGACCACCCCCTTGATCGTTGGTGACCTCATCCTTGACCCCGTCGCCCATCGGGTGCGGGTGGGGGAGACGACCGTGGAGCTCACCCGCACGGAGTTCGAGCTGCTGGTTGCCCTGGCCCTGCGCCCCGGCCAGGTGCTGACCCGCCACGACCTGGTCACCGAGGTCTGGGACACCACGTGGGTCGGTGATGAACGCATCGTCGATGTCCACATCGGCAACTTGCGTCGCAAGCTCGGCACCGACACCCGGGGCCGGGGGTTTATCGACACCGTGCGTGGCGTGGGCTACCGGGTGGGGCAGCCATGAATCACGGGCCCGGCCTGACCTTCCGCTTCCTGGCCGCCCAGGTGTTGGTCGTGGTGATTAGCCTGCTGGTGGCCGCGGTCGTGGCCACGATGGTGGGCCCGACCCTGTTCCATGATCATATGTTGATGACCGGCCCGGAGGACCCCTCGCTAGAGCTGTTCCATGCCGAGCAGGCCTACCGGGACGCCAACCTGATCACCCTGGCCGTCGCCCTGCCCACCGCCTTGATCAGCGCCCTGCTGGCCAGCCTGTGGTTATCGCGTCGTCTGCGCACCCCCCTGCAGGATCTCACCCGCGCCGCTACCAGCCTGGCGGCCGGTAACTCCCGTATCCGCGTGCCCGCCGGAGAAGCAGGCCCCGAGGTCGCCACCCTGGCGCATGCCTTCAACACCATGGCCGACCGGCTGGAACACACCGAACAGGTCCGCCGCCAGATGCTCTCTGATCTGGCCCACGAAATGGGCACCCCCTTATCGGTGCTCACGGTCTACCTCGATGGTCTCCAGGACGGGGTCGTGGACTGGAATAATGCCACCCACACGATCATGGCTGACCAACTCACCCGCCTGACCCGGTTGATGGAAGACATCGACGATGTCTCCCGGGCCCAGGAACACCGGATCGATTTGGACCTGGCGGAGGAAGAGCTCGGGGATCTGCTCCATACCGCCGCTGCTGCCGCGGGGAAAGCTTATGCTGACAAAGGCGTCGATTTACAGGTCGAGACCATTACGGACACCGCCTGGGTGCTCGTGGACCGGCAACGCTTCGGCCAGGTGATGAGCAATCTCCTGTCGAACGCGCTACGGCATACCCCGGCCGGCGGGCAGGTCCGGATTAGCGTCCACCGACAGGGGGCCTCCACCGCGCTCATCCACGTCGCCGATGACGGCGAGGGTATCCCACCTGGCCAGCTCGGACACATCTTCGAACGCTTCTACCGGGGGGATGCCGCCCGCAGCCGGGACAACGGCGGGTCCGGTATCGGTCTGACCATCTCCAAGGCATTGATCGAGGCCCACGGCGGCACTCTCACCGCCACCTCCCCCGGACCCGGTCGCGGAGCGGTGTTTGCCCTCCGCCTCCCGCTGTCCCCTCCCGACAGTGAGGAGGCTGCTCGGTGATCACACCCTGCCCCGCGTGAGGGCCGTGCCCTCCATCCATTGAAAATATACCCCAGGGGGGTATACGCTAGCGAGCGTTACCGCATCCCACCGACCCGTAGGAGCTTTCCCATGATCACCTCCCCGCCCCGCCTCTTGCCGATGGCCTCCCACGGCTGCAGCTGTTGCGGACCTGCCTCACGTGCCGACACCGCCTCCATCCCTGCCGCCAGCGACTCGTCAGCAGGAGGGTCCTCCCCGAGCTACCAGGTCACCGGCCTGACCTGCGGACACTGCGCGAAAAGCGTGACCCAGGCCCTTCAGGCCCTCCCCCAGGTCGACGACGTCCAAATTGATCTCGCTGCTGGTGGTGTTTCCACCGTCACGGTCACCGGTGTCGTACCTCCGGAGATGGTTCGCCGGGCCATCGAGGAGGCCGGCTACACAGTCTTGTCCTGAGCAGTTTTACCCATCATCTCGACCCGACCGGGTTGAGCGGAAGGAACGTCATGAGCACTCCCCACCATTCCGACAAGCACCCCGCTCCGGAAACAGACCACGCCTACCACCCGGATCATGCCAGCCACGAACACCACGCAGATGCCGACATCCATGGCCAGACGATGCCCCACGATCACCCGCACTCCGCCCTGAACGAAGACCACCACGTTCATGGTCACGGCGAACATGCCGGACACAGCACCGCAATGTTTCGGGACCGCTTCTGGTGGTCGCTGATTCTGTCCATTCCCGTCGTTATTTTCAGCCCAATGGTCGCCCACCTGCTCGGCTACCACCTCCCGGCATTCCCCGGATCCACCTGGATCCCCCCGGTGCTGGGCACGATCATCTTCATCTACGGCGGAACGCCTTTCCTTAAGGGCGGATGGAAAGAACTGAAATCCCGCCAACCCGGGATGATGCTCCTGATCGCCATGGCTATCACCGTGGCGTTTGTCGCCTCCTGGGGCACCACTCTCGGGCTGGGCGGTTTTGACCTGGACTTCTGGTGGGAGCTGGCCCTGCTGGTGACCATCATGCTGCTGGGCCACTGGCTGGAGATGCGCGCTCTCGGGGCCGCGTCCTCCGCACTTGACGCGCTGGCTGCCCTGCTGCCGGATGAGGCCGAGAAAGTCATCGACGGGACCACCCGCACCGTGGCCATCTCCGAGCTGGTCGTCGACGACGTCGTGTTGGTGAGGGCCGGTGCCCGGGTGCCGGCCGACGGAACCATCCTCGACGGAGCCGCCGAATTCGATGAGGCGATGATCACGGGCGAATCCCGTCCCGTCTTCCGCGACACAGGCGACAAGGTGGTCGCCGGTACCGTGGCCACCGACAACACCGTCCGCATCCGGGTGGAGGCTACCGGCGGGGACACCGCCCTGGCCGGGATCCAACGCATGGTTGCCGACGCCCAGGAGTCCTCCTCCCGGGCCCAGGCCCTGGCGGATCGGGCGGCGGCGTTGTTGTTCTGGTTCGCGCTGATCTCCGCTCTGATCACCGCGGTGGTGTGGACGATCATCGGCAGCCCGGACGATGCCGTGGTGCGCACGGTCACGGTGCTGGTCATCGCCTGTCCGCACGCCCTGGGCCTGGCGATTCCGCTGGTCATTGCGATCTCCAGCGAGCGGGCCGCGAAATCCGGGGTGCTCATCAAGGATCGGATGGCGCTCGAGCGGATGCGCACCATCGACGTGGTGCTCTTCGACAAAACCGGCACCCTGACCGAGGGTGCGCACGCGGTCACCGGTGTCGCGGCAGCTGTCGGCGTCACTGAGGGCGAGCTGCTGGCCCTGGCCGCCGCCGCGGAGGCCGACAGCGAGCACCCCGTGGCCCGCGCCATCGCGGCGGCCGCGGCCGCCCATCCCGAGGCCTCCCGTCGGCAAATCCGTGCAACTGGTTTCAGCGCCGCCTCCGGCCGGGGGGTCCGGGCCACTGTCGATGGCGCTGAGATCCTCGTGGGCGGGCCGAACATGCTGCGCGAGTTCAACCTCACCACCCCGGCCGAGCTCACCGACACCACCAGCGCCTGGGCCGGGCGTGGGGCCGGTGTGCTCCATATTGTCCGCGACGGTCAGATCATCGGTGCGGTGGCCGTCGAGGACAAGATCCGCCCCGAATCCCGCGCCGCCGTGAAAGCCCTGCAGGACCGCGGGGTGAAGGTCGCGATGATCACCGGCGACGCCCAGCAGGTGGCCCACGCTGTCGGTCAGGACTTAGGCATTGATGAGGTCTTCGCCGAGGTCCTGCCCCAGGACAAAGACGCCAAGGTCACGCAGCTGCAGGACCGGGGTTTGAGCGTGGCCATGGTCGGTGACGGTGTCAATGACGCCCCCGCCCTGACCCGCGCGGAGGTCGGTATCGCCATCGGTGCCGGCACGGATGTGGCCTTGGAATCTGCCGGGGTGGTCCTCGCCAGTGATGACCCGCGGGCAGTGCTGTCGATGATTGAGCTGTCCCAGGCCAGCTACCGCAAGATGATCCAGAACCTTATCTGGGCCTCTGGCTACAACATCCTCGCCGTGCCGCTGGCCGCTGGAGTGCTCGCCCCGATCGGATTCGTGCTGTCCCCGGCCGTGGGCGCGATCTTGATGTCTGCCTCGACCATCGTGGTGGCCCTGAACGCCCAGCTGTTGCGCCGCATTGATCTGGATCCGGCTCACCTGGCTCCGACCGAGTCGAAGGAGGAACACACCACGCCTACTCCGGCATCCGGTGCCGTCCACTGATCCACCACTTCTCTCCACTGCCCCCATATGACCCTGAACGGCTCCACCATGAAGCGCCCCCTTGTTCTTTCCGCTCTCGCCGTGGCCTCCACCCTGGCGCTGGCCGCCTGCGGTGAGGCCACCGAGTCAGGCAACACCGACGCCACCATCTCGGCCACCAGCACTGCGACGACTACCGCTGAGACGACCGAGACCACCACGGCGACGACTGAGGCGGACGGGGAGATCTCCGCCGATCACAACGACGCGGACATCATGTTTGCCCAGATGATGATCCTTCATCACCAGCAGGCCGTGGAGATGAGTGAGATGCTCCTGGCCAAGGAGGGTATCCCCGCCCAGGCCGTGGAGTTTGCCCAGGGGGTTATTGACGCCCAGGGACCGGAGATTGACCGGATGAACGCCATGCTCGAAGCCTGGGGCCAGCAGCCGGTCACCGACTCTGGGGGCATGGGGACCATGGACGAGATGGGTGGAATGGATCACGGCGAGATGGGTGGCATGGATCACGGCGAGATGGGTGGCATGAGCGGGATGATGAGCCAGGAGGACATGACAGCCCTTGAGGAGGCCCAGGGCACCGAGGCTGCCCGTCTATACCTGGAGCAGATGACCGTCCACCACGAAGGTGCGGTCGACATGGCCCGTTACGAGGTTGCTGACGGCCAGAATCCCCATGCGATCACCCTGGCCGAACAAATTATCAACGACCAGGAGGCCGAGATCGCCCAGATGCAGCAGATGCTCACCGCCCTATGACAGGTCCCCGTCTTTTTCTGATCCCGAGGACAGGCATCTGAAAAAGAGGGATAACCGTGACGATTGCCACCTGCTGTGGGCGATGGGTCGTTGTCACCGCAGCGGGTGCACCGGGGTGGATGTTTTTTCTCCCTCTGGTCGCAAAACTGAGGAAGGGAAAGCTCCTGTGTCCAGACCCTTGGAGGACTACGCATTATTGTCCGATACTCACACGGCCGCCCTGGTCTGCCGGCAGGGCAGCATTGATTGTTGGGGGTGTCCCCCGAGTCGTGGAGACGGCGTTGGTGTCGAGTTCCGGTTCGACGTATAGCACTATTGAAGACGTGCTATGGATCTCCATATCTCGCTCGATGCTGCAACGGTTGGTCTTGTCCTCGAGAGAGAGCGCGAGAGATGTGGCGTCATTGCCCAGCTGCGTGTCTGGTTGGTCGGGTCTATACGTGGATTAGTCGATCTCGGCCTCTAAGAAAGATGGAGACCGTCCTGATAACGACGCGCTCATGCGTTGGGACTGATACCGCCTCAGACGACAGGCCGCATAGCTCGACTACTGGATTTCGATTGCGACGATACCCGCGACTCGCCGGTGGTCTACGGAAGCAGAACTCGAGTGCTCGCACCGTCATGATTGGGCGGCTACGCCCTTGAGGTTGAGATTCTCAGGCTCAGTTCAAGCCGGCTCGTTCGGCCAAAACCTGGGCCGTCACCGAGCGTGAATCCGGATGCATACCCTGCTGAGCGACTGCTGCCGGCGTCCCGGTGGCGAGGATCTTGCCGCCCTCGTCGCCTGCTCCCGGGCCGACGTCGATGACGTGGTCAGCCTGCGCGACCACCCGGAGGTCGTGCTCAATGACGACCACCGTGGCGCCGTCGTCGACCAGGCGACGCAGCTGGGCGAGCAAAAGATCAACGTCCGCCGGATGGAGCCCTGTCGTCGGCTCGTCCAAGAGGTACAGGCTGTGCTTGCGGCTGGTGCCGCGTTGCATTTCGGTGGCGAGCTTGATGCGCTGCGCCTCCCCGCCCGAGAGTTCCGGGGATCCCTGTCCCAGCCGCAGGTAGCCCAGGCCGAGTGCGTGCAGAAATTCGACGGTGCGCAGAATCCTCGGCTCCTCGACGAAGACCTCGAGCGCCTCGTCCACGGTGAGTGCCAAGATATCGGCGATGCTGCGGCCGCCCCACTGCACCTCAAGGATCTCCGGCTTGTAGCGCTTTCCGTGGCAGGCTGGGCAGGTGGTGTACGTGCCGGGCAGGAACACCAGCTCAACCTCGATGCTGCCCGCGCCATCGCACTCCGGGCAGCGGCCCTTTTTCGTGTTATAGGAAAAGTCCGACACCGACATGCCCCGCCTGTTTGCCTCAGGTGTGTCAGCAAACAGCCTGCGAACATGATCGAAAAGACCCGTGTAGGTCGCGACGGTGGAGCGCACCGTACGCCCGATCGGCTTCTGGGTGATGTGAACCAAACGACGGATGCTATCGATCCCCGTTGCGCTCTCCACCCGGAAATCCCGGGTCGGGTCGGAGCCTGCCGTGATGTCAGCATCCGGATCCTCGTCCGAGACCTCGTCGGCGCCGACCACCTGCTTAGCCGCGCGGGATGCCACGTCGGCCAGCACCCCGGTGACCAGGGTGGATTTGCCGGAACCGGATACCCCCGTGACTGCGGTGAGTGCCCCTAGCGGGAAGTCCACATCGGCCCCGTCGAAGGCACGCGCGTGCACGCCGCGAAGGGCGATGGATTCACCACTTCCGGCCGGGGCGTCCGTCAGCTCGGGGAAGTCCTCGTTGAGGGCAGTAGCGGTGGGCGAGTCCAGCTGCTCGGCGTTGGCGCGGAACTGGTCAGTGGGGCCGGAGAACACCAGCTCCCCACCGCGTTCACCGGCGCGAGGGCCGATATCGACGATCCAATCGCATTTCGCCACCAGCGACATATCGTGCTCCACGAGAAGCACCGAATTGCCCGCGTCGATGAAGCGTTGCAGCAGCTCGGAGACCGCCTTCCGCTCCACGACGTGCAGGCCTGCCGAAGGCTCATCCAGCACATAAGTCGTGCCGAACAAGTTCGAGTTCAACTGGGAGGCCAGCCGCAGGCGCTGGTGCTCACCCGCGGACAAGCTGCGTGCTGGACGGGAGAGGCTCAGGTGCCCCAGCCCCAGCTCGATCGCTGCGCGCACCGTGGGCAGCACCTGATCTAGCAGTAGCTCTTCGGCCTCGTCGTGCTCGTTCCACTGCTGTTTCGCGATCCCCGCCAAGTGATCGAGGCGGTCTTCCAGCACACTCAGCAGGTCCTTCAATGCCAAGTCGTTGAATTCGTCGATGGCGTAGCCGGCGTAGGTGACCTTCAAGGTGTCCGGCTGGAAACCGCGGCCCTCGCACACCGGGCATATCGATGAATTCATGAAAGAGAGCACTCGGCGGCGGGTCTTATCCGATCCCGTCTCCGCCAGAGAGTCAGTGAGGTAGGTGGCGACCGAGCGCCATCTGCCTTGATATGACAGATGTACGGCGTTTTCGTCCCGAACCGGGTGGACGGTGACCACCGGCTGTTCGTCAGTGAACAGGATCCAGTTGCGATCCTCTTGCGGAATGTCCCGCCACGGAACGTCGAGCGGATAGCCGAGGGCACCAAGGATGTCCCGGAAGTTCTTGCCCAACCACGCTCCCGGCCATGCCGCGATCGCGCCGTCCCGGATAGACAGGCTGGGATCCGGCACCATCGACTCTTCCGTCGGCCGGTGTATGGTCCGGGTGCCCTGGCACTCGGGACACATGCCGGTGGTGGTGTTAGGGGAGAAAGCGTCGGAGTGGAGCCTGCCGTATTCCAGCCGCTCGCGCATGCCGTCCGGGTAGCTGCCGGAGCGGGAAAAGAGCAGCCGAACACTATTCGAGATATTCGAAATCGTGCCCACCGAGGAGCGTGCCCCACCCAGGGAGGTGGACTGCTGTAGGGCCACCGTCGGAGGCAGGCCCGTAACCGACCCGACGCGCGGGTTGACCGCGCCACCGATGAGACGTCGTGCGAAGGGCGCGACGGACTCCAAGTAGCGACGCTGCGCCTCCCCATGGATGGTGCCGAAGGCCAGGCTCGACTTGCCCGAACCCGATACGCCGGTGATCGCCACGAGCGTATCCCGGGGCAGGTCGACGTCGATGTGTTTCAGGTTGTGAAGGTGCGCATCGCGCACTCGGATCATGGGATCGTGACCCGCAGGTGCCGTAGTGCGTGGTGCCGGGGGCTCGGACGTGGAGTGGGTCATGGTCGCTACTCTACCTAGCAAGCTGCGCCCTGGTCGGCGGCGCCTTGCCAATGGCAGTCGCGGGCGGCGCGTGGCCTTCCTGTCGTTCTAGACCTGAGACCGGGAAGGCTCCACGATCAGCGCGAGTCCCGCATCGAGGTCTGCCAGCAACTGCTGAGTCGAGTTTTTCGGGCCGTTGAGGTAGTCGATCGTGAGCCCGTTGACGAGTGCCGTGACCAAGCGAGCTCCTTGTTCAGGCGATAGTCGGCTGCTCAAGCTCTCATGCCGTTCAGCTGCCGCAAGCCCGTTGCTTACACGTGCTCGGAAGCGTTCCACTTCGGCGTCGTATAAGTCGGCTAGCCATTCGCGTGTGGAAGCGGCGGCGCCCACGATAACCCACACTGCAGCGTCTTCACGCTGGACAGGACCAATCGGCAGGAGCTCGGCTAGGCGGCTGCGGATGACCGCGTGAAAGTCTGTCGCGTCGGTCTCTCGGAGCGCCCGCGACTCCTGCCGCTGAATAGACCGCATGAATGCTTTCGCGATGATGTCGTCCCGCGTTCCCATCTGATACTGGACAGTCCCGGGTGCGACCCCCGCCTCTGCCGCGACATTGCGAACACTCAAGGCATCGAGGCCCTGGTTGACCATCACTCGAATAGCAGCGTCGGCGATCAGTGCCGCTGTGCCGGTGAAGGGGATGTTGGGGTCAACGGGCATGAGTCTCCAATCTTGCGTGACCCAAGTGCTGCCAGCCGTTCGTTGCCTGGTTGCATCTCACTGAAACGTTCCATACGATCGTATCAATCGAAAAGTTCGTACAAATGTATGGATGTGGAGTCTCCTTCATCGTTCCGCAAGCTGAGGAGAGCATTCCCATGGCCGCGATTTCCGTACCTGACCATTGGAGAACGTCATGTCAGACTTTCTAGCCCTCGCTGGTCTCGCGCTCGTCGATAGCTTGAGCGTAGGAACTCTTGCATTCCTATTGCTCTCATTTTTGTGTGGCGTCGAGTCCGTTTCGGCCTGTTGGGTGCATATCTCACGACGATTGGTGGAGCCTACTGCGGTCTCGGCATTGCTTTGCTGTTCGGTTTTGAAGCGGTAGTGCAGCGTTTTTCTGGAGTCGCCGAGGCCGATTGGTTCCGATGGGTGACTCTTGTTTTAGGTGTGGGGCTTTTCCTTTTTGGGGTGGCCGCCCCAAACCCTAAAAAGCAAGCAGCCAAGGGGTCTGAACCGGTCGAGCAGTCGTCTGTGGCGAGTGTCGACGCCGCTGCCACGTGGCATGAAGAATTGAGTGCACCTGAACGGGGGCCTGCCTCTGAAGCAAAACCAGGCACCGCTGCCGCAACTATTACCTCTGCCGCTGCGCTTCCTGACGCCGATGTCCGGGAGGGTCGGGCATTTCGCCTCGCTCGGGGTGTTTCGCTGACTGTGGGCGGTATGGTGGCGTTGGCGTTGGGAGCCGCCGTTGTAGAGGCGGCCACGATGTTGCCCTATTTGGGTGCGATGGGGATTATCCAGTCCATGTCAGTGGGGGTGTCCAGCAAGATTGCACTGATTGTGGGTTACTGCGCCGTCATGATCTTGCCAGCGATTCTGATGAGCGTCATCGCGGGCGTCGCGGGGCCCGCTATTTTTCCGCGGCTGGAGCGTGCCATTGGCCGGCTGGAGTACGAAGCCAAGGTGACACTGCTGTGGATCGCGGCAATCGTTGGTTTTTATATGGCGTACAGGAGTGCGGTGCGGCTTGGGCTGATGGGCTGAGCGGCAGGTAGCAGTGCAATACGGTCCGCCTTCGTCGACGCCTCCTTCTTAGGGGAGGGGCATGGGGGAGCTCGTGCGGCGTGAGTAGCGTGCCGTCGATAACTACCTACAGCAGTACTCGGTAGAGACGTAGAAAGTAGCCGTTGAGTTCGCGGACTTTGTTGCCGGTGAGCCAACTAACCGCCCCAGGTGAACGGCGCGTAAGTCAGTAACTCCCAAACATGTTGCGCTGCGGTTTTGGCTTAACGCCTCCCATGCAGCTCGCTCGATTGAGGCGAGCCGTCTGGATCAAACCACCGGGGGCGGATATCGAGTCCGGTTTCCGACGGCTGACGCAACGATGATCGCCACGGAAATGCCGGGTGTGAACGAATTAAGTAAGGTTAGTCTTGCTTAATTGTGGTACGGTTTTCGGCATGGAGTCAGAGCCCCCATATACCGCGGTTGACGTTCGCGTCGACGCCGTGTGCGACCTGTGTCCCTCGATGCGTCGAGTCACCCTGAGTGGAGAAGGGCTTAGGAAGGCTGCTCCACTTTGCCTCGACCGTCGGATCAAGCTGGTGCTGCCCCGATACCGCGGTGATGCACTGGAGGACATCCCACGTACCCCGGACTGGTATGCCGGCCTCGTGTCTTTACCGCCACTTGATCAGCCGTCCCTGAGGACGTACACGGCACGCGCCATGCGTCCAGACAGGGCTGAGCTCGACGTCGATGTGGTGCGTCACGGTATCAGCGGCCCTGCGGGTCGTTGGATCGAAACCGTGGCTGTTGGCGATCGGCTTGTCGTTGCCGTCCCCCGCGCCGAGGTCGAGGGGATTGACACCATCGGCTTGGCTTGGCGTCCGGGCAGTGCCAAGAAAGTCCTGGTGGTTGGCGACGAAACCGCGGCACCGGCGATAGCGAACATCGCTGCCTCCCTGGCCCCAGATGCCGTCGGCACCATTGTGGTTGAGATGCCGACTCTCGAGGATACTTGGCCTCTCACTGCCCCGCCCGGGGTCGACGTTAGAGTGCTGTGCCGCGAAGGTGAAGCGCCAGGCAGTCTGCTCGAACGTGAACTTCACACGCTGACATGGCCGCCCGAAGCGCCTAAAAGTGTCACTGTTGGTGACCTTGACGATGTCGCGGGAGTCCTGTGGGAGGAACCCGTCAGAGAGGCCGACGGCGAGCATTTCGCCTGGTTGGCAGGCGAAAAAGGGGCTGTGCAACGTATGCGCCGCTTCCTCGTACGCGAACGCGGCTGCCCCCGCGATCGGGTGGCCTTCATGAGCTACTGGCGTCAAGGGCACGCCGAATCCTAACCATCCCGGCGCGACCGCGTCGGTCTCGCATAACCCCTAAAGGAACATCAGAAATGTACCCCTCAGATCAGCGTCTCAGCATGCCTCGTCGCGGGCTGCTCGCCCTGGCCGGAGCCTTCTCGCTGTCTGCCGTCACCGGTTGCGGCAGTAACCGTTCGAGTGCTGGGTCAACGTCCACCGAAACCGCGTCGGCGGGCAGTTTCCCCGTTGTGATTCGCCATGCCTTGGGATCCACGACCATCAAGCAGGCGCCTCAGCGAATTGTCACCATCGGGCAGGGCGCCACTGAGGCCCTCATCAGTATGGGGGTCTACCCGGTTGGCGTTGAAACCTATGCCTGGGGAGCTGACAAGGATGGACATCTACCCTGGAACCGAGAAGCCTTCGAGAAGGCAGGACGGCCCCTTCCAGCTCTATTCGCCGGCGGTGAGCAACTCGACGTCGAGGCCATTGCGGAGCTCGAGCCCGACCTGATCCTCGCTCCATGGTCAGGGCTCACCCAGAAACAGTATGACCAACTGACCGCGTTCTGCCCGACTGTCGCCTACGAGAAATCCGCCTGGACCACTACTTGGGACGGCGAGATCCGCATGGTGGCCAAGGCGCTGGGGCGCCCCAGCGACGGCGACAAAGTCATTAGCGACCTCAAGAAAACCCTCGCCGACACTGCTGCTCAGCACCCACATTGGGAAGGCACGACCTTCAGTTACATCTACACTGAAGGCCAGGGAACGCTTGGCATTTTTCGTCCCACGGAACAACGCGTGGCCTTGATCAGCATGCTCGGCCTGACGGTCGACCCAATTGTCGATACCATCACGGCCAACGATGGGTCCGATTGGGCGCTCATCAGCCTCGAGAATGCCGATAAGCTCAAGGATTCTGACCTCATCTTCACCTTTCATTTGGATGCCGCGACCAAGAAACAGGCCACCTCGCAGCGGCTCTACTCGTCCATCCCTGCCATCAAGCGTGACAGCGTGGTGGCCCCGACTGACCCGCAGCTCGTCACAGCGATCAGCATGATCAACCCGCTCACCGTGCCGTGGAGCCTTCCACGTCTCACTGATCTCATCGACCAGGCCGTCGCGAAGGTGACGGACTAACTCTTGCTGGCTCGTCGACGTACTCTGGTCGCCACCGCTCTCGTGGCGGTGGTGCTCGGTATCACCTGTGTGCTCAGTCTTGCTCTGGGCAGTAAAGCCATCGGACTCCGTGACCTGGCGGAAGCCATCCACAGTGGCGGCGATCCCCACGTGCGGGAGGTGCTGGCAGCACGTGTCCCACGCACCTTGTGCGGGCTGGTTGCGGGCGCTGCCCTCGCCAGTTCTGGCGCCGCGATCCAGACAGTCACTCGTAATCCCCTCGGGGATCCGGGGGTTCTGGGGCTGACAAGTGGTGCAGCAGCTGGAATCGTTACCGTCACGTCGATCCCCGGGCTCGCTGGCCTCCAGCTCGTCGGGGGAGCCTTCGCCGGAGCAGCGGCGGCCACGGTTGCAGTGATGGTACTTGGCAGTTTCGGGCGTGGCACCGATGCCACCAGGTTGGTACTCGCCGGGGCGGTGACGACAGCCGTCGCCGTTGCCTACTCGCAGGCCGTGAGCCTACGCCACAAGGCAGCCTTTGACGCGTTGCGCTATTGGTCAGCGGGATCGCTGGCGGTAGGCGACTTCCTCGATTGGTGGCCCGTGGTGGTGATCGCAGTCGCGGGCGCGGGGCTCTTCGCCGTGGGACGTGGGCTGGATGCCGTGGCTCTTGGCGACGAAGTTGCCGCGGGCCTGGGACACCATCCCGCACGTGTGCGCGCTCTCACTCTTACCGCGGTGGCTCTGATGACCGCGGCCGCGACAGCGATTACTGGCCCTATCGTCTTCGTCGGTCTCGCTGCACCGCACTTGGCCCGACGATTCGCTCAAGGCTCGGCGCGTGCGCTCATCGGGTTGTGTTGTCTGATTGGGCCGGTACTCATGCTGCTGGCTGATGTGATTGGACGCCTGGTCCTGCGTCCTGCTGAGGTACCTGTTGGAGTCGTGACCGCACTCTTGGGTGCGCCTTTGCTGCTCGCAGTAGTCCGCCGCTCACGAGGCGTGCTGTGAACGCGGCCCCTACCTCCCTCGCCGCGAATCAGGACCGCGCCGCCCGTCTCGCCCAGCGCAGCCGTACCCGGCATGTCCTCGCGGTGGTGATTCTGGTGGTGGCTCTAGTGGCATCCTGCGCGTGGACGCTGGCCGTTGGCAGGCTCGGCACTCCCATTACACGTCAACCGCAAGCTTTGCTCGATCTCCTCACCGGACGCGGGAGCCTCGCTCTGACGACACTGCGCGGGCCGCGCCTTGCCGTGGCGGTCGGGGCGGGTGCGGCGCTGGGACTGGCAGGAGCATTATTTCAGCGCGCTACTGCGAATCCACTCGTCACTCCCGATGTCATTGGGATTACCACCGCAGCTGGAGCTGGGATGGCGGTGGCGAGTGCGCTCAATGTTCCGACCAGTCTGGGCGCGCTGGGTGGTGCCCTTGCGGCCGGCCTCATCATCCCGTGGGCCACGACAACAGGCTTCCGTAATCCCGGCGCGGTGATCGTCGCAGGGATCGGTATTGCAGCGGCCTCCACCGCGTTGACGCAGTTTGTCTTGGTTTTCTCGCGCCAGTCCGAGGCCATGGCTCTCGCGGCCGCACTCACCGGGTCGCTGACCGCGCGAACCTGGGGTGATGCTCTGGTCGTCTGGTCAGTGCTCCTCCCGCTGGGGCCGGTGGCGCTGGGGCTGCGTGTTGACCTCGATCTCATCAGCCTTGGCGACGATGCGGCTCACGGTCTCGGATCGCGCCCGGCCAAGACGCGTTCTTTCGCGCTATTAGTGGGAATTCTGCTGACTGTGGGCGCGGTGGCAGCAGCAGGCCCGCTCGCCTTCGTGGCGCTCACTGCCCCTCATTTGGCTCGTGGATTGACCGGGCGGCCGGCGATGGGATCCGCTGCGTTAGTCGGCGCGACGACGGTGTGCCTGGCTGATCTCGCCGTTCGACACGTGGCATTCCTGGCCGGGCTTCCCGTGGGTGTACTCACAGCCCTGATCGGCGGGCTTTTCCTTGGCGCGGTTCTCATCTCACAAATCCGGGAGGGCACACTATGACCAGTTCGGCAATCGACATGAACGAGCTCACCATTCGCTTCGGTGGCCTGACCGCTGTCGACCGCCTTAGTGCCACGGTGCCGAAGGGAAGCTTCAGCGTCGTCATCGGCCCTAACGGGTGTGGCAAGTCGACCTTGTTGCGCGCTGTGGCCCAGGTGCGGCCGGCCGACGAGGGTAGTGTTACGGTGCTCGGCCACGATGTTGCCCGTATGGGGCGTCGACAGCTGGCCCGCACCTGCAGTCTTTTGCCGCAGACCACCGTGGCCCCACGTGGTCTGCGCGTGGGCGAACTCGTGGCGCGTGGCCGCCACCCCTACCATTCGTTTCTCCGTAGCAGTGCACCCGGTGACAGTGAGGCCATTAACCGGGCGGTTGAACGCGCCGGAGTTGCCGACCTCGTCGGCCGGTACGTGCACGAGCTGTCTGGTGGCCAGCGGCAGCGTGTTTGGTTGGCGATGGTCCTTGCCCAGGACACCCCAGTCATCCTTCTGGATGAGCCGACCACATTTCTGGACCTCTCGGCGCAGTACTTACTTCTCGATCTATGCTCCGACCTGGTCGATGAAGGTCGTACGGTCATGGCCGTTCTGCACGATCTGCCCCAGGCAGCTGCCTACGCCGATCACGTGCTTATGTTGAACCAAGGACGATTGGTTGCCGCGGGGCCTCCTGCCGAGGTGATCACTGAGGAGAACGTGGAGGAGACCTACCGAATCAAATGCCGCGTGGACCTCGAGGATCCGCGTGGGCCGGTGGTGCTTCCGCTTGCTCGCAAACATCGACTGTGAAGAAGCCGGCGCCGCCCCGTGAGTCGTTCAAATCCGACGGCTCGAGGCGGTGAGATGCTGATCCCAGGTTCGGTATGCACGCAGTGGACTGCGATCTGAAACAAGGAAGTGTTGAACAGTTCCGATCTGGGTCTAACCAGGGGTGGGGCCGCCCACACAGAACTCGTTGCCTTCCGGATCCTGCATAACGGTCCACACGAGACCCGGTGCTTCATGACTGCCGAGTTCGGTGGCGCCTAGCTTCTTGAGGCGCTCTACTAAAGCTTCGCGTTCAACCCCGCCGCCGTCGAGATGCACGCGGTTTTTACCGGGAGTGGGATCTTCAACGCGCTGAAAGCCGAGTGCCGGAGTAGAGTCGAGCAAAACGAAGTCTCCGTAGTCGGCGGCGATAGCGCATCCTGTGGCGGACGCCCAGAATTCAGCGAGCTTAGAGGGATCGTCGCAGTCGAAGGTTACCTGGCGGATAGCAAAGGTTGCGTCACGCATAGTCCGCATCGTACTTGTGTGTCGTTGCTTCTGCCTGTTAATCGCAGGTAGGTAAATGCCCAACGGTGCGCCGTGGGATTCTGCTTTAATGCCTCGGTCGCTATCGACTCGTGTCACGTCGACGCTGGGCAGTGACAAGTGCGTAACCGGTAGTGGAGTCGATCCGCCCGGAAGCATCGGCGTGGGCCTCGAGGTGATCGCGCAGCGCGGTCCAAAGAGCCTCTCGGCGGGCACCGGCATTGTCAGCCATCCAAGCGTGCGTGGGGCTTCCTTCTCGGTAAAGCTGCATACCCTCTTCGACGCTTTCGAATGACCACTCCAGGTCGAGGTGTTCGATGCTGATGTGGTCGAACCACGGCGACAAACGCTCGTGCGCTACATCGTCGACGCCCCAGGCCATGTGGGGTGGGGTTTGCGTCGAGGAGCCGGGGCTCACGGCTTCCGACATCGCGTCGGTCATCGTCGCGAGAAAACCTTTGAGATTCCACGTGGCCATCACAAGGGTTCCGCCAGGACGAAGGATCCGAGCCCACTCTTCGGGTCCAGCTACGGGATCGCAAAACATGGAGCCAAACGTGCTTGTCAACGCCTCGTAGGCGGAATCCTCTAGCCCGGTTGCCTCCCCTTGGGTGCCAAGCCATGTGGCCCCAGGTGCGCGCCGCTGCCCGATCGTGCGGATCCGTGCGGTCGGCTCAATGGCGGTCACGGAGTAGCCGCGGCTGAGGAGCTCCGCGACACCTTCGCCGTGCCCGGAACCGATGTCAGCGACGATCGCGGGGCTTTCCACGAATTGAGCCAGTCGGGTGGCAACGAGGGCAGAGACGGGCTGCAGGCGTGCGGCGGTCGGGGCGTAGTCGCTTGCGGACCAAATATCGGTGGGAGAGCTCATACGCCCACACTACATGAGAAGCGTTATCAGAAATCTTTCGCGGTAGCGCGCGGCAGGCCCGCTCAAGTAGTCAGAGGTGACGCTGGCGAGGATTCGGAGCGAGGGCATCACCATGCCCTTACCGCCAAGGTGCCGAGGAGTTCATGTTCGCCTAAGGACGCACGCCTTGCGCGTTCGTCACCCCGAACTACGCCCAGCCTTTCCTGCAACGCTGGCCCCGCAACTCCACACGGAAGGGGAAACCATGAGTTGGGAAGAAGACATCGACGCTCTCGCCGAAAAGGGAAACGAACGCATGGATGCTGAGGATTACCTTGGCGCGGTGGAGTTTTTCGATCTTGCCTGGACAATGCTCCCGGAGCCAAAAACACAGTGGCCGCAAGCGACGTGGCTGCTTGCGAGCATCGGCGATGCGCACGTGCTCCGCGGGGATTTCGAAACTGCGCACGCGGCGCTCACGACGTGCATGCACTGCCCTGAGGCGATTGGAAACCCGTTCATTCACTTGCGTCTTGGCCAGGCGCAATTCGAGCTTGGCAACGAGCCGCGAGCGGCGGATGAACTCATGCGTGCGTACATGGGGGCGGGACCGGAGATTTTTTCCGACGAAGACCCGAAGTACATCGACTTCTTGGCGAGCAAGGCCGCCCATATCGAGCGCCCGATCAGCTGAAGCTCACGAAAACACGCACCTGTTCGCTGAGGTCGCCGAGGTCGCGGGTTTCAGTGAAGCCCATGGCTTCGTAAAACGAGCGTGTGGCTTGCCCGCAGCCGGTCATGAGTACTTTTTGTCGTACGTCGCCATAGGGCTCAAACGCGCGCGAGAAGAGCTCGCGCCCGATTCCACGGCGGTGGTGACTTGGCCTCACGAGAATGTCTTGGAGATAGACGATGGTAAGTCCGTCGCCGACGATGCGGGCGAGCCCCACGAGCTCATCACCAACTCTCGCGGTGACGATCCGAAGAGAGGCATCAATCGCTGCTTCGAGCCGGTCAGGGGTGCGAGTGTAGACCGTCCAACCGACGGAATCGTAAAGCGAAACAAGCTCTTCACGCGTGGGCACGTCATCGATCGCGTAGGTCACGAAATCCATGGACGCAAGCCTACCGTCGGAAATAGTGAAGCCCCCGCCTTCTCGCAGATACGCGAGCAGGCGGGGGCTTCTTCGAGCCCTAGCTCCTGAAAGCTACTCAGATGGTGTCGCCCTTGCGGTTGCCCTCGGCGTCAACGCCGTCGACGGCAACCTCTTCGCGCGAAACGTCGGTCGCAACCTTCTCGGTGTCCTGAACGGTGCGGGTGCCCACGCGGACATCCTCGGTCGCAACGGTCTCCTTGTTCACGACGGGACGCTCTTCGGAGATCGACACCTCGACCTCGTCCTCGCCGAGGGGAGCGTCGGTTGCGGTGCCGGTCGCGGGGGTGCGCTCGACCACGAACTCTTCGCGCTCAACGGGAACCTCAACGGTCTTGGTGTCGGTCACGACGTGCTTGCGAAGGCGCACGCGGCCGGTCTCGACCTTCTCGGTGCCAACGTTGACCTGCTCCTCGTGGAGGGTGATCTTCTGCTCGCCGTTGACGTCGGCAGCCTCGCGGCGATCCGCATCAGCGGCAACGCCCTCGCGCTCGTTACCGGCGGCTCCGGCAACACCAGCGGTACCGGCGGTGGCAACACCGGCGGTTCCGACGCCTGCTGCGCTCTCGTTGCCCGCCGCGTTATCTGCGGGGCCCTGCTGGTTGAGGTCGCGATCGTCGCGAGCCTCGCCCGCGTCGCCGGTGGTCTCGGTGCCGTAGCCCGGATCCTTCACGCCGTAGTAGCGGTACAGTTCGTTTTCCTGCTCGGGGGTGAGCTCGCCGTCCTCGCTGATGTTCGGCGCGTCCTTCACGAAGTCCTTCTCGTAGGGGACGGTGATCTCGTCGCCGCTGAGCTGAGCTTCGTCGAGGGGAATGAAGGTCTCGTTCGAGCCGAAGAGGCCCGTGTTGACGGTGACCCACGAGGGCTCGCCGGTGCTGTTGTGGAGGTAGACCTGGCCGACCGAGCCGATCTTGTTGCCGTCACGGTCGATAACGGTGGCCTTCTGGAGAGTATCGATCTGATCGCGGAGGTTCATGGCTTTCGTCCTTTCCTCGAGCTTTGTCTTGTTCAGACTTTCGAGACACTGTGGGAAGCTCGTGAGCGTCTCTTATGGAGCGCTCGGAGCCCTGTGCCCCAAGCGAGATCCAACTTTCCATGAGTACCTTGAGGCTTTTTCCACGTTGGCTGACCGTCGCGTGGAAGGAACCTTGCCGCGCGCTGAACATAGTGTTCCGAGCCTGAAAGAGGCATGCGTGCGATTTTCAGGTTCGAGTGAGAAACAATGGAGGAATGGACTTCAAAGTTCGAGCTGCCCACCCTCAAGAAGCGTTCGCCGTTAGCGAACTTGCTGCCCTCACCTTCCCTTTGGCTTCTCCTCCGACGCTTGCTCAGGCCCACATCGACGCCTATGTTCGCGAGAACCTCACCCCCGAACATTTTGCTGCGCACATCGATCACCCGGAGCACGATGTGCTCGTGGCAACCGTCGGAAAAGAGCTTGTTGGTTACGCGCTCCTGCTCTTCGGGCCAGATGGCGCCCCCGCCCCGCACCTCGGTGTGACGCTCCAGCAGGCGGGACTCCTCTCCAAGTGCTACACCGTTCCCGAGATGCACGGCAAAGGTATCGCGGCGGCACTCCTCGAAGCCGCCGAAGAACGTGCTCGTGAACGCGGCGTGGAGGGACTATGGCTCAACGCGAATGCCGACAACAACCGGGCGCAGCGCTTTTACACCAAGCACGGATGGGAGCGCGTGGGCGATATCGATTTCGTGGTGGGTGAGGTAGTGCACCACGACCCCGTTTTTCAAAAGCCCGTATTTCAAAAGGACGTTTAGCCGAATACGGCGCGCAGGAGCATGATGCCCACGGTTCCGATCGCAGCCGCGGCGGGAAGCGCGGTGACTGAGGCGAGGGCAATCGGCTTCATGAGATTCCAATTCGCCGCCTTGTTCACGAGACCGATGCCGAGGATTGCGCCGATCAGGATGTGAGTCGAGGAGACCGGAATACCAATCATCGACGCCCCCATCACAACGCCCGCGGCGGAAAGTTCGGCGGCGAAGCCGGACGCGGGGTGCATCTTTGTGAGGCCCGTACCGACGGTCTTGATGACGTTGCGGCCGATGAACCACAGGCCACAGATCAGGCCTATGCCGGCGCTCAGCATGAGAGCTGCGGGCACCGTTGCGTCGGCGGAGATTGAGCCGGTCTTGAGAACGTCGAGGACCGCGGCAAACGGGCCAACGGCGTTCGCGATGTCGTTCGATCCGTGGCTGAAGGCGAACGCTGAGGCGGTGAACACCTGCATCCACGAGAAAAGGAGGAAGGTCGAGCGGGAGAGATCTTCGTTCTTGAGGGTTTTCGCGAAAATGAACACGGCCATCCACACGGCAGCACCCACCATCGCCATGATGAGGATGTTGCCCGCGCTATCGATGTCGAGGTGCAGGTTCTTTAGGCCTTTGAAGAGGAGCATAGAAGAGATCACGATCGAGCCCGCAGCCGCAAGGAGAGGAACCCACGTGTCGAGGGCGCGGTGGGCGTTGATGTGCTCGGCGCGCTCCTCGATTTTGTGGAGCTCGCGGTAGTAATCCGAATCGAGATCCTCAACGTCGTAGTTGGGGTCCGACTGAATCGTAGAGGCATCGCGCGCCATGGCGTTCGTGTAGGCGATCTGCTGGATCTCCGTGAGGCGTTCGAATGCCTTCTTGTGTTTTTCACGGTGCGCGGCGCGGTCGATCTTGAGCTGGCGGAGCTTTTCATCGGCTTCTTCGTTGTACACGAGGATGTAGCGCTTGATCGCCCCGAAGAGAATGTAGGCGACGATCCCGCCGAGGAGAGGCGACGCGACCCAGGACAGCGCGATCTTGCCGATCTCGCCCCACTGCACCATGTCGAAACCACCGGTGCCCGTGACGAGTCCCAGCGTCACGGCGGCGCCAACGATGCCGCCGACGATCGAGTGGGTCGTCGAGACTGGCCAGCCCATCTTCGTCGCCACGAGGAGCCACAGAGCCGCGCCAAGGAGTGCCGACATCATGATGAAGGCAAAATCGATTGGTTGAACCGAGAAGGCGTCGAGGTCAACGATGCCACTTCGCACAGTCTCGGTGACATCGCCACCCGCGATCACGGCGCCGCTAACTTCGAAGATCGCGGCAACCATGAGTGCCTGCTTCATGCTGAGCGTTCCCGCACCCACGGACGTGCCGAACGAATTGGCGACGTCGTTACCGCCGATGTTGAACGCCATGAAGAGGCCAACAATGATCGTCGTGATCAGAATGCCCCAAGCACCGGTCTCGGTGTAGCCGAGCGCCCAGTAGATACAGAGGATGAGGGTACCGAGCGTGAGAACGCCGAAGGCGAGATGCCAGTTGCGGTCGGGACCCAGGAATTGGCGTGCGGGCTGAGCGACGTCGGTTGACATGTAAACATCCTGCGGGCTGTTTGGAGGTCGTGGTCGAATGCTCAATCACTGTCGCACGATCACGAAACGGGAGGGTTACGCCAATTCGAAGCCCCGGTGGCCAATCAGGAAAGCGTCACGCGCTCCCGTTTTGCGCTGTCGAAATTGAGCGAATCACCCACCTCAATGCTTTGGGTGGCCCCCTATCACTTCGGCAATGCCTCCTCCATCCACCGAAGGATTGATGTCGAAAGCCGCGATCAGTTCGACCTGGTGCTCGAGCATGTCGCGCATCGCGAAAATGCCCATCTTTTCGCATCCGTATTGGACTGCCCGAATTGGTTCCGTAGGCGTCTCCGATTTCTTTCGCCGGGGTTTCCTTATTGTGATGGAGAGCGCAATGCTGCTAAGCGTTCGTCGGCCCCCTCCCAGGACTAAGCGCCCCGAGCAGAACGCTATTCTTAATCGCGCAAGTGCGCCCTGCCCTGGCACGGAGCTGGCGCGCAAGTTGCACGCGAAGAGAGGCACCCATGCGAGATGAGCGAATGCGGGCTCTCGCGACGACCGCGGGGACCCTCGTCGGGTTCGGGCACCTCACCTCGGAAGCAATTTCGACTGTCGAGTCGCTCAGTGCGCGACTCGGTTCGCCGGTGCGGTGCCTCGTGGAATGGAACCGCGTGGTGCTTGTCGACCACGACGGTCACGCTCACACGACCGTGCATGTGCGACCCGAGGCCATCAACATGGCGCGAGTCAACGCGACGCTTCGAGCCATCGACTCGCTGCCGAGCAGCGGCGACATTGACGATGGCGAGCTTGAGCGCCTCAACTCTCGTCTCGACGTGGCCGCGGCGATTTCGCACGCGCCTCTGTGGCGCTTCGTTCTCGCATGCATCGTCGGCGCGTGGGCACTCGCCCTGATCTACGGTGCGCGCAGCCCTCTTTCCTATGTGCTCATCGCGGTTGCCGCGGGTGTCGGAGGCGCGCTTCGACGGTGGCTGGGCTCCCACGGCATTGCGGTTCCCGGGCAGGCGCTTGCGGCGGCGATGCTCGCGGGGATTCTCGGAGGCGTGGCAGACCATCTCGGAATTGCCTCGGCGGCTCGCCTCGTCGCGGTGTGTCCCGCGATGATTCTCGTGCCCGGTCCGCACCTCATCAACGGGGCACTCGATGTCACGGGCAAGAACGTCACGGTGGGGTGGCACCGGATTGTGTATGGCGGAATTATCCTTGCGGCCATCAGCGGCGGGCTGGTCGTGGGCCTCCTTTTAGTGGGGAGCGACTTGCCCGTAACGGCCGGCGCACGCACCCCGATGCTCTGGGTCGATGCGCTCGCCGCAGCCCTTGCAGCAATGGCCTTCAGCGTGTATTTTTCCATGCCGCTGACGCAAGCGGCGTGGCCGATTCTTGTGGGTGGTTTTATCCACGCCGGACGCTGGATCCTCATGGTGGTGTGCGGCGTGAATGTGATCAACGCCGATCTCGCGGCCTGTGTCGTTGCGGGGCTCATACTTAGCGTTGTCGCCTACCGCAAGCGTTTGTCGTTCGCGGGCGTAGGCTTCGCCGCGATCGTTTCTCTCGTGCCCGGTATCTACCTTTTCCGCGCTGTTGCAGGAATGGTGCAGCTGACGACGCGCCCCAACACGGTTGTCGTCGTTGGCGTCGCCCAAGACTTTTCCACGGCTCTGCTCATACTCGCAGCGATGACCTTCGGGCTCATTTTGTCCCATGGGTTCATGATGAGAGCGAGGGAAGACCCGAGGTAGCTCTAGCTCAAGGCGGGTTCTACCCGCGCTTCCGATCTCAACCTTCTACGGTTCGTTTCGCCTCGCGCATAAGCGCCGCATATTCGATCGCGCTCATCGACACTTCCGGCATGTTGCGAAGCCCGTAGCGAGCCTTGCCGTCGGGGTCGTGCTCAAATTTCCACGCGAGCGGGAAACCCGCGCGGGCTGCCTTGCGGCGCGGCCACGCGAGAACTCCGGGTATAACTCGCTCGCTCTTGAGGCCAAGTTTGGTCACGATTTCTGCCGCACCCATTGTTTGTGGCGCGGCATCCATGAACAGGGTAAAAATGTCCCGCTCGTTGCGTTTGAGGGAACGCCACCATTCGATTGCGCCGTCGAGCAAGTCATCATCCTGCGAACCGACTCGGTCCGACGCTTGCCGCGCCGCCTCCATGCCGCGGCCCCCATTGTTCCCTGCGAAGCGTTCCTGAGGTGAGCGTTCGGCTGATTCGGAATCGTTTCTGGCTCGTACGTGCGTGCCGGCTACTTCCGCGACTGTGGTCGGCCGGGTTCCCGTTCTGGAATCTGTGCGGCTCTCCGAACCTGAATCCGTGCGTGCACCCCAGCTCTTCGCAGTTGACTTGCCTTTTTCGGCGGAGTCTTCCTCATCAAATTCCGCGTCGCTTCCGGCGAGTGCTGCGCCGCTTCCGGCAAGCCACGCGCCAAAACGCGCGTAGAAATCGGCGAGCCTTTCCTCGGGGACGAGAACCTTTACCTCATGCATGGCCATGACCCGATTCTAAGCTGCCCCTAGTGCTGTTCGCCGCCCCGAAAGCGCGTCAGGCGTAGCCAGGAGAGCCACCGCTGCGGTAGAAGCGCAAGCTCGAAGCCCTTAGCTCCGGCCCATGCATTCGCCAGATCTTCCGAATGCGCGATCGAAGGCGCATTGCTTGCGTTTTCTCCTCCCCTTCTGATCGGGGGCGTGTTGTTTGTTCGCGGGTTCTTCTATGTGTCGTATCTGGGGGTGGTGCTGGTGTAGGTGCGGCCGGTGGGGGTGGTCCAGGTGGTGGTTGTTGTGTCGGGGTGGTGTGGGTTGGTGTTGGTGTTGGTGTTGGTGTTTGTTTTGTTGGTGTGGGTGACGGTGAGGGCTTCTTTGGCGAGGTTGCATCGGGTGCAGAGGCCTTGGGCGTTGTCGATGGTTGTGGGGCCGCCTTGGGCGTGGCGGTGGATGTGGTCGATGGTGGTGATGGGTGCGTCGCAGTAGGGGCCGCGGCAGGTGCGGTCCCTGAGTCGTATGAGTTCGGCGAGTGCTTTGGGGAAGAGTCTGGAGCGGGAGTCCATGGCGAGGACTTCCCCTGTCGCGGCACTGGTGAAGATTCGTTTGTATTTGACGAGGACGTCGTTGTCGAACAGTTCGTTGAGGTAGTCGAAGCCGGTTTTGGCGGTGATGAGCCCGGCCTCGGGAATATAGCCGCTGGAGACGTCGGGGTTGACGGGCACGAGCAGCCCGATCTCGAACCTTCGGGCACGACTTGACCCCCGAACACCCAAAGAAGTTCCTTGTGTTTTGCCGGTTGCGGTTTCTGTGTTGTGTGTGGCTTCTTCGGTTTGTGGGGTATTGGGTGGTGGTGCTGTTTCGTTGGCTTGTCTGCTTCGTTTCGTTTTTTCGTCTTCTGGTTCGTGTGGTTGGGGGAGTGGTGTCCAGGGATCTGTGGTGACGCCTGGTGCTTTGGTGGGGGGTGCGAAGTATGTGGCGGGGTGGTCGGGTCTCGTGTTGAGGAGGGTTTCGACGAGGGCGTCGATGGCGAGGTTGTGTGTGGTGTGTGCTGGTGGTTGGTAGTGGCGCCGCCACGCCCCACCACGCGCAACCACGCGCACCTCTGGTGAACCGTCACTGTTGTTCGTGATTGTGAGGCGGAGTTTTTCCTGCTCGAGCTTGGTGAGGAAGTCTTTGGCTTTGCTGCGGGCGGCATTGTCGGCCTCTTCCAGCTCGAATTGTGCGAGAGAAGTGGGGCGTGTGGCCTTGTAGGGGGCGGTGCCGTGTTGGTGGTTGAACCGGGTGGTGGTTTCAGGGGTGTGGGTTTCGGTGAGGTGGTGGAGGGTGAAGTCGCCTTGTGCGAGAAGCGTGTGGAGTTTGGTGGTGGTGTGTTGGGCGTGGTTGTCGGCTTCTTTTTTGGCGGTGGTGATCTCGTGCTGGCGGAGAGTGTTGTGGGCGTGGGCGGCGTGGGTGTTGAGTAGGTCGTGGATTCTTTTGGCGTCGAGGGTGCGCATGGTGAGGGTGAGGCTGCTCATCCCGTTACGCAGGGTTCTCAGGGTGAGGCGGCGTTTGGTGAATGCTTTCTTTTCCCGCTCCAGCGCAGTCGCCGGGTCGAGAGAGAGTAGTGCGCTACTGGTGAAGGCGCGCCAGTGTGTTTTCCCGGCGTGTGGGGAACGCTCCAGTTCTTTGGCGATCGGGTGGTCTAGTTGTTGGGCGTGGATGCTGGTGGCATCACGAAGACTGGTCGTGATCGCGTGGGTTTCGTTGATCGAGATCCGGCCCGCTTCAAGGTTCGCCAGGAGCATCGGCAAGTTCTTCGTGAGCATCCGTGCGCGAGCAATCTCGACACTTGTCGCGTAGGGGGATTGTTTGAGGATCAACGACACCTCATGCGCGAGAGCACGCCGCGCCGCAAACACCCGTGCCCGGTCCTTATCACTGAGCGAATCCAGACCATCAGAGGGATCAAGACCAGCAGCATCTTCCACGTTTTTGGTGCCGGCAGTGTCCTCTTTGCCGTTGAGGTGGCCGATGCCGTCGGTCTCATCAAGCTCGGTCAGAATATGCGCTTTGACCGCTTCAGTCAGCTCCGCAATCCGCGTGAGCGACTCCAACACATCCAAACGCGTAAGCAAATCCTGTCCATCAAGAACACGCGCAGGCGTTGTTGCTGGGTGGGCTGACCTGGCATCACGAGAAGTACCGGAAGAAGGCGTGACGGGTGCGGTGGGGAAGGCTTCCAGCATGCCCGAAAGTGAAGCCTGCCACCCCTCAGAACGAGCGAGAAGAAGGTTCAAAACATCTGTGCGGGTGGTGACCGCATCAAACTGCTCACCGCTGACAGCCTCGCTGGCCACGTTGGCTGCGCGCGCGGTGGCGACATTGTTTTCGAGTGTTGGTGCGCTCATCGCTTTTGATTCCCCCTTCCCCTCAACAGTGAACTTCTTGAGACCAGAGTTTGTGTTGTTCATTGATGTCTCGAGCCTAAAAGAAGGGTGAGACATTTAAACTCGCCCACCCGAAAAGAACCCCACTACCAGCCCAGAGAATGTGGAAAACCAGCAACCACATAATTCCTGCGTGTGGAAAAACCGAAATACTTGTGGATAAAAACGGGTTGTGGAGCACCAGCCACCACACAAACCCCCGCCTAAAGAAAAATCAGAAACCGAAACCGCCTATACGAGTGTGGATAAAACTAGCCCGAAAAACAACAGAGTGAGGTGCATCACGGTGGCTCTGGCGGGTGATGGAGCAAAGGGGGAGAGAGGCAAGGAGCGAATAAGAGAGGCGCCGCGGAAGGAGTGGCTGCGGCGAGGGAAGCAAGGCGCGGCTAAGGGCGTGAGGGTGTGAGGGGAGTGGGAGGCGGTAGGAGACGACCAATTCTGACCGTGCATCGCCTTTCGTGTCGCCCTTACTATGGAGCCACGACCGGTTGGCCCCGTGGGGCGGACGGGGGAGACGAAAGTGAACACGCCACCGGGCCAGCTCCGGTGTGATCCGGAGATGCCGGGGAAATGAGGACACCGTGACTGGGGCCTACCACGCCGATTCGAGCGATCTGCAGGTCAAGGAGGTCCTCACGTGGGACACCTTCGGCACCGCGAGTCGAGAGCTCGCGCAAGCTGTTGTGGATTCGGATTTCGAACCCGAAATCATCATTGCCGTTGCGCGTGGCGGCCTTCTTCCCGCGGGTTCACTCGCGTACGCACTCGGTCTTAAGCTTGCCGACGCCATCAACGTCGAGTTCTACACCGATGTTCACGAGACCCTTCCCGATCCGGTCCTACTTGCCCCGCTTCTTGACACGGAGGCGATTGAAGGAAAGCGCCTGCTCGTTGTCGATGACGTCGCCGACTCGGGTCGCACGCTTGCCCTCGTGCTCGAGCTCCTCGAGGCCCAAGGCGCCGAAGCCCGCTCGGCAGTGCTGTATTCCAAGCCGACTTCCGTCGTTGAGCCCCACTTCGTGTGGAAGCACACCTCCGATTGGATCGTCTTCCCGTGGTCGGCCGAACCCCCGGTGACCGCTCAAGAAAAATAGGGGAGCGGCCAACCGTCGTCATTGGGGTTCCGACGGCTGCCAGGCCCCTAGTGTGTCTTTTTGCCCCACGGCGTGAGAGCCCACAGTGCTGCGATGATCGCGCCCCACGCGAGCCCGAACACGAGCGCGCACAGCGTGTCGACGAGCCATGCGAGTACGCCACCCACGCCGGCTACGCCCTCAACGCCCTCGGCGAGGTGATGAACGAAACCGTAGGGCGCGTGGAGGCCGAGTTCATCGAGTCCCGTGAGCATGATGTGCCCGCCGACCCACAGCATTGCGAACATGCCGATGTAGCTGATGATGGTCATGACGACGGGCATGGCCTTCACGAGCCACGCGCCAAAGGCCTTCACGCCCTGCGAATCGCGCTTTGTGAGGGCGAGGCCTACGTCGTCCATTTTCACGAGGAGACCCACGACGCCGTAGACAGCGAGCGTGATGAGAATCGCGACGACCACGAGGATGAGTGCGCGATCGAGGAGAGGTTGATCAGCGACCTCATTCAGCGAAATGACCATGATTTCCGCGGAGAGAATAAAGTCGGTGCGCACGGCGCCCGACACGACTTTCTTCTCGGCTTCTTCTCCCTGCACGACGGCGGGCTCCGCTTCCTTCGCGGCCTTATTGCCGGTCACCAGCTCCCAAATCTTGTGGGCTCCTTCGAAGCACAGGTAGGTTCCGCCGAGCATGAGCAGCGGCGTGAGAATCCACGGTGCGAACTGCGAAAGGAGAAGTGCAAAAACAAGGATGATCGCCTTGTTGAGCAAGGAGCCCTTCGTGATCTTCCAGATGATCGGTAGCTCCCTCTTGGGGTTGACGCCGCGTACGTATTGCGGAGCAACGGCGGCGTCGTCGACGACGACTCCCGCGGCCTTTGCACTCACCTTCATGGAGGCGGCGGCGACATCGTCCGCGTTGGCGGCGGCCATGCGCGCGAGAGCGGCGACGTCGTCAAGAAGCGCGGCGATTCCAACGGCCATGAAGCAGTCCTCTCAAAACACGTGTGTGGGGCGGGTACATCTTATGGGCACGTACCCGGTGAATCCTGCCACCAGAACTTGGAGGCCCCGTGCCCTATTTCCTAGAGTGATGGTCGCTGCGCGGGTCAAGATCCGTGAGCCCAGGCACCGCGCGTGTCTGCCGCACAATAAAGAAGGAGTGTGCCGTGTCGGCAGTTCCTCCTACTGTGACAGGCTCGATTCCCGCCATCAATCCCGAGGCGGATCCTTCGAGCCTTCCTGAAGCAGCGCCGAGCAATGAGAACGAACGCTCGAACTGGATCGCCGTCGTCGCGCTTGCCCTCGGCATTTTTACCCTCATCACGATCGAAGAACTCCCGATCGGCGTGCTCACACTTATTTCCAATGACCTCGGTGTGAGCCGAGGGACCGTCGGACTTGCCGTGACCCTCCCCGGCGTGATCGCGGGCGTTGTGGCCCTGCTCGTGCCAAGCGTGACCCGACCCCTGAACCGTAAAACCGTGCTGCTTCTCGCGCTCCTTTCCGTCGTGGTGAGCTGCGCCGTCTCTTTCTTTTCAACCTCGTGGCCGCTGTTTCTTGCTTCTCGCCTCTTCACCGGCATCGCGATCGGCATGAACTGGCCCGTACTTCCTCTCGTTGCGACTGGCCAGGTGAAAAAGAAGGACCGCACGACCGCGATGACAATCGCCTTTGCTGGAAACGGGAGCGCGCTCGTGCTCGGTCTCCCGCTCGCGACGTGGCTGGGAACGGTATTTGGCTGGCGCGGAGCCTTTGCCGCGACGGGAATTCTCGCGCTCATCGTTGGCATTGTCATGATCGTCATGGTGCGCCCCGTGCAATCGGCCTCGGTCGAAACCGTACGCTCGACGCTTGGAGCCGTGCGGATCCGCGGCGTCCGTTACGCATTCGTGCTGACGCTCATTATTGTCACGGGGCAGTTCATCTCGTACAGCTACGTGAGCCCGATCCTCCAGGACTTCGCGCACGTTGATGTGGAACGAATCAGCATGTACCTCCTTCTTTACGGAACGCTGGGCCTCATCGGCAACTTCGCGGCCGGGCCCCTCATCAAGCGTTCGGCCGCGCTTGCCGTTCTCGTCCTTGCCGTCGGTTCAGCGCTCGCGCTCACGCTCGTCGCGACCGTCATGTCCGCGCCCACGAATGCCCTCGTGATCATCGCCGTGTGGGGCTTCTTCGGTGGCATGGCCTCGGTGTCGATCCAGTCGCTCGTGAACGCCGAGGCGGGGGATCGAGTTGAGGCGGGCACAGCCCTCAATAGCGCGGCATTCAACATTTCTATCGGGGGAGGCGCGATTATCGGTGGTCTCATCGTGGACAGCGCCGGGCTCCGCGCCGCGGTCTGGGTGTCGACGGCCGCGATCGCCCTCGGTGCCCTTATCGTGACGCGCTTCATTGCTCTCACGCACAGGCGCGCCTCGGAATGAGGTCCCCGCTAGGAACGTGCCACGCCGTTCCCTAGACTGTGGGGATGGCAAAGAAGGATAAGAAGAACTCCACGAGCAAGAAGCGCGATAAGAATACGCAGCAGAAGGCGAAGGCGCCCGTGCTCGAGCAGCGCGACAAGATCGTTCTTGACGAGGCGAAGAAGCACCTCAAGGTGAGTGATGCGGCCCTCGACATCGTTGAAGACGGCACCTTCGTCGATGCTCGCCCGCGTGGGCACGAGCTCGCCCCCGATCTCGAGGGCTTCACCTCCGTGCGCGACCTCTCGACGAAGGCGCGGCTCGAGTTTGACGGCGATAAGCAGGACGGCAAAGCGATCCTCGCCGCCCGCACCGCGTACTTGAGCGAGCTCCAGGAGCGACTGTGGGCCGAGCACCGCGACCAAGAAAATGGCCGCCGTGTGCTCCTCGTGATCCAGGGCATGGACACGGCCGGAAAGGGCGGCATTGTGCGGCACGTCGTCGGCGCCGTTGATCCGCAGGGTGTGCGGATCAAGGGCTTCAAGGCTCCGACGGCAACGGAAAAGAACCGCCACTTCCTGTGGCGTATTCGGCGCGCGCTTCCCGAGCCCGGCTTCATCGGCGTTTTCGATCGCTCGCACTACGAAGACGTGCTCATTCATCGTGTCCACGGCTGGGCCGACGAAAAAACTCTCGCGAAGCGCTACAGCGACATCAACCGGTTCGAGAAGCAGCTTGTGGAGGAGCGCGGCTACGAAGTCGTGAAGGTCATGCTCCACATCTCCAAGGAGGAGCAGTGGGAGCGCCTCTACGAGCGTCTCGAGCGTGAGGACAAGCACTGGAAGTTCAACACGGGTGATCTCGATGAGCGCGAGCATTGGGACGAGTACATGGATGCCTACGACGCGGCGATTCGCGAAACGCACACGCCGTGGGCTCCGTGGCACGTCGTGCCCGCCGATCGCAAGTGGTACGCGCGGCTCGCCGTTCAGCAGCTGCTGACCGATGCGCTCGAGCGGATCGCTCCCGCATACCCGAAGGCCGATTTCGACGTGAAGAAGGCCATCAAGCGCATGCAGGAAGAAAAGAAGTAAGCGCCTCGCCTGACCGGGCGGTTTTCTGGCAACGGTCAGTTGCCGGCTCTACTGTACGAGACGTACCAGGGCCGCAGAACGCGGCCGCATCAAGCGATGAAAGAAGGATTGACGATGGCAGACGTGACCATTGAAGGCGCAACCGTGTCGACGAGCGGGGAACTCCCCAAGGTTGGCGATCAGCTTCCCGCATTCATCCTCGCGAATGCCGATCTTGCCGACGTCACTCTCGACGATTTTGCCGGTAAGCGCATCGTGCTGAACATCTTCCCTTCGGTGGATACCCCCACGTGCCAGGCTCAGCTCCGCACGTTTAACAAGCAGGCGTCCTCGCTCGACAACACCGTTGTGATCGGTGTGTCGGTGGACCTTCCGTTCGCGCAGGAGCGCTTCTGTGGCGCCGAGGGCCTGGATGATGTCCACACATTCTCGGCCTTCCGCTCGAGCTTCGGTAAGGATTACGGCGTGGTTCTTTCCGACGGTGACTTCGCCGGCCTGTTTGCCCGTGCCGTTCTTGTTGCCGACGAAAACGGGAAGGTTGTGCACTCGCAGCTCGTGCCGAGTGTCGATGATGAGCCCGATTACGAGGCGGCTCTCGCGGCACTGTGATGTCACGACTCTGATGAAAACGCCCCGGCCTCGCCGGGGCGTTTTTTGTGAAAGCTCAGGTGACTGTACGGCCTTACGGATTCGTGAGCCACGAGACAGCCTTAACGGTTCCTTGACGCATAGGGCCGGGCTAGACTCGTCGGTCGTGATGACAACTCACGCCCGTTCACAAGGAATTTTTGCACTGTCCGTCGCCGCCGTCGGCGTTGTCTTCGGCGACATCGGCACTTCCCCGATTTACGCATTCCAAGCGCTTTTCACAGAGGCTGACGGCCACCCGCTTCCCCCCGATCCCCAGCATATTTTTGGCGCGTTGTCCCTCGTGCTATGGGCAGTGACCTTCACGGTCACCATCAAGTACATAGGTGTGCTACTTCGCGCCGACAATGACGGCGAGGGTGGCGAGCTCTCGCTCACGGCGCTTCTGACATCCGTCCTGTCGAGCGCGCGTTCGCGAGGTCTGCTCGGCGTGGTGATGGTGCTCGGTATGTGTGCGGCGGGTTTGTTTTACGGCGATTCGCTCATCACCCCGGCCATCTCGATCCTGTCGGCGGTCGAGGGGCTCGAGGAAGCTTCGCCCGCAATGGGCCCGCTCGTCGTGCCCATCGCCCTTGGGCTCGTGCTTGCCTTGTTCAGCATTCAGCGGTGGGGAACGGGCGTTGTGGGCCGCGCGTTCGGGCCCGTCATGATCGTGTGGTTCCTTGTGATCGCGGCCTTCGGCGTGCTGTCGATCGTGAAGACTCCGGAAATCCTCGGGGCGCTTTCCCCGCATCATGCTCTAGGCTTCATCGTGACGGAACCGCTCTTGGCGTTCTTCGCGCTAGGCGCTGTTGTGCTGACGGTGACGGGAGCAGAGGCCCTGTATGCGGATATGGGGCACTTTGGGCGAGGGCCGATCGCGAGGGCATGGTTTGCGCTCGTCTTCCCGTGCCTCGCACTTAACTATCTGGGGCAAGGGGCCCTGGTTTTGCGCGAACGCAGCGCGAGCCACCCGTTCTACGATCTTGTGCCTCACTCCCTGCAGTTTCCAGTCGTCATCCTCGCGACTCTCGCGACGATCATCGCCTCACAGGCCGTGATTGCGGGGGCGTTCAGCGTGTCGATGCAGGCCCAGCGGTTGGGGCTTCTTCCGCGCCTCACGCATAGGTACACGAGCGAACACAAGGGGCAGGTGTATGTGCCCGGTGTGAACTGGTTACTGTGCGTGGGGGCGCTCGTGCTCATCCTTGCCTTCCGCTCCTCGCAGGGGCTCTCGAGCGCGTACGGCATCGCCGTTTCGGGCTCCTTTCTGCTTTCGACCTCGCTTCTTTTCCTCTACTTCCGCCACGTGAAAGAGTGGGTGCTGTGGAAGGCGATCCTCGTGTGCGCAATGTTTGCGAGTGCCGAAATCTTCCTGTTCGCAGCGAATGCCGCGAAGGTGCTCACGGGTGGTTGGATCCCGCTCGCCGTTTCCGTGTTGTGCATTGCGACGATGCACGTGTGGCGTACCGGCGCTGACAGGCTTCGCGAGCGTCGCAAAGACCTGAGCGGCACGTGGGAAGAGTTCGTATCGCGCACCGAAAAGAAGCAGCTTCAGAAGCTTCCGGGAACCGTCGTTTACCTTCACCAGGACGTGACGACTCCGCCGCTCGCGCTCCTTACGCAAACGCGCGTGAACCGCGCACTCCATTCGCGCGTGGTGATCGCTGAGGTGACGACCGAACCGGTCCCGCGCGTGAGCGCGCAGGAGAGAATCCAGGTAGTTGACGTTCCGGGTGTGCCCGACGGGGTTGAGTGTGTGCATCTGCACTTCGGTTTCAAGGAACACCTCGACGTGCCGAAGGCGATGCGGCTCCTTGCTTCGTGTGAAGATGCGACCGAGCGCTGGAGCAATCAGCGCCTCAAGAGCACGTGGTTTGTCACGGCGCGCGCGAACCTCGTGCTCGCACCCGCGTCTTTCACGACTCTCGTCGCGAAGAAGTTTTTCCGCGTGATGTTCAAGAATCAGGCGCGTGCAAGCGACCACTTCCACTTGCCGGTCGCACGCACGATGGGTGTCGAGACGGACCTGCGGTTTTAGAGCCGGGGCAAGCCCGGGTCAAACCTCGCGCGCGGCGAGCCCGTCGATGATCGCGTTGAACGTCGCCGAGGGGCGCATGACCGCCGATGTCTTGGCGTTATCAGGACGGTAGTAGCCGCCGAGGTCAGCAGGCGTTCCCTGGACCTCACGAAGCTCGCGCTCGATTTGCTCCGCGGACTCGTCGAGCTCGCGCGCGACGGGGGCGAACGCCTCGGCGAGCGCGGGGGACTGCGCTTGCGATGCGATCTCACGCGCCCAATAGAGCGCCAGGAAGAAATGCGAGCCGCGGTTGTCGATGCCTCCGAGGCGGCGCTCGGGCGACTTTCCCTCGTTCAGGAGAGTCTCGGTCGCGCG
Source organism: Dermabacter sp. p3-SID358 (assembly GCF_025147465.1). Lineage (GTDB taxonomy): Bacteria > Actinomycetota > Actinomycetes > Actinomycetales > Dermabacteraceae > Dermabacter. The sequence continues at coordinate 55,305 of NZ_JALXOZ010000005.1, forward strand.
GTCGAGAGCATCGGCGAGGATCTCAGCGTCTCGATTGTCATCGTGGCGCGCGAGGTGCCTGAGTGACTCGGCGAGGGCGAGGAATTCCCCGAGCGAGTCCCACCGCAGGTAGTTCTCGCTCACGAGCTGCTGCACGTGCTTTGGCGCGGAGCCACCAGCACCCGTTTCGAACAGGCCACCGCCCGCCATAAGCGGCACGACCGAGAGCATTTTTGCGCTCGTGCCGAGCTCCATGATCGGGAACAGATCCGTGAGGTAATCACGAAGAACGTTACCCGTGACCGAGATCGTGTCGAGCCCTGCCCGGGCGCGCGAAAGGGTTTCCGACATTGCCGCGACGGGGCTCAGCACTCGAATGTCCAGACCATTCGTTTTTTCCTCGGCGAGGTAGCGCTCGACCTTTGCGGCAACTTCTCGGTCGTGTGCGCGTTCGGGGTCGAGCCAGAAGAATGCAGGAGTATCGCTCAGGCGTGCGCGGCGCACGGCGAGAGCGACCCAATCGCGCACGGGCGCATCCTTCGTGTGGCACGCGCGGAAAATGTCGCCAGCTTCGACTTCGTGCGACGTGAGCGCCGCATCGCTGCACCCGCACGTCGAGCGGATCTCGATGCGCCCTGCTGCGGGAGCGATGAAAGTCTTGTCGTGGCTGCCATATTCCTCGGCTTTTTGTGCCATGAGGCCCACATTCGGCACGGTCCCCATGGTCGCGGGGTCGAGGGCGCCGTTACGGCGGCAGTCGTCGATCACGGCCTGGTAGATGGGGGCATAGGAGCTATCGGGAATCACGGCCAGGGTGTCGTGCGTGGCACCGTCGGCCCCCCACATCTTTCCGCTCGTGCGGATCATCGCCGGCATGCTCGCATCGACGATCACATCGCTTGGGACGTGGAGGTTGGTGATGCCGCGGTCCGAGTCGACCATCGCGAGATCGGGGCCGCTTGCGAGGCGCTCGGCCACAAGTGCGCGGATCGACTCGGCGGTATCGGCATCGAGCGCGTCGAGCCCCGCGAGCACCGCGCCGAGGCCATTGTTCGCCCAGAGACCGGCTGACTCGAGTTCTGCCCCGAAACGTGCGAAGACCTCCGGGAAGAATGCGCGCACGGCGTGACCGAAAATGACGGGGTCGCTCACCTTCATCATCGTGGCCTTGAGGTGGAGCGAGAAGAGAACGCCGCTTTCGCGGGCCTCATCGATGTGGGTGGCGAGGAAGGCGTCGAGAGCGCGGGCGCTCATGACGCTCGCGTCGATGATGTCGCCGTCCGTTGCTTTCACCTGGTCTTTAAGGATGGTCTCGGTGCCATCGGTTGCGACGTGAACGATGTGGAACGTCTTGTCTCCCCCCGCAACGAAGCTTTGTTCGCTCGAGCGGAAGTCGCCCTCGCTCATCGTCGCGACTCGGGTGCGCGATTCGCTACTCCACTCGCCCATGCGGTGCGGGTGCGCCTTTGCGAAGTTTTTGACGGCTTGCGGAGCGCGGCGATCGGAGTTGCCTTCGCGCAGTACTGGGTTCACGGCAGAGCCCTTGACGGCGTCGTAGCGAGCACGGATCTCGTGCTCCTCGTCGCTCGAGGGGGACTCGGGATAGTCGGGGAGGTTGTAGCCGCGCGCGTGGAGCTCGGCGATTGCGGCCTTGAGCTGCGGGACCGAAGCCGAAATATTCGGGAGCTTGATGATGTTCGCCTCGGCGGTTCGCGCGAGAGCACCAAGCTCTGCGAGCGCGTCGCTTTCGCGCTGGTCTTCGGGAAAGAGGTCCGCGAAGGCCGCGAGGATGCGCCCCGCGAGAGAAATGTCGCGTGTCGCGACGTCAACGCCCGCCTTTGAGGTGAAGCCGCGCACGATCGGCAAGAGCGACGCTGTCGCGAGCATGGGGGCTTCGTCGGTGATGGTGTACATGATGGTGGACATCGGCATCTCCTCGCGGTTACGGGCTTGAACCTCTCAAACGTACCAGGAGGAGGGGAAGCGAGCGGGCGGTGCTCAGCCGCCGAGTGCCCAGAGGCTCGTCGCCATGATGAGTCCCCCTATCGCGCACCACCCGAGGGTGCCTTTGAACCGTATGTGGGTGTAGGCGAGCGGAAGGAGTTCGACCACGCTGATCGCGATCATGACGCCCGCAATCAGGGGGTTCGCCCATTCGAGATTCGCGGCTTTACCCGTGAGAGTGAGGATCCCGTAGAGCGCGAGCGCGCCGATGGGTTCGGAAAGGCCCGAAAGCGCGGTCGCGGCAATTGCTTTTGTGCGTGAGCCGGTTGCGTGGAGTATGGGTGCGGCAACGGCGACGCCCTCGGGAATGTTGTGCAGCGCAATCGCGGCAGCGAGCGGGAGTGCGAATTCGACACCCTGGAGGGCGCTCGAAAACGTTGCGAAGCCCTCTGGGATGTTGTGCGCGGTGAGGGCGAGGGCCGTGAAGAGACCTGTGCGCACAAGCGCGCGTGTGGAGGCGGGGTCCGACGCCTGCCCGGCTTCTCGAGCTGCCTTGGCCGAGCGCTGCTCCCACACGCGCGAGCTGAAGTCGAGCACTCCGACGATCACGAGCCCCACGGCGGCATACGTGAGTGCAGGGGTCGCCCCGAGTTCGTCAAAGGAGTGGGGGAGGAGCTCGAGTACGCTCACGGTGAGCATCGCGCCCGCGGCGAAGGCAAGAGCGGCGCCGAGGGCTTTCGGTTCTCGGGCGCGCTCGCTCAGGGCTATGAGGGAGCCGAGAATCGTCGCGAGCCCGGCGATTGTCGTGAGGGTGAGCGCGGTCAGCATATTGAGAAAAATTATCAAAAAGCTAACCGTGGGTGCAAGCTCCCGGTGTGTCTAGCCGAAGAGGACGCGCACCTCGTCCCAGCGAGACTTCGGCACGCGCTTGACCGAATCGATCGCTTCGGTAAGGGGCTCATTGACAATGTCCGTCCCTCGAAGCGACACCATGCGGCCGAAGCCCCCTTCATGGACGAGATCGATCGCTGCCATACCGAAACGGGTGGCCAGAACGCGGTCGTACGCGTTGGGCTCGCCACCGCGCTGGATATGCCCGAGCACGGTTGCGCGGGTTTCGATTCCCGTGGCCTCTTCGATGTATGGAGCGAGACGCTGCGCAACACCGCCGAGGATTGGTCGCCCGAATTCATCCATTTCGTAGTCCATGAAGTCCGCTGGTGCATCTTTCGGGACATAGCCCTCGGCGACCACGACGAGAGGGGAGCGGCGCTTGGAGCGTGCGGCACGCTGCGCGACGTACTCGCAGATTTCCTCGATCGAGAGGGGGAATTCGGGAATGCAAATGACGTGTGCGCCCGCGGCCATACCCGAGTGGAGCGCGATCCAGCCGACGCTGCGGCCCATCACCTCGGCGACCATGCAGCGGTGGTGGCTGTTGCCCGTCATGCGCAATCGGTCGAGGTTTTCCGTCGCGATGTCGACCGCGGTGTTGAACCCGAAGGTGTAGTCGGTCGCATCAAGATCGTTGTCGACCGTCTTTGGAACGCCCACAACGGGGATCCCGGCTTCGGCGAGACGATTGGCGGTGTAAAGCGTGCCGTCGCCTCCGATGGCAATGAGGGCATCGACCTCGTGGTCCTCGAGGACTTTCCGCACGCCGTCCGCACCGCCGCCGTCCTCGTGGAACGGATTGACGCGCGAAGTGCCGAGGATCGTGCCGCCCTGGCGACCAATGCCTCGCACGAGTCGGCGGGGGATGGGAATGAACTCGTCGTCGCGCACGCCCTTCCAACCGTCGAGATACCCCACGAACTCATCCTCGTAGATCGAGTCCCCCTTGAGCACGGCTCCGCGGATCACCGCGTTGAGCCCTGGGCAGTCGCCGCCAGAAGTCAGAATGCCGACCTTCATGTCACTCTCTTTCGGTTGTGCCTTTCGCCACGTCCATCCTAATTAATGTGGCACGGGACCCTAGGACGAGACCACGAGGTGAAATGCGCCCCTATGACGCGTCTCGGTGGTAAAGCCTCTATGGCCCTATCCAGACCAGAGGCATAACCTCGAGAAGGCATCAGCGAAAGAAAAGGAGAATCCCCATGAACGCTGAAAAGAAAGTTGCATTTATTACGGGCGCAGCGCAGGGCATTGGCCTCGCTATCGCCAAGCGCCTGCACGAGGATGGTTTCCGCGTGGCTCTCGCGGACTTCAACGAGGAGGCGGCTTCGAAGGCTGCAGCCGAGCTTGGTGACGACGCGATCGCAATCAAGGTCGACGTATCGAGCCGCGACAACGTGCACGCCGCTGTTGATAGCACCGTTGAAAAGTTCGGTCGCCTCGACGTTGTCGTGAACAACGCGGGCCTTGGCCCCTCGACCCCAATCGAGGGAATCACCGAGGACGTGTACCGCAAGGTGTTCGACGTCAACGTCGGTGGCACGCTGTGGGGCATTCAGGCCGCGCTCAAGCACATGAAGGAAACAGGCGGCAAGATCATCAACGCCTCCTCGCAGGCCGGCCAGGTGGGCAACCCCGACCTCGCCGTGTACGGCGGCACGAAGTTCGCGATCCGCGGCATCACCCAGACCGCCGCCAAGGATCTCGCGAAGTACGGCATTACCGTGAATGCCTTCTGCCCGGGCATCGTCAAGACCCCCATGATGATGGGGATCGCCCAGCAGGTCGCCGACGAAAACGGCAAGCCGTTCGAGTGGGGCCTCGAGCAGTTCTCGAAGAACATCACGCTCGGCCGTCTCTCGGAACCCGAGGACGTCGCCGCGTGCGTCTCCTACCTTGCGGGCCCCGATTCGAACTACATGACGGGTCAGGCTCTCATCATCGACGGTGGCATGGTCTTCAACTGAGTAGTTTTCGGACGCAAAAATGGGGCTCCGCTTCGGCGGGGCCCCATTTTTATATGAGAAGGGTTCAGGCACGGTGGGCGCGGTAGTACTCGATGAGCTGGCGCGTCGAGGCATCCTGCTCGGCGAGAACCGCTTCGTCGCCAGCGACGGCGTTCGTGAGCTGCTTCGCGAGCTGCTTGCCGAGTTCGACGCCCCACTGGTCGAAGCTGTTAATGCCCCACACGGCACCCTGCACAAACGTGATGTGCTCGTAGAGGGCGATCAGCTGGCCCAGAACGCTCGGAGTGAGCGCGCTCGCCATGATCGAGGTGGTCGGACGGTCACCCGCGAAAACGCGTGCCGGCACGAGAGATCCCCTCGTTCCCTCCGCTTCGACTTCTTCGGCGGTCTTGCCGAAGGCGAGCGCCTTCGTTTGGGCGAAGAAGTTCGCGAGGAAAAGCTCGTGGACATCGGTCTCGCCGTCCTTGAGCGCGTAGGTCGGGTTCGCGAACGCGATGAAATCCGCAGGGATGAGGCGCGTGCCCTGGTGGATGAGCTGATAAAAAGCATGCTGGCCGTTGGTTCCCGGCTCGCCCCAGAAGATCTCGCCGGTCTCGACGGTCACGGGGGAACCGTCGTAGCGCACGGCTTTGCCGTTGGACTCCATCGTGAGTTGCTGGAGGTAGGCGGGGAAACGGTGGAGGAACTGGCTGTAGGGGAGAACAGCGTGGGTTTCGGCGCCGAGGAAGTTGACGTTCCAGATGTTGAGCAGGCCCATGAGGAGCGGCACGTTCTGCTCGGGAGCAGCCGTGCGGAAGTGCTCATCCATCGCGTGGAAGCCGCCGAGGAACTCCTCGAAAGCCTCGGGGCCGAACACGACCGCGAGAATGGTCCCGATTGCCGAATCAACCGAGTAGCGGCCGCCGACCCAGTTCCAGAAGCCAAAGGCGTTTGCCGGGTCGATGCCGAACTCCTCGACCTTGTCGAGCGCGGTAGAGACGGCAACGAAGTGCTTCGCAACGGCCTCGGCATCGCTCGATTCGGCGACGCCGGCAGCGTGAAGGCCCTCGAGCAGCCACGCGCGCACGAGCTTCGCGTTCGTGATGGTTTCGAGAGTGGTGAAGGTCTTGGACGCGACGATCACGAGGGTCGTTTCGGGATCGAGATCGCGGGTCGTCTCGCCCACATCGGTCGGGTCGATATTCGAAATGAAGCGTGCCTCGATACCAGCGTCGGCGAGCGGGCGCAGTGCCTCGTACACCATGACCGGGCCCAGATCGGAGCCGCCGATACCAACGTTGACGACGGTTTCGATCTTCTTGCCCGTGACGCCGGTCCACTCGCCGCTGCGCACCTTGTTCGCGAAGGCGTAGATGCGATCGAGGACCTCGCGGACGTCGCCGTCAACATTTTGGCCGTCAACCTCGAGCGCGGGTGTGGCACCCTTCGGCCTGCGCAGGGCCGTGTGCAAAACCGCGCGGTCCTCGGTCGTGTTGATGTGCTCGCCCGCGAACATCGCGTCGCGGCGCTCGGTTACGCCTGTTTCTTTGGCGAGATCGAGAAGAAGTCCGACGGTGTCTTCGGATACGAGGTTCTTGGAAAGATCGACGAAGAGGTCCGCCGCCTCAAAACTCAGGTTCTTCGCGCGATCGGGGTTTTCCTCGAACGTCTCGCGCAGGCCCTTACCGAGCATGCCGTCATGTTCTTCGAGGCGCTGCCAGGCCTCAGTGGTCGTGGGATCAACGGGGGCAGGTGCAGGGTTGGTATTTTCGCTCATGATTCCATTGTGATCCTTCAGTCTGTGAGGCAGATTTCTATTCGTCACGTGAGAGCCCGCACGCGGTAGCTCATAGGCGAGGACGCGCTACCATGAATCGGGCGCGCGTGGGCCAGGCAAGCGTCGGACCCCCACACCTCACGAGACTTCCGCCGATCCCGAACAGATAAGGCTCCCATGACCATTCAGTACCGCTCCGACCTTCGAAACGTCGCGATTGTTGCGCACGTTGATCACGGCAAAACGACCCTCGTGGATGCCATGCTCCGCCAGGGCGGCGCGTTCGGTGAACGCGACAAGGTAGACGAGCGTGCGATGGACTCCGGCGATCTCGAGCGCGAAAAGGGCATTACGATCCTCGCGAAGAACACCGCGATCCACTATTCGGGCCCCACGGCCGCGGAAATCGGGCACCCCGAAGGCATCACGATTAACGTGATCGATACCCCGGGCCACGCCGACTTCGGCGGCGAAGTGGAGCGCGGCCTTTCTATGGTCGATGGGGTCGTGCTCCTCGTAGACGCCTCGGAAGGGCCGCTCCCGCAGACCCGCTTCGTGCTGCGCAAGGCGCTCGCCGCGAACCTTCCCGTCATTATCGTCGTCAACAAGGTTGATCGCCCCGACGCCCGCATCGACGCGGTCGTTAATGAGACGACCGACCTCCTCCTCGGCCTTGCGGAAGACCTCTCCCAGGACAACGCTGACATCGATTTCGATGCGCTTCTTGACGTTCCCGTCATCTACGCCTCGGGTAAAGCCGGGCGCGCGAGCGTGAACAAGCCCGCCGATGGTGAGCTTCCCGACTCCGAAACCGTCGAGCCCCTCTTCAAGACGATCCTCGAGTCGATCCCCGCGCCCGAATACGACGACGAGATGCCTCTCCAGGCGCACGTCACGAACCTTGACGCCTCGCCCTTCCTCGGGCGCCTCGCGCTTTTGCGCATTGAAAATGGTGAGCTCAAGAAGGGGCAGCAAGTTGCGTGGGCAACCCGCCACGGCGATATTAAGAGCGTCAAGGTCACCGAACTCCTTGAGACCAAGGGCCTCTCGCGCGAGCCGATGACCCGTACTGCGCGCCCGGGCGACATCGTCGCCGTTGCGGGCATCCCCGAGATCATGATCGGCGAGACCCTCACCGACCTCGAAGATCCGCGCCCGCTCCCACTCATCACCGTGGATGATCCGGCGATCTCGATGACGATTGGCATTAACACCTCGCCGATCGCCGGCAAGGTCAAGGGGCACAAACTCACCGCCCGCCAGGTCAAGGATCGACTCGACGCCGAGCTCGTGGGCAACGTGTCCCTCAAAGTTCTGCCCACCGATCGCCCCGATGCGTGGGAGGTTCAGGGTCGAGGCGAGCTTGCGCTCGCAATCCTCGTCGAGCAAATGCGCCGCGAGGGCTTCGAGCTGACCGTCGGCAAACCCCAAGTGCTCACGCGCGAGATCGACGGCGTGAAGTGCGAGCCCATCGAACGCATGACAATCGACGTTCCCGAAGAGTACCTCGGCACCGTCACGCAGCTCATGGCGTCGCGAAAGGGCCGCATGGAAACGATGAACAACCACGGCTCCGGCTGGGTGCGCATGGAGTTCCTCGTGCCCGCACGCGGCCTCATCGGGTTCCGCTCGCGCTTCATGACCGAAACGCGCGGAACGGGCATCGCTTCGTCGATCGCCGACGGCTTCGAACCGTGGGTAGGCCCGATCGAGTTCCGCAACACCGGCTCGCTCGTTGCTGACCGCGCGGGTGCCGTGACCCCCTACGCGATGATCAACCTCCAAGAGCGCGGCTCCTTCTTCGTCGAGCCGACCTCCGAGGTGTACCAGGGCCAGGTCGTTGGCGAAAACTCCCGTAACGAGGAGATGGACGTCAACATCACGAAGGAAAAGAAGCTCACGAACATGCGCTCCGCGACCGCGGACGCGTTCGAGAACCTCATCCCGCCGCGCAAGCTCACCCTCGAAGAGTCGCTCGAGTTCGCCGCTGAGGACGAGTGCGTCGAGGTCACGCCCGAGATCGTGCGCATCCGCAAGGTTGTCCTCGATCCCACCGAGCGTGCCCGTGCGCGCGCACGCGCCCGCAACTCCTGAGCTGGGGACTAATCCATGAACTCGAAGGACCCGAACGGTGGTGGCATCTTTGTCGATGGCACCAAGCCGGCTTCGCGCACGACGGAAATTGTCGTCGGAGCGATCGCGGGGGTGCTCGGCGGCCTCGTGGTGATTGGGACGCACCGTATGCGCTCGACCGTCGGCGGCGTGCAGATTCCCTGGGGTCTTATTTTCGGTCTCGCCTTCCAGGCGATCGCGACCGGCGGGTTGATAGCTCTCAGCGGGCGCAAGCTCGCACTGTTCATCGATGCCCTCGCGTTTACCATTGTCGCCATGTACTTTTCGGGCACGTCACTCGGGGGCGGCCTCCTCGTTCCCGCGCAGATCGCCGGCGAAGCACAGTGGCAGGGCTGGGTAGCGCAGTTCCTCGGCGTGATCGTGCCCCTCGTGGGCGCCGCGCTCGTGTGGATCATTCAAATCAGAAACATCGCGCGCGCGACCAAGCGCGAAGAAAGGACAGTGAAGCCATGACCTACGTCATCGCCCTCCCGTGCGTGGATGTCAAAGACCGCGCATGCGTCGACGAATGCCCCGTGGACTGCATCTACGAAGGCGAGCGCTCGCTCTACATCCAACCCGACGAATGCGTCGATTGCGGCGCGTGCGAGCCCGTGTGCCCCGTCGAAGCGATCTACTACGAAGACGACCTCCCCGATCAGTGGAGCGAGTACTACCGCGCGAACGTCGAGTTCTTCGACGAGCTCGGAAGCCCGGGCGGTGCCGCGAAGCTCGGCCCGCAGCCGTTCGATCACGAGGTCATTGCGAAGCTTCCGCCGCAGGAGAATCCGCTCGAGGGCTGAGGCACCGTAAGATGAGGGAGTGAATACGCGCACTTCCCTCGTTTCGTCCCTGCCCGCCTTCCCCTGGGATTCGCTTGCCTCGGCGCGTGCGAAGGCCGAGAGCCACCCTGGTGGGATCGTCGATCTCTCCGTTGGCACTCCCGTCGATGAAACTCCGGTCGTCGCGCGAGAAGCGCTGGGCGCGGCTTCCGATGCCCACGGATATCCGACGGTTGCCGGCACGTGCGAGCTGCGCGAAGCGATCGCCGAGTTTTGCCGCACGCACCGCGGTGCTCCTTCCACCTTTGACGTGAGCGGCGTGCTTCCGACCATCGGCTCGAAGGAACTCGTCGCGCACCTCCCGTTCCAGCTCGGCATCGGTGCGGGCGACGCGGTCGCGTTCCCGCACATCGCCTACCCGACCTACGATCTTGGCGCGCGACTCGCGGGGGCTACCCCCGTGCCGCTCGACGTGCGTGCGCTCGCGGGCGAAGGCGAGGGAGTTTCCGACGCTAGCCTCGCGAACGTGCGGCTCCTGTGGCTCAATTCGCCTTCGAACCCCACCGGGGCCGTTCTTCGCGTCTCGGAGATGCGTGCGCTCGTGTCGTGGGCGCGCGAGCGCGACATCATCGTCGCCTCCGACGAGTGCTATGCGCCGCTCACGTGGGAGGTCGACGAGTCCCCCTCGATCCTCGACCCCCGCGTCAACGACGGCGATCTCACCGGGCTCCTGTGCGCGTACTCGCTCTCGAAACAGTCGAACCTCGCGGGCTACCGCGCGGCCTTCGTCGCGGGCGATCCGGCCCTCGTGGGGGAGCTCCTTCAGGTTCGCAAGCACGCCGGACTCATGATGCCCGGTCCCATCCAAAACGCTATGGTGGCGGCGCTCGGCGAGGAGGCGTCGGCCTCCCACCAGCGCGAAATCTACCGCGCTCGCCGTGAAACCCTCGCCCCTGCTCTCGAGGCGTTCGGAGGGAAGATCGAACACTCCGAGGCAGGCCTTTACCTGTGGACGACGTTCGGTGAGGCGAGCGAAGAGAGCATTGCGCGCCTCGCAGAATTGGGAATCCTCGCCGCCCCCGGTAGCTTTTACGGCGAGGCGGGCGCGCGCCACGTGCGCGTGTCCCTCACCGCGACCGACGAACGTATCGCTAGTGCCGCCGCGAGGCTGCGCGAGGCACGCTAGAAGCGCCGCGAGAGACACGAAAGGATCACGATGACCGCACACTTCAGCGTCAATGACCGGAACCTTGACCTGCCGATCGTCGAACCGACCGAGGGGAACGTCGGCGTGTCAATTGCGGGCCTTCGCGAGGAAACGGGCGCGGTCACGTTCGACCCGGGGTTCATGAACACGGCGCCCACGGCCTCGGCGATTACGCTCATCGACGGCGAAGCGGGGATTCTCCGCCACCGCGGCTACCCGATCGAACAGCTCGCTGAGCACTCGAGCTACCTCGAGGTCGCGTTCCTCCTCATCTTCGGTGAGCTCCCCACGAAGGGGCAGCTCGATCAGTTTGTGCACTCGATCGAGCAACGCACCCTGCTTGATGAGAACCTCAAGCGCGTGTTCATCGCGCTCCCGCGTGACGCCGCGCCCATGGCGGTGCTGCAGGCGGGCGTGAGCGCTCTGTCGACTTTCTACCAGGATTCGCTCGACCCGAATGACCCCGAGCAGGTGCGAATCTCGACCATGCGCTTGCTTGCGAAGATGCCCACGATGGCGGCCTACGCGCACCGCGTCGCGAACGGTCAGCCGCTCATGTATCCCGATAACTCGCTGAGCCTCGTGCAGAATTTCCTGCGGCTCATGTTTGCGTTCCCCGTCGAGGATTTCGTGGCCGACCCCGTCGTGGTGCGCGCGCTCGAGCAGCTCTTCATTCTCCACGCCGACCACGAGCAGAACTGCTCGGCAACGGCAGTGCGGCTCGTGGGGTCGGCCGGTGCGGATCTGTTCTCGTCAATTTCGGCCGGGGTCGCCGCGCTTTCGGGGCCCGCGCACGGCGGCGCGAACACGCGCGTCATGCATATGCTCGATGACCTGCGCAAAACCGGTCAGGATCCACGCGTGTTCATGGAGAAAGTCAAGAGCAAGGATGACTCGACCAGGCTCATGGGCTTCGGGCACCGCGTGTATAAAAACTATGATCCGCGCGCGAAGTTCGTGAAGGGGATCGCCGACACGGTGTTGGAACGCCTCGGCGTTCACGACGAGCGCCTCGAGCTCGCGATGAAGCTCGAGGAAATCGCGCTTCGCGATGATTACTTCATCGAACGAAATCTCTACCCGAACATCGACTTTTACACGGGCATCATCTACAAGGCGATGGGCTTCCCCACGCACATGTTTACGGTGCTGTTCGCGATCGGCCGGCTTCCGGGTTGGATCGCCCAGTGGCGAGAAGCGATCGCGGATCCCGACACGAAGATTATGCGCCCACGCCAGATCTACACGGGTGAGGAGCAGCGAGATTACGTGCCGCTCGAGGAGCGTACAGGGACGTCGGAACTGCTGTTGCACGACCTCCACGAGGAGCTCAAGGCGCGCGAGGAAAAGAAGTAGTCGCGCACGCGGGCGAAGCCTCGCGAATCACGCACCCTTCGCGAAGTAGATCACGACTGCGTCGTTGTTGGTGCTATCGCCGCCCGTCGCATCGGAACTCCACTGCGAGGAATCTTTACTCACGTGGCGCGAACGATCCCAACGCTTTTCCCTGTAGTCGACGCCCACGATGTTTTCGCTCGCGGCGTGAGCGACGGCCCAGTTGGCGAGCGCCCAGCCGCGCCGCTCATCGCCTGGGCGGATGACCACCGTCGTCGCCCCCGCTCCGTCCGGCGAGTCCTTCCCTGCCGAACCGAGAGAGCTCGAGACCTCGCCCGACTCGGTCAAACGCGGGAACTCGCGCGCGAGAGCCTTGCGCACGTTTTCGGGATGCGCGGGGCCTCCGGCGAGGGCGAGGTCACACTCGAGTTCGGGGCCGCTTTGGCCTGTGAGGGCCGAGGCGAAGAGGCGCCCCTCCAATTCGTGATCCCCGTAGGCGTCGGGGAAAGCCGAGCGCTGCACTTTCTGTGCCGCGACCGTGATCTCCATCTTCTCGTAGCCTTTGACCTTCGCGAGCTTCTCGTAGAAGGCCGTTGAGGCGTAGACCGGATCCATGATCTGCTCTTCGGTGCCCCACCCCTGCGAAGGGCGCTGCTGGAATAGGCCTACAGAGTCGCGGTCGCCGTAATCGATGTTCTTGAGCTTCGACTCCTGGTAGGCCGTCGCGAGGGCGATCGACGCCGCGCGTGGAGGGAGCCTCATATCGATTGAGATCGCGGTGATCGTCGCCGCGTTGAGAGTTTGCTCGGTCGAATACGAACGCTCAGTCTCGAACCCACTTGCCGTGCATCGTCCGGTGCGCTGGCCGCCGTCAAAGAATGTGAGCGCGGCAAAACTCCCGCCCACGACCGCGAGAAAGACGGCGAGAAGCGTGAACGGGATGATCACACGGGACAGCGCCTGGCGTTTTGCCATCGTTAGTTCGCGTGCAGATCGGAGTTGAGCACAACCCGCTTGTCCGATCGCGAGACGGCTTCGACTGCGCCCGATTGCGAGTTGCGGCGGAACAAGAGGCTCGGCACTCCGGAGAGTTCGCGGGCCTTGACGACCGAGCGCTCCTCACCGTCGATGAGCGTGACCTTCGTTCCTGCCGTAACGTAGAGCCCCGCTTCGACGATGCAGTCGTCGCCGAGGGCGATGCCGACGCCCGCTTCCGCCCCCACGAGCGAGCGCTCGCCGACGCGCACGCGCTCCGTTCCACCGCCGGAAAGCGTGCCCATGGTGGAGGCGCCGCCTCCGATATCGGAGCCGTCGCCCACAACAACGCCCTGCGAGATTCGACCTTCAATCATCGACGTTCCGAGGGTGCCCGCATTGAAGTTGACGAAACCTTCGTGCATGACAGTCGTACCGCTTGCGAGGTGTGCGCCGAGACGCAAACGACCGGCGTCTCCGATGCGCACGCCCTCGGGGACGACGTAGTCGACCATGCGGGGGAACTTGTCGATCGAGTAGACGGTCGGGCGGCGGCCCTCATTGATGAGGCGAAGTCGCGTCTCCTCGAAGCCGTCAACGGCGCACGGACCCTCTGAAGTCCACACAACGTTGGTGAGAGCACCGAACAGCCCCTCGAGATTCTGCTCGTTGGGCTTCACGAGGCGGTGCGAAAGAAGGTGCAGGCGCAAATACGCATCGGGTGCGTCGTGCGGCGGTTCGTCAAGAAAGATCGCGCGAGTGACGACTTCCTGGCGAGTGCCTCGTGCGGCATCCTCGCGAGCGGCCTTCGCGAGCGTCGCGGTCAGGGGATGGCTTTCGAGGTTCTCGGGGGCGCTTCCGAGCTCGGGAGCCGGGTACCACGTGTCGAGGGTCGTGCCGTTGGCCGCGATCGTCGCGAGGCCGATGCCCCATGCGCTTGTATTCTCTGTCATGGCTCAAAGGCTATAGCGCACTGCTTTGCTTTTCGTTAGAGCACGCCGAAAACCTCTACGCTTGTGCACATGGCGAACACAACAATCCTTCCCCTCGATGCGGGTCTCACCGCACTCACCCGAGCAATCGTCGATACGGAGTCTGTCTCGGGGAACGAGTCGCTCCTTGCGGACAGGGTCGAGACGACCCTCCGCTCTGCTTCTCACCTCGAGGTCATCCGCGACGGAGACACGGTTATCGCGCGCACACACGCGGGCCGCGCTGAGCGCGTGATTCTCGCGGGCCATCTCGATACCGTTCCGGTTGCGAACAATCTTCCCTCGAGCCTTGAGGTGGTCGAGGGTGAGGAACGGCTCATCGGCCGCGGAGCGTGCGATATGAAGGGCGGCGTCGCTGTTTTTCTCGCGCTTGCGTGTGCACTCGATAATCCCCGCCACGACCTCACGTGGATCTTCTACGATCATGAGGAGGTCGATGCGAGCCTCAATTCGCTCACTCGCCTCGCACGCGAGCGGCCCGAGCTGCTCGAGGCGGATTTTGCGATTCTCGGTGAACCCTCCAACGGGGGAGTAGAGGCCGGTTGCAAGGGCACGCTGCGCGTGCGGCTCACGGCGCAGGGCGTCGCCGCGCATTCTGGGCGTGCGTGGATCGGGAAGAACGCGATTCATGGTCTCGTCGGAGCGCTCACACGGCTCGCCGAATACGTGCCAAAGGATGTCGAGATCGACGGGCTCCTCTACCGCGAGTGTCTCAACGCGGTGGCGATCGAGGGTGGTATCGCGACGAACGTCATCCCAGATCGTGCTTCGATGCTCGTGAACTACCGCTTCGCGCCGAACGTGACTGAAGCCGAGGCTCTCGCACACGTCGAAGAGGTGTTCGCAGGCCTTGACCTCGAGATCGAGGTCACCGATTCTTCGGGCGGGGCCCTTCCCGGTCTCACGCGCCCCGCTGCGCGCGACTTCCTCGCTGCCCTCGGCGACGATGTGAGCGTGGAGGCGAAGCAAGGGTGGACAGATGTTGCCCGCTTTAGCGCGCTCGGCACCCCCGCGGTGAATTTTGGGCCGGGCGACCCTCTTCTCGCCCACACGGATGGGGAATTTATTCCGACGGCTGCCCTCACAAAGTGTTACGAGTCTCTTGAGCGGTTCCTCCGCTAACGTGGAAATCATGAAAAAACATCATCGCGGTTCATTGAGCGACTACCGAAAGGGCCCCGTGTTCCTCCGCGGCAAGCAGCGCCCCGCCGAAACCACCGATCAGCGCCTCCTCCAGAACGCCGAGAAAGGCGACTGGGTCCACACGGATCCGTGGCGCGTTATGCGCATCCAATCGGAATTCGTTGAAGGCTTCGGAGCTCTCGCCGAGCTCGGTCCGGCAGTCGCGCTCTTCGGGAGCGCGCGCACCAAGCCCGATCACCCGCATTACGAGCTCGCGCGCGAGGTCGCGAAGCGCATAGGCGAGATGGGCCTCGCGGTGATCACGGGCGGCGGCCCGGGCATCATGGAGGCCGGCAATCACGGTGCGGTTGAGGCGGGCACCACGAGCGTGGGGCTCGGGATCGAGCTTCCCTTCGAGCAGGGGATGAACGACTACGTTGAGCTCGGCGTAAATTTCCGGTACTTCTTCACCCGCAAAACATGCTTCGTGAAGTACTCGCAGGCGTTCGTGGCGTTCCCGGGGGGATTCGGAACCTTTGATGAACTCTTCGAAGCGCTTTGCCTTATCCAGACTCACAAGATCAAAAAGTTCCCGCTCATCCTCGTGGGCAGCGAGTACTGGAGCGGGCTTGTGGCGTGGCTCGAGCAGACCGTTCAGCAGGAATACGGGTACATTTCTCCCGGCGACACGGACCTCATCAACATCGTTGATACCGCCGATGAGGTCCTCGAGGTTCTGAAGCGCGAAATGGAATAGCTGCTCACAACGCGTGTTTCACGCTCTCCCAGGAACAAATGAATGGTAGTGGGAGAATGGAAGCGGTAGATCCATTGCCAAAGAAAGGGCGAACGATCATGGCAGCGATGAAGCCTCGTACGGGCGACGGCCCCCTCGAAGTGGCCGAAGAGAGCCGGAGCCTCATCATGCGAGTCCCGCTTGAGGGGGGCGGTCGTCTCGTCGTCGAGATCTCGGCAGACGAAGCGCGCGATCTGCGCGATGCCCTCAACAAGGTCGTTCCCGCCTAACTCTCCCCGAATTGCATCGAGGTTGTGGGGGTTATTCCCTCACAATCCCCTCTCACCGTTCAGAGAAGCTTTTCCTCACGGCAGTGAGCACCCCGTCGCCCGCGGGCGACATTGACAGCACGAGATCGTCGCGCTCCTTGAGCGCGGCCACGACTTCCCTAATGTGCGCCGTCTGCGGATCACGTGCAGAAAAATCGCCGAGCCGATCGTGGTGCATGACATTCATGACGAGGAGCGCCCCACCCGGGCGCAAAACCTCGAGCGATGCCTCGACGAGCAGACCCAGATCCCGCTCGTCCGCATTGACGACGATCATGTCGTAGGCGCCGCGCGTGAGCCGCGTAAAGACCTCAAGTGCCCGAGCATTAATCGTGCGCACGCGCGCCTCGGGGATCTTGGCTTCCGCGCACGCTTTGCGCACGAGCCGCACGTTTTCAGGTTCGGGATCGATCGCCGTGAGGGTGGCGTCGGACCCCATTGCGCTCGCGAGGTAGAGGCTGAGGGCACCTGCACCAGCTCCCACCTGCACGATCGCGCGCGCCCCGAGCAGGGCGACGATGCTGCGCGCGTGTGCGGCCGATCCCGCGAGAACCGGTGGAAGACCAATCGCGCTGCCGCGCTCGCGCGCCCGCTCACACACGTCGGGCACGGCGAAGAGCCGCTCCTCGTCGAGGAATTCCTCGCTGAGCGCCCAGCTCGCCAACTTGCCCGTTGCCATGCCCACTCCTTTTTCTTGCCGTGAATTTCGTGGCACTCCAGCTTAGGCCAGGCCGCGCGAGTTTCCCACTCGTGCGTGCAATAATGGCGGAGCACCATTTAGGGGACCGAAACGAGACAAGGTAGGCACGGCGATGGGTCAAGAGGTCTTCCTCACCTTCGGAGGATGGGAACTCCTCATCATCGCCCTGCTCTTCGTCATTCTTATTGGTCCGCAGCGACTCCCCGAATACACACGCAAGGTCATCCACTGGGTGCGTGACCTGCGCAAATGGGCGGATGAATCGCGCGCTTCGATCGAAGACGAAATGGGCATCGCGGTCGACGACCTCAAGAAGTACGATCCGCGCCAATACGATCCTCGCAAGATCATCCGCGAGGCGTGGGATTCGACCGGCCTCGAAGATGACGTGAACGATTTCCGCGATGCCGTGAAGAGCTCCACGAGCGCCACGTCTGCCGCGGTCGCAAGCGTGGGCGCTGCAGCCAAGGGCTCTTCGAGTAGTAAGTCGAGCGCGAGCAATGCGGATGCGAAGGTGCCCGACGGCACTCCGTTTGACCCCGAGGCCACATAGCTCGGTGCCGCAGGTCTCAGAGGAATTGCGCACTTTTACGCGAGGGAAAGCGGGAGCTTTCGGCCCGCAAGACCTCGCGGCTTCGCGAGTTTCTCGGCGATGTGCATGAACGCTTCGTACGCCTCGCTTGAGGATTCGGAAGCGGTGAGTGGCTCGCCAGCGTCGGACCCCTCTCGCACGTTTTGCGAAAGTGGAACCTGACCGAGCAGCGGAACTTCCGAGCCCTGATCGTCGCTCAGTTGGGACGCGACTCGCTCGCCGCCGCCCGCCCCGAAGATCTCGAGGCGTTCGCCGCCCTCGACGCTGAGCCAGCTCATGTTCTCGACGACTCCGATAATTTTCTGCTCCGTGGAGCGCGCCAGTGAGCCGATGCGCGAGGCGACACCGCTCGCGGCCGAGTCGGGAGTTGTGACGACGAGAAGCTCCGCAGTGGGCAATACTTGCGCGACGGAAATGGCGACGTCGCCCGTGCCTGGCGGGAGATCAAGCAGGAGAAAATCGAGATCGCCCCAGAATACATCCGTCGCGAACTGCTCGATCGCGCGGTGCATTTTCGGGCCGCGCCACACAACCGCCTGATGCTCGGGCACGAAAACGCCGATCGACATGACCTTGACGCCGTGGGCGATCGGCGGCATGAGGAGGTCGTTGACGCGCGTCGGCTGCGTCGTGACGCCGAACATGCCGGGCATCGAAAAACCGTGAATATCCGCGTCAAGTACGCCCACGCTGTAACCGAGGCGCGAGAGGGCAAGGGCAAGGTTCGCCGTCACGGTGGATTTTCCGACGCCACCCTTGCCCGAGCTGACCGCTATGACCCGCGTGAGGGAGCCGGGCTTATTGAACGGCACCTCGCGGCGCTGCGCCCGCAGTTCCTCGACAAGAGCGCGGCGCTGCTCCTCGCTCATCGTACCCGAGGTGACTCGCACCTCCGTGAGGCCCGGAACGCGAGAGGCAGCCTCAGCGGCATCCTTCTCGATGCGCGAGCGCATGGGGCAGCCCTCGACTGTCATCACGAGGTGGATGAGCGCTACGCCTTCTGCCGTGACCTCGACCGACTCGACCATGCCGACGTCGGTGATGGGGCGGCCAAGATCCGGGTCGATGACGCGCGTGAGCGCCGAATGAACCTGAGACGTGAGATCAGCGGCCACCGCGACTCACTTACCGGATTCGGCGCTCATCTGCGCGAGCTCCTCGCGAAGTACGGCGCGGATGTCCTCGCGGATGAGCGAGCGCAAATGAGAATGGTCGGGCGAAGGCTCGATGGGGTCGGTTCCGTCGCCGATATCAGTGTCCGATGCCGGGTCGTCGTCGCCGGCCTGGATCTCTTCGAGCAGGTCGCGAAGCTCGCCGCGCACGTAGTCGCGGGTGGCGACATCCGCCATCGCGATTCGCAGGCTCGCGATCTCACGGGTGATGAACTCGGTGGTCGCGTGTGCCTTTTCGTTCGACTGGCGGTCCTGTTCGGCCTGAACGCGGTCGCGGTCGGCCTGGCGGTTATCAGAAAGGAGCAGGAGGGGAGCGGCGTAGGACGCCTGGAGCGAGAGGATCAGCGTGAGAAGCGTGAAGTTAAGCGCGCGGGGGTCGAACTGGATCGATTCGGGCATGAATGTGTTCCAGCCGAGCCACACGCCACAAAAGATCGTCATCCCCACGAGAAAAGCGGGAGTGCCCATGAACCGTGCGATCGCCTCGGCCATGCGGCCGAAACCGTCGTTGTTTTCGTCCTTCGGGCGGCGCCTCGAAAACACGCGGAAAAGACCGCGCTTTGTGCGAGCCGGGTCGTCGAGCTGGGGGCGCTTCTTCTTGCTGCGTGCCATCGCTTTCACCCCTCCTGATCCGAAATGGCCTTCGCGATCCCCGTGAGGTCAATCTGTCCGGTCGTCGTCGCGACGGGCTCGTCGCTCTCGCGCCAATCCTCGGGAAGAACGTGGTCGAGAACGTCATCGACGGTGACGGATCCCAAAAGCCGGGAGTCCTGGTCCACCACGGGAAGCGACACAAGATTGTACGTCGCCATCTCACGCGTGACGTCATGGAGATGGCTCGTAGGGGCCATCGTCACCTGATCCTGGTCGATGATCTCACCCACGGGGCGCTCCGGGCGCTCGCGAAGCAAGTGCTGGAAGTGCACGCCGCCGAGGAGTGTGCCCGTGGGAGTCTCGAGCGGCTGGCGGCACACGTACACCATGGACGCGAGCGCGGGGGAGATCTCTTCGCGGGAAATGAGGGCGAGGCAGTGTGCGACCGGGGTCTCGGGCGCGACGATGAGCGGCTCGGTCGTCATGAGGCCGCCCGCAGTGTATTCGTCGTACGCGAGGAGGCGACGAACGTCCTCGGCTTCCTCCGGCTCCATGCGCGTCAGCAAATCCTGCCCCATCGGCTCGGGGAGCTCCTGGAGCAAGTCAGCAGCGTCGTCAGGGTCCATCGCGTCGAGGATGTCCGCGGCGCGCTCCGACTCGAGACCCTGCATGAGTTCGACGCGCGTGTCCTCGGGCAGCTCCTCAAGAACCCAGCCGAGGCGCTCGTTTGAGAGGTCGCGCACGATGTCGGCGCGGCGCTTCGGCTCCATCTCCTGGATGAGATCCGCGAGATCAGCGGGCTTGAGATCCGAATATGACGCGAGCAGAATCTGTGCGGACTGCTCGGCCTGCGTGCCGAAGAGACCGCGCACGTCGTCGATGCCCACCGTGAACGTTTCGTTTCGCCCCACGAGCTTCGAGAGCGCGTTTTTCGCCTTCGAGCGGCGCACGTACAGCTTCGTGATCTCCCATTCCTGGGAGATCTGATCCTGCTCGAGCGCGACATCCTCGACGAACGCCTCGCCCGTGCCGTCAACGAGGCCCACTTTGCGATCGAGAAGATCGCCGACCGCGAGGATCTCGCTCTTGCGCATCTCGAATCGACGCATGTTGAGGGAGCCGTCGGAAATCACCTGGCCGGTCGAGATCGAGGTGACCTTCGTGATGGGCAAGAAGATGCGTTTCTTGCCCGGAACCTCGACCACGAGACCAACTGCGCGTGCGGTTTGTGTTTCCTGCGGCACCAGAACGACGTCGCGGACCTTGCCGATGCGGTCGCCGAGCGGGTCGAACAAACCCGTGCCGGCAAGGCGCGCGGCGAAAAAGCGCTCGTGCGTGCTCACTTGAGCAACTCCGCCATCCAGGCCTCGATCTTGTCGATCTCGCGAGGGAGATCTTGCGAGAGGTTCTCGACGCCGTCCTTCGTCACGAGCACGTCGTCTTCAATACGCACACCGATTCCGCGCAGCTCCTCGGGAACGAGAAGATCGTTCTCCTTGAAATAGAGGCCGGGCTCGATCGTGAAAATCATGCCTTCCTCGAGCGTCGCATCGAGATACATCTCGCGTCGCGCTTGCGCACAATCGTGGACGTCCATGCCGAGGTGGTGGCTCGTGCCGTGCACCATCCAGCGGCGATGATACTGCCCCTCGGGCCTCAGGGATTCCTCGGCGCTCACGGGAAGGAGTCCCCACTTGTCGAGGCGATCCGCGATGACCTCCATCGCGGTTGCGTGGAGATCACGGAATTTCATGCCTGGCTTCGCGACGGCGAAGACAGCGTCGGCGGCATCGAGGACGGCCTGATAGACCTTCTTTTGCGGCTCGGTGAACGTGCCGGTTACGGGCAGGGTGCGCGTGACATCCGCGGTATAAAGCGAGTCGACCTCGCAGCCCGCGTCGATGAGGATCAGGTCGCCTTCCTTGACTGCGCCGTTATTGCGCACCCAGTGGAGTGTGCACGCATTCGGCCCCGAGGCCGCGATCGTGTCGTAACCCACGCCATTGCCGTCGGCGCGTGCCGTGCGGTTGAAAACCGTCTCCACGACGCGCTCACCGCGCTCGTGTGCGATCGCCTCGGGGAAGTTCCTCACGACTTCGTGGAATCCCTTGATGGTCGTTGCGACGGCGTGACGCATCTGCTCGATCTCCCACGCGTCTTTCACGACGCGCGACTCGGATGCGCTTTGCTCAAGGAAGCTATTGACGGTGTGAGCCTTCTCGCCGCCTTCGAGACCGTTCTGCTCGCGCAGCTCGGCGACGAGCGAGTCGATGCGCTCATCGACGCCCTCGATCACGGCGAGGTCGAGTTTATCGCCGAGATCTTTCGCGAGCGCGTCGCGAAGATCGTCGATGTGGCGACACGGCACGCCGATTTGCTCTTCAACTTCCTCGAGGGTGGGGCGGCGCCCCACCCACATCTCGCCATAGCGCGAATCAGCGAAGAACTCGTTTGTTTCGGGGCCCGACCGTGGCTTGAAGAAGTAGGTCGCGCGGCTTTTGCCAGGATTGTCGGCATCGGGCTCAACGACGAACACCGAATCGGGCTCCTCATCGGTACGAAGGCCCGAGTAGTACGCGAACGCCGTGTGGGGGCGGAACTGGTAGTCGCAGTCATTGCTGCGCACCTTGAGACCACCTGCGGGCAGCACCATGCGGGTTGCGGGCATCGTCTCCACGAGACAATCGCGCCTCGCGGGTGTGTAGTCGGCAACAGCGCGGCGGCCTGACGGTGGCCTCGTCTCATCCCATCCTTGGGTGAGGAAGTCGAGGAAAGCCTGGCTCGTGGGGCGCTGGCTGCGGGTATCGCCCCTCGACTTCAGATCGTCGGTGGTTTCAGCGGCGCTGGACTTTGAATTCTTGATCTCACTCACCCTCCGATATTCTCACGGGGGAGCACTAAGAGCCACCCGGGCCGCTCAGCGAGAGGTGTGAGAGGAAGAACGATGCGCGCAACTGACCTTCATACCCACTCCGCGGTTTCCGATGGCACGGAAACACCGACCGCGCTCATCGAACAGGCACGCCTCGCCGGTCTCGATATCGTCGCCCTCACGGACCACGACACCGACCGCGGCATCGCCGAAGCACGCGAGGCAGCATCGAGCGCGGGACTCGGGCTCCTTCCTGGAATGGAAGTTTCCGCAAAACACCACGGGCGCAGCATCCACATCCTCGCTCTCGGGAATACACCCGCGCCGGGTTCTGATTTTGCACTCAAGCTCAACGAAGTTCGCGACTCGCGTGAAAAGCGAGCCCAGCACATCGTTGAACGCCTCGGCGAAGATTTCCCCATCACGTGGGAGGCCGTGCTCGAGATCGCGAGTGGCCGCGGCGTGAGCGTGGCAAGCGTCGGACGACCCCACATTGCCGATGCCCTCACACGCGCAGGCGTAGTGACGGGACGCGCCGAAGCCTTTGAGACCATGCTCGCACCCCACTCGCCCTACTACGTGCCCTACCGTGCACTCGAAGCTGCCGAGGCGATTGCCGGAATCCACGCCTCCGGAGCCCTTGCGGTGGGTGCACACCTCATGACAGTTAAGCGCGGTAAGGGGCTCAGTTCCGACGCCTGCCAAGAGCTCGTCGAATCCGGACTCGATGGCTTCGAGGTATTCCATCGCGAGCACGGCGAGGCCGAACGCGCGGCGCTTGTGGAAATCGCGCACGAGAGGGGCCTTATCGTCACGGGTGGAAGCGACTATCACGGGAGCGGCAAACCCAATCGTCTCGGCGAAAACACGACGAGCGAAGAGAGCCTTGAGCGCATTCTCGAGGCAACGTCGGCAAGGCTGTGAGTGGCGATGGCAGGCTCTCAGCGGGCTCAGCGCACCGATGATGTTCGTGAAATGGTGCGGGTGATCATCGGCAAACCCTCGGTTTCGGTCCCCACGGTAGCCGTGACTTTTGCGCTTATCGCGCTCGCTCTTGCGGTGACATCGAACGTGTGGATCGGCTGGGGACCGAGTGCCTTTGTTGCCACACAAAACATCGCGTGCCTCATCGCGAGCGTCGCCGGGGCACTCGTATTTGCCTGGCGGAGCCTTGCCGAGCGAGCAGCGGAAGAGGCGCAAGAAAAGCGCAACTGGCTCGAGCGGGGAACGGGACGCGTGTCTCGGCCAATCTCGCCAGCCGTCGTGATCGCATCGATCCTGTGGGGTGCGGTTTTTACCTTCGTTCCGACTCTCGTGGTGTTCGCGCTGAGCTTTGCGTGGTGGGGCGTGGGCGATGCGAGCGCGATCAACGTGCTTTTGTGGTTGCTGTGGGGTATCGGAACGTGGGCTTTCGTGTCGAGCCTTGCTCTCGGCGGAGCCGTGCTCGCCCTTCTCATTAAGAACACGCTCGCGATCCTTTTCGCGGGGGTCATCGCCTACCTGATCGCCTGGTGGACGCTTCTGTTTGGAGCTTCGGCTGCCCTTCCGATCCTCGGCGGTTACGTCGATACGCCGTGGTTTTTCTACGAGCCCACCCTCACGAGCGCGGCGCTGCGGGCGCTCCTCTGGCTCGGCGTGGGCATCATCGTGCCCGCGATTGGCGAACGCTCACTCACGTGGGCGAGCGGAGGCGTGCTCGTGGCGGTGCTTGCGCTCGCGGGAGGGATCTCCAACGACGGCCGCGTACAGCCCGTTGAGACTGCGTTTGAAGCGAGCTGCGCGGGGGAGAAGCCCAAGGTGTGCACACCTCATCCCTTCGCGACCTCGCTCACGAGGCTCCAAGCGCAGCTTGCTCCCGGAGTTGAGCTTTTGCCGAGCGACATGATCCCGAGCGTCGTGGGCACGCATCGATTCGTCGAATCCGATGTGTCGACGGCGACGCTCCTCGTCGATCCGAGCGATCGCGAGGCGCTGCCCTCGAACAGGCCCAGTCTTGTGCAAACCGCGGCGGCGCTTGGCATGAGCCAGTTCATTTCACCGTGCGGCTCCTTGACCGAGGCGAGCGAAGAGAACCTTGCGGCCTACCTTGCGTTCTTAAACCTTGCGACCGACGGTGAAATCGACCTCAATCACATCGAATCGGCACCCGCTTCGATCGTGCCTCACACCGAAGCGGTGCGCGCGGCCCTCCCCGAAGCTCGTGAGAAGGCCGCGCTCGACCCGAGCGAGTTTACGGCGTGGCTCGCGAGTAAACGCGCCGAGATCGCGAACTGCGGTTAAACGCGAAAGTCGCGTTGCCCTCTAGTCGTTCTTGCGCTCGACGACCTGGCCGTTGATGCGGCGTGTGCGCGAGCGGCGACGGCGTTTGCGCGGCGTCTTTTCGCCCTCGGCCTTCGCGCCGTGCTCGGCTGTGTCCTTGTTTCCGCGACCGCGGTCACCGCGACGGCTACCGCCGCGCCCGCGACCTTCACCGCGGCTCTTGCGGCGACCGTGAGCGCCACGATGGCTACGCGGATCAGGGCCGCCGAGATCTTCGATCTCTTCGGCATCGAGGCCGGCACGCGTGCGCTTTTCCTTTGGGAGCGTGCCCTTCGCGCCCTCGGGGATGTTGAGGTCACTGAAAAGATGAGGCGAGGTGGAGTAGGTTTCGCGCGCCTCGGTCGATTCGAGGCCTAGCTGGCGTGCAATGAGCGCCCAGCGGGCGAGATCCTCCCAGTCGACGAACGTCACGGCCGTACCGCGCTTGCCAGCGCGGCCGGTGCGACCGGTGCGGTGCAGGAAGGTCTTGTCGTCTTCAGGAGCGGTGTAGTTGATGACGTGGGTGACGTCGTCAACGTCGATTCCGCGCGCTGCGACGTCGGTCGCGATGAGGACATCGACCTTGCCCGTGCGAAAAGCGCGCAGCGCCTGCTCGCGCGCGCCCTGGCCGAGATCACCGTGCAGGGGAGCGGCGGCAAAACCACGTGCTTCGAGATCGTGTGCCGTGCGGTCGGCTTCGCGCTTCGTGCGCGTGAACACGATCGTGAGCCCGCGGCCCTCGGCCTGGAGGATGCGCGCGAGAACCTCGATTTTGTCGAGCTGATGCGCCCGGTACACGACCTGCGTGATGTCGGCTTTCGTGCGGGCCGTATCGCCTGGATCGTGGGCGCGGATATGCGTGGGATGCGTCATGAAACGACGCGCGAGCGCCATGATCTGCGCGGGCATCGTGGCCGAAAAGAGCATGGTCTGGCGCTTTGCGGGGACTGCCTTGAGGATCTTCTCAACGTCCTCAAGGAAGCCAAGATCGAGCATTTCATCAGCTTCGTCGAGCACCGCGACCTTCACGTGCGAGAGATCGAGATACTTCTGACGCATGAGGTCGATCAGGCGGCCGGGAGTGCCCACGACAATGTCAACGCCCTTATTGAGCGCCTCGATCTGCGGCTCGTACGAGCGACCTCCGTAGACGGTGAGTACGCGCGCTCCTCCGCGCTTACCTGCGGTCTGAAGGTCGCTGCTCACCTGTACGGCGAGCTCGCGAGTCGGGACGACAATGAGGGCCTGCGCCTTGCCAAAGGCCGAGTCGGTCTCGGGGATGTCGCGCTTCACCGATTCGAGGGCGGGGATACCGAAGCCAAGGGTTTTACCCGTGCCGGTCTTCGCTTGGCCGATGATGTCCCTGCCCTTGAGGGCAATCGGAAGGGTCATGGCCTGGATTGGGAAGGGGGTCGTAATGCCGTTGTCGGCGAGTGAGGAGACGATGTCCTCACTCACGCCGAAGTCGGCGAAAGTCTGGTTGTCAGTCACGTTGCGGTTCTACTTTCCTTCAGCCCAGGAAACCGACGCGGCGCGGCTCTTCGGTCGAATACTCGACGTAGTTGATGCGCTCGCCTGGCACGAGAACCGTGCGCCCCTTGGTGTCCTTGACCGTGAGGAGTGAGCTCTCAGCGATGGCCTTCTCCACGAGTGCGGAGAGATCCTCGGCGCTCATGTCGGTTTCGAGCGAAAGCTCGCGAGACGAATGCGTAACGCCAATGCGAATTTCCATGGGATGTCCTTTTCTCATGTGCGCACTGGGCGCACGGTTTGCGAGCCGCACACGCCGCACGAGCCTCGGCGATAACGATGCGAGGATCGGGGGTACGGCAAAAGGTCAGAGGCGCTCGGCAGCCTGTTCGCGCCGCGCGCACGCGTTCAAGTGTATCGGCCACGACCGAAAAATCGTGGAGCGTTCGCTTAGAGCGCCTACTCGGGGTTCTTCGTGAGTTCCTCATCGCGCGGCTCGAATGCGCGGATCCCACCCGTGAGCAGATTTGCGAGAGAAGCGAGCATGAGCTCACGGCGCTCATTCGAGGCGCCGTCGGCTTCGCGCGCAATGGCTTGCACCGAAGTGACGAATGTGCGCCCGACGACGACGGCCTCTTCGGGAGAAAGGTCGCGAGCACGGGCGAGGAGTGCACCGACCGATTCGGCTGCCCGTGAGGTTGCACGGGTGACTTCTTCCTGGACGCGTTCGGTCACATACTCGCTTCCGAAAAAGAGCTTGAGCATGCTCGAGCGTGTGTCGAAAACTTCGAAGAACACCTCGATGCCCTCCCGCACGCGGTCCTTGGTCGAGGCGCCCTCGAAGGCGAAATCATCGATGCGCTCGCGAAGAACCTCGCCGATCCGCTCAATCACCGCGATGTAGAGATCTTCTTTCGAGTCGAAGTGCTGGTAGAGCACGGGCTTCGTAACCCCGGCGGCCTCGGCGATATCGTCCATCGACGTGGGGTGGTAACCGCGCTCACCGAACCTGGAGGTGGCAACGTCGAGAAGCTGGGCGCGGCGTTCTGCTCGGGGGAGTCGGCGGCGCATGTGATCTCCTGGTACTTCGGAAATGCGTTGGCGGTCAACGCAAGGAATTCCTATCAGGGTAGTTTAAATGTCCTACGCCCGTGTTGGTATTTATTTTCCACGAATGCGCGGCTAAACGAGAAACGTCGAGGGGAACAGGATGCAGGAAAAGCCCGTGGGCTTGCGGCTCTCGCCTTTTTCTGCCCCCGCGAAACTTGCGGATTTCTCGCGAGTTCGCCCGGGCGTGGCGCAAGCCCGTGCGCTCGAACTTCTGGGGCGGGGAATTCCGACGTTTGCCTACGGCCCGCCGAGAAGCGGGAAGTCCTCCCTGTGTGCCCACGCCTCGTGGGAAGCGATGCGCTCGGGCGCCGAGCCCCGTTCCGTCGTTCTTCTTGCTCCTACAAGGGAACGCGCCGCACTTCTTCGTGACGAACTTTCGCGGCGGGCGATGGCGGCCCACGGTTCCGGCGCCGAGGGACGGCTCGAACTCCCCACGGTCATGACGCCGCTCGCATACGCTTTCGCGCTCGTGAGCGAGGAGGCGGCCAGCAATGGGCTCGCGCAGCCTTCCCTCGTTACGGGCGCCGATCAGGACGCGCTCCTTGAGAACCTTCTTTCGGAGGTTCCCGCGGGTTGGCCGGAATCGATCGATCCCGCCGCTATTTCTCTCGCAGGTTTTCGCGCGGAACTTCGCGACCTCGTGAGCCGCTGTACCGAGCGAGGTCTCACCCCGGAGAATCTCGCCGCGCTCGGCGTTGAGCACGGGCGCAAAGAGTGGCAGGCAGCGGCAGGGATTTTCGAATCGTATCTCGACTCGCTCGCGCTCGAGAGCTCCATGTCGATCGATGCGGGCGCGCGGTTTGATGCGGGCGTACTCGTGGATCGCGCGTGCGCAGTGGTGGAGACGGGAGAAGAGATCGAGCTTCTCGCTGTCGACGATGCACAAGATTTCACCGCGAGTGGCGTGCGGATTGTCGAGGCGCTCGCGGCGCGTGCCTCTCGCGTACTCGTGGCTTCGAGTCCTGATATGACGGTCGAGGGCTTCCGAGGCGGCATGGCCGATGCTGCTTCACGCGTCGCCCGATCATCCGCGCTCGCCCGCCGTGAAAGCGCAACGCTCACGCTCGAGCGCAGCTTTCGCCAGGAACCCGCCCTCACGCGTATCGCTGCTTTGCTCGCCTCGCGTTTGCCGCTCGAAGGAGCACCGAGTGCCCTGCGGAAAATGGAAATCGGGGAAGGCCAAACTGAGACCTTTGCTCTTGCACTCGCGGCGAACGAGGAAGCCGAGGCGCGCGACATCGCGACGGCGATCAGGCTTTTGGGGGCCGTGCATGAGGTACCGCGCGACGATATTGCCGTTGTGTGCCGCTCCGCCTCGACGGCACGCGCACTCGCGGAGCGTCTCACGCGCGTGGGAATCGAGGCCGCGGCGCCCTTGCGCGCCACGGCGCTGCGCGACGAGCCCGTCATCCGCGATCTCTTCACCATCCTCGCGTGGGGGCTCGGAATCGAGCAGCTCCGAACCGAACGTCTCGTGGAGATTCTTCGCGGACCCTGGGGCGGGATCGACGACGGCATGCTGCGTGAACTGCGGCGCTGGGCGCTCGCGCACGGTACGGGCACGTCCGGCGATCGAGCGATCCTCGACATCATCGACAACTCCGATGTGCCGTTGCCGGGTGCGACCGACGAGAATGGCGGTGCCACGAGGGGGAGGGATCGCTACCTTCGAGCATTGACGTCCCCACTTCGGCGGCTGCGCCGAATGCGCGAGGCCATCGATGCAGCTCGCGAAACCGGGATCCTTCCCCTCCTGTGGGCCGCGTGGGAAGCCTCGCATCTCGCTAAGCGCTGGCAGGGCGAGGCGATCGCTCCGGCGTCAAGCGTTCAAGCCCGCTCACGCGCGAAACTCGCGAACGCGCGTCTCGATGCTCTCGGGGCGCTTTTCACGGCTGCCGACCGCTACGAAGAACGCCGCGGCGGCGACGACATCGTCGTATTCATGGCCCACATCGAGTCCCAGGCCGTGCCCGAGGATTCGCTCAGCGCACGCGGGAGGGTGAGCGGTGTCGTTCGTGTGCTTACCCCCGCGGCTGCGGCGGGGGAGAGCTTCGACACCGTGATCCTCGCGTGCCTCAACGAGGGAGTCTGGCCGAACCTCCGCCTTCGCTCGGGACTCCTCGGAGCCGCCGATCTCGCACTCCACCTTGATCACCCGGGCCTCGCAACGAGTCGCGCGGAGCTTCGCGCGATCCGGCGCAGCATGAACCTCAACGACGAGATCCGCCTCGCAGTCGCAGCGCTCTCACGGGCACGGAGCCGAGTGCTCGTGACGGCTGTCGACAATGACGAGAGCGCTCCCTCGGGCCTTTTCCGGGTTCTCGAAAACGCCGCGCATATCGGAGGTGTGCCGAGCGGATGGGTGGCGTCGGCCCTCGAGAGCGCGAGTCCCGGGCCCTTTCCCGAAGCCCGCCAGCTTGTTGCCGCACTCGCGCGGGAATTTCCTTCCGAACCGAACGGGCCGAACGAACAGGCGAAGCGGTCCCACGTCGCCGAGCTCCTCACGGCCCTCGAGCGCGAAGGTGTCGAGTGCGCAAGCCCCGAAACCTGGTACTACCAGGAGCTCACGCGCACCGATCCCGCATTGCCCGCTGACGGCACTCTCGCCCTTTCTCCGTCGAGCCTCGCGACCGCTTCGCAGTGTTCGCGCGCGTTTCTCCTCGAGAGTGCGGGCGCCCGCACCTCCGTCGGTCCAGCCCAGGAGGTTGGAACTTTGATTCACGCGCTCGCCGAGGCCCATCCGAAAACGGGAGCGGCCGAGCTCGTCGCCGCATTCGAGAAGTCTTACCCCGCGGGCAAAGTTGATGAGCAGAACTGGCGCACTCGGGCCGAACGCGCGCGCATCATCCGCATGCTCGAGAAGCTCGGCGCGTATCAAAGCGCGCATCCGGACGTCGCGGCGGTCGAGAAGCGCTTCGCGGTCGCGCTCGGCGAGAGTGTGGAGATTCGCGGGTCGATCGACCGCATCGAACGTGAGGCGGGCGGGCTTCGAGTCGTGGACTACAAGACGGGGAAAACCGCGAAGTCGAAAACGGATGCCGAGCGCGACCCGCAACTTGCCGCCTACCAGTACGCGCTTCGGCACACGGAGAGCGAAGAGAGCGTCAATGGGGCGAGCCTCGTCTACCTCGGCACGGACGCGAAGTCGAGCGCGGTGCGCCACCAGCCTGCGCTAGGCGAGGGGGATGAGCCCGAGTGGTTCGACAACCTCGTGCGGGATATCGATGCGCGCTTGCGCTCCGCGCGAGTTCACCTCGTGCGCAACCCCCACTGCACGGTGTGTCCCGTAAAGCGTTCATGCCCGCTCTTCCGGGAGGAGATGTGACGAAAGTGCGCTTTGGTGCGCGCGACGTTGCGCACCTTCTCGGCCAGCCCGAACCGACCCCCGAGCAGGTCGCGGTCATCGAATCGCCGCTTGCTCCGGCTCTCGTCGTCGCGGGTGCGGGAAGCGGGAAAACTGAGACGATGTCCGCGAGAGTCGTGTGGCTCATCGCCAACGGTCTCGTTGAACCGCGCCACGTGCTCGGGTTGACCTTCACGAAGAAGGCCGCGCACGAGCTTGCCGAACGAATCAACCGAAGGCTCTCGAGCCTCGCCTCGGCGATGAAATCGGCGGGGATCGAGCCGCCGCCGACGCTCGCGGCGAGCACCGTACATCTTGGCGGTCAATCGCCGCGAGTCGCGACCTATAACGGATTTGCACTCGATCTCGTACACGAGCACGCGCTTCGGATCGGCATCGACCCGGACTTCACCGTGCTTCCGCCCGCAGCCGCGTGGCAGATTGCCTACGACCTCGTCGAATCGTGGCAGGGCGAGCTCCCCTTCGAGCACTCGAGCGGCACGGTCGCGAGCGCCGTGCTTTCACTTTCGGGTGCGCTCAGCGATCACCTACGCACCGCGCGCGACCTCGACGAGTACCTGCGCGAGATCGAGATTGAGACGATGAACCTCCCGCTCCAGGGCGAGGGTGGGAAAAAGCGTACTGCGCCCACGAGCGTCAGGCGCCTGTGGCGCATACTCGAGCAGCGCAGGGCCCTCGTGCCGCTCCTCGAGGCGTTTGCGCGCGAGAAACGCGAGCGTGGTGCGATCGACTTTTCCGACCAGGTGAGCCACGCCGCGGCGATCGCCGAGGCGAGTGCACAGGTGCGCGAGGATGCGCGTGCGCAGCATCGGGTCGTGCTCCTCGACGAGTTTCAAGACACTTCCGTCGCCCAGCTTCAGCTGCTTGCGACTCTCTTCGGCGCGGGGCACGCGACGTGTGCCGTGGGCGACCCAAATCAGGCGATCTACGGATGGCGTGGAGCCTCGGCGGCCTCCCTCTCCGCTTTCGTCGAGCGCTGGGGAAGCGAAGAGGAGCCTGTGCGGCAGTACACGCTCAGCACGTCCTGGCGCAATGACGCGGCCCTGCTCGCGGGGGCGAACGCGATCAGCAGTCCGCTCTCGGGCAGTACGGCGGGGGTAGCGGTTCCGACGCTTGCCCCGCGTCCCGGTGCGGGCCCCGGCGCGATCACCGTTGCCGCACACGCGACCGAATTCGATGAGGCCCGTGCAATAGCCGAGTGGATCTCGAGCTTGCGCGCCGCCCACGAATCCGAAACCGAAGGTCTCAACGAAGCGCCCCCGAGTGCCGCCGTTCTCGTGCGTTCGCGCTCACGGATCCCGGTTCTGCAATCGGCCCTCGAATCCGCGGGCTTAAGTGTGACCGTGGCAGGTGGCGATTCCTTGCTCGCGCAGCGCGAGGTGAGCGATGTTCGGGCGCTTCTCGAGGTCGCGAGCGACGCTTCGCGCTCCGATGCCCTCATGGAACTTCTCGAGGGGCCTCGTTTTCGCATCGCACCCGCCGATATCGCTGTACTTGGCGCGTGGCGCCGTGTGCTCGAGCGAAGCGAGGGCGGAAACATGGCGCGTACCGACCCGGCGGCGGCGTTCACCCTCGTCGATGCCGTGACGTCGCCACCTCCTCGCGATTTCGTGAGTCCCTCGGGGCAGCGCCTGAGTGAGCGTGCACGTGAAAGGCTCGCCCAGCTTGCCCGCATCGTGAGGGAGGTTCGCGCTGCGCAGGGGCTTGATATTCCGGATCTTGTGACGGTCGCGGTGCGTGCCCTCGGTGTCGATATCGCGCTCGAATCGGATCCGCAGCGCGATGAAGAACACGCGCTCGCGAACATTGAGCGACTGCGCGCGCACGCGGCGAGCTATGCCCGCACCGCGAGCGCCCCGAGTCTTGCGGCCTTCCTCGCGCACCTCGACGTTTCCGAAACCGAGGAGCGTGGGCTCGAGGCCGCCCCCACACGCGCAAGCGATCCGAACGCCGTCGTCATCTCGACCGTGCACGCGGCGAAAGGACTCGAATGGGATCACGTCGCCATCGCCTCGCTCACCGAAGGGAGCTTCCCCTCCTACACGCGCCAGAGCGCAGTGAAGCCCGAGAATCCAGGGGAGTACCCCGCACCGCGCGAGCCGGGATGGATCAATGAACTT
Source organism: Dermabacter sp. p3-SID358 (assembly GCF_025147465.1). Taxonomy (GTDB): domain Bacteria; phylum Actinomycetota; class Actinomycetes; order Actinomycetales; family Dermabacteraceae; genus Dermabacter. The sequence goes on from NZ_JALXOZ010000005.1 coordinate 87,730, forward strand.
ACGCTCGCGACCATCCCCGTTGAGCTCCGCGGCGACGAAGAAATCCTTGCCGAGCTGCGCTGGGCCGAAGCCGCCACCCAGGTGGAGCTCGACGAGAAGCTTGAAGAGTTCCGCCTCGAAAGTGGCGCTGAGAGCCTCCGTGAAGAGCGCCGTCTCATGTACGTCGCGCTCACGCGCGCCAGGAAAAGCGCGCTTCTTACCCATTCCGCCTGGGTTGAGGGCGCCTCAAAGCCGCGCCGCGCCTCGCGTTTCGTCGACGACATCAGCGCCCTTGGCGGTGTAAACGTTTTGCGTTTCGAAGGTGAGATCGGCACCGAGAACCCGCTCGAATCCGCGCCCCGGCTCGCACTGTGGCCCGCCGAGGCACACGCGCGCGAAAAGGACGTCGAGGAGGCGAAGGCAGCCGTCAGAATCGCCCGCGCGAGCGGGGCAGACGGCCTTGCAAAAGCCCGCGTGGAACCCGACCTCGCTCTTTTCACCGAGGCCACCCGGCACGTGATCGCGAATCTGCGCGCCGAGCAGGAATCTCGAAGCGTGCACCTGCCGTCGCGCCTGAGCCCCTCTGATCTCGTGACGCTCTCGGGTGGGAATGTCGAGGAGCGCGTGCGTGACCTCGTGCGACCCATGCCCCGCAAGCCCTCCACGAGCGCGCGTCTCGGCACACGCTTTCACGCGTGGGTTGAAGACACGCACGCCCATGGCGCCCTGCTCGATGTGGACGACCTCGTCCTTGATCGAGATGACGACGACACACGCGAGAGTTTGCGAGACCTGAGGGCGAAGTTCGATCGCTCGATTTTTGCGGGCATGACCCCGCTCGTGCTCGAAGTGCCCGTCTCACTCGCGCTCGACGGAGTGTTCCTTTCAGGCGTGATCGATGCGGTCTACCCGAATCCCCGCGGCGAGGGCGTATGGATCGTGGACTGGAAAACCGGCCGCGTGCCCTCGGGCGAGGAACTCGCGCGCAAGGCGCTTCAGCTCACCGTGTATCGCCTCGCATGGCACCAGAAAACGGGCCTGCCGCTCGAGAGAATCGAGACGAAGTTTCACTACGTCGCCGCCGAGCGCACGATCGACATCAGGGAGCACCCGAGCGAGGAACGTCTGGGGGAGATGTTCTCGCAGCTTGGGTAGGGGCGCTTAGAGCTCAGGCGTGGCCTTGGGGTCGTGTGAGTCGAGCTCGTCAAATTCGTGCTCGGCCTCGCGGCGTGCGAGTTCCGCGAGGTCATCGTCAACCTCACGCAGCATCTCGAGGGCTTCCGCGACGATCGATTGATCATCCGTGTCACTGCCCGAAAGCAGCCACTCGAGCACGGCGAACTCGCCTACGAGCTGTGTGCGCTCCTCGAGGCGTGCATCGGGTCGCACATCGAGGTTCGCGCAATACGCCGTGAAGAACGCCTCGAAAGCTTCGGGATCGAGGCCGTGAAGCATCCATGTGAGGTCGCGAGCCGGGTCGGCAACCTGTGCGTTCTCCCAGCCCGTAAAGCCAGAGATCTCTGCGCCCACGGCGAGGGTGGTGTCCTCGTTGAGAGCACCATGGGTGAAGCGCGGCGTGAACTGCCACAGTGCGTCGTCGGCAAGGAGGTGGCTCCAGCGCTGTGCCACCGCAGAAGGGATCGGGTGCTCCGCGAGCGCGCGTTCAACGCTCGCGCGGTAGTTCGCGCGCACCTCCTCCGCTGTGTATTCCTCGACGCCCGAGGCCTGGCATGCGGCTTTCGGCGTGTTGTGGATCAGCGCGACCGTACGGCCGAGGTTTGCGGCAAGCACATGATCGTGGCTGACCTCATCGAGGTGCAGTGAAGTTCCTTCTAGCGCGAGTGCGATGGCTGCGCGGCCGCCCTCGGGAATCGACGCAAAGCCCTGCGGTGCCTGAAGATAGGGAGCAAGCTCGGTGCGCGAAAGCGCCTCGAGAACACCGATTTCCTTCGCGAGACGCGCACCAGCTGTGGGGGTCGAGGGTGCGCTCACAACCCACAGGCGATCCTGGGTATCGCGTACGAGTGCGGTGTCGATCTCCTCGCCCTCGAGTGTCGTCGCGGAAGTGGCCACGGGGATCACACCGGGAATCCCGGCCGTGGCAAGGGCGGCCAGTGCATAGGAATTTCGTCTCACCCCCTAACCGTAACCATTGCGCGCTCTTTGGATACTGTGGGACACATGCAATCGCCCATGATTCTTCCTCACACGTACCTCACGTCCGACTTTTCGGCCCCGGGCGATGCGCGAGGGATCCCCGCTCCTTCGGAGGCAAAAATCGAGCGGCGCGCGATCGTGGTGAAGGGTGACGAGGTGGCCGTTCACGAAAGCGCAAATGGGGGGTGGAAATTGAGGACTCTTGAATGCACGGGCACAGTGTTCCTTGGCCCCTGGAAGGGCTGTGAGGTTTGGGCGCTTGACGCGGAGAGTTTCACCGGTGTCACGGGTGGTGCTCGCGTCGAACTTCACAACGACATACGCATGCGAAGCCTCCGCGAGATCGCGCCCGCGCTCACCAAGCGCGAGCGAAGCTTAGCTCTCAGCGCGGTGGGGATGCTCACGTGGCATCGCGACGCGCGGGCTTGCGCGCGCTGCGGTTCTTCTGTCAAGGCAACTCGCCACGGCTGGTCCCTGACGTGCGAGAGCGGGCACGAGAACTTCCCCCGCACCGATCCCGCGGTCATCACCCTCGTGCGCGATACGCGTGACCGCGTGCTCCTCGCGAAAAATCATCGCTTTACAGGGGGAATGGTCTCAGCGCTCGCAGGCTTTGTGGAGCCCGGAGAGGATCTAGAAGATGCTCTCAAGCGTGAGGTTCACGAAGAGACAGGCCTCGTTGTAAGCGACCTCGAATATTTTGGCTCCCAGCCGTGGCCGTTCCCGCGCTCGATCATGATCGCCTTCACCTCACGCCTTGCGGAGGATGCCGACACCGACATCACCCTTCAGCGCGAGGAGCTCGCGAGTGCCCGGTGGTTCACGCGCGAGGAACTCGCGAAGGCCCTGGAGAAGGGAGAGTTGCGCTTGCCTCCCCCCACCTCTATCGCCCGCTCGATGATCGAGGCCTGGAGGAAGGGAAGGCTTTTGTGAACACCGCATCGATGAGCGGCGCCGACCGCATCCTCGAGGGGCTCGATCCCGAACAGCGCCAGGTCGCTCAATCGATCGGGGCGCCCCTGTGCGTCCTCGCGGGCGCAGGAACCGGCAAGACCCGCGCGATCACTCACCGCATCGCGTACGCGATCGCGAGCGGCGGGTATGCGCCGAACCACGTCCTTGCGCTCACCTACACCACCAAGGCTGCGGCCGAGATGCGCTCGCGTCTTCGCGACCTCGGTGTGCCGGCCGTCCAGGCGCGCACGTTCCACTCCGCGGCGCTCAGACAGCTCACCTACTTTTGGCCGTCCACCGTCGGAGGCCCCGCACCCGATCTCGTGGATCGGACCCTCCCACTCTTGGCCCAGGCCATGGGGCGCCTGCACATGCGCGTGGATCCTGCCGCGCTTCGCGACATCTCCGCAGAGCTGGAATGGGCGAAATCGTCGATGATCCTTCCCGAGGAGTATCCGCTCGCGGCGGCGCGCCTTTCGCGCGCGGGGGTTGCGGGATTCGAGCCTCGCACCCTTGCGCGGATCATGACCCAGTACGAGGACCTCAAGACCGAGCTGCACCTCATCGACTTCGCGGACGTTTTGCTGCTCACCGCCTCGATGATCCAGGAGCATCCGCAGATGGCTCACGCCGTGCGCTCCCAGTATCGCCACTTCACGGTCGATGAATACCAGGACATTTCGCCCCTGCAATTCCGGCTGCTTCGCGCGTGGCTCGGCAATGCGAGCGACGTGTGTGTCGTGGGCGATGCCGCGCAAACGATTTATTCCTATGCGGGCGCCGACTCGAGCTACCTGCTCGACTTCACGAAAGAGTTCCCGCGCGCGAGCGTGATCTGTCTCGAGCGCAACTACCGCTCGAGCCCGCAGATCGTGCAGGTCGCGAACGCCGTGCTCGCGAGGGCGAAGGAGGGCAGGGAATCGCACGTGGAACTTCGGGCTCAGCGGTCCGACGCCACCCGGCCCCTCGTTGTGGGCTATCCCGATGAAACCGCCGAGGCGCGCGAGGTCGCGAGGTCGATTGCCGAGCTGATTCGCGGTGGCAAAAGCGCGAGCGAAATCGCGATTCTCTTGCGCGTCAACGCCCACAGTGAACGCTTTGAAGATGCCCTCGACCGCGAAGGCGTTGCCTATCAGGTGCGCGGAGGTCAGAAATTCTTCGAACGGCGCGAAGTTCACGAGGCGATGAGCGCACTTCGCGCTGCTCTCGGTGCAGGCGGCGGCAATGACCCAGACGTGGGGCGCGTTGTGCGCGATGTGCTCTCCTCACGCGGTTGGACCGACAAGGCCCCCGAGGCGCGAGGCGCGGTGTTCGAGAGGTGGGCATCCCTCAATGCACTCGTGCAGGTCGCCGATTCGATAGCGGAGCGCGAGGGTGCAAGCCTCAGGGACGTCGTTGCCGAGCTCGAGGAGCGCCGCGAGGCGCAAAGTGCCCCCGTGAGTGAGGCCGTGACCATCGCGACCGTGCACGCCGCGAAGGGGCTTGAGTGGCCGGTAGTGTTCGTGGTGGGGGCAAGCGAAGGCACGTTCCCCATCTCTTACGCAAAAACGGACAAGGAGATAGAGGAAGAGCGGCGCTTGTTCTATGTCGCGATGACGCGTGCGCGCGATGTGCTCACGGTGACGTGGGCCGCGGCACGCGGCGAGGGGGCGAAGGCTTCGAGGAAGGCCTCACGGTTTATTGCGGGGGCTTTCGACCACCGTGATGAAGGCGCGGCTGAGCGGACGGCCACGAAGCGCACGACCGGGAGACGCGGCGCTCGCGTGTTCACGGCGTGCAAGGGCTGCGGCGAGACACTCACCTCACCGGGTGAGCAGAAGGTCGGGCGCCACGCGGGATGCGGGGGAGCGGAAAGTGCCGAGCTCTTTGGGAAGCTGCGTGTCTGGCGGCGCGAGCGCGCGAGCGAGCTCAAGCGTCCCGCCTTTGCGGTGTTCACCGATTCGACCCTCCTCGCGATCGCGGATCGGGCACCAGCGACTCCCGAGGAGCTTCACCAGGTTCCCGGCGTAGGGCAAGCGAAGCTCATGCAGTTCGGCGAGGAAGTCCTCGCGATCATCTCTGAGGAACGCTAGAGAGGCAAAGAAGAACCGGCGCCACCCGTGGCGCCGGTTCTTTCATGCGAATGTGAAGCGGGAGCTCATGCACCCGCGAGCACTCACTTGCTGGGGAGGAAGCGGTTGAGCTTCGTGCCGCACTTGGGGCACTCAGCCTTCGCCGCACGGCGGCCCTTGTCGTTGACCTGGATGGTGCCGGTTGCTTCGTGCTTCGCGCGGCACTTCACGCAGTAGAACTCGCCCGTGTAGGTTTCGTCAGCCATGGTTGCTCCTAGGGATTGTGGTGAACTCTTTGTTCCTCGCCACTGTATAGGCATTTTTGAGTGCTTGAGAACTCAACACTCCGAGTGTGAGACGAAGAAACCCCACGTCAGAGGCGTTTTTGGGAATGGTTCGCAACTAGTGGTAGTGGGGGAGGGTTTTTGAGGTGGTGCGCGTGCAAAAAAGGGGCGATCCCCCAGGGGCGCTTAACGCACGCGGGCCTTCCCCGCCCACGAGCGTTTGTTTTCCCGGGGGATCGCTACTTCATTGAATGTAGTGGGATGCGCGCCCTCGGTCAAAGCGGTGACGGGGAGTGACTGTGGATAACTGGTCCATTGTTGTGGACACCCCTAAAACCTGTGTGGAAAGTGTGTGTGGATAATTCGATGCGGGGATCTCGTCCATGCCTTGACCAGCTGCTTTATCGAGTTTCGATTGGGAATATTAATTTTTTGCAACATGTGTTGCAGGCCTCAAGAGTGTGACGCAAATAGGACTTACGTCCCCGGTTCATGCGCCTTATCCACAACCCTCGTGTGCTTGTCAAGCTCGTGGGCACTACACTCGCTGCGTGCCCCGCCGACGCTCCGAACGCGAACAGCTCCACCTCGATGGCATTCCCGAGCCCATCGAGGTCGTGCGCTCCACCCGTCGCCAAAAAACCATCACCGCACGTCGCAAGGGTGGAGTGTTCGAGCTGCTCGTCCCCGCGAGACTGTCGGCACGCGAAACACGCAAATGGGCGCGAGAGATGTACGCAAAGTACGGAAAACGTGCCGAGCCCTCGGCCGCGAGTGACGAGGACCTCATGGCACTCGCCCTCGTGCTGAGAGAAAAGTATGTGCCGAGTGTTCCGCGGCCCTCGAGCGTGCGATGGGTGACGAATCAGGGTAAGCGCTGGGGCTCATGCACGAGCGCTGATCGATCGATTCGCCTCTCCCATGTCCTGAAGGGCATGCCGGAGTACGTGATCGAATCCGTTCTTGTGCACGAACTCGCTCACCTGCTTGAGCCGAACCACTCGCACGCCTTTCGCCGGCTCGAGGCTGCCTATCCCGAGCTTGAGCGCGCCAATGGCTTCCTCGAGGGCTACTCGTTCGCGCAGCCGTCGTAGTTTGCGGCCGGTTTACGTGCGGAGCTTTTCGAGCGTGGGGATGAGGTCTGGCACGACGCCTCTTGGGAGGTCCTCGAGCCTCCACCATCGCACGTCGTGGCTCTCCTCGCTTAAGGTCAGAGCATCCGTGGGCCCGGTGGGGGTGACGGCCGCGCGCATGAGATATTGCACGTCCCAGTGTTCGCTGCACACCGCGAAATTCCTGTTGAGGGCATGCGCGTGAAGAATGAACGGGGCGGCGCCCACGGTCTCGAAGTCGATCAGCCCTGACTCCTCGGCGACTTCTCGGCGCGCGGCGGTCTCAAAGCTCTCTTCGTCCTTTTCGATGTGTCCGCCGAATTGGAGCCAGGCGCCGACCTTGCGGTGGTGGTGGAGCGCGACAAACTGACCTGAGGCGTCGATAACGATGCCGCTCGCGGTGAAGTGCACGGGGCCGCTCGACCTGAGGTGTGCGTTATCGCACGAGGCGGCGAGCGCAACGAATCGCTGTTTCTCGCGAGAGGGGGCACATGCCTCGAGCTCCGCGAGGAAGGATCCGGGAAGACTCACTGATCCTCGCCCGGCTTCCCCTCGTCGTCGGGAGTGTCTCCGGGTTCCTCGCTTGGGCCATCGAACTCGCCGTCGAGAAGCTTGCGAAGTTCCTCATCGAAATCGGGCGAAGCAGAGTTCATCGCGCCAAACTCGGGAAGATCGGGAAGCCCGTCACCGTCGGAATCCTCCGTGGGCACAGGCGCCTGAGGTGCCTGTGGGCGCCCGCTAAGCACCTCGGGGCTCGGAAGAAGATCCGGGTGGGCCCACACCTTCTCGCGGCCTTCCATGCCCTCGGTGGCGAGCACCGACTCCCACCACGCATACGCTTCCTTGACCGAGCGCGGGTGCAGTTCGATGCCCACGAGATTCGTGAGGGTGTCCAAGGCGCTACCGCCCGTTGCGCGTCGACGCTGCACGAGTTCACGCATCGCGTCAAGGCGGGGGATCCTCTCGCGCAGAGCCTCGGTGACGACGAGATCAACCCACGATTCAATGAGTGCGAGGGTTGTGGTCAGTTCGGTGAGAGCGCGCTCCTGATCCTCGGAGCGCGTGAACGTGAATATTTCTTCGGGGTTCGTCGCGCTCATCGCCGCGGGATTGCTGACGTCGAAGTCGCGGATTTTCTCCTCAAGCGCCCCCATGTCGAGGGTGATGCCTCGCGCATAGCCCTCGATCGCGGTGAAGAGGTGCTCGGGCAGCCACGGCGCGCTCTTGAAGAGGCTCTGATGAGCGATCTCACGCGCGGTGAAAAAGATGCGCGCCGCATCGACATCGAGATCGGTGCCCTCGAGAACGTCGGTGAGGTTCGCGGGCACGATCACGGGCGCGTAGAACGTCCACAGGGGGAGCGAAAGATCGGTGACGCCGATCGCTTCGCGCGCGATCGAGCCGATTGCATGGCCGAACTGGAGGCCGAACATTGTGCCGCCCATTTTCTTCATCATGGAGCTCGGGTCGCCGAGGGCCCCGCCCATGGCGCCGAGCGGCCCGGAACCGCCAAGCTGTTCGAGCCCGCCGAGCTCTCCGAGCTGCTTCGTGAACGCGTCACCAATCGCTTCGGCCATGTATTGCGCGACGGGTTCCACGATCTTTTGCCAACGCGGTAGCGTGCGGTTGACCCACGTGCCGCGGCTCCAGCACTCGACAGCGTCGCTCACGACCGCGAAATCGGTCTTCTCGGCAAGCCACATCGCGGCGACGTTTCCGGCTTCGCGTAGGGCATGCTCGTCAGCCTCGCTCACGTTCGGGTCGCCGGCTGTGCCGATCGAGGTACCACCGATCTGCGGGAGCGCCCCCGTGGGCAGGATCGTGACATTTCCCGAGGCGACCTGGCGCGCCAGGTCATGACCGAGCTTCCAATTCACGGGACCATCGCCTCCAGCGGCAAAGAGCGACTGCATTTGAATCGCCGCCATGCGCAGCATCGCTGGGTCGCTCGGAAGTCCAGCGCTTTGTGCAAGCTCGGAAAGATCGAGGCCCTCGAGTGCGCCCGGGGGGATCTGCCCCTGGAAAATCTCCTCGAGAAACTTGCGGAGGTTCTCTTCGTTGGACTCGTCGCTCATGCGCGCTCCTGTCGATTGAGGCGGTTGGAGCCGCCGGTCACGGATTCTCCAAGCGTATCGAGCGCGGGGCCACGGAGGTAGGCGTTTCGCTTCCCGCGAAGGTTTTCCCAAGCATGAGGAGCGAAACTTTGGAACAATGCTCGTGTGAAAAATGCCCTCGAGAAACTCACGGTTGTGCCCCCGAGCGTCACGAATCCGCGCCTGTACAAGCGTCGCCTGTGGACGGTGACTCTCTCGGCCCTCGCGCTCGCGGTTCTCACCGTAGTCGCGGCCGTGCTCCCCGCGCCATACGTTGTCGAATCTCCCGGGCCCTCGCTCAACGTGCTCGGAAAGTACGACGGGAAGGACATCATAAGCGTCGAAAGCCGCGATGATGCTCCGAGCGAGGGGGAACTACGGATGACGACCGTGTCGGTCCAGGGCTCACCCGGTTACGACATTCCGCTCGCGGGGGTCATGGCGGCGTGGTTTGATCGAGACCGCTCGATTGTCCCCGTCGAGGCGCTTTACCCCGACGACACCGACGCCGAGGACAACTCGCTCATGAATACTGTCGAGATGAACGGCTCGCAGCAGGAGGCGATCGCGGCGGCGCTTGCGAAACAGGGCGTTTCGTACTCGACGACGACGATCGTTGCGGGTGTGCGCAGCGATGGTGGCGCCGCGAACCACCTGAAACCCGGCGACGTTCTGCTTGAGGCCAACGGTCAAAAGGTGGAAAACGTCGCGGAGGCGGGGGAGACGATCGGATCCACCCCGCGCGGTGAAAAAGTGAAGGTCACCGTGCGGCGCGATGGTAAGGAAAAGTCGTTCGCCCTCACTCCCCGCTACGAGGGGGAGCGGGCGCTCCTCGGGATTGTGCTCGCGCGCGGCTTCGAGTTCCCGGTCAAGGTCAACTTCGCGCTCGACGGGATTGGCGGCCCGAGCGCAGGAATGATCTTCGCCCTCGCGATTTACGACGAGATGACCCCGGGCGACCTCACGGGTGGCAAGAAGATCGCTGGCACGGGTACGATAAATGAACAGGGAACGGTGGGCCCGATCGGTGGGATTCGCCAGAAAATGGTGGGAGCAAAGTCCGACGGTGCCGAGTACTTCCTCGCTCCCGGATTGAACTGCGAGGATGTCACGGGGCATATCCCCGATGGTCTCCAGGTTGTTCGTGTTGACTGCCTCGATGAGGCGATCGAGGCCGTGAAACAGATCGCGGATACGGGCTCGATTAAGGGCCTTCCAACCTGCGGCTAGGCCGCGAGCACGCGATTGACCCGATTGCGACACTACGGAACAGAGGAGAAAGCATGGCACGTGCGAGGCGTCGAGTGCAGGACCCGGTCAGCCAGCTCACTGTGGTGTTCGATTTCGGCGGTGTGCTGGCCTCGCATCACGATCCCGTCCCCGTGATCCACCGCGAGGTGGGAGGCGACTACGAGGCCGTGCGCCAGGTTTACTGGGGTGAGCGGAAAAAGCTCGACGGGGGCGCGATCACGCTCGAGGACTACTGGCGCGCGGTGTGCGAGGCCGGAGCAATAGGTGAACCGACGGCAGACGAGATCGCCGACCTCGCCGATCTCGACGACCGTTACTGGGGCGAAATTGCCCAGGGCAGCCGCGAACTCATTCACGATCTCGCACGCAACGAGGTTCGACTCGCGATCCTCTCGAACACGAATGCTCCGTTCGGCGAGTATTTGCGAAAACAAGAGTGGTTCGAGGCATTCGAATTCGCGATCATTAGCGCCGAAGAAAGAGTGCAAAAACCCGAGCGGGAGATCTTCGAAATCCTGCTCGATGCGATCGCTCACGAGACAGGCGGGGTGGCAAGGCCCGGCAACGTGATCTTTTTCGATGATCTGCAGGCGAACGTCGATGCCGCCCACGCGCTCGGGATCGATGCCCACTACTGGCCGCGCAATGACCGCACGGTGGCGTCGGAACCGGATGCCCGGCCGGGCTGGGAAATCGCACGAGAGGTTCTCGCGGAGCGCGGGGTCCCGCTCGGTTGAGGTGCAGGTGCCGAAGCTAGACTAAAACCATTGTGCCCGCCGCTTCAGGCTCGAAGTCGATGGCAGCGGGGAGACAACCCACGAATCAAATGGAGAGACATTGGCAGAGTTCATCTACACCATGTACAAGGCGCGCAAGCAGGTGGGCGACAAGGTCATCCTTGACGACGTCACCATGAGCTTCTTCCCGGGCGCCAAGATCGGTATGGTCGGCCCGAACGGCGCCGGCAAGTCGACGATTCTCAAGATCATGGCGGGCCTTGATGAGCCGAGCAACGGTGAGGCGCGCCTGAGCCCTGGCTACAGCGTGGGCATCCTCCTGCAGGAGCCGCCGCTCAACGAAGAGAAGACCGTTCTCGAGAACGTCCAGGAAGGCATGGGCGACCTCTACGCGAAGGTCCAGCGTTTCAACGAGATCGGCGAGCTCATGGGTGAACCCGATGCGGATTTCGACGCGCTCATGGCCGAGATGGGCACCCTCCAGACCGAAATCGATGCCGCGAACGGCTGGGATCTCGACTCGCAGCTCGAGCAGGCAATGGATGCTCTGCGCTGCCCGCCCGGTGATGAGCCCGTGACCCACCTTTCCGGTGGCGAACGTCGCCGTGTTGCGCTGTGCAAGCTTCTCCTCCAGAAGCCCGATCTTCTCCTCCTTGACGAGCCCACGAACCACCTCGATGCCGAATCGGTGCTGTGGCTCGAGAAGCATCTCCAGAGCTACGAGGGTGCCGTCATCGCGATTACCCACGATCGCTACTTCCTCGACCACGTTGCCGAGTGGATCGCCGAGGTTGACCGCGGCCACCTCTACCCGTACGAGGGCAACTACTCGACCTACCTTCAGAAGAAGCAGGAGCGCCTCGAGGTCCAGGGCAAGAAGGATCAGAAACTCCAAAAGCGCCTCAAGGAAGAACTTGAATGGGTGCGCTCGAGCGCGAAGGGTCGCCAGGCGAAGTCGAAGGCGCGTCTTGCTCGCTACGAGGAGATGGCGAAGGAAGCCGAGTCGATGCGCAAGCTTGACTTCGAAGAGATCACGATCCCGCCGGGTCCGCGTCTCGGCAACGTCGTGATCGACGCGAAAAACCTCAAGAAGGGTTTCGGTGATCGCACGCTCATCGACGGCCTGAGCTTCTCGCTCCCGCCGAACGGCATCGTCGGTGTGATCGGCCCCAACGGCGTCGGTAAAACCACGCTGTTCAAGACTCTCGTGGGCCTTGAGCCCCTCGACGAAGGTGAGCTTAAGGTCGGCGAGACCGTCAAGATCAGCTACGTTGACCAGAACCGCGAGAACATTGACCCGGAGAAAAACCTCTGGGAGGTCGTGAGCGATGGCCTCGACTTTATTGAAGTGGGCAAGGTTGAAATTCCCTCGCGTGCCTACGTGTCGCAGTTCGGCTTCAAGGGCCCGGATCAGCAAAAGAAGGCCGGTGTGCTTTCGGGTGGCGAGCGCAACCGTTTGAACCTCGCGCTCACACTCAAGCAGGGCGGCAACCTCCTGCTCCTCGACGAGCCGACGAACGATCTCGATGTGCAAACCCTGAGTTCGCTCGAGAACGCACTCCTCAACTTCCCCGGCTGTGCCGTTGTGGTCTCCCACGATCGCTGGTTCCTCGACCGCGTTGCCACCCACATCCTCGCCTATGAGGGCACCGAGGAGAATCCCGCGAACTGGTACTGGTTCGAGGGCAACTTTGAGTCGTACGAGAAGAACAAGGTTGAGCGTCTTGGTGAAGATGCAGCTCGCCCGCATCGCGTGACGCACCGCCGCCTCACGAGGGACTAACCTGCGAAAGAGCCCGAGCCCGCCGCGAACCTTAAGCGAACTCCGCACGAACATTTCATGCGGAAGGCGCATGGTGAGCGGTGGGCTCGGCTACCTTAAGGGGTATGAAGGCACTACGTACCCTGTCCGTCACGTCCGAACTCCCCGCTGAGCTCGAGGGGCTTCGCACCCTTGCCTACAACCTTCGGTGGACCTGGAACCCCGAGACCCGAGATCTTTTCGAAGCGCTCGACCCGCAAGCATTTGAGGAGAGCAACCGCAATCCCGTTGTGCAGCTCGGGATGGTTCCCGCGCGCCGCTACAGCGAGGTCGCTGCGGATGTCGAGTTCCGCGCCGCTCTTGACGCGCGCCTTGCGGAGCTCGAAAACTACATGACCTCCGAGCGCTGGTTCCAAAAGGATGCGCCGGGCTCTCCCGCGATCGCGTACTTCTCCATGGAGTTTGGAATTTCGCCGACCCTCCCGATCTATTCGGGTGGCCTAGGCATCCTCGCGGGCGACCACCTCAAGTCGGCATCCGATCTCGGCGTTGACCTTATCGGCATCGGTTTGCTTTACCAGTGGGGCTACTTCTCACAGTCGCTCAACCGAGAGGGCTGGCAGCAGGAAAACTACAAGCACAATGTCACCGAGGAACTTGCCGTCACCCCCGTGACGGATGCCGAAGGCGACCAGGTGTGCGTGAATGTCACGTTCCCCGGAGAGCGCATCGTCACGATCGCCCTGTGGAAGGCCCAGGTGGGCCGCATCTCGCTGCTTCTTCTCGACACGAATGTCGAGGGCAACGACGAGGGCGCGCGCCAGATCACCGACCGCCTCTACGGTGGCGACCACTTTCACCGCATCGAGCAGGAAATTGTGCTCGGCATCGGTGGCGTACGCGCGGTTGAACGCTTCGTGGAGCTCGAGGGGCGCCGCGAGCGCGATGTGTTCCACCTCAATGAGGGTCACGCGGGATTCCTCGGCCTCGAACGCATCGGGCAGCTAATGGGCAAGGGAATGAGCTTTGACGCCGCCCTCACGCAGACTCGCGCGGGTTCTGTTTTCACGACGCACACGCCCGTGCCCGCCGGTATCGACCGCTTTGATGCTGGCCAGCTGCGCCACTTCCTCGATGCTGACGGCAACGGGATCTCGCGCCTCGTACCGAACCTTCCGGTCGAGGCTGCCCTCGCGCTCGGCGTTGAAGATGGCGGCAACGTCTTCAACATGGCACACATGGGCTTTCGTCTTTCGCAACGCTCGAACGGCGTGGCCAAGCTCCACGGTGAGACGAGCCGCCGAATGTTCAAGGATCTCTACCCGGGCTTCGACGAGGGCGAGGTGCCGATTACATCGATCACGAACGGCGTTCACCGGCGCACGTGGATCTCGCGCCCCATGGATGCGCTCTATAAGAGCGTGTTCGGCGATATCGACCTGTCTGCGCTGAGCGACTGGTCTCCGCTCGGTACGCTGAGTGATGAGTCGCTGCTCGAGGTGCGAAACACCCTCCGCACGAACCTCGTGGAACGCGCACGCGAGGATGTACGCCGCTCGTGGATTCGCCGCGGTGCCCACCCGGGAGAGCTCGGCTGGGTGGATTCGGTCCTCGACCCGAACGTGCTCACGATCGGTTTTGCGCGTCGCGTCTCGACCTACAAGCGCCTCACGCTCATGCTGAGCCAGCCTGAGCGCCTCCGCGCGATTCTCCTCAACGAGGAGCGTCCCGTGCAGATCGTCGTGGCAGGTAAGGCGCACCCGGCGGACTACCCTGGCAAGGAGTTCATGCAGCGTCTCGTGCAATTTGCGGACGATCACGGCGTGCGCCACCGCATCGTGTTCCTCGCGGATTACGACATTCGCATGGCTCAGTATCTTGTTTCCGGCTCGGATGTGTGGCTCAACAACCCGATTCGCCCCGAAGAGGCCTCGGGCACTTCGGGCATGAAGGTTGCGCTCAACGGTGGGCTGACGTTCTCGACCTCCGACGGTTGGTGGGACGAAATGGCGACCGACGCCGCGGGCTGGACGATCAGCACCGTCGATATCGAGGACCGCGGCGAGCGTGACCGCCTCGAAGCGGAGAGCCTCTACAACATTCTCGAAAACCGAATCGTGCCGCTGTTCTACGACCGAGATGAAAACGGCGTGCCCGCGAACTGGCTCCAGATGGTGCGCAACTCCCTCGTGGAGATCGCGCCGAAGGTGACCGCGACCCGCATGGTGCGCGACTACGTCAACGAGCTTTATGCGCCGGCCTCGAAGGCTGTTGCGCAGTTCGCGAGCGAGCCCGGCCTCTCGCACGAGTTCGCCGAATACAAGCAGCGCCTCGCGCAGGGCTGGGGAGGCGTGAGTATCCACGACGTCGAGGACTCGGTTGAGGGCGATGTGCTCGCGGTGAGCGCGAGTGTTGATCTTGGTTCGATTCGTGCTGAGGACATCGAGGTACAACTCATCGTCGGTTCGGTGGATGAGGGCGATGACCTTGTCGACGCTGCTGCGACGCCCATGACCCAGGGCGTCGACGGCCGCTATGCGGCCGAGCACCCGCTCGAAACGCTCGGGTCTGTGGGCTACACCGTGCGTGTCGTGCCGTCGCATCGCGTTCTTGCTCACACCGCTGAGCTTGGCCTAGTGCGCGTCGCACAGTGAATGGGGTGTACGCTGGCATAGCTTGTCGTTAGGTCGGGCATAAGTATCGACCTCAAGGTGTCAGAGAGTATCGGGTGGAAGGAGTCGATCGGATGATGCGGCTTCGCCACCCGATTCTTTCGTGGCTTTTCGTGTTGCCCGCGGCGATAGGCGTGTTTGCCTTCATTCTCTTGCCGGTCGTTGTGGCCTTCGGCCTTTCCCTGACGAACTGGGAGATTGTTGGCTCGCACGACTTCATCGGTCTCAAAAACTACGAGATCCTGTTTACGGGTGACGCCCTGTGGAACTCCTTGTTTGTCACGCTCCTTTTCACCCTCATGAGCGTGCCTCTCGGGATCGCGCTCGGGCTACTTCTCGCGATCCAGCTCAATAAGATGTTCCCCGGGTCAACCCTGTTCCGGGTGATCGTCGTGATCCCGTGGGTGTGCGCGCCGGTTGCGATCGGTGTTGTATGGAAGTGGATTTACCAGCCCACCTATGGCGCCCTGAATGCGCTGCTTGGAACTCGAATCGAATGGTTGAGTTCGCACACGCTCGCCCTTCCTGCCGTGGCATTCGTTGCGGTGTGGCAGGCCGTCGGATATAACGCGCTGTTCTACCAGGCCGGGCTCCAGAAGATCCCGCCGTCGATTTACGAAGCCGCTGAGCTTGACGGTGCGGGCAGGATTCGGAGGTTTTTCGCGATCACGTTGCCACTTTTGAATCCCACGACGTTCTTCGTGGCGCTCACGCAGATGGTCGCGAGCTTCCAGGTGTTCGACACCGTGTATTCGTTGACTGGGGGAGGGCCCGGCAATAGCACCCAGGTCATTGCTTCGCTCATCTACAACGAGGCGTTTGGTGCGGGTCGGCTTGGGCGGGCTGGAGCCGTTGCCGTGATCCTCTTCGTCATTCTCGCGGCGCTCTCGTTTATTCAGCAGCGGTTCTTCTCGAGCCGCATCACCTACGACATGTCCTGAGGGCGGTGTCTATGAAGAAAAAGTCGGTGCTTTCGGCGATCGTGGCGTACACGATCCTCATTGTTGCTGCCGTGCTTACACTCGCGCCGTTTTCGCTGTCGATCATGACGGCGCTGCGTGCCCCCGGTGACTTCCTCCGCCAGGGCCCCGTTCATCTCCCGGACCCCGCGACGATCGAGAACTTTTCGGCGCTTTTCACGGGTCCCCATAGCTTTGTGACCCCGTTTGCCGTGACCGCGCAAATGGTCGCGGTGATCCTTGTGGGGCAGATCGTTTTTTCCATTCTCGCGGCCTACGCGTTTGCGTATCTGCAATTTCCCGGTCGTGACGTGTTGTTCTGGGCGTTTATTGCGACCTTGCTTGTTCCGCAGGTCGTGGTTGTCGTGCCTCTGTTCCTCGCCTTCCAGCAGATGGAGCTGCGCAATACATTCTGGGCGCTCGTGTTGCCGTTCGTGTTTGGCAGCCCCTACGCCGTGTTCTTGCTCCGTGAAAATTTCCGGAGCGTCCCTCAGGAGCTGCTTGATGCGATGCGCGTTGATGGCGCGGGGCATCTGCGGATGATTCGCAGCCTCGTGGTGCCCCTCAACCGTCCGATCATCGTGACGCTCATCGTGATCACCGTGGTGACCCACTGGAACTCCTTCATGTGGCCGCTCATTATCACGACGGGGGACACGTGGCGGACTCTTACGGTTGCGACCTCGGCGCTCAGTACCCAGTACAACAACAATTGGACGATGGTCATGGCGGCAACGACGCTCGCGATGATTCCGCTCATCCTTCTGTATCTCGTGTTCCAGAAGCAGGTGGCGCAGTCGATCGGTGGAACCGAACTGCGATAAACATCGCTTATGGCATCCATAAATATCCGGTATGCTCTTGCGTTAACAATGTGCAGGGCACGAGGGTGCCCGCACGACCGTTGAAGAAAGGCCATCACATGGTTTCACGTCGCACAGTTCTCTCCGGTGGACTCGTAGCCTCCGCGGCCGCGGCACTCGCCGCGTGCTCGCCGTCAGATTCGGGCTCGTCCGCGAAGAAGGGCTCGGGTTCCGACGCCGGGGCGCTTAAGTTCCGCATTTGGGATAGCACGGCGAAGGCGGCATACGAGGAGTCGCTCAAGAAGTTCACCGAGGAATCGGGGATCAAGGTCGAGGTCGAGGTTGTTCCGTGGGATGACTACTGGACGAAGTTGCCTCTCGATCTCTCTGACGGCGCTTCGGATAGCGCCCCCGATGTGTTCTGGCTGAACTCCGCGAGCTTCACACAGTTCCAGCAGGCCGGAGCGCTCGTCGATATTTCGGAGAAGTTCGGCGGGTCCGTGAAGGACTGGGAGAAGGCTGTCGTTGACCTGTATACCCGCGATGGCTCGCTGTGGGGTGTTCCGCAGGTCTGGGACTCGATCGCCCTCTTCTACAACAAGAACCTCACCGACGCCGCTGGCGTGGACCCCACGACTCTCGCCTTCGATCCCACCGCCGGCTCGGATGCCCTTCGCGATGCCGCAACCGCGCTCACGAAGGATGGCGTGTTCGGTTTCAATGCGGCGTGCGATCGCCAGTCCATCATTGGCCCCTTCCTGAGCTCGAACGGTGCCGAGTGGCAGGATGCCAACGATATGTACGCGTTCGATTCAGAGCAGGGTGTCCAGGTGTTCTCCTACCTCGCTGCGCTCGTCAACGAACTCAAGGTTGCGCCTTCGGCCGCTGACACCAATACGAACGGCGATTTCGCGCGTGACCTGTTTATCCAGGGCAAGCTCGGCCTCTTCCAGAGCGGCCCGTTTAGCCTCAAGACGATCCACGATTCGGTCGACGGCGCCTTCGAGTGGGCTATAGCCCCCATGGTGGCGGGCCCGAAGGGTGCGAAGTCGCTCGTGCACGGCGTGGTTGCCGCGGGTAATGCGAAGCGTGAGGACCAGGAGTCGGTTGTGAAGCTTCTCGAATGGCTCGGCTCGAAGGAGGGGCAGCTGCCCCTGGGCGAGCAGGGAATTTCGTTCCCCGGCCACGTGGATGCGCAGCAGTCCTTCGTGGACTTCTGGAAAGAGCAGGGCGTCGACGTCGAGCAGTTCATTGAAGCGGCGAAGAACCCCGGCCCCGCGGATACCGGCGCAAAGTCTCTCGCCGGCCTTAATGCCGTAATGCCCGTCTTCCAGGAGATCTTCGCGGGCAATCTCTCCGCTGAAGAAGGCGTGAAGAAGGCGCAAGAAGAGGGCAATGCCGCGATGGCCTGAGGCGTCGATTCGCCGTAGGCGAGTTCTACGTGGGAAGGGAGGCAGCGCAGTGGCGCTGCCTCCCTTGTACTTGCGTCGAGAGCTGTCGTTATCTAGGCGAAGCTCCACGGCTCGCGCGTGTTCGTGCGCAGCCGATAGAGGCTCGTTGTCGCCGTCATAAACAGATCTTGCCCGTCTTCGCCACCGAAGCAGAGATTAGACACGACTTCGGGAACGGGCGCATGGGCGATCAGGGAACCGTCGGACCCGAAAACACTCACGCCATCCCCGCCAGAAGACCACACGCGATCCTCCTCGTCCACGGCGATGCCATCGGGAACCCCGAGAGCGGGGCACGCGAACGGGCGGCCGCTACCTTTTTTGACGTTGTTGTCGGTATCAAGGTCGAACACCCAAATGTGGTGGCGGCCCTCGGCGTCAGTGACCGATTCGGGCGCGTTTTCCTCAGGCTTGTCGGGATTTTCGGCGGTGTTCGTGACATAGAGGCGCTTGCCGTCGCGGCTGAAGGCAATGCCGTTCGGGCGGCTGAGCTCCGTGACGACAGCGGCGAGGTCGCCGTGGTGGTCGAGCTTGAACACGTATGAGCGCCCATACTCCATTTCGCCTGGCTGGCCTTGGCCCTCGCTCAGGATTCCGTAAGGCGGGTCGGTGAACCAGATCGTGTGCTCGATCGGATGCACGGCGACGTCATTTGGCGAGTTCAGACGCCCACCTTCAAAAAAGTCGATGAGCATTTCCGCGTCCATGAAGGGCACAAGCGGTGCCTTGTCGACCGAGCGCGTGCCGTGATTGCATTCCACGACGCCCAGGTCGGGATGGTGGGCGCGCCCGTTTGTGTAATTGACATTGCTCTTCCACACGATCGTGTCGCCAGTCGCGGGATCGAGTTGGATGATGCGGTTGTTCGGGATGTCGCTAAAGCGCACGACCTTCTCGTGCGGGTACCACAGCGGTCCTTCCGCCCACGAGGCGCCGGTCGCGACCTTTTCAACGCGTGCGTTCGGGTCAAAGGGCGGGGTGGTCACTGTCCTTCACCTCCGTGCGGATGCGGAACATCCCCTCCTGATTCACGGTCGCCACGAGCTTCCCTTCGCGCGTGTAGATCTGGCCGACGCTGAGCGAACGCCCGCCGGTCGCCGCGGGGGAGCGCTGCACGTACAGCAGCCACTCGTCGACGTTGACCTCCGAGTGGAACCACATTGAATGGTTGAGGGTCGCAACGCGCAAACCCGGCGTGAGCCACGTGAGGCCCTGGCGGCGGATCGTTGGCTCGAAGGGCGTGTAATCACTCGCGTAGGTGAGGAACGCTTCGTGGGTAAGGGCGTCGCTGGTCCCGGTGGGCGTGAGCGCGCGCATCCACACGGCCTGCTCTGCGCGCTTTTCAGGGTCGGGCGTGAAGTATAGCGAGCCGGTAGCGCTGCGGATATCCACGGGGCGCTGGTGCGCCATGAACTGCGCGAGTGGGTGGTTGACCTGGCCCAACTCGTCGCGCGTGCTCGGAAGGGAATCGGGGGAGGATTCCGACGCCACCTGGTCCGCATGGTGCACACCTTCTTGGCGTTCCTGGAACGAGCCATTCACGATGAGCACGAGGTTTCCGCGCTGTGTGACATCTACGGCACGGCTCGAGAACGAGCCACCGTCGCGCAGGGTGCGCACCGTGAAGTGCAGCGGCTCGTTCGCGCGGGCCGGCTCGAGGAACGTCGCGTACGTCGAGTGGACGCGGCGGCCCTCCGGCACGGTGCGCGCCATGGCGATGAGCGCTTGCGCCATCATCTGCCCGCCAAACACGTGCCCGCCGGGCTGGGGGAGAGAAGCGCCCTCGAACGTTCTTTCGGGGCCCTGGACCTCCCGAATCTCAAAGAGGTTGAGGAGGCTGCGGGTTACGGCTTCTGGCTCAGGAATCGACATGCGCCCATCTTAACGAAGAACGCATGAACGACCTCCTAATAGAAATTGAGCGTATCCACGACATTCGCGAGGGGCTCGTCGTCGAGGAGAGCCGTTGCGTTGCGGGCGACGAGCGCGGCGATGCGCCTTCCTTCTTGTGAGCTCAGGGCCGCGGAGTGGGGGCTGATGAGAACCCTCTCGTGATCCCACAGGGGGCTTTCATCCGGTAGCGGCTCGCGCTCCACCACGTCGAGCGCCGCGAAATCGACCGTGCCATTATCGAGAGCGTCGAGGAGCGATTCTTCGTCGATCACGCTTCCGCGACCAACATTCGCAAGGATCGTGCCTTTCTTCATCGCGGCAAAAGCGTCGCGGTTGAGCATGTGGCGCGTCTCGTCAGTTCCTGGGAGTGTCACGACGACGGCGTCGACCTTGCCAAGTGCGCCATGCAGCTGCGAGAGAGGCACGATGCGATCAACGTTGTCGACGTCGCGGCCCGAACGGGAAGTTCCCCAGACTTCGGCGTTGAAGGCTTTGAGTCTCGAGGCCACGGCTTTGCCGATGCCGCCGAGGCCGAGCACGAGCACCCTCATCTCATCCAGGTGGCGCGGATGTACGCGAATCGTTGGCCACGCATGCGCACGTTGATTGCGTTCAAGGCGGCGCAGATCCTGCGCGCCCGCAAGCAGGCCAAAGATCGCAAACTCGGCAAGAGTGCCACCGTGCACGCCCGCTGACGTCGTGAACGTTACGCGCGCGAGCTCATCCGCGCTCAGCTTTGCGGCCTTGACCTGCGCGCCTCCGCCCGCGGCCATCGTGTGGACCCAGCGAAGCTTCGGATTGGCTCGCACGAGAGCGGCGAGGGTCTCGGGACTATCGTCGGGCACTCCCATCACGGCATCAGCACTCTCGAGGATCTCGCGGTATCGACGCTCCTCGCTTTCGGAGCGCGTGAAGTCGGGATCGCCCACCCAGTCGGAGTTGTAACGACGAGGCCGTGCGAGATGCCCCGTGGGCACGACCTTGACGCGGGGCTCGCGCTCGTGGATGAAGGCGCATTCTTCTTCGGGAAGGTCGACGGCGATCGCGAGGGTGAGGTGGTGGTTGCTCGAGGATGGCATGATGCTCCTTTCGTTCCCTCAATTCTAGAGGTGAGCGTCGCGGTCGATCCTCTAGAGTGGGAAGAAGACTTTCGCCGCCGCACTGTCAAAAGGAGACCTGTCGTGAGCCAAACCCCGCTCATCATCATGGGCGTGCAGGGAACGGGGAAGTCCACCGTCGGAAAAGCCCTCGCCGAACGGTTGGGCCTTTCGTTCATTGACGGGGACGACCTGCACCCGGCCGCGAATAAGGAAAAAATGGCATCTGGCACGCCGCTCACGGACGAGGATCGTGCGCCGTGGCTCGATGCCATCGGCCAGACGATCGCGGATGAGCGCGAGAGGGGGGTGACGTGCGCGATCGTCTGTTCGGCACTCAAGCGCCGCTATCGCGATCAACTCCGCTCCTACGCTCCCGACCTCCAGTTCGTCCACCTCGCCGGAGACCGCGATCTCATCGCGCGCCGCATCGCCCACCGCCACCACGAGTACATGCCCGCCTCGCTCCTCGACTCCCAATTTGCGACCCTCGAACAGCTCGGCGATGACGAAGCCGGCATAGTCGCGAGCATTGAGCCCGCTGCGAAGGACGTCGTCGAGAACATCCTCGGCGGTCTCAATGAAGGCGCGCGCACCTGCTGAAATCGCGGCAAGTGCACATGCAGGTTCGAGCGTTACGGTAGAGGCATGATCTTCATCAACGTGAAATACCAGGTCAAGCCCGAAGAAACCGCAACCTTCCTCGACAAGCTTTCGGAATACACGAACGCGTGCCGCGGGGAAGAAGGCTGCCTCTTCTTCGAGTGGTACCGCAGCACAGAGCGCGAGAACGAGTTCCTCCTCGTGGAGATGTACCGCGATGCCGAAGCCGGCGAGAAGCACGTCAACTCCGCGCACTTCCAGCCCGGGCTCGAGACGATGCGCCCCCTTCTCACCGAAACCCCCGAAATCATCTCCAGGGAGATTGACGGTGATGGCTGGGGCCTGATGGGTGAACTCGCGGACTAAGTCCCACTTGGTGCTTCCCGTTACCTGAACGTGACTCAGGTGCCTTCGCCCGTGGTACCGTGACTCGTTTCCTTGTATCCCCGAGACGAGTCAAAGGATGTGAACCATGAGCGCGTGGGATGTCTTTACCGACCTCGGCTGGATGGGCCTCTTGATCCTCATCGGCGTGCTTCTGCGCGCGTGGGTCAAGCCCATCCAGTCTCTCTTTTTGCCTGCCGGCCTCATTGCCGGCCTCCTCGGCCTTGTTTTTGGCCCCAACGTCCTGAACATCATTCCGTTCAGTAGTTCAATTCCGGTCTACTCGTCAATCCTCATCGCGGTCGTCTTCGCGGCGCTCCCATTCACCTCGAAGATCGCGGGGCTCGGCAACGTCTTCCGAGCCGTGCGCACGATGTGGTCGGTTTCCCAAGCAATCTCGCTCCTTCAGTGGGGTTTCGGGTTGATCGTTTCCCTCGGAATTCTCTCCCTCATCTTCAAAGACCTGCCCGACGGCTTCGGCCTGCTTCTCGCAGCCGGATTCATGGGCGGGCACGGTGTGGCCGCGGCGATCGCTGACGGCTTTGGAAGCGCGTGGCCTGAGTCCGGCTCACTCGCCATGACCTCCGCGACCATCGGCATCATCGTCTCGGTCGTGGGCGGTATCGCGATCATTAAGGTCGAATCGATGCGCGGTAACACCGCCTACCTCAAGGACTTCAGCGACCTCCCGCAAGACCTTCGCACCGGCATCATTGACGAGGACAAGCGAGAATCGATCGGTGTTTCCCCGGTCTCCTCGACGAGCCTTGACCCGATCACCTATCACCTCGGCCTGCTCTTCATGATCGCGGCGTTCGCCTACATGTTCACCTCGTGGGTCAACGGCCAGGTCGAGTGGCTCTCGGTCCCCACGTTCAGCGTCGCGTTCCTCCTCGGCTACGTCGTGCTGTTCATCCTCAAGGCGTTCAAAGCCGAGAACGTGTTCGAAGGGAAAATCTTCGAGCGCGGAAGCGGCATGTCGACCGACCTCCTCGTCGCGTTCGGTGTCGCTTCGATCGACCCGAAGGTCGTCGCCTCCTACTGGCAGCCGCTCGCCATTCTCCTCGTGATCGGCATCCTTTTCGTTCTCGCCTACTACGTGTTCGTCTCCAAGAAACTTTTCGCCGACCACAAGGTCGAGCAGGGAATCTTCACGTGGGGCTGGAACACCGGCACCGCGGGCATGGGCATGGCGCTCCTTCGCATCGTCGATCCCGACATGAAGTCGAAGACCCTCGACTACTACGGCATTGCCTACATCCCGATCGGCTTCGTGGACATCGCGACCGTCGCGACGCTCCCAGCCCTCGTGTTGGCGGGCTTTTCGTGGTGGGTCGCGCTCATCTTGACGCTCGCGGGCGCGATCATCGTTGCGCTTGCCTTCCGCCACCGCGAACCCGCGCCCACCACGAGCATGATTCAAAGCGTCGGTGTTCATGGGACGTTCGATCACAGGGCCTCGTAGAGACCGGCTGTCCGTGACATACCTCGACATCCCCGTACCCGTCAGGTGGAGTGACCTCGACGGGTACGGGCACGTCAACAACACGGCGTACTTGCGGCTCCTCGAAGAAGCCCGCACGCGGGCGTTTTGGCAACCGTCGGAAACCGAACTCGCGAATGGAGCGCCCGCCTATCCCACCGCTCTACCGGAGCTCTCTCCTGGAGGGCCCTTTAACACGCTCGTCGCGGCACACACGATCGAGTACACACGCCAGCTTGGCTACCGCCGCGATGGCGTGATCGTGCGCACGTGGGTCTCGAAGCTCGGCGGCGCTTCCCTCGATCTCGATTACGAGATTCTCACGGCCGATGAGCCTACTCGCCCCTACGCGAAGGCACGCACAGTGATTGTGATTGTTGACGCGGCAAACGGAACGGCCGTGCGCGTGCCCGAAAAGTTGCGCACGGCCCTCGCGAGCATCAAGGACGCACCGTTGGCCTTTAGGCGCGCCTAGGGGCGTTAAGCCGACTCCTGGAAGCGAGGCAGCGCAAACTCGATGCCGCGCTGATCGAACTCCACACGCAGGCGCTTGCGGATCTCACGCTCAACGTCCCACTGCTTGCCGGGAAGCGTATCGGCCGTGATTCGACGCTGATAGCGTGCGCCGTCCACCGAAAGAATGCCGCTCGCCTCGGGCGAGCCCACAATGAGCTTCACCCACTTCTGATCGGCCTTGAGAGCGTCAAATACGTCGTGGATCGCCTCCGTGACCTTTTCATCATTCGCCGCCGAATCGATATCGAGCACGACAAACGCGGTGCCGAGCCCCCTCGAATAGTTTCCGAGCGTGATGATCTCGCCATTGCGAACGGTCCACAGCACGCCGTTGAGCCCCCTCACTTGGGTCACTCGTAGGTTAACGTTTTCGACGGTGCCTTCCGCGAAATCAAGGTCGACGTAATCGCCGACGGCCACGAGATCCTCGAACAACATGATGACGCCCGCGAGAACGTCCTTGATGAGCGTCTGCGCGCCGATACCGGCGGCGAGTCCGGCAACACCGAGAGAGGCGATGATCGGCGCAATATTGACGCCCACTTGCGAGAGAATCATGACGAAGGCGATCGACCAGATGACGACACCCGCGACGTTTTTCGACGCGGTCGAAAGCGTATCCGCGCGTTGCTTGCGCCGTTCCTCATTCGCGGCGGCCATCCCCGCATCGGGATTCTTCTTCACCACCACGTTGGTCATGCGAGAGATGCGTGAGCCCGATTGGTACATGGTCGTGAAGACTCGATTGATGAGCACTCCCGCCACGAACCGCACGATGATGGCGACGAGGATAATCACGAGAATCGTGATTCCGTTCGAGAGCAGCCACTCACCCATGCGATCCATAAGCGAAAGCGCTTCTTGGGTCGTCGTATCTGCCAAAAGACTCATGCCACAACCGTAGGCGGGAAACCTTGAATGCACATGAAGAAGGCGGCCCCACCGTTCAGTGAGGCCGCCCAGAATGTCCGACGGTTGCCGCGCCCTCAGCGCAGCCCCGTAAACGGACTACTTATCGGCGTTTTGCACGCGCACCGCGCGGGCCACCGAATCGCGGCCTTCGAGGACGGGACGACGCATGCCGTAGATCGCGTCTTCGTGCGAAGCGAGCCATTCATCGGCCTTCCGGACGATCTCTTCGCTCGGGTACTGGCTCGGGAAATACCCCTGGATGAGGCGGTTCGCGATCTCACTCGAACGCGAGGCCCATGCCTTTTCGATCATCTCGAAGTACGGCTCGATGTACGGCGCGCGGAGTTCTTCGCTCGCGCGGTTGAAGCCGATCACAGCCGAGGAGAGGTGCTCGTTCGCGAGAGTGTCTTCCTCGACGGTCCTCTTCCACGCATCTGCCTTCGCCTCGGCGGTCGGGATCGCGGCCTTCGCCGTGAGGGCGCTCTTGCGGCCATTTTGCGTGTCGTCGCTCGCGAGCACCTCGTCGATTCCGGCTTCGTCGATAGCGCCGAGAGCGGCGAGGGCGATGGTGATCTGCCACTTGAGGTCGGTGTCGATCTCGCGGTCCTTGAGCGTGACCGAGCCGTCGAAGAGGCCCTTCACGGTGTCGAGATCGGCCTTGCCGGCGAACTGCAGGTACGTCTCGAGGAACTGGAGCTGCTGATCGCTGCCTCCGTCGGCCCCTTGCGTGAGCTCCCACAGTGCCGAGGCGACCTTCTTCTCGCGCTCCTCGCGATCCGCCGGTGCCGCGTACCGCGTGCCCACGGCGTCGAGGCGCCCGAGTAGCGTGCGCAGAACCGAAGAGTCCTTCTCGCGGTCGATGTTCTTGAGCAGAAGCTCGAGGTAACGGCGGCTCGGGAGCTCCGCGTCGCGCGTCATGTCCCATGTCGCGCTCCACACGAGCGTGCGCGCGAGCTCGTCGTCAATATCGCGGAGGTGTTCGAGAGCAAAGGCGAGTGAGTCATCGTCGAGGCGGACCTTCGCGTAGGTGAGGTCCTCGTCGTTGATGAGCCACAAATCCGCCTTCGTGCCCGCGAGCTCGGCGATCTCGGTGCGCTCACCGTCGATATCGGTTTCAACGCTCACCGTACGCTTCACGGTGCCGCCCTCGAGGCTGTAGCCGCCAATCTTGAGGCGGTGCGGGCGGATCGTCGGGTAATCCTGAGCTGCCGACTGCAGAACCGCGAACGACGTGATGGTGCCGTCCGCGTCGCGCTCGATCTCCGGGCGGAGAGTATTGACGCCTGCGGTCTCGAGCCACAGCTTGCTCCACGAGCGAAGGTCGCGGCCACTCGTTGCTTCGAGTTCGTCGAGAAGATCGGTCAGCTCCGTGTTCTGCCAGGCGTACTTCTTGAAGTAGGCGCGCAGGCCCTCAAAGAACGAGTCCTCGCCCACGTAGGCGACGAGCTGGCGCAGAACCGAGGCGCCCTTCGCGTAGGTGATGCCATCGAAGTTCGTCTCGACCGCATCGAAATCAACCATGTCGGCGACGATCGGGTGCGTCGAGGGGAGCTGATCCTGGTTGTAGGCCCATGCCTTCTCTGATCCCGCGAAAGTCGTCCACGCATTCGTCCAGCGAGTGGCCTCCGCCGAGGAGAGAGTTGAGGCGTATTCGGCGAACGACTCGTTGAGCCACAGATCGTCCCACCACTTCATCGTCACGAGATCGCCGAACCACATGTGCGCGAGCTCGTGGAGGATCGTGAGGTCGCGGCGCTCGCGGATCGCGTCCGAGACCGCGCTGCGGAACACGTAGCGCTCGACGAAGGTCACGGCGCCCGGGTGCTCCATCGCGCCCATGTTGTATTCGGGTACGAAGATCTGGTCGTAGGTGGGGAACTGGTAGTCGCAGTCGAACTTCTCTTCGTAGAAGTCAAAGCCCTGTTGGGTGACTTTCAGAATGTTTTCGCCGTCGAGGTACTCGGCGAGCGAAGCGCGCGCGTACACGCCAGCCGGAATTTCGCGGCCGCTGCGGGACTTGATCGTGCCCTCGTAGCCCTCGTATTTACCGGCGATAAGCGCCGTGAGGTAGGTCGAAATCTTCGGCGTCTTTTCGAAGGTCCACGTGGCGATCGGCTGACCGTCGGAATCCTCCCCGGCCGGGACGGGCTGCGGAGTCGGGGCGATCGAGATGACTCGCCAGTGGGCGGGGGCCGTGATCGTGAAGGCGAACGTGGCCTTGAGGTCGGGTTGCTCGAAGTTCGCGTACATGCGGCGTGCGTCGGATACCTCGAACTGGGTGTAGAGGTACACCTCGTCGTCGACGGGGTCGACCATGCGGTGCAGGCCTTCGCCCGTGTTCATGTAGGCGCCGTTCGCGCGGATGGTGATGATGTTTTCGCCGACCTTGAGGGCCGGCAGTTGGACGCGAGCGCCGTCGAAGCGCTCCGCGGGGTTGTCGAGAGTCTCCCCGTTGAGGGTGATCTCGAGGACCTCGGGGGCGATGAGGTCCACGAAGGTTTCACGTTCCTCGGTCGAGTTCACGTAAATGGTGGATTCGGTGAGGAAGGTCTTGGGGCCTTGCGTGAGGTCGAGTCGCACGTCGTAGTGCGTGGTCTCGAGGAACGAGGAGCGCTCTTGCGCCTCGGCGCGCGTGAGATTTTCGGAGGTCATTCTCGAAGTCTCCTTGGGTTGAGGGTCCGCTTCGTGCGCGGGTCTCTTCCATCTTCGCACTCGAGTGCGGGAGTGCGCGGGGGAGTGGGGAGAGCGGAGGGGCGAGCGAGCCGGGCGTGTCCGGGCGGCCGGGTGGCTGCCGGGGTCCGACACCTGCCGGTTTTTGCAACGATGAAGTTTCGAAAAGTGGGCTGTGACCAGGGTTTCTTTTACTGCGCACCCTGGTAAGGTTGTGCCATGGCATCACTAAATCCTCTTAATTGGCCTGTGCTGAGGCAGGCCAAGTCTCGCGATGTGTTGGGGCTCGGCCCCACCTCCCAGTCGCCCACGTATCAAGACCTCAAGGCGCGCACTACCACCGCCGACAAGGTCGTCGAGAGCGTGTGCCCCTACTGTGCTGTTGGCTGTGGCCAGCGCATTTACGTCAAAGACAATAAAGTCATTCAGATCGAAGGCGATCCAAATTCGCCAGTCTCGCGTGGCCGCCTGTGCCCGAAGGGATCGGCGAGCGAGCAGCTCGTCAACGCACCTGGCCGAGTGACCGACATCCTCTATCGCGCTCCCAAGTCGAAAGAGTGGGTCAAGCTCGATCGCGAGACCGCGATGTCGATGATCACCGAGCGCTACCTCGAGGCTCGCAAGAAGCACTGGCAGGATACCGACGAGCACGGCCGCCCCGTGCGCCGCACGCTCGGTATCGCCTCGCTCGGTGGCGCGACCATCGATAACGAGGAAAACTACCTCATCAAGAAGCTGTTTACCGCCACGGGTGCTATTCAGATCGAGAATCAAGCCCGCATATGACACAGCGCCACGGTTCCCAGTTTGGGATCCTCGTTTGGGCGCGGCGGAGCCACGCAGCCGGTGCAGGACCTCGCGAATGCGGACTGCATCATCATCCAAGGCTCCAACATGGCCGAGTGTCACCCGGTCGCTTTCCAGTGGGTTATTGAAGCAAAGCTTCGTGGAGCGCGCGTGATTCACGTGGATCCACGCTTCTCGCGCACCTCGGCCCTCGCGGACAAGTACGTTTCCACTCGCGCGGGTGGCGACATCGTTCTGCTCGGTGCTCTCATTAATCACGTTCTTGAGAACAACCTGTTCTTCGAGGAGTACGTGAAGCACTACACGAACGCTTCGACCCTCATCAGTGAGGATTATCAGGATCCCGAGGATCTCGACGGTTTCTTCTCGGGCTTCGATCCGGAAACTGGTGCGTACGACCCGTCGAGCTGGCAATACGAGATGGACGAGGAGAAGAACCTCCCCGTTCGCGATGAAACCCTGCAGCACCCGCGTACCGTGTTCCAGATCCTCAAGCGCCACTTCAAGCGCTACACCCCCGAGGTTGTGGAGAAGGTCTGCGGCGTGAGCCAAGAAGACTTCGCCTACATCGCCGACTCGATCGTGAAGAACTCGGGCCGCGACAAGACGACCGCGTTCTGCTACGCGGTGGGTTGGACCCAGCACACGGGTGGCGCGCAGTTCATTCGCACGGCCTCGATTCTCCAGTTGCTCATGGGTAACGTGGGCCGTCCAGGCTCGGGTATTCTCGCGCTTCGCGGACACGCCAATATTCAGGGCTCGACCGACATCCCGGCCCTCTTCCATATCCTTCCCGGCTACCTTCCGATGCCGAAGGCAGGCGTAACGGACACGTGGGAGACCTACCTTGATTCGGTCGGCACGAAGAAGCAAAAGGGCTTCTGGGCGAAGTCGGAAGAGTTCACCGCAAGCCTCCTCAAGGCGTGGTGGGGTGAGTCCGCAACCAAGGAAAACAACTTCCACTTCGACTACCTTCCGCGACTCACGGGCGCGCACGGTACCTACCAGACCCTGCAGCTTATGCTCCAGGACAAGGTGGATGGCTACTTCGTGCTCGGCCAGAACCCCGCGGTTGGCAGCTCCAATGGTCGTTTGCACCGCAAGGCCCTGAGCCACCTCAAGTGGCTCGTAGTTCGCGACTTCAACATGATCGAGACCGCCACATTCTGGAAGAACGGTCCCGAGATCGAGACGGGCGAGCTGAGCACCGAAGACATCGACACCGAGGTGTTCTTCATGCCCGCCGCGAACCACACCGAGAAGGCCGGGTCGTTCACGCAGACCCAGCGCATGGTCCAGTGGCGCCACCAGGCGGTCACCCCGCCGGGCGATGCCGAAAGCGAACTGCAGTTCTTCTTCGATCTCGGCAATCGCATCCGCGAAGCGCTCAAGGATTCAGACGATCCTCGAGACAGGCCCATCCTTGACATGACCTGGGACTACCCGCTCGATGAGCACGGCGAGGTTGATGCCGAAGCCGTGATCCGCGAGATCAACGGGTACTACACCGAGGGCGAAAACAAGGGCAAGCCTCTCGCGAAGTTCGTTGACATGAAAGCCGACGGCTCCACCGCCGGTGGCTGCTGGATCTATACGGGTGTGTATGCCGATGGCATCAACCACGCCGCCGTGCGTGAGCCTGCCGATGGCCGCCCCTACACCGAGAGGGAATGGGGCTGGGTATGGCCGGCAAACCGCAAGATCCTCTACAACCGCGCCTCCGCGGATCCCGAGGGTAAGCCTTGGAGCCCCGAGAAGGCGTGGATCTGGTGGGACGAAGACCAGGAGAAGTGGGTCGGCCACGACGTTCCCGACTTCCCCGTGGGCCTCAACCCGAAGGCACGCCCCGATGCAACCGTGGGTGGCCCCGCGGCGCTCGCCGGCGATGACGCGTTCATCATGCAGCCCGACGGTAAGGGCTGGCTGTTCGCACCGAAGGGCATGATCGATGGCCCGATCCCGACTCACTATGAGCCCGTGGAATCGAAGCTGCCAAACATCATGTACCCGCAGCAGAACCAGCCGACTCGCGTGGTGATGCCTCGCGAAGAGAACCTCACCGCTCCCGGCTTCGGCGAACCGCTGCAAGACGTCTACCCGTACGTGTTCACGACCTACCGCCTCACCGAGCACCACACGGCGGGCGGCATGAGCCGCTGGCTCCCGTACCTCGCGGAGCTCCAGCCGGAGATGTTCGCGGAGGTCTCGCCGGAGCTCGCCGAGGAAGTGGGCGTGAAGAACGGTGAGTGGGCAACGCTCATTTCGCCGCGTGGCGCGATCGAAGCGCGCGTGCTCGTCACGAAGCGCTTCAAGCCGCTCAACGTCAACGGTCACACCGTGCATCAGATCGGCCTCCCGTACCACTGGGGTATTGGCGAGGATGCGGTGATCACCGGCGACGGCGCCAACGATCTTCTGGGCATCACGATGGACCCGAACACCGGCATCCAGGATTCGAAGTACTCCTCGGTGGCGATGGTTCCGGGCCGCAGGCCCCGCGGGCCCGAACTCGTCGACCTCGTGGAGAAGTATCAGCGCGAGGCAGGCATCACCCTCGACACGGGCATGCAGCGCGTCACGGTTCCCGCGAAAGACGCGGGCATCGAAGAGACGAGCCCCGAGCAGGATGCGAAGGTCGCCGAAGAGACGACCCGCGGCTCGAACAGCTCGGGCTTCACGGGGATCGCCGCTTCGAAGCCCGGCTCGAAGGAAGCTCAGCGCCGCGCCGACAAGGTCGACGAGGACACGGAAACCGGGTCCAACGGCCAAGACGGTGAGACCGGCCGCACGAGCATGGCCAATGACAACTCGCAAGCGTCCCACGATGAGAATGGAGGTGTGTGATGAGTCTTCTCAACACGACCGCTGACCCCATCTCCGTTTCGGGGTGGGAGCACACGCACGACCGCAAGGGGTTCTTCACCGACACGTCGATCTGCATTGGCTGCAAGGCCTGCGAGGTCGCGTGTAAGGAATGGAACCGTAATCCCCAAGACGGCAACTTCGAGCTGCTCGGCTCCTCGTTCGACAACACGGGTTCGCTCGGTGCGAACACGTGGCGTCACGTGGCCTTTATCGAGCAGTCCGAAAAGCGCATCGAGCAGGCCCGCGAGTCGGGTCGCCAACTCGTGAACCTCGGCATGCCGAAGATCGGTCAAAAACCGCCGAGCGAACAGCAGCCGAAGCACACGGAAGAATTCCGCTGGCTCATGGCGTCGGATGTTTGCAAGCACTGCACGCGCGCGGGCTGCCTCGATGCATGCCCCACGGGCGCGCTATTCCGCACGGAATTTGGCACCGTCGTTGTGCAGGCAGACGTCTGCAATGGTTGTGGCACGTGCGTGTACACGTGTCCGTTCGGCGTGATCGAGCGCCGTGATGATGGCACGGTCTCCCCGAAGACTGATCGCGACGATCGCCCGCACCTCGAACAGGACATCCCGAACAAGGGCACGGCAAACAAGTGCACGCTTTGCTATGACCGACTCAAGGACGGCCAGCAGCCCGCGTGTGCGCAGACCTGCCCGACGACCTCAATCAAGTTCGGTGATCGCGACGAGATGGTCGCAAAGGCCAAGGAGCGCGTGAAGAAGCTTCACGAGGAGGGCATGACTGAAGCCCGCCTCTATGGCGCGAATCCGAACGACGGTGTCGGTGGTCTTGGCTCGGTGTTCCTTCTTCTCGATGAACCCGAGGTCTACGGTCTTCCGCCGGACCCGCGCGTGGGCACGCTTGACCTGCCGAAGATGTATGGTCGTGCGGCCCTTGCGGCGGGTGCCATGATCGCGACGACCGCTCTCATGTTTGTGGGAGGCAAGAGGAAATGAGCCAGAACGAGTTCGATAGCTACCGCCCGCCGCAGCCGATGCGTCGCAAGCGTCGGCCCGAGGCGACCAAATATGACGGTGCCCGTAAACGCGGCCAGAACCGCATGGGCGAAGTGTCGATGGTCGAGGACGTCCAGTTCACGAGCTATTACGGTCGCCAGATCGTGAAGGCGCCGCCGTGGGAGTACCCGATTGGCGTGTATCTGTTCCTCGGTGGTGTTGCCGGATCTTCGGGTCTCATCGCGCTTGCCGCCGGGGCGACGGGCCGCGAGACGCTGCGCCGCAACGCACGTGTCGGCTCGATGGCGGCACTCGGCATCGGCACGGTCAGCCTCATTGCGGACCTCGGCCGCCCGGAGCGCTTCCTCAACATGCTGCGCACGTTCAAGCCCACGAGCCCCATGAACCTCGGCACGTGGATCATCTCCGCGTATGGTGTGAACGCCGGTGTGACGTTTGCGAACGAGTTCGACCGGATGACGGGGGAGAAGCTTCCCCTCGGGCCGCTGCGTAAGCTCGCGCGTGCGATGGAGAAGCCAGCCGCGGTTGGCCAGGCTGCGACGGGCGCCCCTCTCGCCGTGTACACCGCGGTGCTGCTCGGCGATTCCGCGCTTCCCGCGTGGAACGGCGGAAAGTTCTCGCTTCCGTTCCTGTTCGCGTCTTCAGCGAGCCTCGCCGCGTCGGGCACCGCGATGCTCTCGACTCCGCTCGACGAGATCGGCCCGGTTCAGCGTCTCGCGCTTGCGGGTGTTGCGGGCGACATGCTTTCGCTGCGTGCGATGAAGAAGGAAATGCACCCGCTTGAAGCCGAGCCGCTCGAGATCGGTGATGGCGGCAAGAAGATGCATATCGCGGAGAAGCTTCTTATCGCAGGCGCCGTGACGGGCTTGTTCGCGAAGAAGCATCGCGCGATTGCGTTTGCGTCGGGTGCGTGCCTCGCCGCGGCGAGTGCGTTCACGCGCTTCGGCATTCTCGATGCGGGCTTCCAGTCTGCTCGCGATCCGAAGTACACCGTGGTCCCGCAGAAGGAGCGCCTTGCGCGCCGCCGCAAGCAGGGCATCGTGGATGATTCGATTGTGACGGGCCCCGAAGCCGACTAGTCCCCTCCCTCGAATTCCATAGACCTTATGGGGGTTTGGTGAGAGCCAAGCCCCCATTTTGGTGCCCTCGTAACAGCATGGGCGGGCTCGGCACGCAAGCTCCGCCCGCCACGCGAGAAGAAGTTCAATTCCGACGGTTCCCCTCCCGAATCCCAGTCCCACTTCCCGCGGCGCATTCCGGTGCCG
>NZ_JALXOZ010000006.1 GCF_025147465.1 Dermabacter sp. p3-SID358
AAGGCGTACTCACTCTCCCGGTGACCGCGTGCTTGCGTAGTCGTGGGAGACGAGAAATCGACACACGGCTCTTGTGAGAGGGAACACGGGTGCCATCAGCCGTTCTGCATGGACTAAAAGGCGAAGGATCGCTAGTATTGATCGGGTTCGCTTCGCGATACTGCTCCTCATCGGGAGTCGTTCCGGCGAGCAAGGCAGGTTACCCTAGCGGCCAAAGGGATCTGACTGTAAATCAGACGGCTCAGCCTTCGGGGGTTCGAATCCCTCACCTGCCACGCAGATTGCGCCCACCCTCGTGGCTGTGATTCGCCGCACCGAGGACTTTCCGAGATTGCCTAGGTACGCAAAACACGGTAAGTTTTCACGCGTTGCCCTGATAGCTCAGTAGGCAGAGCATCTCCATGGTAAGGAGAAGGTCAAGGGTTCGATTCCCTTTCAGGGCTCTGATTGGATGGCGGCCCGGCACCAAGAGAACGGTGTCGGGCCGCAGTTCCGATCAAGCCGGGGTAGCTCAGACGGTCAGAGCGCACGACTCATAATCGTGAGGTCGCGGGTTCGATCCCCGCCCTCGGTACCACTCCAGGTTTCCCTGGCGTGTTGACGTGCCTGCATGCCGCAGGCGACAGGACCCGCGTATGCAAGATGCGCGCGAAACGGAAAGAGGCGAGTCATGGCAGCGAAAAGCTCTGACGTGCGTCCTAAGATCACCTTGGCGTGCGTAGATTGTAAGAACCGCAACTACATCACCAAGAAGAACCGTCGCAACACCCCTGACCGCCTCGAGCTCAAGAAGTACTGCTCGACGTGCGCCAGCAGCACGGTTCACCGCGAAACCCGCTGATCCACACGCACATACTCATCAAGAAGCCACCCCGGGTGCGCTCCTCGGAATTCTTCTCTGAGCAGCCGCCAGCGAGGGTGGCTTTTTGCATTGCGTGTCCTGTGAGCAGCGCGGCACCTCGGGCAGCGGTACTCGACCGGATACGATGAAAATCCATGCAGGCCACAATCTGGCCGCGCGATCAATCGAAGGGTAGGAATTAATGGCATCGCCCAATCCCGACTTCGCGGGCCGCGTCTACGAAAGTGGGCCCAGTGTGCGAGTTTCGGAAACGAAAATTCGAGAGTTCGCCGCAGCCACGGGTAACGCTCATGCCGTCACGACGAACGAGGAAGCCGCGCGCGAGGCGGGCTATAGCGCAATCGTCGCCCCGCCCACGTTTCTCGTGACACTCGCTCAAGCCGAAGAAGCCCGCTACATCAACGACCCCGAAGCCGGGATCGACTTCTCCCGCGTGGTGCACTCCGAAGAATCGTTCACGCTTGAACGCGCAATCGTTGCGGGAGACGAGCTCACGCCCACCCTCACAGTCGAGGCCGTCAAGCAGGTGGGCCCGCATGCAATGGTGACAACTTGTGTGGATTTCACCGACGGCACGAAGGCGCAGGTCGCGAGCGTCCGCTCCTCACTCGTCGTTCGCGGAGAGGAAGGCTAAACACCATGACCACTCCCACCGTTCCCACGCTCGGCTCCCTGACCAAGGGAGACGTCATTGCTCGCGAGACCCGCACCTTCACGCGTGACACCCTCGTGAGGTACGCGGGTGCCTCAGGCGACTTCAATCCCATCCACTACAACGACGCCTTCGCGGCTGAAGTGGGCCTTCCCTCGGTCATCGCACACGGCATGCTTACGATGGGCGCCGTCATTTCTCCCGTGCTCGACTGGCTCGGTGATCCCGGGCGCCTCGTGTCGTACGAAACTCGCTTTACTCGCCCGATCGAAGTACCCGCGCTCGACGGAGTCGACGTGGATATCGAGGCAACCGTCGGACTCCTCAAAACCGAGGACGGCACCGCTCGAATTGACATCACGGCAAGCGTAGGCGGGCAGAAGGTTCTCACGAAGTGCCGCGCGGTGGTGAGGCTCGCGTGAAGCTCTCCGACCTCACGACCCTGCGTATCGGCGGAGAGACTAAGAACTACGTTGAGGCCCGCAGCGAAGAGGAACTGACCTCCGCAGTACGTACCGCCGATGAGAAGGGCGAAGATCTTCTCGTCGTGGGCGGCGGATCGAATCTCGTTGCCTCAAGCGCTCCTTTCGAGGGCACAGTTGTTCGCGTGATCGGCGAGGACTCACCGACCTGGATAGAAGCGTCGTGCGAGGCGTCAACGACCGGCGAAGCGCAGGTGGGGGATCGCACCCCGCTCGCGCCCGCGTGCGGCGGTGCCACCGTCGAGTACTTTGCTGGAACCTCGTGGGACGCCGCCGTTGCATACGCGGTTGATCGAGAGATGATCGGTATCGAGGCGCTTTCGGGAATTCCGGGAACGGTCGGCGCAACCCCCATCCAAAACGTTGGTGCGTACGGGCAGGAGGTCTCCTCGGTGATTACCCGCGTGCGCACGTGGGACCGGTGTGAGAAAGAGGTGCGCACGTTCTTCGCTGCTGACTGCCAGTTCGCCTACCGCGACTCACTCTTCAAACGCACGCGCATGCCGAAAGGCGGAGCGACCGGGCGCTACGTCGTGCTGTCGGTGACGTTCCAGCATCAGCTGGGATCCCTTTCGGCGCCCGTGAAATACGCGCAGCTTGCCGAGCGACTGGGCATCCAGCCGGGGGAGCGCGCACCGATGCGCGAGGTGCGAGAAGCCGTTCTGGAAATCCGCGCACGAAAGGGAATGGTGCTCGACCCGAGCGATCACGATACCTGGAGCGCGGGTAGCTTTTTCACGAACCCGATTCTTACGCGAGAGAACGCGGCGAAACTGCCGGAGGAGGCCCCTCGATACGAGGCCGAAGGCGGCATCAAAACGAGTGCGGCATGGCTCATAAGCCATTCGGGCCTCGAGCGCGGTTTCACGCTTACTCCCGAGCGAAGCGGCGCCTCACTTTCGACCAAGCACTCGCTAGCCCTCACCAACCGCGGCGCTGCGACAAGCGAAGACATCGCAGGGCTTGCCGAATATGTGCGCTCGAGGGTGCACGAGATGTTTGGTGTGTGGCTCGAGCCAGAGCCCGTCCGTCTGAATGTTCGGATAGGCGCGTAGGCGGGAGGCTGGCGCTTACTCGGCTACGGCTGTTAGCTCGCTCACGACATGCCTACACTCGATCAGGACATAAGTCTTGATTCGCAAAGGAGCGCACATGAATACGCATGGTGAATCGATCGCCGCGGTCGACCCGGAGATTGCCAAAGTTCTCGACCAGGAGCTTCACCGACAGCAGTCCACTCTCGAGATGATCGCGAGCGAGAACTTCGTGCCTCGCGCGGTCCTGCAGGCGCAGGGCTCAGTTCTCACCAACAAATATGCCGAGGGCTACCCCGGAAGACGTTACTACGGTGGCTGCGAGTTCGTGGACGTCGCGGAGAATCTCGCGATCGAGCGCGCGAAGGCGCTGTTTGGAGCCGACCATGCGAACGTGCAGCCCCACTCCGGGGCTTCGGCTAATGCCGCCGTCATGCACGCGCTCGCGAACGCGGGAGACACGCTCATGGGCCTCTCCCTCGCGCACGGCGGGCACCTCACGCACGGCATGAAGATCAACTTCTCCGGCAAGCTCTACAACATCGCTGCGTATGAGGTGGATCCGGAAACCGGCCGTATCGACATGGACCGCGTGCGCGAGCAAGCGCTCGACGCACGTCCGAATGTCATCGTCGCCGGCTGGTCGGCGTACCCCCGCCAGCTTGAGTTCGAGGCATTCCGTTCGATCGCCGATGAGGTCGGAGCGAATCTCTGGGTCGACATGGCGCACTTCTCCGGCCTCGTCGCGGCGGGTCTTCACCCCAGCCCCGTGCCGTTTGCGGACGTCGTCTCGACAACCGTCCACAAGACCCTCGCGGGCCCGCGTTCGGGCCTCCTCCTCGCGAAGCAGGATTATGCGAAGAAAGTCGACTCCGCTGTATTCCCCGGCCAGCAGGGTGGCCCGCTCATGCACGTGATCGCCGCGAAGGCCGTCGCGCTCAAGCTCGCCGCGACCGAGGAGTTCAAGGAGCGCCAGGAGCGCACGCTCGAGGGCGCGCAAATTCTCGCCGAGCGCCTCGGCCAGGCCGACGCAAAGGAGGCCGGAATCGAGCTCCTCTCAGGCGGCACGGACGTGCACCTCGTCCTCGTAGACCTGCGTAAATCCTCGATCGACGGTCAGCAGGCCGAGGATCTCCTCCACGAGATTGGCATCACCGTGAACCGCAACGCGGTCCCGAACGACCCGCGCCCGCCGCGCGTGACCTCGGGGCTGCGCATCGGCACTCCTGCGCTCGCGACGCGCGGTTTCGGCGCGAGCGAGTTCACCGAGGTTGCCGATATCATCGCGACCGCGCTTACCGGCAAGGGCGATATCGAGCAGCTTCGCGGCCGCGTACGCACGCTCGCCGAGAACATGCCCCTGTACGCCGATCTCACCCAGTACTGAGAAGCCACAACGCAAGGAGTAATGACGCTATGACTGCACAAATTCTCGACGGCAAAGCTACAGCGAGGACCATCAAGGAAGAGCTCCGCGCGCGCGTGGAGAAGATCGTCGAGGAAGGTGCGGTACGCCCCGGCCTCGCGACCGTGCTCGTTGGCGCGGATCCGGCCTCGGAAATTTACGTCGCGGGTAAGCACCGAGACTCGGAGGCCATCGGCATTAACTCGATTCGCAAGGACCTTCCCGAGGAAACGACCCAGGAGGAGCTTTTCAAGGTTCTCGACGA
Source organism: Dermabacter sp. p3-SID358 (assembly GCF_025147465.1). Taxonomy (GTDB): domain Bacteria; phylum Actinomycetota; class Actinomycetes; order Actinomycetales; family Dermabacteraceae; genus Dermabacter. The sequence continues at coordinate 4,701 of NZ_JALXOZ010000006.1, forward strand.
GCTCAACGCTGACCCGGCGTGCACCGGATACATCGTTCAGCTTCCGCTTCCGAAGCACATCGACACCGACGCTGTTCTTGAATATATCGATCCGCAGAAGGACGCCGATGGTCTTCACCCCGTGAACCTTGGTCGGCTTGTGCTCAACGTGAACAAGCCGATCACCACGCCGCTTCCGTGCACGCCGCGCGCCGCGATCGAGCTCGCGAAGCGCCACGGAATCGATTTCAATGGCAAGCACGTTGTCGTCGTGGGGCGCGGTGTGACCGTTGGCCGCCCAATCGCGTCTCTTCTCACGCGCCGTGAGCACAACGCGACCGTCACCCTTACGCATACGGGCACCACAAACCTTCCTGAGCTCTTGAAGCAGGCCGATATCGTGATCGCCGCCGCGGGTGTTCCTCATCTCGTTAAGGCTGCGGATCTTCGCGAAGATTCGGTCGTTCTCGATGTTGGCGTGACGCGTGAGCCGGATCCTGAAACGGGTAAGCAAAAGATCAAGGGCGACGTGGAACCGGCCGCAAAGGACAAGGTTGCGTGGATCAGCCCGAACCCGGGTGGCGTCGGCCCGATGACTCGAGCCCTGCTCATGCAGAACGTTGTCGAGTCGGCCGAGCGCGCGTGGGAAGCCGAAAAGGCACACCGCTAGCACGCGAGTTGCCCCGCACGTCCATTGTGTAGAACGATCGTGGGGTGATCGACGGCGGGCTCGTCCTTCGTGGGCGAGCCCGCGCCGTTTAAATCGGATGGGTAAAGGAGCAAAAGTGGGGATCACGGTAGCGAGCGTCAATGTCAACGGCATGCGGGCCGCGGCGCGTAAGGGCATGGGGGAGTGGCTTGCGACGTGCGGGGCAGATGTCGTGACGTTCCAGGAGGTTCGCGCACCCGAGGAACTTGTGCCGAATCTCGTGGGGGAGGGGTGGCGCTCGGCGGCGCACGCTTCGGTGCTCAAGGGCCGCGCGGGTGTAGCGATCGCGGTGCGCGAAGGATTTGAAGGAGCGAATGTAGGAGAGGTCCGACGCTTGCTACCCGGCCTCGATGCGGATGCTCACACTGGGCGCTGGCTCGAGCTCGACGTTGTCGACCCCCTCGGCGACGGCAAGGACCTCACCGTGATCTCGATGTACATGCACTCGGGGAACCTCGACAAACCCCAAACGATGACGGACAAATACGAGATGCTCGAGGGAGCGTGGGCACGCCTCGAGGAGCTTCGCGTGAGCGGACGCCATGTGCTTCTCACTGGCGACCTCAACATCGCGCACACGAACCTCGACATTAAGAACTGGAAGGGCAACCTCAAGAATGCGGGGTTCCTCCCCGAGGAACGTGCCTATATCGACCGATTGCTCGAGGACGGCGAGTGGGTGGATGTCCACCGTGCACTTGCGGGCGAAGTGCCGGGCCCCTACACGTGGTGGTCGCAGCGTGGCAAAGCCTTCGACAATGACTCTGGCTGGAGGATCGACTACAACCTCGCCTCAAAGGACCTTGCTGAGCGCGCCGTCAGCGCGCGCGTGGACAGGGCTGCGAGCTACGACACGCGCTGGAGCGACCACGCTCCTCTTCTCGTCACCTACGAATAACACTCGTCCGCTCCCGCAGTCACGGGTGAGCACAAGGTGGCGTGGTGCCCGCACCCCAGCTCGGGCTCCGTTAGCCTTAGGTTATGACCAGCTCGTCACCCTTCATCCCCGTGATTCCCGCGGGCGGCTCAGGTACTCGGTTGTGGCCGCTTTCGCGCAAGAATCACCCGAAGTTCCTCCTCGACCTCGCGGGCAGCGGACAAAGTCTGCTGCTCGACACGCTCGAGCGACTTGCACCGCTTTCTTCTGCAACACCGATGATCGTGACGGGCCGAGCGCACCGCGAGGCGGTTGCCGATCAGGTAGGTGAGCGCGCTCAGGTCCTCGCCGAGCCGAGTGGCAAGAATTCCATGCCCGCGATCGCCTGGGCCGCGGCGCTCGCGGAACGCGAGCACCCCGGCGCTATTATCGGCTCCTTCGCGGCCGATCATGTCATCGCACCTCGGGAGGATTTCTGGAAGAGCGTGTACAGCGCGATCGCCGCCGCAGAGCTCGGCTATTTCACGACGATTGGGATCGAACCGACATCCCCCTCGAGTGCCTTCGGCTATATCGAGGCTTACCCTTCGGAGGCGGCCGATGAAGACTCGATTGCTCTGCGTTCCGCGGGCGCCTTGAGCGTGGCTCGCTTCGTGGAAAAGCCCGATGCGGATACGGCCGCGGAGTTCGTGAGGAGCGGGCGGTTTATGTGGAACGCGGGGATGTTCGTTGTCAAAGCTCGAGTGCTTCTGGAAGCTCTCGATGACCTTCATCCAGGTTTGGGGGCCGCGGCGCGATCCCTCGCGGAAAATACCTCCGAGGGTGAGCTTTCCGCGAGTGGAGAGGAACTCTGGGCGAGCATTGAACCGATTGCGATCGATCACGCGCTCGCTGAACCACTCGCCTCGCGCGGCGCTGTCGCGGTTGTGCCCGCGAGTTTCGAATGGGGTGACGTGGGAGATTTTGGTGCGCTTTCGCGAATCGGGCACGACGAGGACAGCACGAACGGGGTGCACGTCGTAGGAAGTGCCAAGGTCGTGAGTGTTGAGAGCCGGGCACGGGTGTATTCGAGTTCCGCACGGCCGATCGCCCTTGTGGGGCTCGACGGCGTCAGCGTGGTCGATACCGGCGACGTGCTGCTCGTCGTCGATGACGCGAAAGCGCAAGAGGTGGGTGCACTCGTCAAGATTCTCGAGGATCAGGGCTTTGGGTCTCTCGCGTAGAGGCCGCACCTACTCGCAGTAGGGGCGAATCTGGGAGTGCATTCAGGTTAACGGAGCGTTACATTATGAGGAGGGTGCTCGGACCGGCCGGGCGCACCGTCAACTCATCCCCTCACGTTGGAGGCAATCGTGAAGTCCCTTTCCCGCGCGGCCGCACTGCTTGGTGCCGGCGCCCTCGTTCTCTCCGCCTGTGGCACCCCTCCTGAACAGTCCGGCTCCGGTTCCGGTTCCGGCAAGGGCAGCGATTTCAAGGCCTGCATGGTGTCCGATTCGGGCGGCTTTGACGACAAATCGTTCAACGAATCCGGCTTCGATGGCCTCACGGTTCTCAAAGAAGATAAGGGCTACAAGGTCCAGACCGCCGAGTCCTCGAGTGAAGCGGATTTCTCGCCGAACCTGCAGAACATGGTGCAGGGCGAGTGCAACATCATCTATGCGGTTGGCTACCTCTTCTCGCAGACCCTCAAGACCGAGGCCGAGGCCAACCCCGATCTTCACTATGCGATCATCGACTCGACCGCTCAGGATGCCGACGGCAATCCCGTCGAGGTTGGGAACGTCAAGCCCCTGACGTTCGACACCGCCCAGGCGGCCTACCTCGCGGGCTACGTTGCGGCCGGCACCTCCAAGACCGGCACGGTCGCGACCTACGGCGGCGGGAAGATCCCCTCGGTGACGATCTTCATGGATGGCTTTGCCGATGGCGTTGCGAAGTACAACGAGGTTCACGGTACAAACGTCAAGGTTCTCGGCTGGAACAAGGACAGCCAGGACGGCTCGTTCACCGGCGACTTTGAAGACCAGACGAAGGGTAAGGCTCTCACCGAAGGCTTTATCTCTCAGGGTGCCGACATCATCATGCCGGTTGCAGGCCCCGTTGGTGCGGGTACTCTCGCAGCCGCCAAGGAAAAGGACGGCGTGATGGTCGTCTGGGTCGACTCCGACGGTGTTGAGTCCAACCCCGATGCGAAGGACGTCATTCTCACGTCCGTCATGAAGGAGATCGCCGCAGCGGTCGAGCAGACCGGCACCGAGGCCGCTGAAGGCAAGTTCTCGAGCGAGCCCTACGTGGGAACCCTTGAAAACGGTGGCGTGGGCCTTGCCCCCTTCCACGAGTTCGACGGAGAAGTCTCCGCCGATCTCAAGAAGGAGGTCGAGGATCTCAAGAAGCAGATCATCAGTGGCGAGATTGAAGTGAATTCGCCCGCCTCGCCCAAGCACTGAGTGCTCATCCTCAGTCGTCTGTGACGAGCATCATTCACTAAGCTGGCGGCCCCCTCCCTCACGAGGGGGCCGCCAGTCGCCCCAAAACCCCTATACTCGATCTCCGACACCCCTCGGGCCCGGTGGGTCCGTGTCACTCACGGAAGGCAGTGCTCGTGAAACTCGAACTGCGAGGCATCACGAAGGTGTTCGGCTCACTCGTGGCCAATGACCACATCGATCTGGTCATCAACGAGGGCGAGATTCACTCGCTCCTCGGTGAAAACGGCGCGGGCAAGTCCACCCTCATGAACGTCCTATACGGGCTGTACCAGCCCGACGGCGGCCAGATTCTCATCGACGATAAACCCGTGCAGTTCTCGGGCCCGGGCGAGGCCATGGCGGCCGGCATTGGCATGGTGCACCAGCACTTCATGCTCATCCCCGTCTTTACCGTCGCGGAAAACGTTGCTCTCGGCCACGAGCCCACGAAGGGAGCCTTCCTCGACCTCGACCAAGCGCGCGCGAAGGTGCGAGAGATCTCCAAGCGCTTCGGCTTCGATATTGATCCGGATGCCAAGGTTGAGGACCTCCCCGTCGGTGCGCAACAGCGGGTGGAAATCATCAAGGCTCTTTCGCGCCGCGCAGAGATTCTCGTGCTCGACGAGCCCACCGCGGTGCTCACGCCGCAAGAGACCGACGAGCTCATGCAAATCATGCGCCAGCTGAAGAGCGAGGGCACGTCGATTGTGTTCATTACCCACAAGCTTCGAGAGGTCAAAGCCGTTGCCGACCGCATTACGGTTATTCGCCGTGGCAAGGTCGTAGGCACGGCTGATCCCGGTGCGCCCCAAACCGCTCTCGCGAACCTGATGGTGGGTCGCACCGTTGCCCTCGATTTCGACAAAACTCCGCCGAAGGGCGGAAAGGCCGCACTCAAGGTCGATGGTCTCACGGTCACCGATAGCAACGGCCTCAAGCTTTTGAACTCCGTGAGCTTCGACGTGCACGAAGGGGAAATCCTCGGCATCGCGGGGGTTCAGGGCAATGGTCAGACCGAGCTGACCGAAGCGCTTCTTGGCCTCCAGCAGCACGTGAGCGGGCACGCGTATCTGAATGGCACCGACCTCGTTGGGCTCAGCACGAAACGAATCTTGGATGAGGGCGTCGGGTTCGTGCCCGAGGATCGCACCGAAGATGCGCTCATGAAGTCATTCTCGGTTGCCGAAAACCTCGTGCTTGACCAGCACGACCGAAAGCCTTTCGGCTCGGCTGTGTCTCTCCACCCCGGTAGGATCCGTGAGCACGCGGAAGGCCAGGTCACGGAGTTCGATATTCGTACCACGGGCATCGACCTGCCCGTCGGTTCCCTTTCGGGCGGCAATCAACAAAAGGTCGTCATGAGTCGCGCACTCGCTCGGGACCTCTCGCTCTTCATCGCGTCACAGCCCACGCGCGGCGTTGACGTCGGCTCAATCGAGTTCCTCCACAAGCGCATCGTTGTCGAGCGCGATAAGGGAACACCCGTGATCATCGTCTCGACCGAGCTCGATGAAGTGTGTCAGCTTGCCGACCGCATCGCCGTCATGTACCGCGGTGAGATCCTTGGCATTGTTCCCGGCGACGAAAGCCGAGAGGTCCTCGGCCTCATGATGGCGGGCTACACCGCGGAGGCGGCGCGAGAGGCAATCGCGCAGGGAACGGGAACACTCACCGAGAGCGCCCTCACCAAGGAAGGAGACCTCCCGTGAGCGAGAACGACGCACACACGAACCCCAACCTCGCCCAAAGGATTGGCCGCAGCGAAGTCTCCGTCGTGATCGGAGCGTTCGTCATCTCGGCGGTTATCGGCAGCATCCTGATTCTCGTAGCGAACGAGGATGTTCGCGATTCGCTCGGATACGTTTTTGCGCGACCGAGTGACTTTTTCAGCGCGGCATGGGCTGCGATCAGTGGCGCGTACGAGGCGATGTTCCGCGGAGCGATCTTTGACTACAAAGCCCGCACGAGCACTCTCATGTGGCGGCCTCTCTTCGAGACCCTCACAGTCGCCACGCCTCTCGTCATCGCCGCTTACGGCATGGCGGTTGGCTTCAGGGCCGGCATGTTCAACATTGGTGGCACCGGTCAGCTGCTCATGGGCGCCGCGATGGCAGGTTATGTCGGCTTCACGTGGACCTTCCTCCCACCCGTCATCCACCTTGTCGTAGCGCTCGTCGTAGGCGCGCTCGCGGGTGCGGTGTGGGGCGGCATCGCGGGATTTCTCAAGGCGCGATTCGAAGCGAACGAGGTCATTTCGACCATCATGCTGAACTGGATCGCGGTCTCGCTCCTCGGCTTCCTCCTCACCACCGAGGCTTTCACCGCGGCGAACACCTCGCAGCCCGTTTCGCCCAATGTCGCAGCCAACGCGCAGCTTCCCACGCTTCTGACCGGGTACCGCTTGCACGCGGGTATCTTCATCATGCTTCTTGCGGGAGTTTTCATGTGGTGGCTCCTCACACGCAGCTCGCTCGGTTTCAAGTTCCGCACGGTCGGGGAGAACCCCCGAGCCGCCCAGGTTGCGGGCATCAAGGTGGGCACCACAAGCCTTCTCGTCATGGTGGTCGCCGGCGCCCTTGTGGGCCTCGCAGGCTCCGTTCACTTGCTTGGCACCGAACATCGCCTCACGAGCGGCATCGCGGGAAGCATCGGCTTCGATGCGATCACGGTCGCGCTCCTCGGCCGTTCCGGCCCCATAGGCATCCTCCTTGCCGGCCTCCTCTTCGCAGCCCTTGGCGTGGGAGGCCGCTTCATGGAATCGAGCCAAGGCGTCCCAATCGACCTCGTGAGCATCGTTCAGGCACTCGTTGTGCTGTTCATCGCCGCGCCTCCGCTCGTGCGCACCCTCACGGGTCTTTCGATACTCGGGCGCGAGAAAAAGACCGATGCAACATCGGATGGTGAGCGCAAGGAAAAGAGCAAGGATTCCGACGCCACCTCGGCAAACGTCGGAACCCCAAAGACCCCCGCCGCAGCCGGCAGCCACCGGGCGGATGCCCCCGCAGACGGCGCAACCGACGCTTCGAAGGAGGCATGAGATGAGCGTTCAAGATCCTCGCGCGCTTCCCACCGATGACGTAGTCGTTCTCGATGCAGTCAAGGGACGCCTTCCGAACTGGTGGCACATGCCGGTCGCCCTGAGCGTCTTCGCGCTCATCGCTCTCGCGGGATTCTGGCTCGGAGCTGTTCCGGGTCACGATTCGAGCTTTACGATCGCTCGCGAATCCATGTTCACCGAGATGGGGGTCCCGCAGCGGATTGCCCTTCCGGCGCAGGCGACTTCACTTGTGCTTGGTCTCCTCCTCGTAGTTCTCGCGGCCCTCACCTGGGTGGTACAGGCAAAAAACATGGCGTGGCCGCGCGGAACCAAGGCTCTCGTGCAGATCCTGTTTGGCGTTCTGTGGGCATTCGACTTCCTCGTGTGGGCGGTCGCTGGCCAGGCACTCGACCTCGGCTATCTTCTCCAGGCCACACTCGCTCTCGCGGTCCCTCTCGTCTTCGGCGCATTGTCCGGTGTGCTTTCCGAGCGCGCTGGTGTCGTGAACATCGCCATTGAGGGGCAACTGTTGCTGGGCGCGTTCGGCGCGGCACTTGTGGGATCGATGACGGGCAGCCCGTGGATCGGTATGCTCGCGGCCCCGATTGTCGCTCTCCTCATCGGCGCCCTGCTCGCGCTCTTCGCCGTGGGGTACCACGTGCAGCAAATCATCGTGGGCGTTGTGCTCAACGTTCTCGCGATCGGCCTTACGGGCTTCCTCTTCGGCACTCTCATGAAGCAGGATCCCGAGCACTTCAACACTCCCATGCGGCTCCCGAACCTTCGCGTGCCCGTGCTTTCCGATATCCCCGTGATCGGCCCCGCTCTGTTCGACCAGAACATCCTCGTGTACCTCATGTGGGTCATCGTTGCCGCACTCACGACTGCGCTCTTCTGGACGCGCTGGGGTCTTCGTGTGCGCGCCGTGGGCGAGCACCCGCTCGCCGCTGACACGGTGGGCATCAACGTTGCGCGCACCCGCTGGAGCAACGTGCTCCTTGGCTCTGCAGTGGCCGGCCTCGGCGGTGCGACCCTCACAGTCGGCACAAACGTGGCGTTCGCGAAGGAAATGAGCGCGGGTAAGGGCTATATCGCGCTTGCGGCGATGATCCTCGGCCGCTACCACCCCGTGGGCGCGATGTGCGCGGCGCTCTTTTTTGCGTTCGCGACCGCGCTCCAGCAGAACCTCGGCATCCTCTCGAGTTCGCTCCCGCCGGATCTCCATAAGGCCACCGTGCCCTCGGAATTCCTCGCGATGCTCCCGTACGTTGTGACGCTGTTCGCCGTCGCGGGCTTCGTGGGCCGCGTGCGAGTTCCCGCGGCTGATGGCGAGCCCTACATCAAACAGTAAAAGGTGCATTGACGATGGTGGATTTTGAGCCTCTACTCCGGGAGGCGCGTGAGGTCGCGGCCCGCGCCTACGTGCCGTATTCCCGCTACCCCGTGGGCGCCGCGGGGCTTGTGGATGACGGCCGCATCGTGCGCGGCTGTAACGTCGAGAATGCGGGCTACGGCGTGACGCTGTGTGCCGAATGCGGCATGATTTCCGAACTTGTCGCGACCGGCGGCGGAAAAATCCGCGCGTTCGTGTGCGTGAATCGACTCGGCGAAGTCATCATGCCGTGCGGGCGCTGCCGCCAGCTGCTCGCAGAGCACGCGGCAGCCGACTTCACGATCCTCACGCCGAAGGGGGAGGCAAGCCTCGAGGGCATGCTCCCTCAATCTTTTGGGTCCGCCGACCTCGACGCCGCCGCACCACAAGCCTAGGCGGCCGTTCGCCCTCACCTTCTCGAAAGGACTGACCATGGCCGAAGAATTCGACGCCGTTGACGTGATCCACGCAAAGCGCGATAAGCGTGAGCTCACCCCCGAACAAATTGCCTGGACGATCGATGCGTATACGCGCGGTGTTATTGCTGAAGAGCAGATGAGTGCTCTCGCAATGGCGATCTTCCTCAACGGCATGAACCGCGACGAGATCGCCCTGTGGACGAAAGCAATGATCGCCTCGGGCGAGCGCATGAGCTTCGATTCGCTTTCGAAAACGACGACCGACAAGCACTCGACCGGCGGTGTGGGCGACAAGATCACGCTCCCGCTCGCGCCACTCGTCGCGTCGTTTGGCGTCGCCGTCCCGCAGCTAAGCGGCCGAGGCCTCGGTCACACGGGTGGAACCCTCGACAAACTCGAATCGATTCCCGGCTGGCGTGCGAATCTCACGAATGACGAGATGATGCGGCAGCTCGAGAACGTTGGCGCTGTCGTGTGCGCGGCGGGCAGCGGGCTCGCCCCGGCCGACAAGAAGCTTTACGCACTGCGCGATGTCACTGGGACCGTGAACTGCATTCCGCTCATCGCAAGCTCGATTATGAGCAAGAAGATCGCCGAAGGTACGGCGTCCCTCGTGCTTGATGTCAAGACCGGCGCGGGTGCGTTCATGGAAGATGAGCAGATGGCGCGCGAGCTTGCGCGAACGATGGTCGACCTCGGCACGGACGCGGGAGTGAACACGGTCGCTTTGCTCACCGATATGTCCGTTCCACTCGGGCGCGCCGTGGGTAACGCAATCGAAGTCGAAGAGAGCGTCGAGGTCCTCGCTGGTGGCGGGCCAGCCGACGTTGTCGAGCTCACCATCGCACTCGCGACCGAGATGCTCGCCGCCGCGGGGATCAAGGATGTGGACGTCGACGCGGCGCTCAAAGATGGCCGCGCGATGGATACGTGGAAGGCCATGATCCGCGCGCAAGGCGGAGATCCGGAGGCCGCACTTCCGGTCGCGAGGCACAGTCACGATATCGTTGCCGATTCCGACGGTTGTGTGACGGGCCTCGATGCCATGAAGGTCGGCGTTGCCGGCTGGCGTCTCGGCGCGGGACGCTCGAGGCCGGGCGAGGCCGTGCAGTTCGGCGCGGGCGTGCGCCTCCACAAGACCGTCGGAGACCGAGTGGCGAAGGGCGAGGTTCTCGCGACGCTGCTTACCGACACCGAGGATCGCTTTGCTCGCTCCCTCGAGGCGATCGACGGCGCCTGGAGCATCGAGAACATTGAGGAGTTTGAGCGCGGCTCACTCGTGCTCGACCGCATCGCATAACTGGAGGTACGTGGCCGGTGTGCCTTTGCAGCGCGGACGGCCGTCGTTTCCTCTCAGTTTTTGGCGCCGAGCCTTGCGCGTAGGCGGGGAAGGACCTCGTCGCGAAAGAGCGGTGCAAGCACGTGCGCATCCACAACCTGGTTCAGGTCAAGAGGAAACCAGCGGACCTCCGCGATTTCCGCGTGCGGAGTAAACTCCTCCGGGCTCGCAACTTCGGGCGCGAGGTACACATCGGAGATCAGGAGCGTGCCCGGCTCGTTCGCCGCGGCCGTGCGAAAATGGCCGAGATGCTCGAGTTTTTCCGAATCGAGACGCACGTTGAGCTCCTCGCGAATCTCCCTCGTCGCACATTCGAGCGGGGCCTCGCCCACCTCGGGCTTGCCGCCCGGCTGCATAAACTTTTCGGTCCCGCGTTTACGGACGCCGAGGACGCGCCACTCGCCTTCGGTCCCGCAGTAAAAGCACACGGCCGAGACCGTGATGGTTGGCCCAGCTTCGCGAGAGCTGTGAGGGCCGACGGATGCCGAGCGAGCGTCGGCCTCCCAGAGGCACTCCAGACCGCTCACACGGGAGAGAGCGTGCCGAAGTCCCAGCCTGCGCATGCCTGCGCGTGCCCAGGCGTCGATATCTCGCCCCTGGGTTCGTGCGAGCGAAAGGCCGCGACGCACGAGAGTGGGAATGGGCTTTCGAGCCTGACGCACGTCGCGAACGAAACGCAAAACGAACACGAGCGCAGCGGGGCGGTCGAGAACGATCGCATCGGCGAGGAGTCCCCGCTCCGCAAGGGCGGTGACGAGTTCGGAAGCGAAGATGCCTTCGGCGATGATGAGCGGTGAATGCTCGGCACTGAAGATCCGTGTGCCGGTACGGCGCGACTGCGAAATGGAGTAGATGGGAATCTCGACAGCGCCTTCGTTGCACAGCGTCTCGAGCGCGGCGAGGGCTTCCTCGGCGCGCCACGAGGCGGGGTCGTCCCAGTCCACGATCCCAAAAGCGCGGGGGAGCCCATCTTCGTCATAGTCGCGATAAAAATCGTCGAGGTTGAGCACGGGCAGGTGAGAGCGCTCCGCCAGGCGTCCCTTGCCGCTTCCCGAGGGGCCCGAAAGAAGAACGATGCGCCGCTGGGGCGCGGAACGGTCCGGGTGGGGAGCGTCGTGCAGATCCGAGGTGCAGGGGCGTTGACTCACGGAACCTCATTCTATGCCCTGGCGCTTTTGAGAGATATCGCTCTGGCGCGTGGGAGAATGAACGCATGACTACTCACAGTGAAAAAACCCCTCTTTCGTACAACGAGCTGGCCGGCATGATCGACCACACCCTCCTCAAGCCCGAATCGACTCCAGCAGATGCCGCAGCGCTCGCGCGCGAGGCAGAAGAGCTCGGCACATACTCGATCTGCGTTTCGCCGTCGATGCTCCCCCTCGACACGAGCGTGCACGTCGCAACTGTGTGCGCCTTCCCCTCCGGTCAGGTTGCCCCCGAGGTGAAGGCCTTTGAAGCCGCGGACTCTGTCAAGAAGGGCGCCGAAGAGATCGACATGGTCATCAATATCGGTCGCGCGTTCGCGGGTGATAGCGACTTCACCGAGCGGGAGATCCGCGCCGTGCGCGAGGCTGCGCCGAAGCCCGTCGTCCTCAAGGTCATCATCGAATCAGCGGCGCTTAGCGATGAGCAGATCGTCGCGTCGTGCGAAGCCGCGAAGCGTGCGGGTGCCGACTTTGTGAAGACCTCGACCGGCTTCCATCCCGCGGGCGGCGCGTCTGCTCACGCCGTGAAGCTCATGCGCGAAACAGTCGGAGAGGACCTTGGCGTCAAGGCCTCAGGCGGAATCCGCACACTCGAAGCGGCAGAAGAGATGATCGCCGCGGGCGCCTCGAGGCTTGGCCTGTCGGGTTCCGCAGCGATCCTTGGTGAGCTTGAGGCTCGCGCCTAAGCGTTAGGAGCCGAGGAGCTCACTGAGTTCCTTCTTCATGCGTTCGAGCTTCTCGGTCGCATGCTCGCGTGCGGCCGAGAGGTCGTTAAAGTCCGCATTTTCCTCGACTTCGGTGACAACCTCGAGGTAGGCCTTGAGCTTCGGTTCGGTTCCGGAAGGGCGCACGATCACGCGTGAGTCGTCCGCGGCAAGCAGGAGCATGCCGTTCGTTGGCGGAAGGCCGGTTGTTTCGACGGTCCCTTCGGCAAGATCGCGTACTTCGACTACCGAGGAACCGGCGAGGGTTTTCGGTGGGGTGGTGCGAAGCGTATGCATCATCTCGCCGATGAGGTCGAGGTTACTGACGCGGATCGAGAGCTGCGAGGTGAGGTAGAGCCCGATCTCGCGCGCGAGCTCGTCGAGAAGCTCCGTGAGGGTCGAACCGTTCGCCTTCGTGAGGGCGGCAAGCTCGGCAATCGCGAGGGCCGCGGACATGCCGTCCTTGTCCTTCACAACCTCGGGCAGTACGCAGTAGCCGATGGCCTCCTCGTAGCCGAATACGATGTTCTCGGCGCGGGCGATCCACTTGAATCCTGTGAGGGTCTGCGTGCTCTCATAGCCGCGCGCCGCGGCGAGCGCCCCGAGGGAGCGGGAGCTCACGATCGAATTGGCGAATGTGCCGTGCTTGGGGCGGTGGGTGGCCACATACGTCGCGAGGAGAAGCCCGAGTTCATCGCCATGAAGCATGCGCCATGCCTCGCGGCGAGGATCGTAGATGGCCGCGGCGCAGCGATCGGCATCAGGGTCGTTCGCGATCACGAGATCCGCCTCGACCTGCTCGGCGAGTTTCGCGGCGAGGTCGATCGCGCCCCTTTCCTCAGGATTCGGGAAGGGGACCGTGGGGAAGTCGGGATCGGGCTCTTGCTGTTCCTTTACGGAGTGGAGATCGGTGAAGCCAGCCCGCTCGAAAGCAGCCAGCATCGTCGCGCTCCCCACGCCGTGCATGGCGGTGTGCACGATGCGGAGATTCGCGCGATCCGAGCGCGTCGCGTTCGTATCGGAGGCACTATCTCTTTCGAGAATGGGGAGGATCGCCTCGATGTACTCGTCAACGAAGGACTCCGGCATCATCTCCCAGCCACCCTCGGCACGAGGAATCTCGCGTACCGCGCCAACGGAGGCGATCTTCGCTGCGATGTCTGCATCCGCGGGGGGCACGATCTGCACGCCGTTACCATCCGCGCCCGCCGCGCGGCCGCCAAGGTACACCTTGTAGCCGTTGTCGCGGGCGGGGTTGTGCGAAGCCGTGACCATGATGCCGCAATCGGCGCTCTTCGCTCGTACCGCGTGGGCGAGTACGGGGGTCGGCCAGTGATGTGGCATGAGGATCACGTGGTGACCCGCGGCCCTGAGGATTGCTGCGCTCGTCGTCGCAAACGTGCGGGAGTTATAGCGCGCGTCGTAGCCGATCACCACTCGCGCCTCACCAACGACGTCGCGCAAATACGAGCCGATGCCCGCGGCCGCCCGGGAGACGACCGCGACGTTCATACGATTCGGGCCGGGACCCATCGCGCCACGAAGTCCCGCGGTTCCAAATTGGAGCGTGCCGGCAAAGGCGCTTTCAAGCTCGGCTACCTCGGCATCGTCGCCAGCTTCCGCGGCCTTGATGCGGCTCAAAAGTTCTTGGCGCGTGGCCTGATCGGGATCGTCCTCTACCCATGCACGGGCACGGTCTGCAAGCTCCGGCTTGAGAGTGCTCATCGATCGGTCTCCTTGGCAATGGCGTGAATGGTGTCGGAGAGGAGCTTCGCGAGTCGCGGAGCGGCTGCGCGACCCGCCTCAACAACCTCTTCGTGGTTGAGCGGAGTGGGGGAAATCCCGGCGGCAAGGTTGGTCACGAGCGAGAAACCGAGCACGTCGAGACCGGCTTCACGCGCGGCCATCGCCTCGAGTGCCGTCGACATGCCCACGAGGTTCGCTCCGAGCACACGCGCCATGTGTACTTCGGCGGGTGACTCGTAGAACGGGCCGCGAAACTGCATGTAGACACCCTCGTCGAGGCTCGAATCTACCTTCTTGGCGATCTCGCGCAAGCGAGGAGTGTAGATATCGGTCTGGTCAACGAAAGTGGCGCCCGTGATCGGGCTGTCGCCCGTAAAGTTGATGTGGTCGGCGATAAGCACGGGACTTCCCGGCCGCCACTGCTCGTTCAGGCCGCCGCAGCCGTTCGTGAGCACGAGAGTGGAGGCGCCAAACTCGGCGGCCGTGCGCACACCGTGCACCGTGGCGTTGACGCCTTTGCCCTCGTAGTAGTGGGTGCGAGCCCCGAGCACGAGCACACGCGCCCCTCCCTCGACCTCGAAAATTCTGAGTGTGCCGACGTGCCCGTCGACCTGAGGCTTTTGGAAGCCTGGGATCGAGTCGGCAGGGGCACTAAAGAGTTCGGTTCCGAGGAGCTCCGCCGCGCCGGACCAGCCCGAACCAAGCGTGACCGCGATATCGATTCTGTCGATGCCGGAGGCGCTCCGCAGCGCCTGGGCGGCGTCCTTCGCGAGCTCGTAGGGGTCAGTTGCGGTATGTGCGTTCTCAGTCATGAACCAAGCCTACTCGCGCACGCTGCCGCTAGTCTTCGATCGCGCAGAGTTCCGCCCCCGCGGAGACGGTCGCGCCTATTTCCGCATCGAGATGTGTGACGATACCGCTGCGGTGAGCGAGGATAGGTTGCTCCATCTTCATGGCCTCAAGCACGAGGATGAGGTCACCGTCGGCCACCGTTTCGCCCTCTTCTACCGCGATCTTGACGATCGTGCCCTGCATGGGAGCGCTCACGGCGTGGCCACCCGAAGCTCCGCCACGGGTTGTGCTTGTGCGGCGCTTGCGGCGTTGGGGCGTTTTGACGCGTGGCGCGCGAAGCGAAGCAGGTAGCGAGACTTCGACCTTTCGACCATCGATTTCGACAACGACGGCTTCGCGATCCTCGACCTCATCCGTGGCGCTTGGCAACGGCGCTGGATCGATTGTTCCCGAAAACTCCGTCTCAATCCAGCGCGTGTGCACCTTGAATGGCTCTTCCGGACTGCTCGGTGCGAACGCAGGATCGTCGACAACGAGCTTGTGAAACGGCACCACTGTGGGGATGCCGTCGATGCGGAATTCTGCGAGGGCTCGACGCGAGCGCTCGAGCGCTTCCTCGCGGCTCGCGCCGGTCACGATGAGCTTCGCGAGCATCGAGTCGAAATGGCCCGAGATCGCATCGCCTGTGCGGACGCCAGAGTCAACGCGCACGCCAGGTCCGTGAGGTGGTTCAAAAGCATTGATGGGGCCCGGTGAAGGGAGAAAACCTCGACCCGGATCCTCACCGTTGATGCGGAACTCGAAGGAGTGCCCGCGGGGCTCGGGGTCGATGGGGGAGATTTTCTCGCCGGCAGCGATGCGGAATTGCTCGCGCACGAGGTCGACGCCCGTCACCTCTTCCGTTACGGGGTGCTCGACCTGAAGGCGTGTGTTGACTTCGAGGAAGGAAATAGTGCCGTCTTGACCAACGAGGAACTCGCAGGTTCCTGCCCCCACGTAGTGAGCTTCCTTGAGGATGGCCTTTGACGACTCGACGAGTCGCGCGTGCTGCGACTCAGTCAAGAACGGGGCAGGGGCTTCCTCGACGAGTTTCTGGTGGCGGCGTTGGAGCGAACAGTCACGCGTGGAGACGACCTGAACGTTGCCGTGACTATCGGCGAGGCATTGCGTTTCCACGTGGCGCGGGGCATCAAGGTAGCGCTCCACGAAGCACTCGCCGCGGCCAAACGAAGCGATGGCTTCGCGAGTAGCCGAATCGAAGAGCTCGCGCACTTCGTCGAGCTCGCGCGCGACTTTGAGGCCGCGCCCGCCACCACCAAATGCCGCCTTGATCGCGATGGGAAGACCGTGTTCCTTCGCAAACGCGACGACCTCTCCCGAATCCTTGACCGGATCCTGCGTGCCGGCAACGAGTGGTGCTCCTGCCGCTTGCGCGATGTGGCGAGCAGAGACTTTGTCGCCGAGCTTTTCGATAGCGTCGGGACTTGGCCCAATCCACACAAGCCCCGCCTCAATGACGGCCTGCGCGAAATCAGCGCGCTCCGAAAGAAAACCGTATCCGGGGTGAATCGCCTCGGCGCCGCTGCGCTGGGCGATATCGAGGAGTTTATCGATCACGAGGTAGCTTTGGGCGGCGCTTGTGCCTCCGAGCGAGTAGGCGTCGTCCGCAATCCGCGTGTGCAGGGCATCGCGGTCCGAATCGGAATACACGGCGACTGATCGAAGCCCCGCGTCACGGCATGCACGCGCGATGCGCACGGCGATTTCGCCGCGATTGGCGATGAGAACCGTGCGGAACGGTCGATGGAGTGCGGGCTTAGGCATTCAGGATCCTTTTCAGGTGTTGGGCGACGTGCTCAGCAACCTTCCGAGCATATACCCGCCCGTGGACAGAAAAATTCTACGACGAGGATGCGGGGCCCCAGAGATCGCTGACCGCGAGGGAGATTTCTTGGAGCATTCGGCGAAGAAGCGGAAGAGAGAGGCCAATAACCGCGTGGTGATCACCCTCGATGCGCTCGATGAACGGGCCGCCATATCCGTCGATGGTGAAAGCGCCCGCGACCCAGAGCGGCTCATCTGTCGCGACATACGCGTCGATCTCAGCATCCGAAAGCTCGGCAAAATACACATCGGTCGAGGCCGTTTCGCCGAACGTTGCGCCCGTTCCGCCATCACGAGGGTCGCGGTCGTCGATAAGCCAATGTCCTGAGTGCAGGCGTCCTCTTTTTCCTCGCATGCTCCGCCATCGCTCTCGCGCGGCCTGGGCTGTGCGGGGCTTGCCCACGAGGGAACCGTCGATCTCGAGCATCGAGTCGCCGCCGAGAACAACGTAGCCTCCCTCGCTCGCTGCGCACGAAGCTTCGGCCTTTGCTCGAGCGAGGGTCAGTACGCGCTCTTCAAAGGACAGGTCATCGCAACGTTCGAGTGCGTGCGCGAGAACGGCTTCCTCATCCACATCTGCAGGCAGGGCGGTGAACTCAATCCCTGCCCGTCTCAGTACGGCCTGGCGCCCTGCGGATTGTGAGGCCAGAAGGAGGAGCGGTTCATGAAGTGTGCTTTCGACGGTCGCAGGGCAAGCGTCGGAATTGGCGCCTTTCGTGAAAAGCCCGCTGCTCATGAAGCGACTCCGCCATCCTGTGAAGCAGAGAGCGCGGAGCGCAAAACGGAAAGGGGGAGGCCGCCGAGCTCGAGCGCCTCGC
Organism: Dermabacter sp. p3-SID358; assembly: GCF_025147465.1. Taxonomy (GTDB): domain Bacteria; phylum Actinomycetota; class Actinomycetes; order Actinomycetales; family Dermabacteraceae; genus Dermabacter. The sequence continues at coordinate 22,053 of NZ_JALXOZ010000006.1, forward strand.
GGTGGAAATCGCGAAGCGACGTGCCGCGGGCGAGGGCATCGTCTCGCAGCTGCTCCCATACTCGCTGGCCGAGCTTGTAGCTTGGTGCCTGGCCGGCCCAGCCGAGGTAGCGGTGGTACTCGAACCGCTGGATGGGCTCTTCCATCCGCCAGTGCTCGCGTACGAACTCCCATCCGCGCTCGTAGGTCCACTCGCCTCCGCCGAATTGTTCGGGGACGGGAAGCTCATTGTGCAGACCGATGTCGAGAACGACGCGTCCGGCGCGCATGCGCTGCTCCATGAGCATGCCGAGCCGCTCGCCGTCCGTTGCGAGGTAGCCGAGCTCGTCCATGAGGCGCTCCGCGTACAGTGCCCACCCTTCACCGTGGCCCGAAACCCACATGAACGACGCGCGCCAACGGTTGAGGCGCTCGGCTTGAAGCTGCTGAGTTCCCACCTGAAGGTGGTGGCCGGGAACGCCCTCGTGGTAGACCGTGGTCGTTTCGCTCCAGGTGCGGAACGTGTCGACGCCCGCGGGCGTATCCCACCACATGCGGCCCGGGCGCGTGAAGTCCTCACTCGGGCCCGTGTAGTAAATGCCGCCCGCGCCCGTTTCGGCGATCATGCACTCGAGACGCGTGAGCTCTTCAGGGATGTCAAAGTGCGTGCCTGCGAGATCGCGAATCGCGGCGTCGGAAAGTTCCTGCATCCACGCCTTGAGGCTTTCGGTGCCGTGGAGAACGAGCGACTCGTCGGCGTTGAGTGAGGCCATCGCCGCGTCGATGGAGTCGCCCCCGCCGTTACCGTAGTGCGCGTTCAGGCGCGAAGCAACCTGCTTTTGCTCGTCGATCAGGCGAGCGAGTTCGTCGGTGCCGAACGCGTACGCCTCCTCGACATCAATCTCCTCGCCGAGGAACGTGCGCGAGCCGAGCTGGTAGGCCTCGCGGCCCACCGCATCTTTCTCAGGTGCCTTCTGCGCGAGCCCATCGAACACGGTCGCCAGTTCGTTGTACGCCTCGCACGCGAGCGCCACACGGCGCTCAAGCTCTTCACGGGACGAGCCCTCGAGTCCGGATTTGGCCACGAGTGAGGGGAAGAAACCGTCGGCTTTGGTGAACGAACGAGACTGCTCGGCGCCAATGCGTTGCTGACGCTTGGCTGCGAGCACGCCCTTCGATGCGGCGAAACGGAGCGAATCGGCATACCCCCGCACGGCCTCGGGCACGCGAGAGAGCCGCTCGCATATGGTGTCCCAATCCGCCGCGGTCTCTTGCGGCATCATGTCGAAAATGCTGCGAATGCTCTGGACCGGCGAGGCAATGTTATTCACGCAGGCGTGGGTAAGGAGCGCGTCGTGGTGCTCGAGTTCGAGGCCGAGTCGTTCGCGCATCGCCGCGCGAGTTACGCGATCGACCTCGTCGCCCGGGTGCTCGCGCTCGACGGAATCGAGCGAAGCAAGGGTCTCGCGCGCGAGAGCCGCCGCAGCGTCGAGGCCCGCGGGAGAGAGGTCGTCCATGAGGTGATCTTGGCCGGGCGTGCCGAGGCTCGTGGCAGTCATCGGGCTCAGGGCAATCGCACGCTCAACGTAGCCGTTAGCGAGGCGGTCGGTAGGACTTGGGGTGCGCGTCGTTGTCATGGCACCACCTTATCCATCCAGCGTCAGCGCTGGGAAAACATCCACGAACTCGGACCGGCGCTGGCTCGGAGCCCATGGGCCGAACGATGCGTCACCGCAGGGGAGTTCCATGCCGAAGTGGAGTGGCCCGCGCGCTCGACGAGTTCGCGCTCGTGCGCCTCTTCACGCGAGACGGCGCTCATGGCCGCAACGGCGACAGCGATTGCTGCAATTTCGTGATTCGCGAGGTGCCCCGAAACCAATTCAACGCTCGGGCGTACCGCCTCGCCGTGAGCGGAAGGCGTCGGGTCGGGGACCGGGTCATGGACGCTCACAGGGGAATATTCCCGTGCTTCTTCGTCGGGAGGACGTCGCGCTTAGTGCGCAGGGCACGAAGGGCGCGTGTGACGGCTTCGCGAGTTTCGTGAGGCTGGATCACACCGTCGAGGAGTCCGCGCTCGGCCGCAACATAGGGATTCGCGAAGGTTTCTTCATACTCCGCTTGGAACTGTGAACGCAGTGCATCAGCGTCCTTGCCTGCCTCAGAAGCGGCCTTGAGTTCTTTGCGATGAAGAATGTTCACGGCCCCCTGGGCCCCCATGACGGCAATTTGGGCCGTGGGCCAGGCGAGGTTCACGTCCGCCCCGAGTTCCTTCGATCCCATGACGATGTACGCGCCGCCATAGGCCTTACGCGTAATGACGGTGATGAGCGGAACAGTCGCTTCCGCGTACGCGTACAGAAGCTTTGCCCCGCGACGGATGATCCCGCCGTATTCCTGATCCGTTCCCGGGAGGAAACCCGGAACGTCGACGAGAGTGAGTACCGGGATGTTGTAGGCATCGCACATGCGCACGAAACGCGCGGCTTTTTCACTCGCATCGATATCGAGCGTGCCCGCAAGTTGCGAGGGTTGGTTCGCGACGATGCCGACACTGTGTCCCTCGACGCGCCCGAAACCAACCACGACGTTCTTAGCAAAATTCCCGTGGATCTCAAGAAATTCGTCGTCGAGAATCGCCTCGACGACGCTTTGCATGTCGTAGGGCTGATTTGGGGAGTCGGGGATAAGGCTGTCGAGTGCGCGATCCTCGGGGCTTGGTTCGAGGTCGACTTCGTCGGGATAAACGGGGGCCTCGGTGAGCGTATTTGCGGGGAGGTAAGAGAGGAGATCGCGCACGTAGTCAAGCGCATCCGATTCATCGCTCGCCATGTAGTGCGCGACACCAGATGTGCTCGAGTGCGTGCGAGCACCGCCGAGTTCTTCGAAGCCCACGTTCTCACCCGTGACGGTCTTAATGACGTCGGGACCCGTGATGAACATGTGGGAGGACTTCTCAACCATGACGATGACATCGGTGAGTGCGGGGGAGTAGACCGCGCCGCCTGCGGCGGGACCCATGATGAGGGATATCTGGGGGATCACCCCCGAGGCCCTCGTGTTACGGCGAAAAATGCCCGCGAAGGTAGCGAGAGAGGCCACGCCTTCCTGGATTCGCGCACCGCCGCCATCGAGGATGCCGATGATTGGTACGCCGGTCGAGAGAGCAAGGTCCTGGATCTTCTGGATCTTTTTGCCGTGGGCCTCGCCGAGGGAGCCGCCTAGGACCGTGAAATCTTGCGAATACACGCACACTTGGCGGCCGTCGATTGTCCCGTACCCGGTGACGATGCCGTCGCCGTCGATGCGCTTCTTTTCAAGCCCGAAGTTATGACTCTGATGTCGCACGAAGCGATCGGTTTCCACGAACGAGCCTTGGTCGAGAAGCTCTTCAATCCTCTCGCGAGCCGTTTTCTTGCCGCGCGCATGCTGTTTTTTGACTGCAGCTGCGCCCGCCTCCGTGACGGCCGCATTCTCGCGGGATCGAAGTTCTTCAAGTCTCTCGGAGGTTGTGGACCGCCTCGGCGTCTCGTTCACTCCCACTCCTGCTCCGTCGTGGCCTGGCACAATTGCTCTCGTGAGTGTACGCCATGGACGAGAAAATGCGGGAGTGAGAAGCGGTGACCGATCTATTGCGCATCGTTTATGTCGATTCGTGCACCTCGACACTCGACATTCTCGCTGAGCCGCCGTACGACGCACTTGAGGCGCCTTTCGCTCTCATGACCCTGGATCAAAGAGCTGGTCACGGTCGACAGGGGAGGCGATGGCAGAACCGGCCGGGCGAATCGCTCGCGCTGACGGTTGCGTGGCCCCTGCCCGCTCCCGAGTTTCGCGGGTGGTATCCGCTCGCGACGGCCCTCGCGGTCCTCGATGCATGCGCCGAGCTTGCACCCGGTGCGCCTCTACCCCGTATGAAGTGGCCAAACGATATTCTCACGCCAGAAGGCGAGAAGATTGCTGGGATCCTCGTCCGCGCGGATTCGAGGCGTCTCCTCGCGGGCGTCGGCGTCAATCTCGTGGGGGAAATCGAGCGGGAACGAGAAGGGCTCGAGGGCGCACAGACACTGGCGAGCGTCGATTCGTTGTATGGTGATGCGCTCGCGGGCAGTGACGAGCGCCGAGAGTTCGGAGCAATTCTCTCGCAAAGCATCGCGCGCACTTTTTCGGTCGTCGATTCCGGGGGAGTGGGCTTTCGGAATTTGCAGACGAGGTATGCTGTGAACTGTCTCACTATAGGCTCTCGGGTTGTTGTCGCAACACCGGGGGGTGCGAAGTACAGCGCGAGGGCGCTCGGCGTTGACGCGGCGGGCAGGCTCCTTGTGGAGAATGCCGAGCGCGGCCGTCATGTTCTCGATGCCGCAGACGTCCACCTTGCTCGCCCACGAGCGTGAGGATTGTGGGTCACGAGGGCAGAAGGAATTGAAAGGATCCGATGAGCACTGTTCACGATCGCGAGGAGTCGAGCGAGCATAGCGCCGAAGGTGCCATGCCAGACGCGCTCAACGAGCGTTTCGCACGCGTGCGAGGCGCCATCGGCGCTCTCGAGCGCTCCCTCCTCGACGGTGAACGTAAGTACTCCAGGCGGGACCTCGAAGAAGACTTCAATGTCGATCGTCAGCTCAGCACTGACTATTGGCGCGGGCTCGGTTTCTCCAATGTTGCGCCAGATACGACCGCTTTTACCGAGGACGACGCCGAGGCAATCGCCGATCTCGCAGCGCTCGTCAACGATGGCGCGCTGAGTGAAGACACCTTCGTGACCATCGTTCGCGGCCTCGGATTTCATATGGGGCGGCTCGCGATGTGGCTCACGGAGGCTCTCGTGGACGACGCAAAACAATCCAATGGGATGAGCGATACCGAAGCGCGCATGCATATGCTCGAAACGATCCCGCAGTTCATCGAGATTTTCGAGCATCAAACAATCCACGTGTTTCGCAGGCAGATGTCGGCATACACGGCGCGAGCCGGTGCCGAGATCCTACGAACGTCGACGAGCGACTGGGACGACGAATCGCTTCCACTTCCGCGCGCCGTGGGATTCGCGGACCTCGTGCAGTTCACGCGCCTCGCGCAGTCAATCGATGGGATCGAGCTCGCCGGTGTGATCAGGGACTTCGAGAACCTCACGCGAGACGTGATTTCCGACGGTGGCGGGCGTATCGTCAAGACCGTGGGGGACGAGGTGATGTTCCTCGCCGACACTCCCGAGGATGGCGTGCGGATAGCCTTGTCGATCGCCGAAAACATCAAACGCCAGCCTTCGCTGCCCAACGTACGCGTGGGGCTCGCGTGGGGCAATATGTTCTCTCGTTACGGTGACGTCTTTGGCCCCAAGGTGAATCTCGCCGCGCGTCTTGAGGGTATTGCCGAACCGGGCGCCGTCGTGATTGATGGCGAAACTGCGGATCTCGTGGATCGAGCCTTTCCCGGCGGTTTCGCGCGTGTCGCAGAATGGACGGAGGAGCTCCACGGGATCGGTGAAACAACAATCGTGAGAGTTGAACGGGCCGCGGCTTCGCTCATCGAGCGTTTCTCGTGAGAGAGTGGAGAGTCGCTTGAAGGTCTTCGCTTCTCACAGCGGAGACACACGCACTTTGGTAAGGATGACTTCGTGACACGACTACTTCTCGTTGAAGACGATTCGGCGATCGCAGAACCTCTCTCGCGCGCCCTCGATCGCGAAGGCTATTCCGTTGTGAGAGCCTCGAGGGGGATCGATGCGCTCACGATTGCCGCAAGCGAGGGCCATATCGACTTTGTGATTCTCGATTTGGGACTTCCCGATATCGATGGGCTTGAAGTGTGCAGAAGGCTTCGTAAGGGCGGCCTCGAGGCGCCCGTCCTCATTCTCACGGCTCGTGCCGACGAGGTCGACGCGGTAGTCGGCCTTGATGCGGGTGCCGATGATTACGTGACCAAACCCTTCCGCCTTGGCGAGCTTCAAGCACGTATTCGCGCTCTTCTGCGGCGCACCCAGGTTGTCGAAGATACGACCTCAAACACGTACGACATTAATGGCGTGAGCCTCGATCCCTCGGCGCGCCGGGTGTATGTCGACGACGAAGAACTCTCGCTCAGCGCGAAGGAGTTTGACCTGCTCGCGGTACTCATGCGCGAAGCGGGAAGCGTGGTGACCCGCGACAACCTCATGCGTGAGGTATGGGGCGCTGAATGGTGGGGCTCCACAAAAACTCTCGATATGCATATCTCGTGGCTTCGCCGGAAACTTGGCGATGACGCGACGAGCCCAACGCGCATCACCACCGTGCGCGGCGTAGGCTTCCGCTTCGAAGATACCGACGCCTAGTAGGGGCGCCAGGCACTCACCATGCAGCTTCGAGTTCTGCAAGCAACCCTCATGACCGTGCTTCTCGCGGTTCTTCTGCTCGGAATCCCTCTGGGCGCGGCGTGGCTCACGGCCGTGCGGGACAACCTCTCGGCGCAGGCTGGAACCCTTTTGCAGGATGTCATTTCAGAGACCGATCATCGGCTCAACGAAGGGCTCCCCATCGACGAGGCGATGCTCCAAGAGACGGTCGACCAGGTTGTGAACCTCGACGTCCAAATCGCCGTGAACTATCAGAACACGGAGCTCGAGGCGGGCGAAGATGCTGGGGCCGACGCCCTGCAGCAGTCAGCCCAGGGTGTGAACGGGCAGATCGTCACGGTGCGCATTCCGCAATCCGATGTGCGAGCCCACACCGCAAGCGCGTGGGTGCTCATCCTCGTTGCCGCGATCAGCGCGATCGCCATTGGCGTGTCGGTCGCACTGTGGCAAGCGCAGAGACTTTCCGCTCCGCTCGTGCGACTTACGAGACGCGCTGAAGAGTTGGGTAGTGGCAGGAGCCGTTCGGAGTGGAAGCCGAGTGGAATCGCTGAGATCGATACCGTTGCTGTCGAGCTCACACGCTCCGGTGCGATGCTCACAGAGAGACTCGAGGCGGAGTCCGCACTTGCCTCCGATGCCTCCCATCAGTTGCGTACGCCTCTCACAGCGCTCTCCATGCGCCTTGACGAAATCCTCGCGACCAGCTCCGAAGAATGGGTGCGCGAGGAGGCGCGCGTGTCGCTCGAGCAGGTAGACCGCCTTACCCAGGTGGTCCACGACCTCATCAACGCGCCTCGCGCATCGCAGCGCCGAACGCCCGGTGTGGTCGACCTTCGGCAGGTTCTCGTGCAGCAAGCCGAGGAGTGGAAACACGCCTTCCGCGGAGCCGGACGCGAATTGCGCATTCAAGTCCCGCATGCTTCGGCCGTGTGGGCTTCGCACGGGCCGCTCACGCAGGTCATCGCGACGCTCATCGAGAACTCCCTCGCCCACGGCGGAGGCACCACGCGTGTCAAGGTTCGCCGCAACGACCAGTCCACTGTGATCGAGGTTGTCGACGAAGGCGGAGGTATTGATCCCGCCCTCGGCCAACGCATCTTTGAGCGTTCCGTTTCGGGTAAGGGGTCGAGTGGAACGGGCGTGGGACTCGCCCTCGCCCGCACCCTGGTGGAAGATGACGGCGGCCGACTCGAACTCATCGACGAGCGCCCCGCGAGATTTGGCATCTTCCTCACCACGGCCCCAGCGGCCGAGGACCCCGAGCTGGAAAACGTCGAGGGCCAGCAACCGTCGGACTCCGCCAAGTCCCAGGGACTCGTTGCACGGCGCGAAAAACGACGCGCGGAACGGCACCAGCGAGAGGCCGCGGCCTCGGCGACAACGACACCTGAGGCATTGCCCACCTGCGACGCCGCGAACGAGCAAGCCGACGACACGGACGAGAGCGGCGCATTAAAATAGTCGCGTGAGTATCAAGCACGTCCCCACCAGGCTCAAAGCTCCCGAGGCCAAAAACGCACGGTTTCCGCGTGTTGGCGTCATCGGCGGCGGCCAGCTTGCACGCATGATGATTCCTGCCGCCATCGAACTGGATCTTGAACTCCACGTTCTCGCGACATCCCCGGATGAATCTGCGGCGCGCGTAAGTCCGCACGTCATGTTGGGACCCCACGATGACCCCCAAGCGGTCACGACCTTTGCGCGAAACGTTGACGTCGTCACCTTCGATCACGAGCACGTTCCCGCTGACCTCCTGCATGCGCTCGAACACGAGGGCGTTGCGGTAAGACCAGGGCCAGATGCCCTCGTGTACGCCCAGGACAAGCTCGCGATGCGCGCGCGGCTGACCGAGCTCGGGCATCCGTGTCCCAAATGGTGGCGGATTGAGAAGGAGAATGACCTCGCCGAAGCCCTTGAAGTATCGGGAAACGACCTCATCGTTAAGACCGCGCGTGGCGGATACGATGGCCACGGTGTGATGCGGGTGCGCACCATTGATGACGCGCGCGACTGGCTCGAACGCGGAGAGCCGCTGCTCGCAGAGGAGCGAGTCCCCTTCGTGCGCGAACTTTCGGCGCAGGTTGCGCGGCGACCCGGTGGAGAAATCGCCTCCTATCCCGTGACCGAATCCGAGCAAAAGGACGGCGTATGTTTCCGCGTATGTGCCCCTGCACCTGAGCTTTCAGCCGAAGTTTCTGAGCGTGCGCGAGCGCTCGCCGAGACCATTGCGGGTGACCTCGGCGTGGTAGGCATGCTTGCCGTCGAGCTTTTCGAGTATCCCGATGGGCGCATCGCTGTGAACGAGCTTGCGATGCGGCCCCACAACACGGGTCACTGGAGCATGGATGGTTGCGTCACGAGTCAGTTCGAGCAGCATTTGCGCGCAGTCGCGGACCTTCCACTCGGCGATACCACGCTCACGTCGCCGTGGACAGTCATGGTCAACACGCTCGGTGACACTCGCGGAAACCTCGCTGACGGCGCGAGAGAAGCGCTCGCGCACGATCCCGGAATCAAGCTTCATCTGTACGGTAAGAGTGTCCGTAGCGGCCGCAAACTCGGGCACGTGACCGCTATGGGAATGGACCGCGATGATGCGGAACGTCGAGCCCGCGCAGCGGCCCACACGATCGTGTCGCTTAAGAGTGCAGAGGAGTAGTCAATGAGTACGAGCCCCCTCGTCGGCATCGTCATGGGTTCCGATTCGGACTACCCCGTCATGAAGGAAGCCGAAGAACAACTCGCGAAATTCGCGATCGCGTGTGAGGTTGAGGTTGTGAGCGCTCACCGCATGCCCGAAGACATGGTCAAGTACGGGCGTTCCGCACACGAACGTGGCCTCCGGGTGATCATCGCTGGAGCAGGAGGCGCTGCCCACCTCCCGGGGATGCTCGCCGCACTCACCCCACTTCCGGTCATCGGGGTACCGGTGCCGCTTCGGCACCTTGACGGTATGGACTCGCTCCTGTCGATCGTCCAGATGCCCAAGGGCGTTCCCGTCGCGACCGTGTCGATTGGCGGCGCCGCCAACGCCGGGCTTCTCGCCGCGCGGATTCTTGGCGCTGGAGAATCGGACTTCTCGCGAGAGATCCGAGAAAAAATGGTGAGCTTTCAGTCAGAACTGCGTGAAATTGCGTATGAAAAGGGTGCGAAGCTGCAAGAGTCCAGGGAGGGATAGTCTTTCTCGTGCCGACCAGTTCCAATCTGGCCTAACGTGAGTTCTTGGGTGAGCGGAGCGGAGAGCTCATGGCTCGTTGGTGGGTGCCAGAGCGTGGTTGCGGTACGCCTCAGGCGATTCAGCCTCGTAAACGGCTACTTTTCGCGCGAGCTTGGTCGTGCGCTTCTCCGTGGCCTTGCTGCGGGCCTCGTGCAGGGCAAGGAAGCCGAGAAGAACGATGACGGTGGCGTAAAGCAGCAGGTCGGTTCCGCGGCCGACTCCCACAAAGCGTGCGACGACAGTGACTGCATTCGGAAAGAGCACGGCTAGAACGGCGAAAACTGCAAACGCGAGGATGATGAGTCGACGAATGGCGAGTTGCCGAGCTCCCCTCGTGATAAAGAGCCATGCCGTAATTACGATGATGCCGAGGATGAGGAGGAGCTGAATAATCAGAGTGCGATTCTCGAGTACCACACCCACGGGAGAGGCCATAACTGTTGCGAGGGTGTCGTATGTGCTCATTTCAAACCTCCCGGCGGTCGCCGCGTGACTGCGTTTGAATTGTAGACGCGTGGTGAGTGCGAGTCGAACGCGAGCTTGTGCATGCGCGTCGAAAGTGGGCGGGGATAGGTGAGAGTACCTATGGTGATCGACCTCGGTGCGTAGCCCGAAGGTCACAAGGTTTCACGTCTTGAGTAGCATTTTAGGAGTGTGGCAGATGCTTTGCACGCATTCTCTTGCGCACGTCCGTGAGAGGAAGAGGCCCTCGCAAGCTGGACTAGACTATCCGTTGCGAGGACAAGATCATCTCGCGCGCGCCTCGACTCTTGCTGCTTCGTCAATTTTCGCAAGGACTTTCTGATGACGTTAGGCCCCGGAGCCGAAACCACCTGGTTTGTGATTCCCCTCTATGACGAGGCGGCGGTAGTTGCCGAAGTCGTGTCAAAGCTGCGCGAAACGTATCCGCTCGTAGTGTGCGTCGATGATGGTTCGCGTGATGATTCCGCTGCCAAGGCTGAGGCTGCTGGTGCGGTGGTTGTGCGCCACCCCTACAACATGGGGCAGGGGGCGGCTCTTAAGACCGGCATCGACTACGCGCTAAGAGACCCTTCGATGATGCGGGTCGTGACGTTTGACGCGGATGGTCAGCATCAGGTCGCGGATGCCGCCGCCATGATCGAAAAAATGCAGGCCGAGCAAGTCGACTGCGTGCTCGGCTCGCGTTTTCTTGATCGCCGCACCAAACCTGGTTTTCTCAAAGGCATTGTGCTGCGTATGGCGACCTTATTCACGAACTTTACGAGCGGCGTGCGTCTTACTGACACCCACAACGGTCTGCGAGTTCTCAGCCGCCACGCATGCGATGAAATTTCAATCGAGCAGAATCGCATGGCGCACGCCTCCGAGATTGTCTCGGAGATTGGCCGTCACGAACTCACCTATGCCGAATACCCCGTGCACATCCTCTACACGGATTACTCGAAGGCCAAAGGTCAGCCGCTTTTGAACGCGATCAACATCGTCACAGACCTTCTTTTCAAATAGGTCGCGACGCACTCGGGGGTGCGATTACTCCTTTGAAGGAACGCTTGCTGAGCCGTCTCGTATCGCTGCGAAGAAGGCGCGTACTTCCTTGTCGTTCACTTTGATAGCGACACCGGAACGCTTCGTCTTAAAGTTCGGGTCTTCGATCGGAATGGCGAGCGCACCTCCCGAGGTGGGAGCGGCGCGCATGACAAGGGCCGCGCTTGCGAGGTCGATGAGGCCCGTGTCGTTGTCGGTCACGAGCGCCTTGGTTCCGGCCTTGGCGAGCCCGACTTGCGTGAAAGGGTTGAGAAACACGTCTGGCGAGGAGACTCTTTCCATGAGTGCGCTCACGAACTGCTGTTGACGCTGCTGTCGACCGATATCCGCCGTGGGATCGAAGTAACGTGCACGAACAAACGCGAGGGCCTGTTCGCCACCGACATCGTGGCAGCCTTCCGTCATCTTGAGCCCCGAGCGCTCATCATCGACATCCTGGTCGATGCAGAGGTTGACCGTACCAACCGCATTCACGACCTCCTCAACTCCGGAAAATCCGATGACCGCGAAGTGGTCCACCGTGAGGCCCGTAAGGTTTTCCATTGTCTTCACGAGGAGGGGAGCGCCGCCTATCGCGTAGGCGGCGTTGATTTTGTGCGTACCGTGCCCCGGAATTTCAGCGAGGGTATCGCGGGGGATCGAGACGAGATATTGTTTCCCGTTCTCAGCCTTGTGAAGAAGCATGAGCGTGTCGGTGCGCTGGGCACCGCCCTGTTCGATATCGGCACCGGCCAGGAGAGAGGTTTCGCCCGGAGTGTTTGCTGCACCGGAAAGAGCATCGACGTGCGTGATCTTCGAGTTCGCCCAGAGCCCGAGTCCCACAGGCCACGCGAGTGCAATGACGAGGAAGAGAAGAACGAATGTGCGGGTGAGGCGGAAGGCGCGCTTTCGTGAGAAGCGTTTCTTGCGCGTGGTGGGCGGAAAACCATGACCCGTGGCCAGGGGCGTGGGGTGGTTTATCGCGTGGTGCTGACCGTCACCCTGAGAGGTTGAGCCGAGACGTACCGCACCCGGCCGAGCAGCGCCGCGCACCACGGGCATGTGGCGCGTGGGCGTCTCGGGAGCCGAGGAACGCTCCTCGTAAGAGCCGCGCTTCCTCGGGGCAGACGGTCGAGCGATTGGTCGGGCCGATCCGCCTTCTCGCGCACGCGAATGGCCGGGCCGCGAGCCGTCGTTGCCGCCGTCGCGTGGGGAGTCACCCGTCATCGTGTCTACCTTTTGTTCGTGTGAGAGCGCGGAAATTCGCGCCTTTGCGCGTTCCCACAGTACACACCGCCCTGCATAGATCCTCGGACGTAAGAGCGAGGTGAGCAAATCTTCGCTTCAGAGATGGCGTGTGTACTCAGGGTCGGGACTACGCCCCCGTAAGATCGTGCCTAGACTCTAGCGACAAGAGCGGGCGAGAGGCGAGGAGAGAACGTGCCACGAGCAGAAAAGCCACACCGACCAGCGCGCACCCTCGTTCTCGGTGGGGCGGGATTTGCTGGCGGGCAGATTGCGCGCGAGCTTAGGGCGCACGGACAGGAAGTCTCCACCGCCGACATACGACCGTTAGGAGATGGCGCTGAGCACGCTGTTCTCGATATCCGCGATGAAAGCGCGTTGCGCACAGCCATCCGCGGACGTGACGTGGTCGTCAACGCCGCGGGCGTACCGGATTCCTCTTGCGTGAGCGCACGAACGCTCAACTCTGTCCTTGTGGGCGGGGCGCGTTCCCTTATTTCCGCAGCCGAAAGCGAGAATGTGCGCACAATCGTGTTTATTTCGAGCGGTGTTGTCTATGGGGAGACCGGTGAAGGGGAGGCCGCGCGCGAATCGGCTCCGCCTACCCCCACCACGGTTGAGGGGCGCGCGTTTGCTGAAGCGGAACGTCTGTACGGACAGTGGCTAGGCGCAGGAGAGGGCCGACGCCTGCTGATTTTGCGATCGGCCGAGCTGTTCGGGCCTGGTTCCTACGCGAGGGTTTCGCGGTTGATCGGCTCGCTCGTGAACTCAAGGACGCTCTCGCTTACCCATACCGTCATCGCTAGGCCCCTGGCAAGCGTCGGAACTCTTGCGAGTGCAGTGAGGGCTGCGCTTGAACTGAACCTTCCCGAGGGTGAACCATACTTTCTGAATGTGGCGGATTCCCCGCGTTTAGACGACCACGAATTGCGCGCACTTGTGCGCTCGGTCGCGAAGACGGCACCGCTCGCATTCTCTTTGCCTGGGAGACGTCTCATGGCGCGCGCGGGACGTGCCGGTGAAGCAGTGCGGGCGAGCGGACTCGAGCTCCCGCGAAGAATGAAGCGATTTGCCCTCGACGCCCGCCCGAGCGCTGCGTTAGCGCACGACAAGCTTGACGCGCTTCTACCTTCACGACCCTCGCTCGAAGAGTCGCTACGATCGACCGTGAATTGGGTACGTGAGCATGATGGCGAGTCGAGCAGCTCGGAGGGATCGGTTCCTATACCGGAGCGTTTTGTCCCGGTGCAGAATAAAAAAGAAGGAGATTCACGCCGAGTCGTTGCGGTAGTGGTCACCTACAATCGCGCGGCGCTTCTTGGAGACTGCCTCGATTCCCTCCATGCCCAAACGAGGTCTCTCGATAGCGTCGTAGTTATTGACAACGCGAGTACGGATGACTCAGGTGCTGTTGCCGACAATCACGCGATCAGCGCCGATGTCGTGCACCTCAAACGGAACGTCGGCGGTGCCGGCGGATTTTGTGCTGGAATGGCGCACGCGCTCCTCGAGCACAGCCCGGATTTCTTATGGATCATGGACGATGACACGGTCCCTGCTCCTGACGCGCTCGAAAATCTTCTCGCTGTCGAACGGAAGCTTGATGTCCACGCGAGCGTTCTCAGTTCGCTTGCCGTGTGGACCGATGGCAGACCACACCCCATGAATTCTTCCCGTACGCGTCTCGGTACGAGCGATTCTGATCGTGACAGGTACGCACAAATCGGGGCGCGGCCAATCCGCACCGCGAGCTTTGTCTCTGCTCTGATCGCAGCCGAGGACGTGTGGGAGCACGGACTTCCACTCGCGGACTACTTCATTTGGTCCGATGACTTCGAATACACGGGGCGTCTCCTACGCGATTCCCACGGGTTTGCGGTCGCGTCGAGCAGGGTTGAGCACCGCACCGTGAAGTTTTCCAACGCACAGACAAACCCCGGATCCCGGTTTTATTTCGATGTGCGCAACCGACTGTGGGCACTCACCAAGACCGATTCGTTTACGCCGATCGAAAAGGTGCTTTACGGCGGTAGGAGCACGATTGGGTGGATGAAGACTCTCGTGCGGACTCGGGGGGACGTGCTCCCCGTCGCTGTCAAAGGGCTGCGAGAAGGGCTCTTCTCATCGCCCAGACGCTCGAGCGCTGTCCTTTCCGCCGACCCGATGAATGCGACTGAAATTCGCGCCCTCGAAACCTCGATCGAAAATGCTGAGCGATCGCGAAGGGCGCTGACGTGAACACCAACTGCGCACGCGAGGTAGATCCCGACCTCACCGTTCTCATGCCGCTATGGAATGGGGACGACCCCTCTCATGCGCGCGAGGCCCTGGCCTCGGCAACCATCGATCAAACGACGGCTCCGGGCCTCCTACTCCTTGCGGTTGACGGTCCACTTATGCAAGAGCTCGAGGACGTCGTCGCCGAAGTTCTCGATGGCAGGTTCGGGCGTGCCCGCGTGGTAAGGAATAAGCGCCACGGCGGGCTAGCACGAACACTAGAGGGTGCTCTTGCCCACTGCGAAAGCTCCTTGATTGCAAGGGCAGATGCCGACGACGTAAGTCACCCTGAGCGATTTGCGGTGCAGCTCGCGGCACTGCGAGAACGCCACCTCGACATCGTTGGGTCGAATATGCGAGAGATCGACGAGAACTCACGACCGCGTTTAGATGAGGCAGGCGAAGAATGTATTCGCCGGCGCCCGCTTTCGCACGAGGAGATCGCGCGATACCTTCGTGATCATTCGCCTTTCCACCACCCCACGGTGCTTATGCGGGCGAGCGCTGTTCGTGTCGCCGGTGGTTATAGAGATATTCCTCTCATGGAAGACTACGATCTTTGGCACCGCATGCTTCGCACGGGCGCTCGAATGGGAAATGTTCCCAACGTGCTTGTGGACTACCGCGTGAGCACGAATCTGTATCGAAGGCGCGGCGGTTTCACGTTGTTCATGAGCGACGTTCGCATGCAGTGGGGGATGCTAAAGGGCGGAACCACGAGCGTTCCGAGGGCCCTTCGGAACCTGTTTGGGCGAGCCGTGTATAGAGCGGTTCCCGCGAATCTGCGTGACCGCGTGTACTGGTGTGTCATCGAGCGCGGCCTCATGCGTAGGCGCGACTAACGACGCAGTTTCGAACTACGTGATGTGACGAACCGACGCCTCAACCACGGTGCGTACACGTGATTATGCGAGCGCGACCGCTATTGTGGGAGCGACCCGTCAAACCTCGAAGGGACCAAAAAGAATGAGTACGCCCGACCTGCTTATCGTCGGCTCCGGCCTTTTCGGCCTCACACTCGCGGATCGTGCCGCGCGCGAACACGGCGCAAAGGTCACCGTGATCGACAACCGACCGCATATCGGCGGCAATGCCTACAGTGAGATTGACCCGGAGACGGGCATTGAGGTGCACAAGTATGGTGCCCACCTCTTCCACACGTCGAATACGCGAGTGTGGGAGTATGTCAACGAGTTCACTTCATTCACGAACTATGTGCATCGGGTCTACACGACCCACAAAGGCATCGTGTACCCCATGCCGATCAACCTCGGCACGATCAACCAATTCTTCAACTCGGCGATGACGCCGGATGAGGCGCGCGCGCTCATTGCGGAACAGGCCGGTGAGTTTGCGGGGCAGGATCCGGAAAACCTCAACGACAAGGGAATCTCGCTTATCGGGCGCCCACTGTACGAAGCCTTCATCAAGCACTACACGGGTAAGCAGTGGCAGACGGATCCAAAGGATCTGCCCGCCTCGATCATCAAACGCCTGCCTGTGCGCTACACCTACGACAACCGCTATTTCAACGACACCTACGAGGGCCTGCCGACAAACGGCTACACCGCATGGCTCGAAAACATGGCGGATCACCCGAACATCGAAGTGGAGCTCGGGGTTGATTACTTCGACGAGTCGCAGCCTTTCAACAAGAAAGACGTACGCGGCCAACTTCCAGTCGTCTATACCGGTCCCGTTGACCGTTACTTCGATTACGAGCTCGGTGAACTCAAGTGGCGCACGATTGATCTCGAATCCGAGACCCTCGAAACCGGCGACTTCCAGGGCACCTCGGTCATGAACTATGCCGACGAGTCTGTGCCGTTCACGCGCATTATCGAGCCGCGTCACTTCCACCCCGAGCGGGATTATGCCGAGGACAAGACGATCATCATGCGCGAATACTCGCGATTCGCGAGCCGCGAAGATGAGCCGTACTATCCCGTGAATTCGGCGGACGACCGCTCGACGCTTCTCCAGTATCGCGAGCGTGCTGACGCCGAGCCCTCGACTCTTTTCGGAGGCCGACTCGGCACCTACCAGTACCTCGATATGCATATGGCGATCGGCGCCGCGCTCTCGATGGCCGATAACAAACTTGAGGACCTTCTGCGCCGCTAATTTCGCGAGACCTCTCGAACCCGATGAGTGAAAAGAGCACCATGAACGACACGTTTGATCTTCCCGATGGCCACCGAGAGCTCCATAGGCTTGTGATGCCCCTTGGTTCGAACTCCGAGACTCTGCCGCTATATGTCGAGAATTCTGCGAACGTCTCGACCTTTGAAGCGGCCCAGGGGTCTTCTGATGAGGTCATGGAGGCGCTCGCGGGGGTAAGGCGTGCCGCGGCAGGTGGTGTTGCGGGCGGGAGTTATACACGCTCGGGGATCACCGTCCCCGCGGGGCAGATTCGTTCCTTTGGAACCTACTTCAATGCCTTCCCGGCGTCGTATTGGCGACGCTGGACTCGAGTGCGTGAGGTGACGCTTACCGTTGCGACAAAGGGCGAAGGCACGATTGTCGTGAACCGCTCGAGCGTAAATGGCCGTTCGCGACGTGTTGCTTCCAAGGTGGTGACGGGGAAAGCGACGTCGACCTTCACTTTGCCCGTCACCGCTTTTGGAGATGGCGGCTGGTATTGGTTCGATGCTTACGCTGGTGCCGGATCTCTTGAGGTAAATGGTGCCGCGTATTCGGCCCCAGAGTCGTTGGCACGCGTGCGCGGTTCCTTCTCGATTGCCATGACCACCATGAATAAGGTTCGCTACTGTTTCGAGAACATCCGCACGGTCGCGGAGTCGCCGCAGTTGCTCGAGCTCCTCGATGTCATGTACGTCATCGATCAGGGAAGCGATCGTTTGCGGGATCACGCCGACGAGCTCGCAGAGCTCGAGGAGGCGATGGGTGGCAAGCTCCGCGTGATTGAGCAGGGCAATATCGGTGGTTCCGGCGGGTTCTCGCGCGGAATGTATGAAGCCTGCATCGCAGAAAAATCTACCTACGTGGTGAACTGTGATGACGATATTTCCATCGAGCCGATTTCACTTGAACGTCTCGTGACGTTCGCGGACTTCGCGACGAAGCCCACGCTCGTAGGCGCCCACATGTTCGATCTGAACAACCGCACGAGTTTGCTGGCATTTGGTGAAAGCGTTGATCGATGGCGCTTCCACTATGGGCTTGCAAACGATGATTCGAAGTACAATCATGATTTGGCCGAGCACCCACTTCGCGCGACCAGGTGGATGCACCGCCGCGTTGACGTCGACTACAACGGATGGTGGATGTGCCTCATTCCCACCGACGTCGTGCGGGAAATTGGCCTTTCCCTCCCGGTGTTTATCAAATGGGATGACGCCGAGTATGGATTGCGAGCCGGAAATGCTGGTTATCCCACAGTAACGTTGCCGGGCGCCGGTGTATGGCACGTGTCTTGGGGCGAAAAAGATGATCTTGTGGGGTGGCAGGCATTTTTCCATGAGCGGAACCGCTTGATTGCTGCCTTGCTTCATTCGCCTTACGAACGCGGTGGAAGGCTCGTGAAGGAATCACACTTCATGGACATCAAACACATAATCTCCATGCAGTACTACACGCAGACCGGCCGTCTTATGGCGCAACGGGATGTACTTGCGGGACCTGATCATCTTCATGACACCATCGGAACGGATCTCCCTGAAATCCGTGCGCTCGCTGCGAAATTCGACGATGCAGTGCAGAAAAAAGATGTTGACGATTTCCCTGCTGTGCGCACAAACAGACCACCGCGCAAGGGGCGAGGGTTTAGCCAGCCTCGACGTCTCCTCATGCCGGCATGGACGATCAAGCAGCTTGCTAAGCAGGCCCTTGCGAAGCCGAGCAGTCTTTCGCTCGAGCACCCCCAGGAGGCGATCGCGCATGAAGACGCGCGCTGGTGGAAACTCTCTCATTACGAAAGCGCACTCGTGTCGAACGCTGAAGGTACTCAGCTTGCCTGGTACAAGCGTGACCCGAAGCGAGCACGGGAGCTTCTGACCGAAGCTGCTCGCACCCACGCGGAGCTTTTTGCAAAGTGGAATACCTTGCGCGAGCAATACCGCTCCGCAGCTAAGCAGCTCACGTCCTTTGAGGCCTGGGAGCGGACCTTCGCGGCTAACCCCGCACCAAAGCGCGAGGATCAAGACGCGTGAGTACCTCGCCACTCACGCGTGCGGAGAGGTCCGAAGGCTGGCGGATTCCGGGCAGTGACAAGGGCTGGCTCAATCCCATTTACGAGCGTTTTCTCCTGAATCTCCTCGTCAAGAAAGAGCTCAGGGTGCGCTACCGTGGCAGCGTTCTCGGCATGGCGTGGAGCTACGCAAAGCCCGCGGTGCAATTCGCGGTCTTTTATCTCGCGCTTGGCGTTTTTTTGCAGCTGAACCGCTCGCTTCCGGCGTATGCGGCGTATCTCTTTTCGGGCATCATCGTCATTAATCTTTTTAGCGAGGTGTTCGGGAATTGCACGCGTTCGATCGCGTCGAATGCTCCGCTCGTGTCGAAGATCTATTTGCCGTCAGAGCTGTTCCCGTGGGCCAGTGCGCTCGTGGCGCTCGTGCACTTTGTTCCGCAAGTGCTCGTGCTCATGGTCGGGGCGGGGTTGTTTGGCTGGAGACCGAGTTTTGCCGAGGGATGGTGGTTTCTTATCGGCATGGTGATTTTGCTCGTTTTCACCGTGGGCCTTGGGATGCTCGCAGCCGCGCTGAACGCCGCTTTTCGTGATGTCGAGAATTTCGTTGATCTCATCATCATGGTGGCGACGTGGACCTCGCCAGTGCTCTATGCCCTTTCGATGGTCAAGGAGGCCATCGGCGGGAGCTTGTGGTGGGTGCTTTACAGTCTCAACCCGATCACGATCGTCGTTGAATGCTTTCACGGCGCTTTCTGGCGCCCCATGGCCCGTGCTCTCGATGGGTCGGGGGCCTCTGCACCGACGGTCGCGGCGGGTGCCGAAGCCGCGGAACTCTGGTGGGCGGGTCTCCTTATTGCGATCGCCGTATTTGCGTTCGGGACCTTCGTGTTTGAGCGCTCGAAGCGGAAGTTTGCTCAGGAGCTGTGATGCCTGTTTCTGAATCAAAGCGCGAGATGGTGCGAATCGAAAACGTCGCCAAGGAGTTTTCGCTACGCCACACGAGAGCACTCAAAGAACTCGTGTTTTCGGCGCTCAAGGGGCAAAAGCTCCGCGATACGTTTATGGCGCTTGATGGTGTCGATGTGACGGTCCGTGCCGGGGAAACCGTCGGGCTGATTGGGTTCAACGGTTCGGGAAAATCCACGCTTCTTAAAACGATTTCAGGCGTTCTGTTCCCCGATAGCGGTCGCGTGAGCGTGCGAGGCAAGGTTGCTGGCCTAATCGAGGTGGGTGCAGGCTTCCACCCGGATCTCTCGGGCCGAGAAAATGTGTATCTCAATGGTGCGATTCTCGGGATGTCCAAGGCCGAGATTGACGCGTGCTTTGATGACATCGTGGCGTTCAGTGAGATCGAGCAGTTCATCGACACTGACGTGAAGTACTACAGCTCGGGGATGTTCTTGCGCCTGGCCTTCGCGGTTGCGGTGCACACAGACCCCGACATCTTCCTTGTTGACGAAATCCTCGCGGTGGGCGATGAACCGTTTCAGCGTAAATGTCTCGCGAGAATTCGGAAGATGCAGGAGAACGGTAAAACAATGGTGATCGTCTCGCACGAGTTAGATATGCTCACCGACCTGTGCACGCGCATCGTCGTTCTCGAAAAGGGGCGTGTGATTTTCGATGGGGACCCCACCGAGGGTGTGAAGACCCTACGCGCAAGCATTTAATCGCTCGCCGGGAAGTCGATGCCCTCGGAGGCCCGCGCGGCGCGATTGAGACGGGAGAGGGGCGCGACAACCGTGCGTCCCTCGATCCAAGCGGCGAGTGCCGCTGCAGCGTCCCCGAGATCGATTTCTTCGAGTCCCACTCGATGTGCGGATCCCCATTCGGGCCGTGGTGCAGGCTCGGGCCCTGTGAAATGTGCGAGTGGGGTCTCGAGATTGTCACCTGCCGCACGGACTGTTTGGACCCAGTCAAGGGCGAGCGGTGGCATTTCACCCGGGAAGGCGAGTGAGAGGGCTCGGGGCTCGAGAACGAGGATGTCGCCGGCCTGATCGGCCAGTGCCGAGTTGGGTTTCGAGGTGGCGAGAACATCGATCTGCTCGGGCACGTCACCGCTGCCTGCGATGTGCGTTTTCGCGCCGAGGTGCCATGCGGCGATCTGAAGGACGCTGCGTTTGAAGTGTGGCGGCAGGTCGAGTACGAGTGTGAAACCTTCGTCGACGAGAAGCTCGCTACCGAACAGGTTGATCGACTTAACGATCCAGTTGGCCAAAACCCGCCCGGAGAGCTCTGTGCGGCCGTCGTCTGCGTAGCTTACGAGCGCGGGTTCGCTTCCCATGGTGATGAGGGCTTCAAGGAGTCTGCTCATTACTGCACCTGCGCCCAGGGGTTGATCCACGTTTCGGTGTCGAGACCGAGGTAGTCCGCCATTTCGGCAGCGAAGCTCATGGTGCCGAGGGCGATGATGTTGCGTGAACGGCTCTGAATTGTTGTGAGTGCCTGGGGGAGAGGCATGATTTCCCAATCGTTGGGGTAGTTTTCGAAGAACAGGTGATCTTCGTGTGTAGTCGCGAGAATCGTACGATCCCTGTTGAGTAGGTCGAGGATGCTCGCGAGGTTTTTGATGTCGGGCATGCACACCAGGGTGTAGGCATCGTCAAAACGACCGGTGCGTCGGGCGTTGTCGAGTGCGGAGGCGACGCCTTCGCGTGAGATCGCGGCATCGAGGAGCCAGTGGGTCTCGTGTGCGTATACGTGGGAGGAGCGTCCGGGAAGCCGCAGGCTGTGGGCAAGGCGTGCGGCGGTTTCGTGGGGAACGGGGGAGTGGTGCAGTCCGACGGCTGCCTCGTGGGTGATCGCGGCTGCGGCGTATCCCGTTGCGACGTTTGTTGAGGTCAGGGCGCCGTATCCGAGGTCGCGCGATAGTGCGATCTCGTGGCAGGCGGCGTTCGGCAAGAGCGTAGTGATGGCTGCGCGAGCTTCGCTGCATTGAGTTTCGGGGAACACGACGTGACGGGTGCGCTCGTCGCCCGCGCCCACGAGGTTCCGCGCGATGTCGTCGATTGTGTCGCCAATGATGCCTTCGTGCTCGAGGAAAACTGGCGTGACCACGAGGGTGTCGAGCCGAAATTGGGAGATTTCATCGCTCGCCCCGCCGAGTCCTTCTTCGATGACGAGAATGTCGACCCCGCCGTCGAGGAGGTAGGTCGCGCCCGCGAGGGTGAAGAGGCCCGTGGGGGCAAGATAGCCTCCCGTGTTGCCTACGGGTGGCATGTGGTCCAGCGCGGAGGCAACTCGTGCAGCGAGGGCGTTGTAAGCGCTTTCCGACAGCGGACGTGAGTTTATGCGAATACGTTCACGGTTCGTGAGGAACGGCGGGGAGGAAATTGTGCCCACGCGGTAGCCGAGCATCATGAGGTACTGCGTCGCAGCTGCGACCGCTGATCCTTTGCCTTTCGAACCCACGACACCCACGACGGGGATGCCCGGCGAGGTGTTGAGACCGATCGCGCGGGCGAAGATCGCCGCGCGCGTGCGAGAGCGGGTGTAGGGCCCGTGATGCTCATTCCATTCTCGAAAAAACGGCTCGTCCCCGGGAAGGTGGCGTGCGGGCATGTGCGGTTCCTTTGCAGGTCAGAGTGTCAGGCGGGGATGGTAAGACTCGAATTCTCCACTGGGGCTGTCTTAAAGTGAAGGATCATAACTCTAAAGATTCGATTAAGCGGCTTGACGCGCCTAAGTTACATCGGTGTATTTTAGTGGCAACGCCGAACGCTTACGCGTCAACTCTAGCGCCGCACCTGTGGCGCACGTGCATCGCGTCGGCATGCCAATCGACGACATTGCCCCACAAAACCGAAAGGACCCTCATGACCCTCCAGGCATTTGAGGACGACTCTCGCCGCGAGCTCACTCTGGTCGAGTTCTCCTCGCTGCTCCCCGAGGGTGAGGGCGAGGGCTCTTGGCAAGAGCGTGCCCTATGCGCCCAGACTGACCCCGAAGCGTTCTTCCCTGAGAAGGGGGGCTCTACTCGCGAGGCGAAGAAAGTGTGCGTGTCGTGCGAAGTGCGTGCCGAATGCCTCGAGTATGCACTCGCGAACGACGAACGGTTTGGTATTTGGGGCGGTCTTTCGGAGCGCGAACGCCGCAAGCTCAAGAAGCGTGCAATCTAGGCTTTCTTTGTTGAATAGTGGTCGTGCCCGGTGACTGAACGGGACGTCTACGCACTCATCCTCGTCTCGGCAAGCCAAGAGATCGAGGACGTCACACGCACCCTCGAGTCGGTTCGTGCTCAGTCGACTCTACCCGCGGCGGTTCTCGCCGCAGTGCCGGAATCGGCACCGAAACAGCTGCGCGATTACTTGGAAGCGACCCGCGAAGAGGGCCTCATTGATTTTCTGCGAACCTCTCCCGCGGATGCAGGCCGAGCCGAGGTCGTTGATGATCTTGCGAACCGTCTTGAGGAAGCGAAGTGCATTCGGAGCGAGCGCTCGGAGCACGTGGCAACGCTAGATCGCAAGTCGTCGCGCCTGACGAAGGTTCGCCGTGAGCAAGGTTCTACAGTCACGAAGCCCACGGACACGCACGGGAGCTCCCCGCGCAACTTCACTTTGTTGAACCCTGCCTTTGGGGGGCGCGCTCAGCATGCGGAAGAAGCTCCGAGATTGGCCGAGCAGTCGTCGGATCTCTTCCCTGTTTCCGGCGAAACCGAGCCGACAGTACAGTCCGAACGCGATCTTGACTGGGAAAGGCGGGCGTACCTCACGAGTGGTTCACGGGGGCGCAGGGCGAAGAACATTGATCTTGATCGCGAGGAGCGGCGTGAGGAAAGAACCGCAACCCATACCGCGCTTGTCCCCGAACGCTTGAGAGGTACCGCAGACGAAAACCAAGGTTCGACGCGAGGTGGCCGGCGACGCAAACGCAGTGAAAGCAAGGAGCCGTGGCTATGGATTCTTGATGGAGCGGCGGCTCCGAGCCTCACGTGTGTAGAGGAGCTTGAGCGGGCTCTAGACAAAGATCCGACGGTGGGGCTAGTCGGCACCAAGCACCTCGCACTTGAGGATGTCGACCGACCTGCATCACGACTCGTGGATCTCGGGCTTTCGCTTACGCACTCGCACAGACTTCTTACGAGTGTTGACCCCGGTGAAATCGATCAGGGACAAACTGACTGGCGAGATGAGGTGCTTGCTGTGACGAGCCCTGGCTTGCTTGTCAGGGCCCGCACACTGGAAAAGCTCCGCGGATTGGATCCCACTCTTACATCGCCGTGGGACGATATTGACCTTTCGGAGCGAGTATGGCGATCAGGCGAACGCGTCAAGGTAGTGCCTTCTGCCTCAACGCGTTCCCCGCACGATATCCTCATGCGCCCTCACGACTTCCGGTACCGGTCTTCGCAGGTCCTTTCGCTCGTGAAATTCCGGCCGCTGCTGCCTGCGCTTTTAACGCTCCTTTTCCTTCCACTGGTCACGCTCGGGCGCATGGCACGTGCGATCACGCACCATGATGCGCGCGCAGTAGGTCACGAATTCCTTGCCTGCCTCAGGGTTTTTGCCAAGGCACCCGGAGCCCTTGCGCGCTCTCAACGAACGGCTCGTACGGCGCGCATGTCGCGCAAGCGAATGAGCGCGCTGTACATGCCGCGCAAGGTGGCGATGCGTGAAGGAATCGATTCCTGGTGGACCGCCATGTTCGCGGACGACGAGCGTACCCGCATGATTCGGCGGACGAGCTGGGGCATCGCGGGAACGCGCCACGGCCTCGAGGATGCGGACTACGGAAGGCATACAACTTGGACCTTGATCGTCTCTTTCCTGGCGCTTGTCGGTGGGCTCTTCGCGGTGCGGCCTCTTATAGGCGAGGGAACTCTGAGGGGGTCTCACTATCGCCCTCTTGCCGCGAATGCCCGCGACAACTGGGACATCGTCACATCTGCGTGGCTTCCTGGAGGGCTCGGATCCGAGGGGCCTGCTGACCTTCTTGCTCGAATAGGCGCGCTCATACCCGTGGCCGGCGAGAGCCTGAGCGCATGGATTCTCATCACGGGAATCGCACTGAGCGCTATTGCGGCGTGGTGTGCAAGCGGAACGATCACGCGAAGCATCGTGGTGCGCTTGATCGCAACCCTTCTGTGGGTTCTCTCTCCTGCGTTTGTGTGTGCAGTCCTCGAAGGTCGTTGGCCTCTCATGCTGGTTGGCGTTGCCGTGCCACTCGCTGGCCTCTTCTTCGCGAGGGCCGTTGGACTCCCGCACAAAGTCTCGCAAGCGAGCGTCCCCGCGGCAGCGATGGCTGGATTTATGGTCGCCGTGGTTTCGCTCGTACAGCCGGCGCTCGCCCTGCTCTTTCTTCTCGGAATCGCGGCCGTGGCTCCGCTCGTACCAGGCCGTCGCGCCCGCCTTTGGTGGTGCGCCGTTCCCACTCTTCTGCTTCATATAAGCGCAGTTCCTTTGTATCTTTCTCGTCCCGAGACTCTCCTCGCCAATGCCGGAATGCCCGGCGCGTTCGAAACACCCAGAACGACGCGCCTTCTCGCTCTCACTCCAACGAATGCCGACCCTGTCGCGCAAATGTTGGGGCTCACGCCTCGTTGGTGGACTCTCGGCCTCTTTCTCGTTCCTGTGATGCTTGCCGTAGCTGCGACGCTCGGGGCCGGTTTCCTCCGCCACACTGCCGGTCTCGTCGGGCGCGTGAGCGTTCTCGCTCTCGCTGGCGCAATTGGTCTCGCTTGGGTTTCGCAGCGGACTGTGGTGGGATTCGAAGGCCCTACTCCGTATACCGCCTATCCCGGTGCTGCGCTTATGGTTGCGAGTGGCGCGGCAATCGTGGGACTGATCTGTTTTGGAGATGCAGCCGTAAGGCGCTCTCATGCGCCCATACATAGGGCGCGGAAAGGCACGTCTTACGTACTACAAGGAGTGTGCCTTACAACTGTGGCGGCGTGCGCGTTCCTTTGGGGTATGAAGGGGAACGGCGCACTCGAAGTCGAACGGGCCGCGGGCAACGAAATCCCTGCGGTAGCAATGGATTCTTCAATTGGCAAAGACCGGACCCGTACCCTTGTCCTTCACGAAGACGCCCGCGGCGAGGTGCAGGCACAGCTCGTGAATGGCGCTCACCCGAGCGCCGACGATTCCTCCGGGGCAAACGAAACCGCGCGGGCTCGCGCCGCTGAACGCGGTCAGATCCCCGACGCCGCAGAGGACGCCCTTGCCCGCACACTTGCGAGCGCCTTGGGATCGGGAAGCGGAGCTGACACGGAGGCGAGTCTTGCCGATTTCGCGATCGGGTACGTGGTTGTCACGGGAGAGCCGGATGCGCAAGCGCGTCTCTATGAGGCACTCGAGGCGGCTCCGCAGTTGAGTTTCGTGACCTCGAGTGACGTCGGAGGGCTGTGGAGAGTTATAGGAAAGACTCCACGGGCTAGGCTTGTCGACGCCTCGGGAAACGGTACCGAAGTCACCCCCCTCGCATCTGAGCGCACTCGTGTCGCCGATGCGGTAGCGGCCTCGGATGTGGAGCGTACGCTCACTCTTGCCGTTCGCGCAGACCCGCATTGGAGGGCAACGCTCGACGGCAAGGAACTGCGCCCCACGACGATCGATAAGTGGAAGCAGGGCTTCATCGTCCCGTCGGGTGCGCACGGTCGTCTTGAGGTGACCTACAGCGATGATCTGCAGTTGGGCGCGGGGGTTGTCACCGTTGTCGGTCTCATCGTTTGCGCGCTCGTGGCAGTTCCTCGACGCAACCGAAGTGAGGTCAAACGATGACAGGCAAGAAGCGCAATTACCCGCGGCACTCCCTCGCCGCTCTCGCGGTTCTTGCTGTCCTTGCGATCGTGGGGAGTGCAGTGGTGCTTATTCCCGCGAAGAACCTGACGAGTGCGAGCCCTGCGAGTGCGACCTCGACCGCGACCCGCGCTGTTCGCGCCTGCCAGGGGCCTATAGAAGCACGCCAAGCCGGCGAGGATGCCGGAGATGCGGACTTTGCGGGGGGCGCCCCCGCTGCTTCAGCTTCACTGAGCGTGATCGCTCTGGATCCTCGTTCCAACGCACTTTACGGAGGGGACCAAAGTTCGCAAACAGGTATGGAGCCTGGTTCCTCGGATGCGGGAGGTGAAGGGGCCTCGCCGCGAATCGCCCGTACTGATATGGGGGGTAACGCCACCGAAGTCGATGCCGCGACCAGCGCACTCCTGAATGCCGTCTACAGTCACGACTCTCTTGAAACGTCGAGCGTCCTCACCGCGAGCACAGCAGACGAATCCGAGCCCGTCGTTGATGCGAGTCAAGCTCATGTGACGGGGAACGGCGATTATCGGGGTTTCGCGCTCTCGCGCTGCGCGAAGGCGACGAGCGCAGCATCTTTTGCTGGGCTCACGACTCGCGCCGGAACGTCCGATGCGCTTGTTGTGTCGAACCCGGGTAGCCGCGCTTCCAGAGCTCGCATTACGGCGTATTCTGAAAATGGAGTCGAGCCGTCCACGCAAGGCTCCGATGTCGTCGTGGGGCCCGGTGAAACCGTCCGAGTTTCGCTCGCGACGCTCGTGGACGAACGTGAGACGGTCGCGCTTGATGTCGAGGTGAACGGAACTGCGCTCGCCATGAGCGCGGAGCTCGTAAGGCGCGATGGTCTCGTGCCTATGGGTACCGAAATTACACAAGCGAGCACGCCGGATAGCTCTCTCGTGTTTCCAGGAGTTGTGGCCCACGAAGGAGGCTCCGCTCGCCTGTCCCTCGCGCGCACAGTCCGTGGAGGCGCGTCGGGTGATCCCGCCAAAGTGCGCGAAGAGGGCGCGCTCGCAACGGTACGTGCTCTCGACTCGAGTGGCGCCGTCATCAAAGAATGGGACGTGCAGGATCCTGGTCAGGGCGCGAGCATCGACACCCCGCTTGACGGGCTTGGCTCGGGCACCTACACAATCGTCGTGAACGCGCGTACTTCGGTCGTCGGCTCAGTGAACTCGTCGATCGCAAGCGGCAGTCGACAAGGTGACACCGTGGGGCTTCCGCAGGACTTCGCGGAGTACACCCCCGTGGAGGAAATCAATTCCGCGTCGCTCCTTTCACTTGGAAAGGCAGCGGAAGGCGGGAGTCTCACGATTATGAGTGAGAACGGTGCGAAACTGAGCATCGCTCCCATCAGGCGTGATGGCTCTGTGGGAACGAGCACCATCCACGAACTCGAAGGCGGGCATTCCCTTACTTTGACCGCGGGCGATCTGGGAGAGGGCCCGACTTCTATCGTCGGAGTGGTGGTTGTTTCGCAAGATGGCGGTTCCTACCGCGGGTCTTGGTCGCAGACGGTGAAGGCAGATGATGGCGGAACTCTCGTGGCCGCCCTTCCGCTGGTTGCTGATGCTTCCCGGGCTTCAGGAATGACCGTCCACGTGGAACGTTAGAGCCGGGCGAGCGGCTTACGCGGCCCAAGGGTCGATGTCCTCGACCCGTTTACCTAGTGCGACCGCGACGTTTTCAAGCACGACGACATACACGAGCTCGGCAAGCTCCTCGCGATTTCGGGCACGCGATTCAATTGCGCGCCGGTAAAGGATGATTCTCGGGCGCGTTCTACGGTCGCCGGGAAAGTAACGCCCGAGCGGAGGTGAATCGAGGGAGACGGTGTCGAGAGGGACCTCCTCGATAAGCACCTGGAGATATTCGAGCCTAGAAAAGCGTGCGTAAAGAGGACCCATCGCTTCGGCGACAAGCGTGTCAAAGCGATCACTAGGTGTGGCGAATCCCGGAAGATGCGAGGGAATGAGATCGCCCCGGAATCCGCGCCCGTGTCGATCTCGCCGGCGAGGCCCGGGGTTTCGTGTGAAAGGCATGCTATTAGACTACGCGGACCGGCCGAAACACATGGATCGCGAGAATTGGAGCCGTAAGATAGAGGCCGTGTCTTCCCGTTCATGCTCTAAGTCCTCTTGCTCAAAGCCTGCTGTCGCGACGCTCACGTTCGTGTATGCGGATTCAACTGCAGTGATCGGTCCGCTCTCGCGAGAAAGTGAACCACACTCGTACGACCTGTGCGCGAGCCATGCCGCATCGTTTACAGCGCCGAAAGGGTGGACGGTGGTGACGGCTCCTGCGCCGCTTGCGCCTGAGGATGACGTGCTCGCCCTCGCTCGAGTACTCGCCGATGATCCCAAGGCCAAGGCAGGCTACGAAGATGCGGGGCACCATGAAGGCGAGTCGGCGTCGGATCCGCGGGCGAGGGCACCAAGGCGCCTCACGCTTGTGAAAGACGAGACCGATGAGCGCTGAGGGCACGAGATCCTCGGCGGGGGCGCTTGACGAGATCGTAGGGAGCTACGACATTCGAGGTGTCGCCTACGAGACTCTTACGACGGAGATCGCCGGTGCGCTCGGCGCAGCCTTTGCTGATCTTCTTGATGCAGGCGACGTCATAGTCGCGCACGACATGCGCGTTTCGAGCCCTGACCTTGCGGAAGCATTTGCGCGAGGAGCAGTGCGGCGCGGCTCTACGGTCGCCTTTGCGGGGCTGAGCTCTACCGATCAGCTCTACTGCGCGAGCGGACTTTTTGCCGCGGCTGGTGCGCAACTGACAGCCTCGCATAATCCTGCGCGCGACAACGGCATCAAAATGTGTTTTGCGCACGCCAAGCCCGTGGGGCGGGCGAATGGCCTTCTCGATGTGCGCGATCGCGCGCGCACCTATCTCGAGGAGGGAAGGATCCCTGTGCGCGAGGGCGGCCGGCTCGAACCTCTCGACACGCTTGACGACTACATCGCCACCATGCTGCGCCTCGCACCCCTCGATGGCACGCGAAACCTCAAGGTGGTGGTTGACGCGGCGAACGCGATGGCAGGTCGTACCTTCCCGGCTCTCGCCTCACGGCTTCCCTCCCTTGACATTGTCCCGCTCTACTTCGACCTAGACGGGACGTTTCCGAACCACGAAGCGAACCCCCTCAACCCCGTGAATCTTCGGGACTTGCAGGAGGCCGTGCGAGAAAGCGATGCTGATCTCGGCCTTGCCTTCGACGGAGATGCAGATCGATGCATCGTTGTTGACGAGAATGGCGAGATCGTCCCTCCATCCGCGCTGACCGCTATGATCGCCGAGGAGGAGATCGCTCGAGCGCAGTCCGACGGCTGCCCGCGTCCCGTCGTGATCGGTAACGTCCCATCGAGCCGAGCGGTCCGCGAAATTGTCGAGGCCGCCGGCGGCGAGTATGTGAGAACCAAGGTGGGCCACTCGATCATCAAACAGGTGATGGCGGAGCGCGACGCGATTTTTGGGGGCGAGCACTCGGCGCACTATTACTTTCGGGAGTTCTTTTTCGCTGATTCAGGAATGCTCGCGGCACTCCACGTGATGCGCACCCTTGAGAAGAATGGAGATCGCCCGTTGAGCGCGCTTCTCGAGCGCTACTCGCCGTATGCGGCGAGCGGTGAGATCAACTCCCCGATCGATGAGCCGGTCGACTCCGTTCTTGAACGCGTTGCCGCGTTCCTTGTCGAGTGCGGTGCGGATCACGATGATCTCGACGGCGTGACGCTCAACCACTGGGATGAGGAACGCGACCCTCGCGAGCAATGGTGGCTATCTGTGCGGGGGTCAGGGACCGAGCCGCTCGTGCGATTGAACGTCGAGGCTGCAGAAACTGCGACCATGGAACGCGTGCGAGATATGGCGCTCGCTGTTGTGCGCGGGGAAGTGGGAGAGCGTGAGGGGAGTTCTGTGCGAGTTTCCGAAATGGAGGGAGCTGAGGTGGCGTCGGAAGAAGAATCCCAAAGCGAATTGAGCTGGGCTAGAAGTCTCGTGCGCTGCCCCGCGTGTCACGCAGATCTCGACCTGAGCGAGCAGATGGTTCGTTGCGCGTCGTGTGGCCGTGATTACGATCGTGAGGGCGGCATTCCGATGCTCGTGATTCGAGACTCTTCAAATGTCTATGGCCGCTGAAGTTTCGACTGTTACGGGTTTCTGGCAGGATAACGGCATGAGCACACCCCCAAGAATTCTCGCGATTGACGATGATGCTGCGATCGCCGAAATGGTCTCGATCCTTCTTCATGGTCGCGGATACGACGTTGTGACGGCGTCCAATGGGCGCAGAGGTCTCGCCATCCTTGAACGCGAGAGCATTGACCTTGTTCTCCTCGACCTCATGTTGCCCGAGATGGACGGCATTGAGATTTGCAGAAATATTCGCGAGAGCTCGAACGTCCCCATTATTATGCTGACGGCGCGCACGGAAACTGAAAAAGTAGTGGAAGGGCTCGAGGTCGGTGCCGATGATTACCTCACGAAGCCGTTCGAACCCGAGGAGCTCATCGCCCGTATACGCGCTCGCGTGCGCCGAGCACCCCGTGGTGAGGCAGAAGTTCTCACACTCGGAGACCTCGAGATTAATGTTGATCGGCACCAAGTCTGCAGGAACGGCGAAACGATACGTCTCACCCCCATGGAGTTCGGACTTCTCTTGCAGATGACGCGCCACCCATCCCAAGTCTTTAGCCGCGAGGAGCTCTTGCGAGAAGTATGGGGCTACCAGCACTCGAAAGACACCCGCCTCGTGAACGTCCACGTCCAGCGCTTGCGTTCGAAAATCGAAGTCGATCCCGACAATCCTCGTCTTATTGTGACGGTACGAGGCGTAGGCTACCGCGCGGGTGAGTAGCTTACGCGAACGCGTTTTTCCCCCGGCTGTTGCGGACGAATCACACATCAGTTCGCGGAGCGCGGGGCGCGTGCGCTTTCGTGATTTCTCGACATGGCCGATCGCGGCACGCGCAGTCTTTGCAACGATGCTGCTTTCCGTTCTAGCAATCCTCGTTGTTGAAACATTCCTTTCCACAGCAATTTCGGATGCGCTTTACGAGTTGAGGCGCGACCGCTCGCTTGAACAATCTGAGGCGATGCGAGGCACGCTCGTGAGCGATCTCGAACCTCTTGTAGGTATGTCTGTGAACGAGAGACAGGACGTGATCGTCTCGTTCATGGAGGAGGCGACTGCGGGCGACCCGAAGGTGTTCAAGGGGCTGGCGGTGATTCCCGTGGGGCCGACGCCGGGTGATGCGGTGACGAACAACGGGGCGCTCACCGCGTTCGTGAGCGGCGATTTCGAGCGTGAGCTCGATGCTGCAAAGGACCAATTCGTGTATCGAAGCATCGAGTACGTCGAACGTGGAGACTCGGGGCCGGCGATTCTCGTGGGGACGACGATCGACGTTGCGGGTGCCGGGCGCTATCGGCTGCTCATGCTCTACTCGGTGAGCCAGGAGCAGGAAACTCTCGACCGCGTCAACGTCATCCTTGTGATTGGCGGCGCGGTTCTCGTGCTCCTGTTCTTTCTTGTGTCGCTCGTGATCTCACGCATTGTTACAACGCCGCTCAAGCGTGCCGCGCGGGCCGTCGATCACATTTCGGAAAACGATCTCGATTATCGCCTCTCCATTCAGGGCGGCGACGATCTGGCGCGCATGGGCACGAGCTTCAATAACATGGCGGCTTCACTCCAGTCAACTATCACTGAGCTAGTCGAACTTTCCGAGCTCGAGAAGCGTTTCGTTTCGGATGTCTCGCATGAGCTGCGCACACCGTTCACCACGATCAAGATGGCGACGTCGATGCTCGAAATGGAAAAAGAGTCTTTCACGCCTTCAGGTCAACGCAGCCTGGAGCTTCTACGGGAGCAGGTGGCACGTTTTGAAGCTCTCATCGCGGATCTGCTAGAGATTTCGCGTCATGAAGCTGGTGTAGTCGATCTCGAGGCAAAGCCTGCTTCGCTCGAGGAACTCGTCGACGACGTGGTCGAACAACTCGAACCCATTGCTCTCGAATATCACGCTGACATCCGTGTGCAACATTTGAGCGAAGATACCGTCGGAGCCATGGATTCACGTCGTATTGAGCGCATCGTTCGCAACCTCCTCACAAATGCGATTGAGCATGGCGCTGGCGGCGTGATTGACGTGTGTACGGCCTCTCGCGGCACGACGCTCGCGCTGACGGTTCAAGATTTCGGCGTGGGCCTCAGCTCGGAGGAAGCCGAGCGCGTTTTTGATCGTTTTTGGCGCGCGGCACCCTCACGTACGCACACGCTCGGTGGGACGGGGCTTGGGCTCGCGATTGCGCACGACGACGCGACGGCGCACGGTGGCCGTCTCGAAGCATGGGGAATTAAAGGGGAGACCTCCGTGTTTAGGTTGCTTCTTCCTCGCGGGCCGGGACAGAAGCTTGCCGCGTCTCCTCTCGCCCTTGCGCGGCCGGTCGAGAAGGGGGATCAGGAATGACGATAAAACCCGTTTCTGGCCACGTGCTCACACGGCGCACCGTTCTTGGCGCTGTTGGGCTTGCGACGCTCGCGGGATGCGCCCGCATTCCCAACTCTTCGGAGGTCCATACGGCGCCGGTCAAGGGTATTGGCCTGGGCGCGCAAGGCGATGTCGCTGTGGCTCCCCCTGACCAGGGGGCGGCGAAGATCGACATTGTGCGGGGTTTTCTCGCAGCGCATCTTGGGGTCGAAGATGGCAACCGCATCGCGCGAGAGTATCTCGCGGGAAGTATTCGTGAGGTGTGGAAGCCCTCGGCAGCAATCGAGTTCTCAGAGACCGAGGGGCTCGTATTTCAGGATATGGACGACGGTAAAGTCGCGGTGACGGTACCGGTTGTATCTAAGGTTTCACCCGCAGGTGTGCGCACGATAAATCTTGATGCCGAGCGCGAAAAGGCCGAGTTTCGCCTCACACAAGTCAACGGTGAGTGGCGCATCGCTGAGACCCCCGATGCGCTCGTACTCGGTACAGAAGACTTTGCTCGATTGTTTGAGCCCGTAAGCGTGTATTTCGTCGCCAACGCTGGGGACGCGCTCGTTGCGGATCCTCGCTGGTATCTGCGTCAAGCGGCATTTGCTTCGGCTTTCAACAGGCTTGCGCTTGGCCCGCCCCCGTTTCTCAAAGAGGCCGTGCGATCTGCACTCACCGAAGGCAGTGTCATCGCCCCGAGCGCTCTTTCGAGAAATGAAGCCGGTGACCTGGTGGTGCAGGTGCCGGTTTCGGTCCTCGAATTGCCCGAAGAAGAGCGAGCCCTCGCACTCGCTCAGATTTCCGAGACGCTGCGCAGCCTTAAGCGCGTCCCCTCGGTCGTGTTCATGGACGGACGCGAGGAAATCAGCCTCCCGCAGGGTTCCCATCCAGCTAAGGCATCCGTAGGCCACAGGCTCTACGGCTCGGGGGAAGGCGGCATCGTTTCTCTTGCGAGCGATACCGGTGGTGCGTCCCTCGTTCCCGCTTTTGCTTCCGAGACGGTGCGCCTTGGCAGGCTAAGCGCTAATGGACGCTACGCAAGCGCGTTGAGTCCGGATCGTCGCACGGTTTTCGTTACCGCCCTCGAAGCCGATGC
Source organism: Dermabacter sp. p3-SID358 (assembly GCF_025147465.1). GTDB lineage: Bacteria > Actinomycetota > Actinomycetes > Actinomycetales > Dermabacteraceae > Dermabacter. The sequence goes on from NZ_JALXOZ010000006.1 coordinate 56,075, forward strand.
GGGAGCTCGGCACGAAGGCCTTGCCGAAGAGTTGTGCGCTCCGAGCATCGACCAGTTTGGTTACGCGTGGACAATGCCTAGAGCGGGCGGACCTGAGCTGATCGCAGTCAATGCTGACATATGGCGCGAAGTGCGAAAGTTCCCTGTTCCGTGGGATGCCGCGGCAGACGTTGCCTTCACGTCGATGTCCTCGGACGGGGTGCGCTTTGCGATCGCGCACGGATCGCGAGGCGCCACCACCCTGAGCATCATGGGTGTTGTGAGAAGCCCCCACGGAACCCCGTTGAGTCTTGCAGAGCCCCTTAGCGTAAGTGTTGCACTCGATACAGTAAATGGCATCGCATGGTATTCCGAGGAAGCGATCCTCATCTGGGGTACGTCGGGAGAAAGCACCCTTCCCGTCGCGATCTCCTGGAATGTGCATACAGGCTTCGAACAGGTGAGTGAGTTGCGGGAGAACACGACGTCGGTGGCGGGTTCGCTCGAGGCAAGACTCATGTTCGTGGGAAGCGAGGATGGTCGCGTCGTCCAAAGGGACGTGGACTCGTGGCGGCAAGTCGACGTCCGGGGGCGGGATATCGCACTGTACTAACGCGTCAGTTGTCGCAGCAGATCCGTCGGAATGCGCTCCCCAGTGGAGGACTTTCCCCGGAAAGACGAAGCGGCTTTGGTGAGGGAAGGCGCGTGCGCTCGAATGGGTGCATGAGCGATGATTTCAGGCGAGAGCTTGCCCGGGTCGCGAGCTTAGTTATCCAATCTCTTGTGCCTTTCTCCTGCGCATGCGGCGAGAAGGGACTGCACATGTGCGACGCATGTGCGAGCGAGTTTTCAGATGGCATCTCTTGGGTGGAAGACGTGTGCGAGGGGGTGTGCGAAGCACGCCCGGTTTCCGACGGCCGCGAGCTTGAGATCGTACCTGCCTTTCGAGTAGCAACTCTCGCAGAATACGAAGGGCGTGCAAAGAGCGTGATTCTCGATTTCAAGAATGGGGGGCACTTTGCTCTCGCCAGCTATCTGGGGCCCCTTCTCGCCGATGCACTAATCGACCTCAGTGCTGGTTGTTCGCACCGACACATGCTCGTTCCCGTTCCCTCCCGCTCCGAGGCTGTGCGACGAAGGGGAGAAGACCACATGCGACTCCTTGCCGAAAGCGTCAGTACGCATGCACGCGTGCGGCTTGCTCCAGCGCTCGCGCTGGTCGGGGCTAGTCAGCATTCGCGTACAAAACGGGAGAGGGCTGGGGCCACGAGGCGCATGATCAGGCCCAAGAGAAACGCTCAGTGGGAGGGATTGAGGGGTGCCCAGGCTGTCATTCTCGACGATGTGGTGACGACCGGCAGCACGCTGAAAAAGACGAGCGAGGCACTCAAGCTCCTGGGTGTGCACACATGCGCGGCACTGACACTCGCCTCGGCGAGGCTTCCGCGCACAAACATACCCATCCTAGCGGTGTGATCTGCGGTACATTTTCAGCCTCCGGGCGCATAATAGTGAGAACACAGAAGTGGCAGGGAAGCCGCAAACCTCGTGAGAAGGAGGTGATCCATCCACCCGTAGGAACGGGCGGAATGTGGCCGCCCACACACTTCTCAACTCTGGAGGATTTCTCATGGATATCAATGTTGTTGGCCGCCAGATGGACGTCCCCGAACGTTTCCAGCGCCACCTCGAGGACAAGCTTGAAAAGGTCTCCCAGCTCGCGCAGGGTGTCATGCGGATCGACGTTGAAGTCTCGTCCGAAAAGAACCCACGCCGTAATGAAGAGAGCGAGCGCGTTGAGCTCACCGTCCATGATGATGGTCAAGTTATTCGCTCCGAGGCTCGCTCCGGAGATCTCTACTCGGCACTCGATCTTGCGCTTGCGAAGCTCCTCGAGCGCCTCCGCCGACTGGCCGACAGGCGAAAAGACCGCCACCGTGGTCGCTCCAAGGGGCACGGCGCCGACCCGGAGACACTTCGTAAAATGCAAGCCGACGCCGATCGCATCGAAGAACTTTTCGCCGAGGCCGAGTCGCGGCCGCATGAAGATAGCGCGGACCAGGTCGAAAGCTCAGCCGACAATGCTGCACCTGACTCGCCTATCGTGATTCGCGAAAAGAAGCACAAGGCGAAGCCCATGAGTATCGACGACGCGCTCTACCAGATGGAACTCGTGGGACATGACTTTTATCTGTTCATCGACGAAGAGACCTCTAATCCGAAAGTGGTCTACCGCCGTAAGGGGTGGAACTACGGGGTTATCGAATTGGAATAAATCCTCGCCCCTGTTAAATCCCCGTCTATCCAGGGGATTTGCCAGTGTGTGACGACTTCCTCTAGGGGGTCCGGGTGCTCAAGTAGCGCACGGACCCCCTTCGGCACGTAGACTGGCACGGTTCGCGCTGTTATCTGCAAGGAAACCGCGCTGTGAGTGTTCCGCACGCGAGCGTGCATGACGAGATCCTCTAAGGGAGTTTTCCAGTGGCCAAGCTTTTCGACGTCATCCTTCGTGCCGGTGAGGGCCGTGAACGCAAACGCCTAGCCGACATCGCACAACGCGTTGATGATATTGAGGACGGCTTCCTCGAGCTCTCCGATGACGAGCTTCGCGAAGAGACGGAAAAATTCAAGAAGCGTCTCGCCGACGGTGAAACGCTCGACGACATTCAGATCGAAGCTTTCGCTACGGTGCGTGAAGCTGCGCGCCGCACGCTTGGTCAGCGCGCCTATCCCGTTCAGCTCATGGGTGGCGCCGCGCTCCACCGCGGCGAAATCGCCGAAATGAAAACCGGCGAAGGCAAAACACTCGTGGCCACCCTCCCTGCCTACCTCAATGCACTCGCGGGCAAAGGCGTGCACATCGTGACGGTCAATGACTACCTCGCGAAATACCAGGGCGAGATCATGGGGCGCGTTTTCCGCATGCTCGGTCTCACGACCGGCGTGATCGTGTCCGGGCAAGATCCCACGGAACGCCGCAAGCAGTACGCCGCAGATATCACCTACGGTACAAACAACGAATTTGGCTTCGATTACCTGCGCGACAACATGGCGCATTCCGTGAACGACAAGGTTCAGCGTGGTCACTTCTTCGCGATCGTCGACGAGGTCGACTCGATCCTCATTGATGAGGCCCGCACGCCGCTCATCATCTCGGGGCCGGCATCGGGAGACGTGAACAAGTGGTTCGCCGAGTTCGCACGTGTTGCAACGAAGCTCAAGCGCGACAGGGACTACGAAGTCGATGAGAAGAAGCGCACTGTCGGCATCCTTGAGCCGGGTATCGAGCTCGTCGAAGATCAGCTTGGCATCGACAATCTCTATGAGTCGCTCAACACCCCTCTCATCGGCTTCCTCAATAACGCCATCAAGGCGAAGGAACTCTTCAAGCGCGACAAGGACTACGTCGTTATGAACGACGAGGTCATGATCGTTGATGAGCACACGGGCCGAATCCTTTCGGGTCGCCGCTATAACGAAGGCGTGCACCAGGCGATCGAAGCCAAGGAAGGGGTGGCGATCAAGGCCGAAAACCAGACGCTCGCGACGATCACGCTCCAAAACTATTTCAAGCTCTACGAGAAGCTCGCGGGTATGACCGGTACCGCCGAAACTGAGGCTGCCGAGTTCATGGGAACCTACAAACTGGGAGTCGTGCCTATCCCCACGAACTTGCCACTCCAGCGCGTCGATCAGATGGATCAGATTTACCGCACTGAGAAGGCCAAGTACCGCGCTGTCGTTGCTGATATCGAGGAGCGTCACAAGAAGGGCCAGCCTGTCCTCGTCGGCACCGTGAGCGTGGAGAAGTCGGAATACCTCTCCTCGCTCCTCAAGAAAAAAGGGATCCCCCATAACGTCCTCAACGCCAAGAACAACGAGGGCGAAGCTGCCGTCGTCGCCATGGCTGGCCGCAAGGGGGCCGTGACCGTCGCGACCAACATGGCCGGCCGCGGTACCGACATCATGCTCGGCGGCAACGTCGAGTTCATGGCGACCAAAGAGCTTGAAAAACGCGGGCTCGATGCCGAAGAGCAGCCCGAAGAGTACGAGGCTGCATGGGATGATGCGCTCGAAGCCGCACGTGAGCAGGTCTCGAAGGAGCACGACGAAGTCGTCGAGCTCGGCGGCCTTTACGTTCTCGGCACCGAGCGTCACGAGTCGCGACGTATCGATAACCAGCTTCGCGGCCGTTCGGGGCGCCAAGGGGACCCGGGTGAATCCCGGTTCTACCTGTCGCTCCAAGATGACCTCGTGCGTCGCTTTTCGCAGGGGCGCGCCGAACAAATCCTTGAACGTGGCGGTGTGGACGAAGACACCCCGCTTTCCGGACGCATCGTGACCGGCTCGATCCAGGGAGCCCAAAAACGCATCGAGGCGCAGAACTTCGAAATCCGCAAGAACGTGGTGAAATACGACGACGTGCTTACCAAACAGCGCGCCCGCGTCTACGAGGATCGCAATCGTATCCTCGAGGGCGAGGATCTCGAAGAGTCGATTACAAGCTACATCGACGATGTCGTGGGTGCGCTTGTTCGCAACGCTACTGTTGGCAAGAGTGCTGAGGATTTCGAGCTCGACGAGCTGTGGGGCAGTCTCAAGGCTCTGTACCCCACGTCAATCACAGCCGAGGACGTTGTCGAGGAAGTTGGCGGCAAGGAGAACCTCACGCCCAAGCTTCTTGAGCGAGAGATTCGCTCGGATATCGCCCTTGCGTACGAAAAACGCGAGGATGAGCTTGGCGAGGCAGCCATGCGTCAGCTTGAACGCCGCGTTCTCCTTTCGGTGATTGACCGCCGCTGGCGTGAGCACCTCTATGAGATGGACTACCTCAAAGAAGGCATCGGTTTGCGTGCGATGGCGCAGCGCGATCCGGTTGTGGAATACGCGCGAGAAGGCTTCCTGATGTACAACGACATGGTCGCGGGCATCAAGGAAGACGTCGTGGGATACCTTTTCAACCTCGAGGTCAAGGTGCAGGAGACGCCAAGCAAGGGACAGGCTCCCGAGAGCGTGGCGAAACTCGTACGTGAGGCTGCCGCGAAGGCGAAGAGCGTGTCGAACAAGACAGAAGCGGACACCGAGTCAACGAGCGAAGATTCGAGGGCCGAGGGCGTCGAGATTTCCGCCAAGGGCCTTGGCGATGGACCCAAGGTGGAGGAGCTCTCGTATAGTTCCTCGGACGGTGAAGCGGCTTCTGAGCGCCCGCTTTCTCGCGCGGAGCGCCGCCGCAAGGAACGCGAGGACCGCAAGCGCGCGAAGAAGGACTGAGCGTCCGATTCCTGTGAAAGGTGGGTTAGCCGAGTTCGAGAGCTGTGATCTTCCAACCCGAGCGCTTCTTTTCCCACCGCATGCACACGAAGCGGGCGCGTAGCGAATCGCGCACGACGGAGTTTGCCTCGATTACCTCGTCGTTGACCCGGCAAATGTGGACACCGCCAACGCTCACGCGTGGAGCAACTTTGATCCCCGCGTTTCGCCTGTATGCATTTACGCATGAAACGCGCTTCGCAAAGCTTTCTTGTTCTTGCGGGACGAGCACCTTACTGAGGGATGTGGGCGGTCGAAAGCCGTTGAGGATTTCGAGTGCTTGGCGCGACACTGCCTCGACGATTCTGCGGGCTTTTTCGTCGCTATCGAAGAACGTTGAGGGGCGCGCAGGTGAGGGATGGGCGTTATTGGACATGACGTAAATCTTTCTTTGTGGCGGGGCTGGAATCTAGAGATGAAAGGTTTGGCCGGGGAAGATGAGGTCGACGTCGTCGATCTCGGGGTTGAGGGCGGCGATCCTGTCGATTTCTCGCACGATCGCTCCGTTCGTGGGGTGCTCGCCATTGACCTGGGCGAGGTGACGCTTGGCTATGGACCAGAGGGTGTCGCCGGACTTCACGGTGTAGGTGTCGTTCGAGTGCAGGCTGGCGGATTTGTGCGTCTTAGGCGCCGCCTTTTCGGCGTGGGGTCGAGAGGGAGCGGGATGAGAGGGGCCTTCCAGCGAGGGTAGCGCTTCCGAGACCCCTGAGAATGCGATCGTGTACGAAGGCTCTTGCTCAGCCTTGGCCTTAAGTGAGGGGATCGTGCTCTTTTCTGTATCGCCATTCCCGGGCGCCCACCCGAGAGTCGTGACGTGCGAAAGTGCAACGCCTTTGTCGACCCCTGCCGACTCAGTGCCTTTTTCGAGCCCATCTGATCCCTCCGATGAGCTCGTCACTTCTGTGACTGCGGCCAGTGCCGGGGCGCCTTCGGCAAAGGCGCGAGAAGGATTTCCAAGTGAAATCGCTGTGACTGAAACGCCGAGTGCAACGACAGCGAAGCGGGCAGCTCGAGGTGACCAGAGGCGCAACGCTTTGAGCGCAAGAATTCGGCGGGAGGAGCAATGAGGTGAGGAAACGGCGCACCAGATAAGCATCCAGGTCACGCTGAGGTGCGCAGTGAGTGCGGCAAAGCCGCCCGCACCGAGGGTGAGGACGGCGAGCGCGAATCTCCGAGTCCCTCCACTCGCATGGGCGCTTTGGAAGGAGTAGAAGAGAGCGATCGCAGCGGCGATGCATACCATGAGCCACGCGAAAGCCTTCGCGAGTGAGCGGTACTTCCTGATCGCTAGAGGCGTGTGCCCCGATTGGGCGTCATGAGCTGGTCTTTCTGCACGGTGGCTGTGCGTGATTGCTGTTGTCGTCATATTTCCCCCTTGATCGTTGGCGCGGTGTAGCTGCAGAAAGTCTCGGGCAGCTCGCCCTAGCGCCAGCGAACCTGCATCTGTTGGAACTTCCAATTCGTTTGATGCAGTTTGATGAACTGTGATGTTCATTGGTGATGTTATAGGCGTTTTTGTGTGCACGCAAGAGGCTGAGAAAAATTCTTGGGTAGCTTGTCGGTATGAGCGCCTATGACCGCCTTGAAGATCTTGATCGCTGGCTCCAACGCGAACGCCTCGAGCGTATTCGTGAGGACGCCCACGAACTTGCCGACGCGGAACGCGCGGAAGTAGAACTCCTAGACCGAATCGCGGGTGCGGTCGATGCGGCCTTGACCGTCTGTCTCCTATCCGGTCGGGCGTACGAAGGGCATGCACGTCGGGTCGGTCGCGACTGGGTCGAACTTGACGTGCTTCATCCCGCGAGAAGGATCATCGTTAATGCTCAGAAGGTCGCCTGGTTGAGTGGGGGGCTTGGCAAAGTAAAACCCGGCGACGACAGTCGCCCTCGGCTGCCAATGCGCAGTGCGGTTCAAGCGATTGCTGAAACTGGGCGCCGAGCAGTCATCGTGACGGTGGCGGGGGACATTTCGGGGGTGGTTACGCGGGTCTTTGCGGATCACCTTGAGTTGAGGGCGGCAAAAGGGGCCGACGTCTGCGAATCTATGCGAGAACTTATCTCGGTGCCTTACTCCTCGATCGAAGCAATGTGGGTCGTGTGACGAATTTAGCGCGCCCGCTCCGAGGGGCGCGCGCTGTTGTTAGCCAGGATTTCGGCTTCGGTTTCGGCGTAGGCGCGATCAACGAACGCCCTCAGCTCAGCTTCCTCCACGCGCCATTGGCCGCGACCGCCGAGTTTTATCGCGCGCAGGCTCCCACTGCGCACGAGTGAATAGGCTTGCGGCTTCTCGATCGCGAGGATCTCGCATACCTCGTCGAGCGTGTAGAAGTGCATGGGCATGATGCTCCTCAGTCAACTTGGCTCACTCCATTTTCGCATGAATGAACGCCGGTGAGGGGGCCGTGTGGACAATGGTCTCCGGTCTCGTGCGAATATTATCCACATTTGCGTAATCGGCTCGCGAACTGCCATGACTATCGTTATGCTCAAGGTGAACTGAGTCGTTCGCGAATATTGGGGGGCAATGGGGGAGAGGGCGCGCTTTCGGCGCATGAGGAAAAATCCGTACCGCGATACTCGACTACTGACGGGGGCGGCACTCGTGCTCGGCAGCACACTCGTGGGAGGCTTCGCTTTTACGATGCTTTCTTCGAGCGAGATCGTGCTTGTTGCCACAGCAGACATTGCCGAGGGCGATGCCCTGACACCCGAACAGTTCGCGATTGCTGAAGTCCGCATGGGGCAAAGCCTGGAACGCTATGTGCAGGGAACTGATGCGATCGGCGAAGGAGCGGTCGCTCGCGAAAGCATTTCCCGCGGTGAACTTCTGCCTCGCAGCGCGGTAGGGCAGGCCGTTGATTCTGAAATGCGACCGGTGACGATCCAGGTCGCTCAGCCCGTCACTTCATCGCTGAGCAAAGGTGCGCTCGTTGATGTGTGGGCTTCGGGCGGGCAGGAGGGAGCAAGCTCCACGATTCTCGTGGAAAGCGCGGTCGTGCGCGGTGTCGACGAAGGCGGTGGGCTTAGCGGCCAGGGAGCTCGCGTCGAGGTCCTTGTGCCCTCCTCGCGCATAGCGAGCGTCCTTGACGCCCTCGGTGCGAAACGAAATCTTTATGTTGTGGAGGCGCCGGGCTTGTTCGAGGATGCCGAATGATCGACGTTCTCGTGTGTGCCTCGGGCTCCGATGAAGTCCAACTCGTTTCGACCATCGCGCAGAGCCTGACCGCAAAGGCTCGAGTGCTTCGACGTTGCGTCGACCTCACGGAGCTACTCGCAGCTACGCGTGCCGAACTCGGAGATGTTCTCCTCGTTGACGTCGATGTGGAGGGTCTTTCGCGCGAGGTCATCCACGAAATCAGACGCGGTGGCACGGGTGTCGTTGCCGTCACCTCTCAGGTGAGTCGCACAAAGCCCGCAACCCTCGGAATTGCCCTCGAAGTTCATGGAGAGACCGAACCGGAAGCACTCTATGAGCTCCTGATGCGAGCTGGGCTTGAAACGCAGGATCCGGACGAGGTGACCTGGGCGCAAGATCCGAGCCACGATGGAGAGCCGAAAGCGCCTATGCTCACCGTTTGGGGGCCCGAAGGCGCGCCCGGGCGATCCTTCGTTGCCGCGCACCTCGGCTACGAACTTTCGCTTCTCAAAGGCGAGAGCGTCCTCATTGACGCCGACACTTACGGCCCCTGTCAAACGCAGCTGTTTGGTGTTCTTGACGAAGTCCCGGGACTCGTCGCCGCTTGCCGTGCGAGCGATAAAGGAACACTCACGCCTCAGCTTCTCCTTCAACATTCGCCGCTCGTCAGCGACGATCTCCATCTCCTCAGCGGAATCGGCGTGCCTTCGCGCTACATCGAGGTGTATGACAATGCCCTCGAGGGCGTTTTTGCGAAAGCAAGAGAAGCCGCGAGGGTGGTCGTCACAGATGTCGCGGCGCCCATCGAGCTGGAAGGAGCGGGAGGGGAATACGGTACCCAGCCGCGCAATGGTGCTACACGTATCGCACTTGCCACCGCGTCGCACGTCATCGCCGTCGTGGCCGCAGATCCGATTAGCGTGACACGCTTCGTGCGCGAGGCGCCTCAGATTATGGAACTCTCGAAAAGCCCCCTCACCGTTGTCGTGAACAAACTCGACTCAAGCGTGACGCTCGCGAATATTGAACGGACTCTCCGAGCCCGCCTCGATTTTGACGCATGCTTGGCCCTTCCGCTTGACGCTACAACGGTTTCTCGCGCGCGATGGGACGGCGTCGTGGTTTCGGAGTCCGCGCCAAAGTCAAAGCTTCGTCAATCTCTTACACGCCTTGCCGCTCATTTCGACCAGACCCTCGTTCGCTAGGCTTGAAGCATCAGCTGTGAGCAGTCTAAGGAGGGCGCGCATGCGCGTGTATTACCCGGTGAATGCCCTTGTGGGGGACACGAGCGTGATCGATATGGAGAGCCCCACGTTCGACCTTCCCGCGAACACACGCGTGTGGGGAGTGCCTGCCGCGTTGAGCGCGGGGCTAAGCGGCGATGATGCCGAAGAGCGCGAGTTTGAAGCAATGTGCGAATGCATTCTGTCGTTTGCGCACGCGAATCGTGGCAGTGCCCGTATCGCTGTGGCGGCATTCGACCTTCCGGATCGGGCTCTTGAACGTGATGTCGCGCTCGAGCATGGCGAATGGGCGCACATGCTTCGAAACGAGGCTTTCACAATTCCGCTGAAGGCCTACCTCGTCACGCAGGATTCAGCTGCGCAGGTCGCTGATGACCCCTATGCGCCTGACGTCCTATGGTTTGACCCGAGCGAAGCTAGCGCCGTGAGGGAATTCCTCGAGAGTTAGGGCTCGCGCTGAAGTATGTCGTTTGCGAATGACTCCTCCGTGCGGAAGACATCGCCAGCCCGCTCAGCAGCGGCTTTTTCCACCGCGCTCCCCACGAGTGGAATCTTCACGCTGAGTTGAGCGTCAATACTCATTCGCGAATGTTCGCCCTCGCCCATGAGCGTAAAGCTAGCCGAAAGATCAACAGGTACCGAAGCGAGTGTCGCGTGAAGGCGACCAGTGCGCGAGTCCCCATCAGGGGCATCCCACTTGTGGACGATCATGACCTGTAGCCGCTCGGGGAGAAAACGACGGAACTTATGGTGGTCGACTCGCTCGCGCGGCACATTTGCCCGAATCGTTGTCGTGAACGCGGCGTTGGGATCTCCCTCGACGTCGACGCTCGTATCGCGCACTCCGAGCTTGGTCGCGCGCTCGAGCGCATACTTGCGGCTCGCATAAAAACGCGCGACATCCAGGGCGCTCGCATGGTAGTCGATGGTCTCGTGAAGTGCTTTCACTTTCGTCTCCTCATGTCTTTTGTGCGCAACACTATCGGCGCACGGTGAGGCGATTCTGCGCGGCGCTGAGCAGTTAGCCTCAAAGCATTAGGCTTGAGGCATGGCACCCACCGTGAACAACGTCCTCACCTACGATGATGAAACGTCGAAACCAGAGGTCGAGTGGCTTCAACTTCTCCTCGGCGACTGGCAGGTCGTTTCGGATCTGCTCGGCTCTGACCTCGTGCTGTGGGTGCCTCGTGAAGAGGGGATGAGCGCGACCGCGCATTCGCGCCCGGCAAACGGCACTACCGTTTATTTCGAGGATCCAATCTCGAGCGCGTACACGCGTGAGGACTGGCCCGAGCTCATCGATGCTTTCGAGAATGCCGAAGCAGGAGTCGACGATATCGACACTTTCGTCACTGTTGAGCGTGAGTCGCGCCCCGCGTTCGTGCGATTTGCTCCTGTGCGCCGCAATGGTGTCGTTCTCGCAGTTTTGTCGATTGAATCTTTTTCCTCACCAGCGGATGCAAGGCTCGCGGCAGCGGAAGTCGAACAGCATCGACTTGGTCGAGAGCTTCTTCTCATGATGGGAGAGGGGGCATTTCCCATCAAAGGGGCTCCCGTCCCGCCGCGTCGAGGTGCGCCGCGCGTAGGTGATGGGTGGGTGTCGGTCGATAGCGAGGGCATAGTGAAAGCCGCGTCCCCGAATGCGCTTTCAGCGTTCCATCGCTGCGGAATGCAGGGTGACATGGTGGGGTGTCTTCTCGCGGAACTTGCGACTGCTGACTTGCAGTCACGTATTCCCGTCGACGAATCACTCCCGCTTGTGCTCACTGGGCGCGCCGCGTGGCGCGTGGATATGCAAGCGCGCGGAGGAATTCTTTCCCTCCGCGCAATTCCGATCACCCGCCGGGGGCGCCGCACAGAAGCAATCATCCTCGTACGCGATGTCACCGAGGTGAGACGCCGCGAGAAGGAACTCATGACCAAGGACGCGACGATCCGCGAAGTTCACCACCGCGTCAAGAACAATTTGCAAACGGTTGCTGCGCTGTTGCGACTCCAATCAAGACGTATGAAAACCGAAGAGGCGAAGGACGCACTACTCGAGGCAATGCGTCGCGTTTCGACGATTGCGCTTGTGCACGAATCGCTCCTGCAGGGGAGCGAAGAGACTGTTCTGCTTGACGAAGTGATCGATCGCTGTCTGCGTCTCGCGGTGGATGCGGCCTCGGCAACGGTGCACGACGGGGACCACGCAACTGGCGTCGGGCAAGTCACCGTCGAGACGCACAAGGTCGGCAAGGCTGGGCTGGTTCGTGCCGAGGAGGCTACTCCGCTCGCGCTCGTCCTCACCGAGCTCGCCACCAACGCCGTTGAACACGGGCTTTCGGAGACCGGGGGCAATCTCACTATCACAAGCGAGCGTAGCGGCACGCACCTCGTGATCTATGTCGACGACGACGGCAAGGGAATGCCGAGCAAACCCGAGGGGCTTGGCACGAACATCGCACAAACTCTCGCGCAAGGGGAGCTTGGCGGTGTGCTCACGTGGGAAAACAAGTCCGACGGCGGCACACGCGCCACGATTGACGTGTATCTCGACCCGCTCTCGCGCTAAGAAAGCGGAAAGGCTGCTGCCCGTTGGAAAAATAAACTCGAATCTGCCGAGTTAGGGGCTCGTGATGATGCCGCTAGGCAACGCGGCGTGCACGCGCGGTACGGCGCTTGAGAGAGCGGCGTTCATCCTCGGAAAGACCGCCCCACACACCGGAATCCTGACCGGATTCGAGCGCGAATTTCAAACAGATATTCATGACCTCGCAGCGTTGGCACACGGCCTTGGCTTCCTGGATCTGGGTGATCGCCGGTCCCGTGTTCCCGATGGGGAAGAAAAGTTCGGGATCTTCGGTGAGGCATGCAGCGCGGTGGCGCCAATCCATCGGGTCACTCTCTCTTTCCAGTGCATCGTGACCGTAGTGGGGCCACGATGGCGTGCGGCCCACAGGGCCTCGACAACAATGCAGATCGCGTCGAACATTTTTGTACCGAAGCGATGTAGTACCCCATTGTTCCTGGCAACGAGGCTTACGGACAAGGATCTTGAAGAAAGATCCCTCGTAATCTTTTCCACACCTCTTGCATCTTGCCTCACGGCGTCCCGCAGCGTAGCGAACGCTAGGGTGGGGGCATGACTCCCGACAACGGCGCCCCCGATTCTGAGGCGGAGCCCCGGCCTCTCGCGCACACGTTGCGCCGCGTGAGCTCTCTGCTCCTCCTGGTCGAGGCACTCCTGCTTATCGCCGCAGCTCTTTATGCGCTTGTCACTTTGCCTGGACAAGCAGCGGAACTGAAAACTGTGGCCATTGGGCTTGCAGCGTTCTTCGGCGTCTTTGCGCTCTTGGTTGCTCTTGCCGCGCGTTCACTCATGAAGAGGGGCCGCTATGGCGTGAGCTTCGGTGTGACATGGCAGTTGTTCCAAGCCCTCGTGGGTGGCAGTCTCATACGAGGAGGGCTCCTTTGGGCAGGCTTCGGTGCTCTTCTCCTTGCCGTCTCTCTCTTTGTTCTCCTTCTGCGTCCCGAGAATCGACCCGATCGCGAGCTATTGCTCGATGACGAGAGCTGAGCTGCACGCAAGGCTACGCGAGCGTCGGACCGCGCCGCTCACATAACTGGGCGCCCTCCTTCGCAACGCTGCCCACTTCGCGTGATACGGGATAAGCTTCGAGCGCCGCCGACGGCAGCTGCCCCTCCGCGCCACCGATCCACGCGTGCGCTTCGGCACCGGACGAAAAGGATTCCAGGCTGATCCATGTTTCTCGCCCCTCCGGATCGAGGAAGACCGGCATACGGGAATGGATGTGCGTGAGGTGCCCTTCGGCCTCCTTGGTGATGATCGTGGCACTCAGAAGCCATTCTGCCTGCGGATTCGAAGGGTCCTTCCACCATGACACGAGTCCCGCCGCGTAGAGAAGCGGTGCATGCTGATCGTGGATGTAATGGGGAACCTTGCCGTTTGGGCCCGCTTGCCACTCGTAATAGCCGTTCATCGGCACGAGCGCGCGATAACGCACGAGCGAGGATCGGAAACTCGGCTTGTCAGCGAGGGTCTCGCGACGAGCGTTGAACGTTTTCGTCGAAAACGAGAGGTCCTTCGCGAATCGAGGGAGAAGGCCCCATCGAGCCGTGCGCACTGCTCGCGTGAGCTCACCCGAATCTCGTTCGAGCCCTTCGGTGACGACATAGATCGGTGCCGTAGGTGGAATGTTGTAGCGCGCGTGCAGGTGAGGGTCCGCGAGGTCAAGCGCATCGACGTCGTCGAGTAGAGGCTCGATTTCCTGGAAGAATGCGAAACGCCCGCACACGGTTGATCTGTCTCCTAGTCTTGTGGGTCCTCGCCTCTATCGTTTGCTGTCGTGGCCGGAAGCTCACCCTCGTTTTTCTCGTTTTCGGTTACCGAGAACACGTCCTCATCACCCTTGCGCAGCGCGTCCTCACCCGCGAAAGTTGCGGTGTAGTTTCCTTGATTTTTGTAGAGGTTCTCCACGCGGATTTCGCGCCCCTCTTCAACAACCTTTGCGTATTTAAGATCAGCCTTCGTTGGTGGCTCGGCGCCGCGGCTTGGAAGCTCGAAGCCGTCTTCTGCCGGCATGCCCGCGGCAAGTTGACGACCGCGCAGAACCTCCGCGTCAAAAGCCGCGCCCAGGATCAGGACGATACTGATGACCCACAGGACGAACAGGATTGCCATGACGCCGCCGATGGCGCCGTAACTCGAGTAGCTCGCTGCCGTCGACATGTACACGCTGAGGGCGAGAAGAGCGAGTCCGATACCGAAGATTGCGAAAACCCCGCCCGGGGAGATGAATCGATACTTATGTTCAAGGTTTGGGGTTGCCCAATACAGAAGTGACACGACAGCAAACAGAAGCGCGAGCATAAACGGCCACTTCACCCACGCCCAGATCGGAATGAACGTGTGGTTGAGAAAGTCAAGGAGATTCGGCATGCCGATAGCTGAAAAGATCGGTCCGAAGAAGGAATCCAACATGCTCTGGCTCAGCAGCAGGGAAACGAACAGCAGAAGGATTCCTACGATGAGTGCGGCTGTGACCGCAAGCATCGAGAGGTTGAACTTGACCGGACCGCGCGTTTCGTCGACGCGGTAAATTCTGTTCGAGGCGCGAGAGAACGCCTTCACGAACGCCGAGGCGGACCACAGGGCCGTCATTACACCGATGATGAGGGCGATCGTTCCCGAGGAGGTGGAGCCAAGCAGGGACTCGAGCGTCGATTCAATCGGGCCGCTGAGGTCGCCGGAGCCTTTCGCGATATTGGATTTCGCGACAGCCCCCGTAATGAGGTCAACAATCTCGTCTTGGAAGCCGCTCAGAAGGAGCGCCGCCAGGGAAAAGAGCGCGAGAAGCGTCGGCGCGATGGCGAGCACGATGAAGTACGTGAGCTGCGCGGCGAGGTCCGTTCCCCCCGCTCGAGTGAACTCAGTGAGAGTGCGCTTCGCGGCGTACAGCCACTCGGTCTTCGACATTTTTGCTTCGGTCACGGTATCGCGGTCGGAAAGTCGCGTGGCCATGAAGTCATCCTCTAGGGCAGGGGGCGGGACGACGAGAGTCTATACGGCTGATCTGCACGGATGCCACACGGTCAGATGGGCCAGCATTCTGGACAACGCAACGCTAGTTATCCACATTTCACGAACAGTGTTTCGCCCGCTCACTGACTCTGGTAGAAAGATGGCAGACGGTCCTTGGGGGATAGGAACGGGGCAGGCGCCCGCCACGGGGCGACGCGATTACAAAAAGGGGGGAAGTGCCTGTGCAAGATGCACTCAGGATTATCGAGGCAGAGGCTCGGCAAGCAATTCGGGCGCAAGGGCTCGATGAATCCTCTTCGTCGCTCGACGATCTCATTGCGAATGTGGTCGCGGACTACGACGCGAAAGCTATGCGAGGGGAAGTGCCTCCTTTGCGCGACCGTGACGCTGCCGTGGGGGAAGTGGCGACGCGCATCGGTGGTTATGGTTCCCTCCAAACCCTCCTCGACGACCCAGAGATTGAGGAAATCTGGATCAATTCCCCAAGCGAAATCTTCGTCCATAGGCACGGGGTCAGCGAGCTCACCACGCTCGTGCTCTCGGCCGGAGAAGTGCGGGGGCTTGTCGAACGCATGCTCGCGCAAACGGGTCGTCGTCTCGATCTCAGCACTCCCTTCGTCGACGCGCTCTTGCCAAGCGGAGCCCGTTTGCATGCCGTCATCCCCAACGTCACGCGTACGCACTGGTCGGTGAACATTCGGAAGTTCATTTCGAAGGCACACTCCCTCGCAGATCTCGTTGTGCTCGGTTCGCTCACCCAGCAGGCAGCGGATCTCCTCGATGCAAGTGTGAAGGCCGGGCTCAACATCATCGTTTCCGGGAGCGTCGGAGCAGGAAAAACCACGATGGTGAGTTGCCTAGGTTCGGCCGTTTATCCGCGCGAGCGGATCGTCACGATCGAAGAAGTCTTCGAGCTCGATATCCGTGCTCGCGACGTCGTGGGGATGCAATGTCGGCAGCCCAACCTTGAAGGCGTCGGGGAGATTACGATGCGTCGGCTCGTCAAGGAGGCGCTGCGCATGAGGCCCAGCCGGATTATCGTAGGCGAGGTTCGCGAAGCGGAATCACTCGACATGCTCATCGCGCTGAACAGCGGTCTTCCGGGTATGGCGACGATTCACTCGAACTCAGCTCGCGACGCGATCGCAAAACTGTGTACCCTCCCGTTGCTTGCGGGCGAGAATGTGAGTAGTTCGTTCGTCACACCCACCGTCGCCAACGCCATCGATCTCGTCGTTCACCTCGACCATCTCCATGACGGCACACGGCGAGTGCGGGAGATCGTTGCGGTTCCCGGGCGTGTGGAGGATTCCGCTGTCGAACTCGGGCATGTTTTTGAGTGGCGCCGAGGGCGGCTTTGCAGAGGCGATGCATATCCGCCGCATCCCGAGCGATTTGAACGTGCAGGGTTTTCGCTCTCCGAACTATTCGGGGCGGAACGGTGATCGCCGGTTTTGCGGCTGGGGGCCTTTTCGGTCTCGGAGTCGTGACAATCTGGTCGTCTTTCTGGCCGCGCGAAGCGGGGAGCCTTGAAAAATTCGGGTCAAACTCCCGCTTTGAGCAGAGGATTCGGGACGACTTCGCGCGGATTGGGCTCGTGAGCGCCCGGCCGATCCACCTCCTCATCGCCTCAGTGCTGGTTGCCAGCGTAGTTTTTATCCTCACTTTGGGCGTCAGTACCGCCATGGTGCCAAGTATTGCCGCAGGTATCGCCGGCCTTTTTTCACCGCTTTGGGCTCTTCGAGCACTCGCACGGCGACGTCAAGAAAACCTTCGTGAGGTATGGCCCGAGGTCATCGATCTTGTGGGCTCTGCGGTTCGAGCAGGCCTCTCACTTCCCGAATCGCTCGCCCAACTCGCCGAACGCGGTCCCGAACAATTGCGCTCCGCCTTCGGCGAATTCGCCCGCGAGTACCACGCGACCGGCGATTTCTCTTACAGCCTAGATCGCCTCAAGGCGCGCCTAAGTGACCCTGTCGCTGACCGCATCATCGAAGCTCTGCGCATCACGCGCGACGTGGGTGGAACTGATCTCGGCACGCTTCTACGCACGCTTTCGTCGTTTCTTCGCGAAGATGCGCGTGTGCGCTCTGAGCTTGAAGCGCGCCAGAGCTGGACGGTCAACGGAGCTAAGCTCGCGCTCATCGCTCCGTGGGTTGTTTTAGGCCTCATGATTCTTCGACCCGAGGCCGCCCAGGCGTACGACACCGCCGCGGGCGGCTTGCTCATCATTGTTGGCGCCGCAGTCTCCTTTTTTGCCTATCGACTCATGCTTGCGCTCGCGCGCCTGCCTCAGGACGAGAGGGTTTTACGCGAATGAGCATCCGCGACAACGCCTTCACAATCATCATTCTCGGCTGCACGCTTGGAGCACTTTTGGGGATCGGCCTCGCACTCGTGATCCTTGCGAACCCCTGGACGCGTCCCCGTTCGGTCGAAGCTCGCGTCGCCCCATACGTCAAGCAGGGGAAGCCACATGGCACGTTCGATTTCATCGACGAGGTGCGTATGCATCCCGTGATCGACACCAACCTTGGCCCGCTTCTCATGCGTATGAAGGGCTTCGCAGCTCGAGCTCTTGGCAGTCAGCGCGAGATCGAGAAGCGCCTTGCGCTCGCGGGCGGCAAGACCAGCTATCGCGAGTTTCGCGTGCAACAACTCACGTGGGCGATCGTCGCGTTCGTCGCGAGTTCGGCGCTCGGAATGGCGGTTTTTGCCCTTGATGGAGCTCCTCTTATCGCTCTTCTTGGGCTTGTGGCGATCTCGAGCGTGACGGCCCCTCTTGTCCGAGACTACCTACTCACGAATGCGATTGCTTCGCGCAAGCAAGCGATGGCGCGGGAGTTCCCGACGATCGCCGACCTCCTCGCCCTCGCTATTTCAGCTGGTGAGGGGCCAATAGCGGCAATGGAAC
This sequence comes from Dermabacter sp. p3-SID358, assembly GCF_025147465.1. Taxonomy (GTDB): domain Bacteria; phylum Actinomycetota; class Actinomycetes; order Actinomycetales; family Dermabacteraceae; genus Dermabacter. The sequence continues at coordinate 74,205 of NZ_JALXOZ010000006.1, forward strand.
GAGTCGCGCGCACATCGCGTGGGGAGCTCTCGCGAGAGCTTGCAATTGCCGTTTCTGAAATCCGTGCGGGCTCTTCACTCGAGGACGCACTTATGAACTTAGGGATTCGTTCGCCACTCGATTCTCTTTCGCGGTTCGCGGAGACAATCGCCGTTGCCCTCGAAAGAGGCACCCCGCTCGCCGATGTCATGCGTGCTCAAGCGCAAGATGCCCGCGAGCTTTCGAAGCGGACTCTCATGGAGAGCGCGGGGCGGCGTGAGGTGTACATGCTCCTTCCCGTCGTCTTCCTCCTCATGCCGCTCGTCATTATTTTTGCGGTCTTCCCCGGTATCGCCGCCCTGCAAGTGGGGCTCTAACAAGAAGGCCTCACACTCATCCAATTTCCCCCACCACTAAGGAGAAATCATGTCCATCCACCGCTCTACCCTTGCCGGCACTGCCACCAACCGCACAGGTCTTTGCGACCGGGCCGCGCGCGCTGGCGTACGTGTTCTTTTTTCTCTGCGCGATCGCCTCGCGTCTGAGCGCGGAGATGTCCCAGGATGGGTCCTCATCACGCTCATGACGGCGGGCATTGTCGTGGCTCTCTGGGCAGTAGCATCGGACGCGCTCGTAGGCCTGTTCAACCAGGCCATGAGCCAATTCACCAAGTAACGTGCGGTCAGGTGCACGCCGCCTGTGGGCGCGAATACGCGAGGATCGCGGCAATGCGGTCGTGGAGTTTCCCCTCATTTCAGCGCTCATCGTGGCACTCGGTTTGAGCCTTCTCCAGCTCGCTCTCTTCCTCCATGTGCGCAATGGTCTGACCGATATCGCGGTTCAGTCGGCGTACTACGGCGCGCTGCTCGGAAATGACGCAGGTGATGGAAGAGCGCGGGCAACGGAGCTTACCGTTGCGCGTTTTCAGCAACTCGGTGAGGTCCAAGTCGAAGCCCGCGAGCATGCCGGCATCATCGAGATTGAGATCCGTGCCGATATGCCTCTCGTTGGCTTTTTCGGTCCGAGCAATGCCCTGCGCGTCGTGGGGCACGCGGTGAACGAGGATGCGCTTTAGAGCAAAAGCCGCCGCGAGAAGGATCGCGTGTCGGCTCAAAAGCTCGTCGGGGAACTCGATCGTGGAGTTCACCGGGCTTTCGGTGATCCTCTTGATACCGCTCGTCTATCTTCTGCTCACGTGCGCCTCGATGCAGTCCGCGTCATTTGCAGCCGATACGCTCGCGCGCCAAATCGCCCGCGTGTACTCGGTCCAGGAGCTCGCTGAGGGAAGAGAAGAGCGAATCGAAAAGATCATTGCTGAGGTGGAGCGCGATTACGGAGTGGACATCGGCTCAGGAGACATTGCGGTTTCATGCCCAGCCGCGTCATGCCCAATGGCAGGGGAAATTGTTTCGGTGGAGGTAAGTCTTGCCGTGCCAGTCCCTGGGCTCGGTGTAGTGGGGATCGACTCATCCGTCGTTGGCGTCAAAGCGCGCCACTCGTTAATGGCGGAAGGAGGCGTCCCGTGACTCGAAAGCGTCGTTTGCTTCCCCTAAAAGCTGAGCGCGGGAACGCGAGCGTCCTGACGATCGGTGTGAGTGTCGTGGTGCTCATGGTGATCGCTTTGGGGGTCGCCACCACAGGCGTCGAGATCGATCGCAATCGCCTCCAGTTTGTGGCTGATGGAGCTGCGCTCTATGCCGCGGCGGGAACGAGCGAGAGCACGGTCTATGACGGTGCTGGCGATCCGCGCGTCCCCACCTTGGCAGAGGCCCGTGAACGCGCTGAAACCTACCTCGCGGTGTATCCCGAGAAGTTTCCTCGCGTAAGTGAGATGAGCATCGTCTCGCTTTCCCTCGCCCCCAGTGGCGAGATATCCCTGACTCTCGAGGCACGAGTGCACCCGCCTCTCGCAAGCTGGATCTCTCGCGCGCTGGATTCCCCGATCACCGTGCATGTGCGCTCGACGGCGCACGCGCACTGAGCCGAGGTCCATCACTGCACGTGTGTGGAGCCTGCCGCATTGGGGGCTTAACCGCGGGTATCGTCCCTGTCCCGGTTGGTGCCGGTAGCGTAGAGTGAACATTTGTGAGTTCTGATTTTTCTGCCGAAATTCCCGTCCTTCGCTCGACTCTTGAATCGATCGAGAAGGTGACCGATCTCGATGCTCTCACGGCGCGGATCGCCGACCTTGAGGAGCAGGCTGCTGCGCCTGACCTCTGGGATGATCCGGAGGCGGCGCAAAAGGTGACGTCCGACCTTTCGCATGCGCAAGCAGAAAAGCGCCGGGTGAGCGAGCTTTCGAGCCGTATCGATGACCTCGAGGTCATGGTTGAACTTGGCGAAGAGGAAGGCGACTCGCAGCTCGCCGAAGATGCCGAAAATGAGCTCGCCTCGATCCGTAAAGCGCTCGATGAACTTGAGGTGCGCACGATGCTGAGCGGCGAGTACGACCAGCGCAATGCGGTCGTGACGATTCGCGCAGGCGCCGGCGGGGTTGATGCCGCGGATTTCGCAGAAATGCTTATGCGAATGTATCTGCGTTGGGCGGAACACAAGGGTTACCCCACCAAAGTCATGGACACGTCCTACGCGGAAGAGGCTGGCCTCAAATCGGTCACGTTCGAGGTGAGCGCCCCTTACGCGTACGGAACGCTGAGCGTTGAGGGCGGCACGCATCGCCTCGTGCGCATTTCGCCCTTTGATAATCAAGGGCGCCGGCAAACATCGTTCGCGGCTGTCGAAGTCATTCCGCTGATCGAGACGACCGACAGCATTGAGGTTCCCGAGAATGAACTCAAGATTGATGTTTTCCGTTCATCAGGTCCCGGCGGTCAGAGCGTGAACACGACTGACTCGGCTGTGCGCATGACCCACATTCCCACGGGAATTGTCGTATCGATGCAGGATGAGAAGTCCCAGATCCAAAATCGCGCCGCTGCCCTTCGAGTGCTTCAGTCGCGTCTTCTTCTACTCAAGAAGCAGGAGGAAGATGCGAAGCGCAAGGAACTCGCTGGTGACATCAAGGCGAGCTGGGGCGACCAGATGCGCTCGTACGTCCTCAACCCGTACCAGATGGTGAAGGATCTGCGCACCGAATACTCCGAGGGCAACCCGAGCTCGGTATTCGACGGCAATATCGACGGGTTTATCGAGGCAGGAATTCGCTGGCGCGTCGAGCAGGCTCGCGTGGAGGATTAGGCCAGCTCGTAGAAAACAGGTTCGTCCTGAGGTAGTGTCCGACGTTTTGCCTACCCTCGTCACATTCTTCAATTCGGCACGCGGTGCGCCGGTGCTCTTGACGATTTCTTGAGCAAAACGTGACCCGTGTGACCGGTCCGAATGCGCAAAATTGGTCCGATGCGTGGTTAGTGTTGTCGCGTACTGACCCTCGTCATGGCCGCGGACGCTACGAGGGGAGCTGCCGACCTGCCCAGATGGGATGAGCCTGTGATTCGTTTCGAGCACGTGACGAAGACGTATCAGCGCAAAAGCGCGCCTGCGCTTGCTGATCTGTCACTTGAGTTTGAGCGTGGAGAGTTTGCCTTTCTCGTGGGGGCCTCGGGCTCTGGCAAATCGACGATGCTTCGCCTCATCTTGAAAGAAACGAACCCCACATCTGGGTCGATTTTTGTCGCTGGAAAGGATCTTTCGCGACTATCGAGCTGGAAAGTTCCGCGCCTTCGTCGGGAAATCGGGATGGTCTTTCAGGATTTCCGCTTGCTCCCCACGAAAACGGCTTTCGAGAACGTCGAGTTTGCCCTGCAGGTCATTGGGACCCCGCGAGGTGTCGTGAAGAAACTCGTCCCTGAGATTCTCGACATGGTGGGCCTTGCAGATAAGGGTAAGCGCCTTCCTCATGAGCTTTCTGGCGGTGAGCAGCAGCGCGTCGCGATTGCGCGCGCCTACGTGAACCGCCCGACGATTCTTCTTGCGGATGAACCCACGGGCAATCTTGACCCGGAAACGGCGCAGGGGATCGTGGATCTTCTCGCCGACATTAACGAACGCGGCACAACTGTTCTCATGGCCACGCATGATGAGAAGGCGGTGAACCGCTTGAACAAGCGTGTAGTGGAACTCGTGGGAGGGCACGTCGTGCGAGATGAGCTCGGCGGTCACTATCGAGGATCATCTGAGGAAAGCGTTATTTCTGGTGCGGTGCCAGATGGCGAGGCGATGGGGGAGAGCCAACCGTCGGAACCCCCATTGAGCGAAAGTGCGCGGGCTTCCGACGTAGCGTACGAAGAATTTGATGAAACTGCGAGCGGACGCGAGCGCATGGGGGACCTCGATCGAGCTTTTGAAGACGCGGATGAGCGTGAGGGAGGCGAGATCGCATGAGACTGCACTACATCATTAAGGAAAGTTTCGGGGGGCTTCGCCGTAACATTGCGATGGTCATTTCCGTGGTGATTGTGACCGCGGTATCCCTGACATTTGTGGGCGCGGGGCTTCTCATGCAAAAGCAGATTCTTGCTCTTCAAGACATCCTCGTGAAGAACTCCCAAATTAGCGTGTACATGTGTTCGCCGCATTCCACGTCTACGTCGTGCGCCGGGGGAGCCGCGACAGAAGCGCAAATCGACGAGGTTCGAGAAGCACTCCAGGGAGATATCCTCGGCCCCTATATCGCCTCCGTTGATGAGCGTTCTCCGGAGGAAGCTCTCGAGGTGTATCACGCTCAGTTCGGTGGAGAGAGTTTTGCTCAGGACTTTACGGCCGAGGACATGCCCGTGAGTTTCCACATCACTCTCGTGGATGCCAAGCGTTCGAGTGCGGTCGTGGACTTTTTCCAGGGTCGTGACGGCGTTGACGAAGTGTCGGATCTTCTTGCTGTGTACGCGCCATTCATCTCGATCCTGAATCAATCCACCGTTTTTGCGATTTCTCTTGCGGTCGTGATGCTTGTGGCCGCAGTGCTCCTTGTCGCGACGACGATCCGCATGTCGGTTTCAAACAGGAAACGTGAGATCGCGATTATGCGCCTCGTGGGCGCGAGCAATCTCTTCATTCGTCTGCCATTCTTGCTCGAGGGGGCGGTTGCGGCCCTCATCGGTGGCGCCTTGGCCACGGGGGTACTTTCGCTCGCGATCAAATACCTCGTTGAGGGGTGGCTTGAGCCGGCTCTTGGCGCTGATCTTATCCGTATGTCGATGCCTGACCTTCTGTGGGTAGGGCCGATTCTTCTCGCTCTCGGTGCTATTCTCGCCATAGGCTCGTCCATTGTTTCGCTCAACCGCTATTTGAAGGTGTAGGCAGGTTCTCGAGATGTCGATTAGTGAAGGAAAGATGTCTTTTCTTTCTCGACGCACGCTAGTAAAGGCCGCGTCGTTCGCCGCTGTCCTGGGCCTCACTACGTCTGGCTCGGTCTCGAGCGAGCAGGTTTTTGCCGATGGAATCGACGATAAAAAGAAGGAAAAAAAGAGCGTTGATGAAAAGCTCGCGTCGCTTCGCGAAGACCTAAACGAGGTCGATTCTGACCTTGCCGATGCCTACCTTTCGCTCGCCGAGACCGAGGCGAGGATCCCCGATGCCCAGCAACGCCTGGACGCCGCACGCTCCGCCCTTGAGTCAGCGAAGGCTGAGGACGTTCGGCAGGCGAAACGCCTGAAGGAAGCGGAGGCCGAAGAGCGAGAAATCCGTGAGGCGGTCGAGAATGGCGAGCACAAGATCTCACAATCGAACGAAGACGTCTCGCGCGCCTCTATCGAGGCGTACAAGGGTTCGTCCGCTCCGAATCCGGCGTCGATCTTCTTGAACGCTGAAAATCCGCAGGATGCGGTCGACCGCACGATGAACTATCGCCTCACGCTCCAGGCTCAAGGCGCGAAGCTTACGGACCTTCGTGGCCAACAGGCAGTAAATGTGAACTCTGCCGATCGTCTCGAGGCTATTCGCGCGGAGATCGACGACCTCAAGAAGAAGTCCGCCGCTGCGGTTGCCGAGAGGCGCGAGGCCGAGGCCGAAGCCGAGCGAGCGAAGAAAGATCTCGACGATCTCTACGCATCGCAAAAGTCTCAGGCAGCGAACCTTGAGACGCTCAAAGAGAAGTACCGTGCCAGTGAATCCGAGCTGGAATCTCAGTCGAGTGCACTCGAAGCTGATATTCAGCAGCTCATCGAGAAGGAGCGCCAGGAGGAACTCGCGCGTCAACGAGAGGAAGAGCGAAAGGCCCGCGAGGCCCGCGAAGCAGAAGAGCGCCGGGCTAAGAAGGAACGACGCAAGCCACGCAAAGTCTCGACTCCGAGAACCTCGGGTGGTTCGTCTGCTGGGGCAACGTCTGGCAAGTTCCGTGAGCCCGTCTCAGCCCGCCGAAGCTCGAAGTTCGGCTACCGCTTCCACCCCGTGTACCACACCCGAAAATTGCATGCCGGCATGGACTACGCCGCGAGTTGCGGCACTCCTGTGGGCGCAATGACCTCCGGAAAAGTACTTGCGACAACCCATAACCGCGGGGCAGGAAATAAGGTCATCGTGAGCCACGGGCTCCACAACGGGCAGATTCTCACGACGTCGTACCACCACTTGCAGGGCTTCGCGGTCTCTGTCGGCCAGCGCATTGAGGCTGGTCAAACCGTTGGCTACGTAGGATCAACGGGCGCCTCGACTGGCTGCCACCTCCACTTTGAGACGCACCTCGACGGGACTGCGGTCGACCCCCGGAAGTTTGTGGGATACTAAGCGGTTGCTGTATCGACACGTCCGGAGGGATTGACGTGGCCAAGAAGGCCGAAAAGAACAAGGCGCCCGTAGCGCCAGAGCGCAAGAAGCAGCTCATCGCCTCGAATAAGAAGGCGCGCCACGATTACCACATCGATGCGACGTGGGAGGCCGGCGTTGTTCTCCAAGGAACCGAGGTGAAGTCCCTGCGTGAGCGCGGAGCTTCCCTCGTGGATGGGTATTGCTATATCGACAACGGCGAGGTGTGGATGGACGCGGTGCACATCGCCCCATACGTGAGGGGCACGTGGACGAACCACGCCGCGCGCCGCAAGCGCAAACTTTTGTTGCATAAGCGCGAGATCCTCAAGCTCATGAGCAAGACCCGCGAGAAGGGGTACACGATCATTCCACTGTCGATCTACTTCCTCGGCTCGCACGCCAAGGTTGAGATCGCGCTCGCACGCGGCAAGAAGGAATGGGATAAGCGTCAGACTCTGCGGGAGAAGCAGGATGCTCGCGAGGCTCAGCGTGCGATGAGGCGGCGAGAAATGCTTAGCTAGCGTCGGAACCGCCCGGTCAGGTGGCCGGGAAAGGGGTCCGACGCTTGACCGCCGGGAATAGAACCCTTGGCGCGAAGAGTTGAAGGCTGTATACTGAACTGCTGCGCCGGAAAGGTGCAGTAGATTTTTGATAATCACATAGGGTGTGCGAATCAGGCACGCATCCCACCCGCGCATGCGGGTGCAGATTATCTGGCGCGTTCCGCTTACGGGCGTTGCCACCCGATACGGGGTCGATCGGTTTCGACGGTAGTTGTCCAGCGAGGGGAAGCGGGCCGAGGATCCAGGGTTATCTCGATAACGCTCCCTGGAAAACAATAAGTGCCGAACCTAAGCGCACTGACTTCGCTCTCGCTGCCTGATCAGCGACAGCAGTCTGGACCGTCAGGGGTTGCCTTCGACCTGACCTGTCCATCATCTAGAGGGCCACTGCTTCCAACCCTGGTCACCGGGGTTGGGTGAACACTTTAGAGTGACTGAGCCTGTCAGCGACGTGTCCGTGTGAGCGCTGGGGCTGAGAAAACGATTTCGCGGACTGCGCCCGGAGAAGCCCTGGCTTCGCACTATCGGACGCGGGTTCGATTCCCGCCGGCTCCACCACTGTGGCGCCCGCTTCTTCGTGAAGCGGGCGCTTTTTTGTTGCCGATGCCTATCGCGTGGCAGGTGCGGGAGTGTACATGACGTTCGCGCGTAGGCGGAGATGGTGACGCCTTCAGGGTCCCCGAATTTGCGCACGGGTACGTCACCGTTATCGCATAGGCGAACGGTCATAGTGCTCTTGGGGCACCACTCCTTGTGCGTGCTGGATTAAGGTTGGAAGTCGCCCGCGAGCGTCGTGTTGGCGCTCATCGCTTGTAATGTGCTTTTTGAAAGCACGCTCTCTGAAAGGCAGATGAAAGATGAGGGGCCGAAAGTGGGAAGCGCGCCTCGATGCGCAGGTTCCTGACGATGTTGCGCGCGTCATCGATACTCTTCCGGAGTGGTTCGGCATTGCCGAAGCGAACGTCGAATATGTCGAAGCTGCGCGTACGAAGGAGACGTGGACTGTTCGCGGCGAAGACGGTGTCGTGAGGGGTGTGGCCCTCGTGGACTATCACTTTGATCGCGCCGCCGACCTCTTCTTCATCGCGGTCGAGCGGGAGTTTAGGTCGTCCGGGATTGGTGCGGCGCTTATCGAGGCGGTCGCTGAGCACTGCCGCGAGCGTGGCGTGAGGCTTCTTCAGGTCAAGACTCTCGGTGCTTCGCATCCTGATGAAGGGTATGCAGCCACGAGAAAGTTCTACGAAGCGCTCGATTTCATTCCGCTCGAGGAGACTGATCTCTGGGGTGAGCAGTCGCCCTGCCTCATCATGGTGCGAGTGCTGTAGGAGAGAGCTCTACGACCAGGTGGCCCGCATCGCCTCCGCGAGGGGGCGCAGGGCGTGGCGGTTGACTCGCTGCGTGTTGGCGCTGGGGGAGATGCTGAGTCGCTCGGCAGTCTCGGCATTCGATTCGCCCTCAAGGAGCCCCCGGAGGGTCCCGCTTGTGCTTGGGTTCAGGGCACTGATGTGGGCGTCGATGAGGTGGCAGAGTGCCCTGATTTGGGGCGTGTCATATTCGTGCGAAGGTGTGGTTCCGACGGCTTTCTGGCTAGCGTCGGACCCCTCCTTGTGGGTTGTGTCAAGGCCGAGCCCCGTGCGGACGCCCGCCCAGCCTGGAGTGGTGGCGAGCTGCTCGATTTCGTTGAGGGCGTCGCGTGCTGTCCACCAGGCGGGGCCGTCTTGGATGCCGGTGTTGCCATCGACGATGCGGATTTCTCCTGCGCCAATGCCGAAGCGGATGTCGTAGCCGCTTTCGCGGAGGTGGAGGCGAAGCGCGTGGGTGGCGCGAAGTGCCTCGCCGTGTGTGGCGAAGATGCCCTGGATCTCGTCGCCAACGGTAGGGTGAAAAGGTTCGAGTCCGTGCCCGTTGAGGGTGGCGAGTGCTGTTTTGAGAGCCTGGTGGAGTGCTGTGCGATCGTGGACGCGAGAGTCGACGATGTCGCCGATCACTGCGACGGCGTAAGCGTGGGTCTTCATTGTTGCCATATGTAGACCATAGCTTAATTTGTAGAGAATTTACTAAATAGCTAAATCGGGGGTGTTTTGGGAGTGATGAGGTTGATCTGGGTCGCGGTGGCGCTAACGGCGTGTGCTTGTGGGGCCGCAGCCGGAAATAGGATCATTCGCGCACTCTTGCGTCGCATTGAAGGAGGCGAACTGCGGGCACCAAGTGCGCAGGGGTCCCTTATAAGTGCGCAAAAGGAGCTACCGGGTGGGCGCTGGATCGGCATTCTCGAAAGGCTCGCCGTGTATGTGTCGATTGTGGCGGGCTTTCCCGCCGGCATCGCGGTTGTTCTCGCGGTCAAGGGGCTTGGTCGCTACCCGGAGCTTCGCGCTGAAAAGGAGGGGCGCGAAGCGGCCCGGGTGGGCGAACTCTTCATTATTGGGACTTTTGTCTCCGTGCTCTGGGCTGCCGCCTGGGCGGGAATTGCCGTAGGGGTGCGTGCGCTCATCGGGGCGGGGGTATGCGGCTGAGAAGGGGCAATCAACACGGGACCCGCGAGGACTAGTGACGGGGCAGTTACCTGTACGCTGAGCACGACGATCACTACGACGAGCACTGACATGACGTGTATGCAGCGTAGGAAGGCGAATGCTTGAATCGCTGACACGGACAGGAGAAAGGCCCGGCATTGATGCCGGGCCTTTCGAGATATAAGGGGCAAACCCCCACAATCCCTATGCAATCCAGGGCGGATTAGGCGGTTTCCGCGTCACGCGCGGCCACGAACGCGGCGACAGCGCGGTCGATATCCTCGCTCGTGTGCGCGGCAGAAAGCTGCACGCGAATGCGCGCCTTCTCCTTCGGCACAACCGGGTAGCTGAACGCCGTGACATACACACCGTGCTCGAGCATGCGGTCGGCAATGCGACCCGCGAGGGCGGCGTCACCGAACATGACCGGTACGATCGCGTGCTCGCCGTCAAGGAGCTCGAAGCCGGCTTCGCTCATCGCGCTGCGGAAATGCTCGGCGTTCTCGAACAGCTTCGCGCGAAGCTCGCCCGAGTTCTTCACGAGATCGAGCGCGGCGAGGGTCGCCTCGACGATCGCGGGAGCGAGCGAGTTTGAAAAGAGGTACGGCCTCGCGCGCTGACGCAGCACGTCGATGATCTCCTGATGCGCCGCGACGTAGCCGCCGCTCGCGCCGCCAAGAGCCTTGCCGAACGTGCCCGTGTAAATGTCCACGCGATCCGATACGCCGAAGTGCTCGGGCGTGCCCGCGCCGGTTTCGCCCATGAAGCCCACGGCGTGAGAATCGTCGACGAGCACGAGAGCGCCGAACTCATCCGCAAGATCGCAAATCTTGTCGAGGGGAGCGAGATAGCCGTCCATCGAGAACACGCCGTCGGTCACGATGACCGTTCGGCGCGCACCCTTTGCAGTTTCGAGCTGAGCACGCAGATCGTCCATGTCGGCGTTCTTATAGCGATAGCGCGCGGCCTTCGAGAGGCGGATGCCATCGATGAGGCTCGCGTGGTTGAGCTCGTCGGAAATGATCGCGTCGTCCTTCGTGAAGAGCGACTCAAACACGCCACCATTCGCGTCGAAACACGAGGAAAAGAGGATCGTGTCGTCCGTGCCGAGGAATTCGCTCAGCTTCTCCTCGAGTTCGAGGTGGCGGTCCTGCGTACCGCAAATGAAGCGCACGCTTGCCATGCCAAAGCCGCGCTCGTCGAGCGCGCGCTTCGCGGCGGCGATGAGATCGGGGTGGTCGGCGAGGCCGAGGTAGTTGTTCGCGCAGAAGTTCAGGACCTCGCGACCCACTTCGCCGCGCGCCGAGGCCGCCTGCACCTCGTTCGACTGCGGAGTGAGAATCGGGCGCTCGTTCTTGAACGTCCCGGCTTCACGGATGGCGTTGAGCTCTGCGGCTAGCTCGTCTTTCATGCTCGTGTACATGGCTACTCCTTAAATGTTTTCCCAGTCGAGAACGATCTTGCCCGCCTCACCTGAACGCGCGAGCGCATAGGCGTCCGCCCACTTCTCGGCGGGCAGAACGTCGGTCACGGTCGAGAGCACGCGTTCGCGAAGAATCTTCGACGTGCGCACCATGGCGTTCATGGCGTTCCACGTCTCGAACATCTCGCGCCCATAGATGCCCTGAAGGGTGAGCATGCGCGTCACGACGGTCGTCCAGTTGATCTCGAACTGCTTCGACGGCAGACCGAGCATCGAAATCTTGCCGCCGTGGTTCATGTTGTCGATCATGTCCTGGAGGGCGATCGCCTGGCCCGAGATCTCGAGTCCCACGTCGAAGCCCTCGCGCATCCCGAGCGAAGCCTGCGTGTCTCTAATACGCGATTGCGAAACATCGATCTGGGCGTCGGTGCCCATTTTTTTGGCCATCTCGAGGCGGTGATCCTTCACGTCGGTGATCGCGATGTAGCGGGCACCCGCGTGGCGGGCAACGGCGGCGCACATGAGCCCGATCGGGCCGGCGCCCGTGATGAGGACGTCCTCGCCAACGATGGGGAACTTGAGGGTCGTGTGCACGGCGTTGCCAAGAGGGTCGAAAATGGCGCCGAGCTCGGGCGTGATGACCCCTTCGTTGCCGTCGTTGTGGTGAACCCACACGTTCTGCTGAGGAACGACGACGTATTCGGCGAAGGCGCCGTCGCGCTGCACACCGATCGAGCGGGTGCGGATGCACATGTGGCGTCGGCCCGCGCGGCAATTGCGGCAAATTCCGCACACAACGTGACCTTCGCCTGAGATGCGGTCGCCAACTTTGACATCAACGACGTCATCACCAATCTCGGTCACCTCGCCGTAGAACTCGTGACCGGGAGTGAAGGGAACGTTGTCGCACATGTCTTGCGCGGAAGCGTCCCATTCGAGGATGTGGAGGTCGGTGCCACAAATGCCCGCGCGCATGACGCGAACCTTAACGTCGTTCGGACCGATCTGCGGCTCCGGGATGTCAACGATGTCGAGCCCCTTGTGCGGGGCAGCCTTGCGAAGGGCTTTCATAGGAACCTCTCTGTTCGGTAAGGATGCGACTCAATCGTAGGGGCGTGGTGCTGAACGCGACTCGGATGCGGGGCGGGCGGCGGCATGGGAGGGCTGCTCGTGTCCACTCGCACGGACGGGGGCCGCCACGCGGCGACTACGATGGAGGGGATATGACCTTGAGGAACGAGAACACCGGCGCGCGCCCCGACATCAGAGAGTCGCGCCTCGCGATCACCTACCCCGCTGATTTGCCCGTCTCGCAGCAGCGCGAGGAGATCCAACGCGCAATCCGCGACAACCAGATCGTGATCGTCGCGGGTGAAACAGGCTCGGGCAAAACAACACAGCTTCCGAAGATGCTGCTCGAACTCGGATACGGCGCTCGCGGCCGCATGATCGGGCACACCCAACCCCGAAGGATCGCCGCCCGGAGTGTCGCGAGCCGCATCGCGCACGAACTTGGCGAGAAGCTCGGCGAGGGAACCGTCGGATACCAAGTGCGGTTCATGAAGACCACCGCGGAATCCACGCGACTCAAGGTCATGACCGACGGCATCCTCCTTTCAGAGATCCACGGCGATCGCCAGTTGAAGAAATACGACGCGATCATCATCGACGAGGCCCACGAACGCAGCCTCACGATCGACATGCTGCTCGGCTACCTCAAGCGCATCGCGCGCCGCCGCCCTGACCTCAAGATCATCATCACCTCGGCAACGATCGATCCCGAGCGCTTTGCGGAGTTTTTCGGCAAGAAGGACCGCGCGGGCGAGCTTCACCCCGCGCCCATCATCGAGGTCTCGGGCCGCACCTACCCGGTGGAGATCCGCTACCGGCCCCTCGTGATTGAGCCCGAGATAGAGGAGGACGACGACCTCGCCGACCTCCGTAGCGAAGAGCGGGACCTCACAGAAGCAATCACCGACGCGTGCGACGAGCTCATCGCGGAAGGTCCGGGTGACATCCTCGTGTTCCTCCCGGGCGAGCGCGAGATCCGCGAAGTGGGGGAGGAGCTCGAAGCGCACCTCCACAAACGCGGGGGAGCCGCGAGCCGCACCGACGTTCTCCCCCTGTTCGGGCGCCTCTCCGAGCAGGACCAGCAGAAGATCTTCAGCCCCCCGAAGGGCGGCCGCCGCAGAATCGTGCTTGCGACCAACGTCGCGGAAACCTCGCTCACGGTCCCCGGTATTAAATACGTCGTCGATTCGGGCCTCGCGCGCATCTCGCGCTACTCCCAACGCACGAAGGTACAGCGCCTGCCTATCGAACCCATCAGCCAGGCGAGCGCGAAGCAGCGATCGGGGCGCTCGGGACGCACGAGCCCCGGCGTTGCGATTCGCCTTTATTCCGAGCAGGATTTCGAATCTCGACCCGAGTTCACCGAGCCCGAGATTCTCCGCACGGCACTCGCGAGCGTCGTGCTGCAAATGACCGCGCTCGGTCTCGGCGATATTGAGAGTTTCGAGTTCGTCGAGGCTCCCGACAAGCGTGCGGTGCGCGACGGCGTGCGCCTCCTTGAGGAACTCGGCGCAATTCGCCCCGAGAAGAACGCTCCCGGAGGCCGCACCCTCACACGCATTGGCGAACAGATTTCGCGTTTTCCGCTCGACCCGCGCATGGCGCGCATGCTCCTTGAGGCGCACGAGAGAGGAGCGCTTCGCGAGGTTCTTGTGATTGTCGCGGCTCTCTCGATCCAGGACCCGCGTGAGAGGCCGCTCGAGAAAAAAGCCCAAGCCGACCAGCAACACGCGCGTTTCACGCACGAGACGAGCGACTTTCTCACCTACCTCAACCTGTGGAATCACCTGAGTGAGCGCAAAAAGAAACTCTCGAACTCCGCGTTCAAGCGCGAGGTCAAGAGCGAATACCTGCACTACGTGCGCATTCGCGAATGGTGGGATTTGCACGCGCAGCTCAAAGACATGTGCCGCGACGTGGGATTGCGGCCGTCGGATAACCCCGCCGGTGATGCGGCGATCCATCAGAGCCTGCTCGCGGGGCTTTTGAGCCACGTGGGGCTCTATGACGAGCGCACGCGCGAGTACCAGGGTGCGCGCAACTCCCATTTTGTGATCTGGCCGGGGAGCGCGATCGCGAAGAAACGCCACGACTACGTCATGGCCGCCGAACTCGTAGAAACCTCACGCCTGTTTGCGCGCACCGCCGCGAAAATTGATCCCGCGTGGATCGAAGACGTGGGCGCGCACGTGCTTAGGCGCTCCTACTCCGAACCACACTGGAGCTCGAAAAAGGCAAGCGCGATGGCCTACGAAAAAGCGACCCTCTTCGGCGTTCCCGTGGTCGCGCGCCGCGCCGTCCCATACGGGCGCATCGATCCCGAGCTCTCGCGCGAGATCTTCATCCAGCACGCACTCATCGAGGGGCAGTGGAATACGCGCCACCATTTTTTCCGCGACAACGTGCGCCTCATCGAGGAACTCGAGGAACTCGAGAATAAAGCGAGGCGCAGGGACCTCATCGCGGGTGACGCCGCGCTCTTCGAGTTCTACGACGCGCGCATCCCGAAGAAAGTCACGAGCGGCAGGCACTTCGATTCGTGGTGGAAGAAGCAGCGCCATGAAACCCCGGATCTTCTCAACCTCACGCGCGACATCCTGCTCGCGGACGACGCCGAGGAGCAGGCCGCAGGCTTCCCCGATACGTGGGTGCAGGGAGATATCACGCTCGCGCTTCGCTACGCGTTTGAGCCTTCGACTCGAGGGGAGTCCGACGGTTCCCGGCAAACATCGAAGGGGACGTTCAACGACGGTGTCACGGCGCTTGTTCCCCTCGCCGTGCTCGGCAGACTCTCGCCAGCAGGTTTCGATTGGCTCGTGCCCGGCATGCGCGAGGAAAAGATCGTGGAACTCATTCGCACGCTCCCGAAGCCGATCCGCCGCCACCTCATCCCCGCTCCGGATAAGGCCCGTGCCGTCGCACAGGTCCTGCGCGAGGATGACCCGAACGCGGGGGAGAGGTTCGTTGAGGCCGTCGCCGACGAACTCGTGGCGCTCCCCGGTGTCCCCGACGACCTTCCGCTCTACGGAGACGAGTTCGACGCGTCGAAGCTCCCCGCGCACTTGCGCATGCATTTTTCTATTCGCGACGATCGCGGCCGTGAGATCGGCTCGGGCGATGACCTCGAAGCCCTTAAAAAGCACCACCGCGCGCGCGTCGAATCCAGCGCAGCGCGCCAGGTCGAGTCATTCGGGGACCGCGATCTCGAGGGCTTCCCCGATTTCGAAATTCCGCACACGAAGCGCAACCGGCAGGGTGGGCTCAACGTCGTCGTCTATCCCGCGCTCAAGTTGCGTGAGGAAGGCGGCGCGGTGAGTGTCGATCTCACCGCGATGCCCACAGCGCTCGATCAGCGCCGCGAGCATGTGCGCGCCGTGACGCATCTCGTGACGCAGGCGCTCGGTTCCGATTCGGTGCAGGTTCTTTCTTCGCTCCCAAACCCCACGAAACTTGCGATCTCGCAATCGAGCTACGGGAGCGCGAAGTCGCTCCTCGCGGATGCCTCTCTCGCGGCGACCGCGGAGCTCATCTCGCGCACCGAAAGCAACGGCCTCGTCTTCACAAAGCCCGAGTTCGATGCACTCGTGGACGTGGTTCGCGCGGAGCATGCCGACCTTTCGCGCACGCTCGTGCTCGCCGCGATCGACGCTCTCGCCGTGCACGGGAAGCTCCAGCGCGCCGTTTCGAAGGTGTCGAGCCTCGCGGTTCTTCAGCAGCTAACCCAGATTCGCGAACACGCCGATGCACTCACCTCGGGACGGTTCATTTCGCGCACGCCGGCGAACATCGTTCCCGAGATTCCCCGCTACCTCAAGGCCGATCTCCACAGGATCGAAAAAATGCAGGACAACCCGGCTCGTGACGCGCAGCTCGCGTGGCAGCTCGAAGATCTCGCGGGCATGTTCGAGAAGGCGAAGCAGAAGCTCTCAGCCGAGGCCCTCGAGAGCGAGCAGGCTCGCGAAATACCGTGGATGCTCGAGGAGCTTCGCGTCTCTTTCTTCGCGCAGCAGCTCGGAACGCGGTACACGGTTTCGGAAAAAAGAGTGCGTCGGGCGGTGGCGGATCTCGGCTAAGTCCCGACGAGAGGTCCCGGTGCGTGGAAAGATGATGGGCATGGCCAAGAACACACCCGAGAACACCGAACCAATGCGCCTTGCGACCGGTACTGAGTCCGTCGAGCGCCGCATTTTCGAGGCTCACGAGGGCGGGAAGCTCGCGGTCGAGCCCACCGCTCCTATCGACAATGCCGATGACCTCGCGATCGTTTACACCCCGGGTGTCGCCCGCGTTGTGGAAGAGATCGCCGAACATCCCGAGAAAGCGCGCGAATACACGATTAAGAAAAATACGGTCGCGGTCGTGACTGACGGCTCCGCGATCCTGGGACTTGGGGATCGCGGGCCGATCGCTGCGCTTCCCGTTATGGAGGGCAAGGCGGCGCTGTTCTCGCGCTTCGCGGGCGTGGATGCCTTCCCGATCTGCCTCGACGCGTACGACGTGGACGAGATCGTCGCTCACGTCAAGGCGATAGCCCCCGCGTTCGCGGGCATCAACCTCGAGGACATCTCGGCGCCACGCTGCTTTGAAATCGAGGATCGCTTGCGCGCCGAACTTGATATCCCCGTTTTCCATGACGACCAACACGGCACAGCGGTGTGCGTGCTCGCGGCTCTCACCAACGCCCTCACGGTGGTGGGCAAGAGCATCGCAGATGTCCGCATCGCGATGTCGGGCGCTGGCGCCGCGGGCACGGCGATCCTTCGCCTCCTCCTCGCGGCGGGCGCACGAGACGTGATCGTCACCAACTCGAAGGGCATCGTGAACGCGGGCCGCGAGGAGGGAGACCGCCTCGAATGGATCGCGGGCGTCACGAATCCCCGCGGCGTCAAAGGTGGGCTTCGCGAGGCCGTAAACGGCGCCGATGTGTTCATCGGCGTGAGTGCGCCGAATATCCTTGACGAGGCGATGCTGAAGAGTATGAACGAGCGCGCGGTCGTCTTTGCTCTTTCGAATCCCGTGCCCGAGATTGACCCGGACATCGCGTGGAAACACGCCGCTGTCGTCGCGACCGGCCGCAGCGATTTCGCGAACCAGATCAACAATGTTCTCGCCTTCCCGGGCGTATTCCGGGGCCTCATTGATGTCCACGCTCGCGAAGTCACCGACGAGGCTCTCCTCGCGGCGGCGCAGGCAATCGCCGCTGTCGTGAGCGAGCATGAGCTCTCGGCGCGTCACATCGTGCCAAGCGTGTTTGACGAGCGCGTCACTCCGGCCGTTGCCCGAGCTGTCGCAGGCGCGCGTGGTTAGGATCGTGGCATGAGAATTTCACGCATTCACGTCACGGCCTCGATCTCGGACCCGAACTCCCCTGACCACGGCGCTCCTCAGGCGCCCGCGGCTCCCGGGGCTGCGCCGAGTTCGACCGCGGTGCTCGAGCGTGAGGAGCAAACGGAGGACGCCGATCCCGGTGATCACGACCGCTTCGCGCATTACGTGCAGAAGGAGAAGATTGCGAAGGCCGCGCTCAACAATTCGCCCGTGATTGCGCTGTGCGGCAAGGTCTGGGTTCCGGGCCGCGACCCGAAGAAGTACCCCGTGTGCCCGCAGTGCAAGGAGATCTTCGAGGGCATTGGTGACGGAGGCAACTCGGGCGAGGGTGACGACAAAGGCCGAGGTAAGAGCGGTTTTGGTGGTTTCCGAGGGCTCTTCGGTTCGGGTCGCTAAAGCGCTCTAAGGGCTCCCGGGTCTATCGTGGAGGGCGCCTATGAATGCCCACGATTCTTCCGCTTCGCCCGACCTGTTCTCGAACTACCTGGAGTCCACGCGCGCCAGCGAGCAGCAGGCGCCGGCTGTTCATACCCAGGCAACACCCCGCAAGCCCTCGTCCTTTGCCGCGCAGCAAATGCCGCCAGCGTTTCCCGAGCGAGCGGCGTGGGGCACGGCCCCGAAGCTTCGCGCGTGGCAGGCAGAAGCGCTCAAGCTATATCAGGATTCGCAGCCGCGCGACTTTATGACAGTCGCAACCCCCGGCGCGGGTAAAACGACGTTTGCACTCCAGGTCGCCGCGGGCCTTCTGCGCGAGGGCATCGTACGCCGCGTGACGGTGGTCGCGCCCACGGAGCACCTCAAAACCCAGTGGGCCGATTCCGCTTTGCGCGTGGGCATTCAGATCGATCCGAACTTCTCTAACGCTCAGGGCCGCCACGGCGATCACTACCAGGGGGTGGCCCTCACGTATGCCCAGGTGGGAGCGAACCCGCGGCTGCACCGTGCACGCACGGAGGCCGCCCCAACCCTCGTGATTCTTGACGAGATCCATCACGCGGGCGATGCCCTGACGTGGGGTGAAGGTGTGCGCGAGGCCTTCGACCCGGCTAAGCGCCGCCTTGCTCTTACGGGCACCCCGTTCCGCTCGGACGATGCGCACATCCCATTCGTGCGCTACGAAGCGGACGGCGAGGGCTTCCTCCGTTCCAAGGCTGATTACACGTACGGCTATCGCGAGGCGCTTCACGACCACGTTGTGCGCCCTGTGCTTTTCATGACGTACTCGGGGCGTATGCACTGGCGCACCAAAAGCGGGGACGAGGTCTCGGCGCAGCTCGGCGGCCTCGAGACGAAAGACATCATGCAGCAGGCGTGGCGCACGGCCCTCGATCCGAAGGGCGAGTGGATCCCTACGGTTCTTCAGGCCGCGGATCAGCGCCTCACGGAGGTTCGGCGCGGAGTGAGTGACGCGGGCGGGCTCGTGATCGCCACTGACCAGTCGAACGCGCGCGCCTACGCAAAAATTCTCGAGCGGATCACGGGTGAGAAGCCTACGCTCGTGCTTTCCGATGACTCGACCGCGGGCCGCAAAATCGAGGAGTTCAATGACTCGAAGGATCGCTGGATGGTCGCGGTGCGCATGGTGTCCGAGGGCGTCGACGTGCCGCGCCTTTCCGTAGGCGTATATGCAACCTCGACCTCGACCCCGATGTTCTTTGCGCAGGCCGTGGGGCGTTTCGTGCGTTCGCGCACGCGAGGTGAGACCGCGAGCGTTTTTCTCCCGTCCGTTCCCGTTCTCCTCGGCCTCGCGAACGAGATGGAGGCCGAGCGCGACCACGTGCTCGATATGCGAGAGAAGGAGCAGCTCGACCCGGAGACGGGGCTTGATGAGGATGCGCTGCGCGAGGCGAATCGGGAGGAAAGGGCAAGCAGCGAGCTCGAGGGCAGCTATGAAGCTCTCGAATCGGACGCGCACTTTGACCGCGTGCTCTTCGACGGTGGTGAGTACGGCGCGCTCGCGATGGCAGGCAGCGAGGAAGAGCGGGAGTTTCTCGGCATTCCTGGGCTGTTGGAGCCTGAGCAAGTGACCTCACTTTTGCGTGAGCGCCAGAAAAATCAGCAGCAGCGCAGCTCGCGACATTCGAGTACGCCTGCGGCGCCCACGCACCGCGACGTCACCGCGCTGCGCAAGGAACTCAGTTCGCTCGTGTCGGGGTGGGCGCGGCGCACGGGAACCCCGCACGGTCAGGTGCACAACGAGTTGCGCCGCCGCTCGGGTGGTCCGGCCGTTCCGCAAGCGAGCGCGGAGCAGATTCAAAAAAGGATTGACATTCTGCGCGGCTGGTTTGTGGGGAAGAAGTAGTCCGACGGTTGCCTGGCTCGACGGGAGTCGTGCGCGCGCATCGCGGGTTCGCGCGCTAGTCGGGGTCGATGCGCGTGTGCGAGAGATTCTCCAGCTCCGCGAGCGAGTGTACGACCGGAAGTGCGACGGTGCCGTCTTGCCCCGTGCGGATCTGAGAATCCGCGAGAGCGAGCTCCTCGAGGGCTCGTAAGTGCACTTCACGTGCGATTTCAATCCGCTCCCACTGGCCGAGTGGGTTGAGAACCTTTCCGTTCTCCACGATGCGCGTGAGTAGAGGGCGTGCGTTGAGCGAGTCCGACGGCTGCTCGCCCGCGTCGTCGGCAAGGACGAGTTCGGCACTCGCCGCGCCTTTGGCATCGCGCACGCGATAGGCACGCTTACTGCCCGCGATCGTTGCCTTTTGCGCCGATTTCTTCGCGACCGCTTCCATCTCGCCCCTAGAGTTTTCGCGCTCGACGAGCTTGAAAACAAAGCCCTGTGCAGGATGGTTGCCGCCCGTCACGAGGCGCGTGCCGATTCCGTAGCCGTCAACGGGGAAGTCACGCAGGTCGAACACGCGCTCCTCGTCGAGATCGCTCGTTGCCGTGATCTTGGTATCCGTTGCGCCGAGCGCGTCGAGCTGCTCTCGCACCTCGCGCGCCGTCTCGCCAAGATTTCCGGAGTCGATACGTACGGCACCGAGGTCGGGGCCCGCAATCTCGACCGCGGTGTCGATAGCCTCGCGAATGTCGAACGTGTCCACGAGGAGGCTCGTTCCGGCACCGAGTGAGTGCACTTGCGCGCGGAAGGCGTCTGCTTCGCTCTCGAATACGAGTGTGAAGGCATGCGCGGATGTGCCAGTAGTGGGAATGCCGTAGGTGCGGCCAGCCTCGAGATTCGATGTCGAGGCGAAGCCCACGATCGCGGCGGCGCGCGAGGCTGCAACGGCGGCATCTTCGTGGACCCGGCGCGAGCCCATCTCGATGCACGGCCGGCCGGCGGCTGCCTGGATCATGCGCGAGCCCACGGAAGCGATTGCCGAATCATGGTTGAGGATCGAGAGCACGATGGTCTCGAGAAGCACGCACTGCTCAAATGTGCCCTCGATACGCATAACGGGGGAGCTCGGGAAGAAGACCTCGCCTTCGGCGTAAGCTTCGATGTTTCCCTCGAAGCGATACCCCTCGAGGTAGGAGAGCAGGTCCTCCGTGAACTGCCCGGCCGAGCGTAAGAATTCAATATCCGCGCGATCGAAGCGGAAATCCTCGAGCGAGTCGAGAATACGTCCCACCCCCGCGAACGCGCCATAGCGCCGCCCCTCAGGAAGCGAACGCGTGAACACCTCGAACACGCATCGGCGATCCGCAACGCCAGCCTCGCGCGCGGCCTGAATCATGGTGAGCTCGTACAAATCGGTTTTCAGTGAAGTCGTCGCCACGCCGTAAGCCTAAACGAGGAAGCCGGGTAGTCTTGGAGTCTCATATCCGTAAGAGGCGACGCGAGCTCGAGGCGAGGAAGGAGACACCGTGCGCGAGAAGAGCCAGAGTGAACCCCTGGCAAGCGTCGGAACCGAAACCGACCGGAAATGGAACACCGTGGTGCTCAACGACGCCGTGAACGAGCAAACATACGTGACGTACGTTTTCCGCACTCACTTTGGATATGCGCGCTCGAAGGCGCACGCGCTCATGATGCAGGTCCACACCGAGGGGCGCGCGATCGTGTCGTGCGACGGGCGCGAAAAAGCGGAGTCCCACGTGGGGGCGATGCACGAGTTCGGGCTCCTCGCCATTCTCGAGGAGGCCTAGTGGCGCATTCGTTCATTGCGCGCGCCGATGGTCGCCTCATGTGCAGGCTCGAGTCGGAAGAGAGAGCGGTACTCGCGCAGGTTGCTGGCGAAATCACCGACCTGATCCGTGTCGACCTCGGGTTTGGTGATCCCGGCGAAGGCGATCAGGGCGCGCGTGGGGCGATGTCGGAGGATCCTCTCGCGAGGCTCGAAGCCGAAACCTCAAGCTCGCTCAGGGGAGAGCCGCGCGACAGCGCAATGAAGAGGCTCTTCCCTCCCGCAAGCGAAAACGACGAGGAGGCGGAGGAGTACCGCCGCCTCGCGCAAGCAAATCTCGCCGACACGCACATCTCGAATTTAAGTGCCCTGCGCGCAGGTCTCGAGGTCGCGGGCGATATTGGCGGCGAGGGCCCCCACGACGAAATCGTGATCGAACGCGCCGATGCGCTCGCGTGGCTCAAGGCACTCAATCTCATTCGCCTCGTGCTCGCGGACCGCATGGGCATCGAGAACGACGGTGACTTCGAGGCCCTCCAACTTCTCTGTTCGAACGACCTCGAGCAAGTCGAGGCCGAACCGGGGGTCGCGGGCATGGAGTTCCTCGCGACCCTCTACGAGTTCGCCTCGTGGCTCCAGGCGACACTTCTCGGGGCCCTGAACGCACGCTCGTAGCCCTTGTGAGATCGCTTGCACGGGTGCGCCGAACAGCTCTCCAGATAGACCCAGATCGATAGATTGATGGTGTGGACGATTCACCCATCGGGATTTTTGATAGCGGGATCGGCGGGCTCACTGTCGCGCGCGCGATCATCGATCAGTTGCCGAATGAAAAGCTTTTCTACATCGGCGACACGGCCCACACGCCCTATGGCGATAAGCCGCTCGCGAAGGTGCGCGAATACGCGCTCGGGGTCATGGACGAACTCGTTGAGCACGACGTAAAGATGCTTGTGATCGCCTGTAATACGGCAACCGCGGCGGCTCTTGCGGACGCGCGCGAACGCTACAGCGTTCCAGTCCTCGAGGTCATCAAACCAGCAGTTCGCCGCGCTGTCTCGGTCACAAACAACAAGCGGGTCGGTGTGATCGGCACGCGGGCGACCGTCAAATCGGGTGCCTACCAGGACGCGTTTTCCGCTGCTGTCGATGTGCATGTCGAAGCGGCCGCGTGCCCCCGCTTCGTAGAGTTCCTCGAGAGCGGAACCGACTCGGGCGACGAAGTTCTCGCCGCCGCTGAGGAGTACCTCGCGCCCCTCAAGGCCGCGGGCGTCGACACGCTCGTGCTTGGCTGTACGCACTACCCGCTGCTCGCGGGAGTGATCAGTTACGTCATGGGCCCCGACGTCACGCTCGTGTCTTCCTCCGAGGAAACTGCGATGGACGTGTACCGCACGCTACAAGAAAAGGACCTCATGCGTACCGCCGAAGCACCGCCGCGCCACGTCTTTGCCGAGACCGCGCCGCGCGTCGGTCGCGTCAGCAACTTTGAGCGGCTTTCGCAGAGGTTTCTTGGCCCTGCCATTACCCACACGACGTCAATCCCCGTCATCGAGGAGGGTGCATGAGCATCGAATTGACCGTGGTCGGTTGCTCCGGGAGCTACGAGGGACCGGGCGAGCCAGCCTCGGCCTATCTCGTGACAGTCCCGGGCAAGCACGGGAAGCCATTTCGCATCCTCATGGATTGTGGAAGCGGAGCTCTTTCGAATCTTCACAAGGTTATTGACCCGTCGCTCATCGACATCATCCTCATCTCTCACCTCCACGCCGATCACTTCCTTGATCTCGCGGGGCTCGAGGTCTACCTCGCCTATCACCCACTCGTGAACTGCCCGACCGTGCGCGTCTTCGCGCCCGAAGGCCTCGACGATCGCCTGAGTGCCGCAACCGGCAACCCGGATCCAATCCCGCCGGGGGCAAGCCGCGCGCCCTACGAGTTCATTCCCATGTCCGCCGGTGACAGCATCGAAGCTGGAAAAGGGATCATCACGGCCGTCTCCGTCAAGCATCCGGTGCCCGCCTTCGGTTTCCGAATTGAGGTAGGAGACTCCGTTCTCGCGTACACGGGTGATACGGATTCGTGCGAAGGGGTAGCTGCGCTCGCCGAGGAAGCCGATCTGCTCCTGTGCGAAGCCGGCTACATCGAGGGTAGAGACGACCACTTCACAGGCATCCACCTCACCGGTAAACGCGCGGGGATTCTCGCGCGCCAAGCAGGCGTAAAAAAGCTCCTCCTTACTCATATCCCGCCGTGGACCGACCGCGAAGTTCCGCTTGGAGAGGCCCGCGCCGAGTTTGACGGACCGCTCGAACTCGCCGAGGCGCTTCACACCTACACACTTTGAACGCACGTAGCGATCACCGAGGAGAGAGCCATGACCGAACAGATCACCCGAATCGATGGACGCACCGTTGATCAGCTCCGCGACGTGACAATCACTCGCGGCTGGCTCGACCATGCCGAGGGAAGCTGCCTCATCGAATTTGGCCGCACGCGCGTGCTGTGCGCGGCGAGCTTCACCGAGGGCGTCCCCCGCTGGAAAAAAGGCAGCGGGACAGGCTGGGTCACAGCCGAGTACGCGATGCTCCCGCGCGCGACCGGAACTCGCTCGGATCGCGAGAGCGTCAAGGGCAAGATCGGCGGACGCACTCACGAAATTTCGCGACTCATCGGCCGCTCGCTGCGCAGCGTCGTGGACATGAAGGCGCTTGGCGAGAACACCATCCAGCTCGATTGCGACGTGCTCCAAGCCGACGGTGGCACGCGAACTGCCGCGATCACCGGGGCCTACGTCGCGCTCGTGGACGCGATCGCGTGGGGCAAGCGCTACGCGTCGATCCCCGTGCTCGCCGACGTCATTCGCGACTCGGTTTCGGCGGTGAGCGTCGGCATCATTGGCGGCACACCGATGCTCGACCTCGAGTATCGCGAAGACGTCAAGGCCGAGACCGACATGAACGTTGTCATGACCGGCTCGGGTGAATTTGTCGAGGTCCAGGGCACCGCCGAGGGAGCGCCGTTCAGCTACGACGAGCTTAACCAGCTCCTCGGCCTCGCCTCGAAGGGGTGCGAGGAGCTCATCCAACTGCAGCTTCAAGCCTTTGAGGAGAGCAAGTGAAAGCGAGCGCGAAGGTTGTGCTCGCGAGTCACAACCAGAAGAAGCTCAAAGAGCTGCGCGAGGTGCTCGGTGCGGCGATCGAGGGATTCGATCCCTCCCAGGTCGTTTCAAGCGCGGACCTTGGCCTCGCCGATCCGGTCGAGGACGGCGTGAGCTTCGAGGAGAACGCTCTGATTAAGGCCCGCGCGGCGGCGAGCGTAAGCGGTCTCATCGCGATTGCCGATGACTCGGGTCTTGCTGTCGACATTCTCGGCGGAAGCCCCGGTATTTTCAGTGCGCGTTGGTCTGGCCGCCACGGCGATGATGCGGCAAACAACGCGCTCCTCTTGGCTCAGCTCGCCGATATCGCGCCCGCACACCGCGGAGCACGGTTCATGTGCGCGGCCGCCGCCGTCATTCCACACTCCGACGCTAGCGCAGCCCGCGAAGTTGTCGAGCTCGGCGAAATGCGCGGAGCCCTCCTCAAAGAGCCGCGAGGTGCAGGCGGTTTCGGGTACGACCCAATTTTTGTGCCCGAGGGATACGAGAAAACGTCGGCAGAACTATCCCCCGAGGAAAAGAACGCGATCAGCCACCGAGGGAAGGCGTTTCGCGCACTCGCGACGCGTCTTGCGGGCCTGATGTGATTTTCTCTGCGACTCGAGTCGGGAACGACTAGCTAATCCCGCCCGCTGCGAGGGCACGGCGCACGAGGATCGCGTGGGATTGCTCGAGTTCATCCATCACGGCTGAATCGAGGACCGTTGCGGCCTCGAACCACCCGAGGTCGAGCGCGTCTTCTTGCGGAGCGCAGTCACCTTCGACGGGAACGATGTAGGCGAGAGAAACCGCGTGCTGGCGCGGGTCCACGAAGGGCGACTGCCCCGGTGTGGGGAAATATTCGGCTACCGTGAACGGCACCATCGAGGTGGGAACCTTGGGGAGCGCGACCGCGCCGAGATCCTTTTCGACGTGCCGAATGATCGTTTCACGTAAGCTCTCATGCACGAGGACGCGGCCCGACACGAGGGAACGGATGATGCGACCGGAACCGTCGGCCCGAAGAAGCAGGCCGATCTCCCTGATGGCCCCGTAGGCGTCGAGCCGCACTGGAACGATATCGACGTAGAGAATCGGGAGTTTGCGGCGCAGCTCGCGGATTTCGTCGTCGTCAAACCAATTGGATTCGGTTCCCACTGCGGTACGCGTCATCGTGACTCCTTGGGATCGTGGGGTGGTGCGGTGCTTGGTCGGTAGGCCTCAAGTGCGGGGCACTCGGCGAGCGGGAGAGACCCCGGGTCGGTTCCATGCGGGGCATCCCATGTGGGATCGATCGTGGGGATCGCGCCCTCGTTGTGGCGCCACTCGAAGGGGTCGCGCAGCGAGAACCCGGCGATCATGGGCACGCGCCAAAGAGTTGGGGCGATGTCGAGGAGGCTGAGTGAGGTGTTCGGGAAAGAGGTGAAGGCTCGCTGGGCGACGGCACTCATGAGATAGCGGATGAGCGTGCCGTGGGCGACGACAAGGATTCGCCCATCGGGGTGCTGTGCCGAAATCTCGCGCAGCGCGGCGCATGCGCGCTCGAGAACGGCATTAATGCTTTCGCGTCCGGGGAAATCGCGCTTCGGGTAAGCCTTGTACGCTTCGGTGCTTGGAACGCCCTCGGCCCACCCGAAATCGACCTCGCGGAAGCCCTCGTGCGCCCCGAGGTACGGAAGCTGGTGGTCGTCTGCGATGACCTCCGCGGTCTGGCGTGCACGGATGAGCGGCGAGCTCATGACGAAGTCCCATGGAAACGGGGGAGTGGAATCCAAAGCGTGGTGGGCTTGTTCGATGCCTGTTGCGTTGAGGGGCACATCGCTCGCCCCTTGGAAGATGTTTTTCAGATTCCAATCGGTTTGGCCGTGCCGCACAAGGCCGATCAGGGTCATCGGTTCCTCCTCAACGCTCAGTTCGCTGTCGAGATGAGAGTGAGTACGCACGGGGGGACTTGAACCCCCACGCCCGAGGGCACTGGAACCTAAATCCAGCGCGTCTACCAATTCCGCCACGTGCGCATACCCGTCAAGCTTACCTGCCCGCATCGTCGCGGTGAAAGTCCAGCCGACGACCGGTAGACTCAAGCGGTACGACCATGCGACCACATATCCGGGGAGGAACTCGTGGGAAAGAAGAAGGATAGCCTCGAGGACATGAAGGACGAGGCCCTGCGCCGCCAGGACAATCTCGCCGCTGACATCGACGAACTGCTCGACCGGGTCAACCCCGTCAATGCATTCCAGCGCTGGAAGAACGAAGCGAAGGATTCCACGAAGTCTTTTTTCGTCGCCGATAGCGGCGCCGTGAAGCCCGTCCCGGTCGCGGGTCTCGTCGGTGGCGCTCTCGGCCTCCTCGCGGTTACGGCTGGCGCAATTGTGCTCGTGACCCGCACGCCGAAGGACGGCATCTACTACGACCGGGACTACAGCAAGAAGTGAGCGACTCGTCATCGCTTCCCCTGCGGATGCTCCACGACCGTTTACTCGTGGAGCCCGATCCCGAGGGTGAGCGCCGCAGTAAGTCTGGGATTCTCATTCCAGCGACCGTGAACGTTTCGACTCGGCTTTCGTGGGCGAACGTCGTGGCTGCTGGCAGCAACGTGCGCCAGGTGCGCGTTGGCGACCGGGTGCTCTTCGATCCCGCTGATCGCGCCGAGGTCGAACTTGACGCGAAAGTGTATGTGCTTCTTCGCGAGCGCGACGTGCACGCCGTGCATGAAGATTCGCACGAAGGCAACGTCGCTGGCCTCTATCTTTGACCGCATTCGCCTCCCAACGGAAGGAATCATTCATGACCACCACCAAGACCGCTGTCATCACGGGTTCATCACGCGGCGTGGGCGCCGATACCGCCAAGATTCTCGCCGCGGGCGGCTACAACGTTGTCGTGAACTACCGTCAGAAGGCCCCGCGTGCCAACAAGGTCGTGAAGGAGATTGAGGAGGCGGGTGGCCGCGCGGTTGCCGTGGGTGCCGATCTTACGAACGAGGACGATCTCGAGCGCCTCATGCAGACCGCGATCGACGAATTCGGTTCGCTTGACCTGCTCGTGCTTAACGCTTCGGGTGGCATGGAAAAGGATCTCGGCGAAAACTATGCGCTTCGCCTCAACCGCGATGCGCAGACGAACGCCCTCACCGCCGCGCTCAAGCGCATGACCCCCGGCGGACGCGTCATTTTCGTGACGAGCCATCAGGCGCATTTCATCAATGAGGTCGAGACCATGGAGGCTTACGACGCGGTCGCGAAGTCGAAGCGTGCAGGCGAGGATGAGCTCACCTCGCGCATCCCCGAGATGAGCGAGAAGGGCGTGAGCTTCGTTGTCGTGTCCGGCGACATGATCGAGGGCACCGTGACGGCGACTCTCCTCAATCGCGTGGAGCCGGGCGCGCTCGAGGCCCGCCGTGAGGCTGCCGGAAAGCTCTATTCGGTGCGCGAGTTCGCCGAGGAGATCGCGAAGCTTGCCCTCGCCGATCTCCCCACGGGGCACGTGGAGCTCGTGGGCGGCGCGAAAGATTTCCTTGCGCAAGTAGACGCAAAGTAGAACGAGGATTGTCACGAGAAAGAAGGCCAGAGCGTGGAACTGATCGTCCTTGCGCTTGTGGGACTGACGGTTCTGCTGGTTTCCGCGATCTTCTCTCGCCGAACAGGGATCGCCGCACCGCTTTTGCTGCTCGTTCTCGGCATCATCGCAAGCTTCATCCCGTGGATTCCCGACATAGAACTCTCTAACGAGCTCGTTCTGCTCGGTATTCTTCCGCCGATCCTCTTTGCCTCGGGGCGCAATGTTCCCGTGATCGAAATTCGGCGCAATCTCAAGCCGATTGCGTGGCTGAGCATTGTCATGGTGATCGTGCCGGCCGTGATCGTGGGCGTGATTGTCCATGCTCTCTTTCAGGAGATTTCGCTTCCGCTTGCGATCGCTCTCGGTGCGGCTGTCTCTCCGATTGACGCTGTGGCGGCGACGAGTATCGGCCGAAGGCTCGGCCTTCCCGATCGAATCATGACCCTGCTGGAAGGCGAGAGCCTTTTCAACGACGCGGCGGCGCTCGTCACGATGCGCATGGCAGTCTCGGCTCTTGCTGTCGGTTTCTCGTTTGTCGAGGCCAGCCTCGGTTTTCTTTGGGCGGTTGTGGGTGGCCTTGCCATTGGGTACGTGGTTGGCAGGATCATCAATTGGGCACGGGGCCG
Source organism: Dermabacter sp. p3-SID358 (assembly GCF_025147465.1). Taxonomy (GTDB): domain Bacteria; phylum Actinomycetota; class Actinomycetes; order Actinomycetales; family Dermabacteraceae; genus Dermabacter. The sequence continues at coordinate 103,180 of NZ_JALXOZ010000006.1, forward strand.
CCTCGATGATCCGATTCTCGTCACCGTCGCGACCCTCGCGAGCCCGTGGGCGTCGTACATTCCGGCTGAGCAGGTGCATGCCTCTGGCGTGATCGCTGTTGTTGTGAGCGCGGTACTCATGACCCACCTCGCGCCTCGTTCGCTCAACGCCGAGGAGCGGGCGATGGTGAAGTCGACCTGGGCCACGGTGAGTTACGTGCTTGAACACGCGGTCTTTCTCCTCATGGGCATGCAAATCACGCTGCTCGTGAGTGATGCGCGATCGAGCGGCGGTATGGGCCGTGTGTGGCTCATGGCCATCGTGGTTCTCGTCGTGCTGATCGTTATGCGTGCCGTTGGGGTGGCGGTCGTGGTGTGGATGTCAAACCATCGCGAGACGCGCGCCCGCACCCTTGGCCGCTACCTCAAGGACGGGCTATCCGAAGAAGGGGAGCGACGGGCCCGCGCACGCTTCGGCGAAAATTGGGAATCGGAAAGTTCCCGATGGCTCAACCGCACACGTGCCGATCTTGATTATGCGCTCACCGAGAAGATCTCCCCGAAGGGAGGGATCGTGCTTGCTTGGGCAGGTATGAGGGGAGTGGTCACTCTCGCCGCGATCCAAACCCTCCCGTATGTTGCCGGTGGTCAGCTCGTTGACCACCGTGGCACCGTGATCCTCGTGGCCTTCCTAGTCGCGGTCACCTCGCTTTTGTTGTTCGGCGGAACACTGCCGTTCGTGATTCGATCAACGGGGCTCGCTGCGCCCGGCGTTGATGAGCGCAGACATGAGGAAAAGATGCTCGTGCGAAGTATGCTCGAGACCGTCAACCGCGAACTCGGCCCCCTCGCCGAGCAGACGATTGACGGCGAACCAGTTCCCCCGCACGTCATCACAAAGCTCGAGAGGCGCATGGCCGTGCTCAACAACCGCACGAATACGGAAGCGTTGCGGCTCGAGCGCGATACGCGCGATATCTACTGGGCGCTATTCACGAGGTACCTGGACGCGCTCAGGCTCGCCCTCGAGGGGGAGCGCTCGGTGGGTGCGTACTCCCATCATGCACTTCGGGCGGCCGAAGAGATGCTTGACCGGTTTGAGGTTAACTCGCGATCACGGGGGTAAGCGGGGGCCGACGCTTGTGTGGCCCTAGAGCCAGCCGCGTTCTTCGGCGCGTTTCGCGGCGGCCGCCCTCGTTGCGGAGCCTGTCTTGTGTATTGCCGAGGAAAGATAGTTGCGCACTGTTCCCTCGCTGAGGTGCACCTTCTTAGCGATGTTGGAGATCTTTTCTCCGTCGCGAGCAATGCGGAGGATTTCCTGTTCGCGCTCGGTGAGGGGGTTTGCCCCCTCGAAAAGGGATTCCGTTGCGAGAGCCGGGTCGACGACTCGCTGGCCCGCGTGGATTTTCCGCACGGCTTCGGCGAGCTTTTCGGCGGGAGTTTCCTTCACGACGAAGCCGCGTGCGCCGGCATCGAGCGCGCGGCGAAGGTAGCCGGGACGCCCGAAGGTCGTGACGATCAGGCACCGAATGTCGGGGTGGCGGGCACGAAGAGCCGCGGTCGTCTCAATGCCATCGAGTTTTGGCATCTCGATGTCGAGAAGTGCAACGTCGATCGCCGTGGAGGCCGCCGCGGTGAGGGCCTCCTCACCGTTGGCCGCTTCAGCAACGACGTCAATATCGTCCTCGAGATTAAGGAGAGCAGCAAGGGCACCGCGCACCATGGCTTGGTCATCGGCAATGAGCACTCGAATCACATTGATACCTGCACCTTCGTTCCGTCATTGCCGCCGCGGAGGGTGAGTTTGCCACCTGAATACTCGATGCGCTCGCGAAGGCCTCTGAGCCCATTGCCAACGGTTCCCGAAAAGCCGACACCGTCGTCGACGATGTCGATTCCGTGCGACGTCATGGTGATGCTGACATTTTGGGCGTTGGCGTGGCGCACGATATTGGTCATCGCCTCTCGCAGGGCCCATGCGAAAAGGATCCTGTGACGCGGATCGACATCGTTTGGTTCGCCATGCACGGTGAGGTCGATCCCCGCACCGTGCGCAACCTCGCGTACTTGCTCAAGCTCTGTGCCCAGTTGGCGAACGCGAAGCCCAAGAACAGTCGCGCGAACGTCGGCGATGCCTTCACGTGAGAGCTGTGAAATGAGGGCTATCTCGTGCTTAGCAGCGATCGGATCTTTCTCAACGAGGCGCTCGGCGAGCTCCGACTTGAGCACGATCGCCGTGAGCGTGTGCCCGAGAACGTCGTGAATGTCGCGCGCAACCCTTTCGCGCTCGTCAAGAACGGCCTCTTGAGTCGCGACGCGGGAATCATCGATTGCTGATTTCGTGAAGAAGACCGAACAAGCACAGCCGAAAAAGACGCCGATAGAGATGATCCCGAAGGAGAGGATTGCGAGGTTTCGGGTGAGGAGGCTTGCCGCGAAAATCGCGACCACGACGCACGCTCCGGCGATATAGCCGGAGCGTGGCGTCAAGAGGAAGACTATCGTGGGGACGAGGAACACGACGAGTGAAAGTGCATCGACGCCAATAAGGAGCAGCTGTGTGACGCACATCGCCACGAGGAGCGCGATGAACGCGACAGTCTTCCACGTGACCGAATCGGTAATTCGATCGGGGTCACGAAAATGCCGGATCATCGATCCTGCATAGAGGCCAGCAAAGGCGACCGTCACGAGGATCGACAGGATCCGAGAAGCCGTCGGAATATCATCGTAGACCGCGGTGAGCAGTGGAAATGAAAGGAAAAGAAGCCACACGAGCGACATCGCATAGGCAAGCGTGCGCCTTCGATTCTCGGTGACTCCCTTTCCAGAATTCTCGAGCATTACTGCCTTTCGCGAGTTTTACGGGCGAGCAAGACTGCGGCCGCAGTGAAGATCACGCACCACACAGCCATATTGACGAGCCCGTACCACAGAGGATCGGTGTAGAGACCTCCATTCATGGAGTACATCTTCCCATGCATGAAGGGATACTTGGCGAGCATGGCGTAGCCATAAAGGGGTGTGAAGCGCCCGATCTCAAGGAGAGTTCCGCTAAGCGGAATGAAGAGATTCCCCAGGAAACCAAAGAGCACGAGCAACCCGGTCGAAGCGGTCGCTGCGCCTTCACTACGCATGGCGAAGGCAAAGATCAGCCCGTAAAAGCCGAACATCAGTGATCCCGCGAACAGGATGAGGAACGACACGATCCAATCTTCGAGTGGTGCGTCGGCTGTCGTGAAGGCGCCGATGATGAACATGATGATGATGGGAAGGGCAGCGATGATGGAGCCCACCGCCGACTTCACTGCGATGTAGCGCATGTCGCTGAGCGGTGTAAGGCCGAGTTGGCGGCCCCAGCCTCGGATCTTTTCGACGCCGGCTTGTGACGCGATGCCCGCCGTTGCACTCGCGGCACCGTAGGCGGCCATAGCCACCATGATCGACATCGCAACGTTACCATCGCCGATCCTCGCCTCGGCAAAGCTGCTTGTCTCGCCGAGGGCAATGTAGATGATGACCGGTAAGACAACGATGTAGAAAAGGGTGACGAGATCCCTGAATAGGCGTTTGAGTTCGATCGCAAACATTAGGCGTCCTTCCGATCTTTCGTGAGGCGAACAAACGAGTCCTCAAGCGACGGGTGTGAAATTTCGAGATTGCTCACGCCCGCGAGCGAGAGGAGGAAACGGGCCACGTCGTCGCTTTCACTCGCGACGGTTGTCAAGTGTGCCCCCGTGACCTCGACGCTCAGGTGCGGGAAGCGTTCGCGAAGGGAAACCATGACCGACTCTGGGTTTTCTACGTTCGCTTGGATCGACCTTGCGCCGGTGAGGTCGCGGATCTGCTCCGTGGGACCATCGGCGACAATTGCGCCCTCCGAAATGAACACGACGCGACGCGCGAATTGCTCTGCTTCTTCGAGATAGTGGGTCGCGAAGATAATCGTGCGGCCCGAGCTCGCCTCACCTTGCATGCGATCCCAGAACGTGCGGCGGGCCGAGACGTCCATCCCAGCTGTGGGCTCGTCGAGAATGAGCACTTCCGGGTCGGGCAAAAGTGCGAGGGCAAATTTGAGGCGCTGCTGCTCACCTCCGGAGCAGGCTTTGACCTTGCGACTCGCGAGTTCCGCGATGCCAGCGAGCTCGAGTGCGCGCCGCCCCATCGTCGGCTTTGGGAAGGTTGAGGCGATGTAATCGACGGTCTCGCCGACGGTAATGTCGGCGAGAAGCCCGCCCGTTTGGAGAAGCGCCGAGACTTTTCCTGCTTTGATCGCTTCGCGCGGAGTGGTTCCGCATACCGAAATGCTTCCCGACGTAGGCCTTGTGAGCCCGAGAACCATGTCGAGTGTTGTCGTTTTTCCGGCGCCGTTCGGTCCGAGAAAAGCGAGAACCTCGCCGCGCTCGACTGTGAGGTCGATGTCATTGACGGCGACAATTGAGGAAAACTGTTTCCGAAGCTTCGTGAGCTCCACTGCGATGTCGTTCATGCCTCAAGTTTGTTCGAGGCTCGAGAACTCCTCCATCGGGGTCTGTCACGAGAAGGAGCTGACAGATGTCACGTGTCGGCGGGAGCGAGGTTTTACATGCGCGACCAGCCGAGGCTCGACGGCCCGATCGTTGGGCGCCATCCGGTTTCCCGCATAAATCGGATCGAAGAGACGCGCAGCGAGCGGCGTTGCACGTCCATTTTCGCGGGGAGAACGGCCTGCGTTGCGGCGGGGAAGAATTTTGCGTCCCCCTGCGCGCGCGCTTCGCGCCCGAGATCCTTTGCCCACCTCGCGCGTGTGATGGGCTCGCCTCCCACGTTGTAGAAACCGGAACGGGCATCGAGGGCCGCGAGAAAAGCACGTCCCGCGTCGATATGGTGCACGAGCGTGATGTAGTCGCTCGGCTTGCCGAGGAGCACCGCCTCGCCCTCGCGAGTCTTGCGAAGGGCGTAGGTTGTGCCGGGGTCGCGCCCATACAGCTGACCTAGACGCAGCACAACGGCGCTGCGCCCGCTTTCGGCGAAGTCGACGGCAGCGCGCATTTCGCATACTCGCGGCTTGAATGCCTGGTTTTTCACGGCAAGGGGATGCTCCTCACTGATCCACTTGTTCCCGTTATCGGGGTACATGAACATCGAGGATTCCTGAATGAGCTTCCTGACTCCGGCCCGTGCTGCCGCCTTTGCGATCGCGGCTGATGCTTCGAGGTGCAGGCGGTCATCTTCGCGCCAGGCGAACGGCCGGAGGGCACCCATGCCCGTGGGGATCTTCGCGAGCGTATTGATGACGACATCGTGGCCGCGAAAGGCGCGTTCGAGGTCATTGGCGGAGAAGACATCGGCGATGACGGCATGGGCCCCGCGACCTTCCACCACAGGGATGCCGCGCTCTCGGCGGGTCACGCCCGTGACCTCGTGGCCGGCTGCCACGAGTGCCTCGACAGCTTCTTGCCCGAGGACGCCTGTCGCACCCGTGACTGCGATCCGCACCGCTCAACTCCTTAGGCTCCGGCAATGACGTTCTTCCATAGTGTAGGCGGCGCCACTGAATGTGTGCTTCGGCATAAAACATCTTGATCGATTGGCGCGGGCGGCAGTGAGCGGCGTAGTGTATTTCTTCGTTAGGCGCCATTAGCTCAGTTGGTCAGAGCAACTGACTCTTAATCAGTGGGTCCGGGGTTCGAGTCCCTGATGGCGCACGACACGGAAGCCCCCGCTCGGAAGAGCGGGGGCTTCTTCATTGTTAACGGCAGCCATCCCATCGAAAATGATAGAGATCGGCACACCGAAGTATTCCGCCACCAGTGCCACCTCAGCCGCCTTCCAAGGTGAGTCGCCGCGCAACTTCATAAACACAGAGTTCTGCCCGATGCCAAGCACATCTGCTAGGTCGGCGTTCCTCATGCCGTGGAGTGCTACCAGTGCGCGAGTGGCCGCAGAAATTCGTTCGTCTACCGTTTGCTTTATGATTCCTACCTGATTCAGTGTCAACATACCCTCAGGGTGGGCGCTAACTGCATCGTTACCAATTTGTATTTAAGATGGTGCGAGATTACTAAAAATAGTAGTCCGCTGTCCTTATGACTACTAGTGCTCGAATTGCAGACATCCTGCTCACACAAAAGGGCTACCCCGGACTTTATGACTGGGCAATGGACCAAAGGCGTTCCGTTCGGCCTGCGACCTGGGACGAAGTCGCATTGTCCTTACGAGCCGCGACTGACGAAAATATTAACGTTCGCGGCCAAATGCTTCGCCGATGGGGTGAAGCTGCCGAGCAAGCGCGTGAGTCCGACGAGGGCTCGGCGCAGTAGGCGGTAGCGCGATGACTGACCAAGCGAGGTTTCGGGGAATCTTGGGCGGGCTAGCCGAAGACGGCTGGCACGGCGAAGCAGGTCCTGAGTTCGTGGAGCTCATCGGTGAAGTGCTTTCAGCTAAGTCTTCGACGCTCGAATGCAGTGGGGACTGCGTGAGCGAAGCGGTCTTGGTTGTGGCTGGCTGCGGTGGCGGTGATTTAGGGGTTTTCGCGGCGCGGTTGCTGGCGATGGATAACCCTCTCGGTTACGTGATTACGAGTGTCGCGACGAATCTTGATCGGGCTGCGGTTGAGGACGTGATGGGGGTTGGGTCTCGTCAGGTGGGGCCTGGAGTTGAGGCGGTGACACGGTTTTCGGAGCTGTCGCGTGCTGATGACGCTGACGGTTTTGACCATGTGCTGATGCAGGATGCGTGGGCTCGTGGTGTCGCGGGTGGCTCGGTTGCCACGTTTCAGTGGTGCTCATGGGCATCTGGGGGCGTGGGGATGCGGCGCGGAGTTCTTCGGCTTCGGCTTTCGTGGTGCCGGACTTGTTGCCGGCCTCGGCCTCGGCCTGGCGGACCCAGTTCGTCAGGCAGGAGAAGCTGGTGCCGAAGTCCTCGGCGATGTCCTTCAGGTGGGTGCCGTGCTCACGGTTCAGGGCGACACGGACGACGTCATCGCGGCCAGGTTAGTCGGGAAATAGCCTCGGCGGTATGCGCCTCCACAAAGGGCTATCGCCGCCCGACTACACACCTCGTTTGTTCACGAAATCCAAACCGATCTCCGAGAGCAACACGTTTGACCAACTCCCCATGCTTGGTCCTTAGAACTGGCCCGGAGTTCAGAGGAAGCTCACTTGAGATCTTGACCACACTAGAGTCGGCTGCTAGTTTGACTCAGGGGTGACCAACCGGTGCCTTCCGAAAAAGCCACAGGAGTACCGTAATGACGCAGGACTCACTGGACTATTCGAAAACCTACATCGCCTTTGATTCAGGGTGCGGGGAATGTAGCGCCATCTCTCACTCACTGGAGCAGGAAACCAACGGCAAACTCCTCGCACGACCTCTTTCCGACCCAGAGGTCGAACAGATCCGCATCAACCACTTCGGCCCAAACCCGCCACACATCCCCGTGGCGATCACGTTCAATCGTACTACCCCAAAGGTATACTCAGGCCCGCGGCTTGTTGCTCTCATGGCCCGCCGCTTTGGCCCGACTACGTCCCTTCTGTTGGCCCGAATTATCGGAGTTCACCGCAATAATGAACATCTAGCATTTACTACTCCTCATGCGGAGCGACGGTTCTTCAGTAGGCGCGCCGCGCTTCAAAGCGCAGCCGGGCTCGCGGCCGTCGCTACCATTGCAACCATCCATACACGGGTTGGCTCAGGGGTGGCGCATGCCCTCGAGCCGAAGCCGCTAAAGTCCAAGACTAGTGGTCTCGACCAGCCCAGCATCGACGAGCTGATGCAAGAGCTTTCGGAAGATAGCAACACAAGAGCTGCCCTCGCCGCACTTGACCTCGACCTGGCAACGAGTCTCCCGCGGAGCACAGCCATCGCTCAGAAGGGATTACGTGGTAAGGAGGCCACCGAGGCCGGGCAGCGTCCCGATGCGCCCGAAGCAATGCAATCGGAGTTCGCCCGGACAAGCTTCAGCGACGGCTCCCACCGGTCCGTCGCAGCCCTCCAGCTTCCCGACTCTCGGTTCCTCGTTTATACAAAAGAGACCGCCGAAGACGGCTCCACCGGAGTCGGCGTCGAAATATATAGGTATGACCAGGAAAACGACGCTCTCTCCCTTTCAGCCGCAAGTGTCAATGGTCGCGCGGAAAAGCCAATCCCAGCTGCCCAATTAGCTGCCACGTACGATGCTCACACAGCGAGAGCATCAAAGAAAGATCCTTGTGGCGGTTGCGCGAAGACGAACTATCAGGTGAGTGGATCCTGCCAGTCAAAGAACGTCATGCAGTGTCTGGAGCGAGCAGCAGGATGCGCTACATGCGCGGCACCATGCGCCTCATCTCCCACCGGCGCCGGTATCGCCCTCTGCCTAGCGTGCGCCTTCGCTTCATGCGGTCCCGCGTTGCGAGCATGCTGTTCAAAGTTTGGCGCCCCCAATGTCTGCGTTCCGTGCATGCGCCTTCCCTAACACGACGGCCCGAGAGATAGGAACCGCCATGATGAAAGACCGGTTAATCGGTGCGCTATTCGGCATATGCTTAGGCGTATCGAGTTCCATCGCAGTAAGTGATGCCTTCACTCAACAGACGCATGCTATTTGGTCCAGCATTGGGGCACTCGCAGTCCTTGTCGCGACCGGGGGCTTCGTGTTCAAGGCACGCAGTGCACACTCACAGCCGTCGCCGCCACGAGAGGCAGAACGCGGACCGAACCGCAGCACGCGCACTGCGGCAGAGCCCAACCGGGTCGACTCCTAGGGCCTCGGGCGGCTGAAAACGCCCCCGCGGCGGGTGCGCTGCCGATGCGATCACATTCGGCAGCGCACCCATCAACAGGCAGATGTAGCCGACGCACGAGCACCTCCCAACAACGTATGCACCAGGCTCTTCCTCGGCGCAGGAGTTTAAGCGCGATTTGAAAAGCAATCAGGAGGGACTGCTGCGCGGAAAGGTGACATCTGATCTGGCTTGCCCGCAGGGCGGCCTGGAACGATGTGCCCTATGCCCGCTCCCTACCCTCGAGAGTTCCGCGATGACGTCGTACGGGTGGCCCGGTCCCGTGAGGACGGCGTCACGCTCGCGCAGATCGCGAAGGACTTCGGAATCCACGAGATGGCGCTCCATAAATGGATCCGCCAGGCCGATATCGATGACGGCAACCGCCCCGGGAGGACCCGTGAGGACTCGACGGAACTGCGCGATCTCCGTCGCCGCAACCGGGTGCTGGAGCAGGAGAACGAGGTCCTCCGTCGAGCGGCCGCCTACCTGTCCCAGACGAATTTGCCGGGAAATGGTTCTAACCGCTCGTGAGCGAGCTCGCCGCTGACGGGATCCCCGTCGCGGTGTCCTTGCGGGTCCTGAACCTCTCCCGCCAGCCCTACTACCGCTGGCGAAACCGGCAGGTCACCGCCTCCGAGCTGACCGAGGCCTACCGGGCAAACGCTCTGTTCGACGCCCACCGGGACGATCCCGAGTTCGGATCCAGATTCCTAGTAGGGGAGGGGAGGCCCGCGCCGCGGGCGAAGTGATGTGCGAGAAAACCGCGTGGCGGATCTGCCGAGATAACCAGTGGTGGCCCGTGTTCGGGAAGAAGCGCGGTAAGAACAGGAAACGCCCAGGCCCGAGCGTGCACGACGATCTCGTCCAGCGGGACTTCACCGCAGGTGACGTCAACGAGCTCTGGCTGACCGACATCACCGAGCACTGGACCGACGAGGGCAAGCTCTACCTGTGCGCGATCAAAGACGAGTTCTTCGGGAGGATCGTGGGCTACTCGATCAGCGGCCGGATGAAGGCCCGTCTCGCGGTGAACGCCCTGAACAACGCGGTATCGCGCCGTTCCGATGCTGCTGGGTGCATCGTGCACGCGGACCGAGGATTCCAGTTCCGAGCGCGAAGCTTCGTGCACGCCCTGAACCGCCACCACCTCATCGGGTGGATGGGCAAAGTTGGTGCGGCCGGCGACAACGCAGCGATGGACTCCTTCTTCGCACTCCTGCAGAAAAACGTTCCGGACCGCAAGCGGTGGCGGACCCGCGAAGAACTCCGCATCGCAATCGGCACCTGGATCGAGAGAACGTACCACCCGCGCCGCCGACAAACGCGACTGGGCCGACTGCCCCCATCGAATACGAGACCATCATGAACCAGGCCGTGAGCCTCGCAGCCTGACACCACCATTGTCACCTAATCGTGCAGGAGTTCCCTTTGTCTGTGGGACTGAGTTTTGCGTACCACTCGGACACTTCCATGCTGCAGTGCAGTGTCCACGTCGTGCCATCACCATATTGCCCAAGATATATATCGTCAAAGGTGTAGCGTCACTCAGGCGGTCATCCGCTGCCGCCGGTGAAATCAACCTCGATAAGGTCGCCTGGTTTGGGACTCTTAATCAGTGGGTCCGGGGTTCGAATCCCTGATGGCGCACGACACGGAAACCTTCGCTTGAAAGAGCGGGGTTTTGTCGTTCCCGCCCGCATGCGCGCTAAACTGGTGGCGCATGTTCCGGGAACTCGGTGCAATTCCGAACTGGCGGTGAAAGCCCGCTAACCCGGGCGCGTTTCACTCCGTGGGGCGAGCCTTGGGCCTGACCGGTGGAATTCCGGTGCCGACAGTACAGTCTGGATGGGAGGTTCATGCGGGCGAAGCATGCCGCTTTTACGCGCCGTGCTCTCGCAGTTTTCCCTTCTCCCGGACCATCGATCGAGATGAGCGATGCGGGAGGCGAGGACCATGGGCATGAATCAGCCCCCTCACGACGCCGCGCGCGAAAGCGCCCTGCGTGAGGCGTGTGAGCGCGCACTCGAACAGGCGCGGCGCGGACCCCTCGGTGCCAATCCGCGCGTCGGCGCAGCGCTCCTCAGCCCCTCCGGGGAACTCCTTGCCACAGGCTTCCACCGAGGCGCCCGAACCCCGCATGCCGAAGCAGATGCCCTCGCGGTCGCCCGGGAACGTGGCCTCGATGTGCACGGCGCGACCTGCATCGTGACTCTTGAACCGTGCGCCCACGCGGGCCGTACGCCCTCGTGCGCGCGCACTCTCATCGACGCGGGCGTTGCGCGCGTGCTCTACGCCGTTCAAGACCCGCACGACATCGCCGCGAACGGGGGTGCTCTTCTTCGCGATGCCGGCATCAACGCCCGTCTGTGGAGTGACGCGTTGCCGGGTAGCGTCGGAGGGGACCTCACTGCCCGCGCAACGGAACTGAACCGCCGCTGGTTCCTCGCCACGCGCGAAGCGCGCCCGTTCGTGACCGCGAAAATTGCGCAAACCTTCGATGGCTACGTCGCAGCCGCCGATGGCACGAACGCCTGGATTACCGGAGAGGACGCCCGTGTGGAGGGACACGCGCTCCGCAGCACCGTGGACGCGATCGCCGTGGGCACGGGCACGGCCCTCGCCGATGACCCCGCACTTACCGCGCGAGATGCGCACGGCACGCTCGCTCAACGCCAACCGCGGCGAGTCGTGATTGGCGAGCGCCCGCTCGAGCCACACTCGCGGCTCGCGAAAGCCACACACGGCCCTGAACACGCACGCCCGCTTCTTTATCGCACGCGAGATATCCGCGCCGTGTTCGAAAACCTGCGCGCCGAACACGGGGTTGAGCACCTGCTTCTCGAAGGTGGCCCGCGTTTAATCTCCGCGGCGCTCACGCTCGATCTCGTCGACGACCTCTGGATCCACGAGGCCCCGACTTTGCTCGGTGCGGGCACACCTGCGGTCACGGGGCTCGGCATCGGGACCCTCGAGAACCGGCTTGACTTCGACATCGTTCCCGAATCACTCCATGTGAGCGGTTCAGATCTTCTCTTCCACGCGATCCCGCGTGCGCGGCAGCAAACTCCCACGAAAGGCGAGTGACCAATGTTTACAGGAATTATCAGCGCGAAGGGCACCGTCACGGGGCTTGAGAAAGGGGCGGACGACACGGCGCGCCTCACCCTGGAGGCGCCGGCGCCTCTGCTCGACGGCCTTGCGCTCGGCGGATCCCTCGCCGTGAACGGCGTGTGCCTGACGGCGATCGAAACGCCCGAAACCCAAGGCGAGGCGGCTCGATTCACCGCGATCGCCATGGGGGAGACCCTCGCACGCACGAGCCTCGGCGATCTCGCCGTTGGTAGCCGCGTGAATCTCGAGCGCTGCACCGAGGTCGGCGCCCGCCTCGACGGTCACATTGTGCAGGGGCACGTCGACGGCGTGGGAGTTGTTGCCCGCATCGACGATGAGGGAACGTGGTGGCGCATGCGCATCGAGATCCCCGACACCCTTGAAGAACAGGTCGCCGAAAAAGGCTCGATCACCCTCGATGGCGTTTCGCTCACCGTCACGGCCGTGAATACGCCGGGGGAGAGCCCCGCCTTTGTCGAGGTGGCCCTCATCCCCGAGACGCTCGAGGCTACGACGCTTGGCGAGGCAACCGTCGGAACCCGAGTGAACGTCGAGACCGACGTGATCGCCAAATACACGGCGCGGCTCGTGGCCGTGCGCGCCGCACGTGAGGAGCGCGCGAAATGAGCTTTGCGATTGACCTGACCCCGATGGAGGAGGCGCTTGACCTGCTGGCTGGCGGAGAGATCCTCGTGGTGCTCGACGACGAGAACCGTGAAAACGAAGGCGATCTCATCATGGCCGCCGAGCTCGCGAGCCCCGAGAAGGTCGGTTTCTTTGTGCGGCACAGCTCCGGGTACCTGTGTGCGCCCATGACGGCCGAGCGCGCCGCTTCTCTCGCGCTTCCCCTCATGGTTCCGAACAGTGAAGACCCGCTGCGCACGGCCTACACGATTAGCTGTGACGCTCGCGCAGTCGAGGCGACGGGCATCTCCGCAACGGATCGCGCGATTACAGCGCGCACCCTCGCGAACGGTAACGCCGAGGATCTCATCCGCCCCGGCCACGTTCTGCCCCTCATTGCGAAGGATGGCGGCGTGCGGGAGCGCCCCGGCCACACCGAGGCCGCTGTTGAACTCACGCGCCTTGCGGGCCTCACTCCCGTGGGGCTCATCGGCGAAGTTGTGTATGACGACGGCTCGATGATGCACGCGGAAGCTCTCGCGGATTTCGCGCGTGAGCATGGACTCGGGATTATCACGATCGAGCAGCTCACGGCATATCTCGAGGAGCGCGACGCGCGAGAGGCGGCCCGGTGAGCGAAATGCGCACGCCCGAAGGCGGGGTGACCGGCACCGCACCGATCGACCTGCCAACACCCCACGGCACGTTCGAGGTACGCGCGTGGCGAGGCCACGATGGTGAGCATATGAGCCTGCTCGCACGCGGCTCCGCATGGCCGGGGGAGGGGTCCGACGCTTCCCAGCCTCCCCTCGTGCGCGTGCACTCCGAGTGCGCGACGGGCGACATTTTCGGCTCGTACCGGTGCGATTGCGGTGAGCAACTGGAAGGAGCGCTCGAAGCGATCCAGCGCGAGGGCGGGGCCGTGATCTACATGCGTGGTCACGAAGGGCGAGGCATCGGCCTATTCGAGAAGATTCGCGCCTACCACCTGCAGGATCTTGGAGACGACACGGTTGAGGCGAATGTTCACCTCGGCCTGCCCGTCGATGCGCGCCGCTACGACGACGCCGCAGAGATCTTGCGCTGCCTCGGCATGGAGCGCGTAAGGCTTCTCACGAACAACCCCGAGAAGGACGGCGCCCTTGCGAAGCTCGGGGTCGAGGTTGCCGAGATCGTTCCGAGCGCGATCGCCCCACGCGAAGAAAATAGGCGCTACCTTGAGACCAAGCGCGAGAAAATGGCGCACCGCCTTGATCTCTCGCCCACGAGCACGACACCTGAGGAGTAGACATGGCCGGATACGGAATCCCTTCGACGGCACTCGGCACGAGCGACGCGGGACCCGCCACCATAGGAATCGCCGCCGCGAGCTGGCACACGGAAATCATGGATGCCCTGCTCGAGGGCGCGCGGCGCGCTGCCGCCGATGCGGGGTGTGAGGTGACTGAGCTGAGAGTGCCGGGCTCTTTTGAGCTTCCCGTCGCCGCGCAGGCCCTCGCGCGCACGTGTGACGTCGTTGTCGCGCTCGGCGTGGTCATTCGCGGCGAAACCCCGCACTTCGAATATATTTCGGCCGCGGCCACGGACGGTCTCGCGCGCGTGGCGCTCGACGAGTCGACCCCGGTTGGCAATGGCGTTCTCACGGTGAACACGCGTGAGCAGGCCGTCGCCCGTTCGGGTGTGGAGGGCGCGAGTGAAGACGCTGGCTATGCCGCCGCCGAGGCCGCCATTCGGACGTTCCGCGCGATTTCGCCGCTCGCGCACATGCGTTGAGACTCACATCCCTTTTGGGGCCTCTTGATTCGCGCAGAGCAGGGGCGGCCCGGTAGAGTGTTCATTCGTTGCGGGAGACCCCGCACAGATGGTGGTCGTAGCTCAGTAGGTAGAGCTCCTGGTTGTGGTCCAGGCGGTCGCGGGTTCAAATCCCGTCGATCACCCCAGTGAAGAGCCCCTCGATCGAGGGGCTCTTTTCATATCTACGTCTCGTGTGGTTTTCGCGAAATGGAGAGCAATGAGCGAACAACTTCGCCTCGTGGGCGATGAAGCACCGAGCAGCGTGGTGTGCGCCGATAACCTCGAGGTGCTTCGCACGCTGCCCGATGAATCGATCCAGCTCATTTACATCGATCCGCCGTTCAACACGGGCAGGCGGCAGCAACGCCAGTCCTTGCAAACGGTGCGCGCAGATGACGGTGCCGAAGGCTCGCGCGTAGGTTTCAAGGGGCGCAGCTACCGAAGCATCAAGGGCGCGCTGTACGGCTACGATGACGCATTCGAGGACTACTGGGAATTCCTCGAGCCGAGGCTCATCGAAGCCCGCCGCGTGCTCGCGCGCACCGGGACGCTGTACCTGCACCTCGACTACCGCGAGGCCCACTACGCGAAGGTTCTGCTCGATGCGCTCTTTGGGCGCGAATCCTTCCTCAACGAAATCATTTGGAGCTACGACTACGGGGCGCGCACGAAAAAGCGCTGGCCCGCGAAACACGACACGATCCTCGTGTACGTCAAGGACCCGAAGAACTACTACTACGACTCCGAGGGCGTGGATCGCGAGCCGTACATGGCACCCGGTCTCGTGACGAAGGAAAAGGCCGAACGAGGAAAGCTCCCCACCGACGTGTGGTGGCACACGATCGTCTCGCCCACGGGCCGCGAAAAAACCGGCTACGCGACCCAGAAACCCGAGGGGATTCTCCGCCGTATCGTGCAGGCGAGCAGCCGCGAGGGCGACTGGGTTCTCGACTTCTTTGCGGGCTCGGGCACAACGGCGGCGGTTGCGCACGCCCTGGGCCGACGGTTCCTCGCGGTTGATTCGAACCCTCAGGCCTTCGAGGTGATGCAGCGAAGGCTCGAGGGATCGAATACGCGTTTCGTGGAGCGCTTCAGGCCGTAGCGACGGCGTGGGCGAGCGGCGGCCACGCGGGAAAGCGCGGAATGAGCGTCACCTGGTAGGCGTGGTAGATGTCGGGCTGTCCCTTCCACGTTGTTTCGCTCAGCTCGCCGGCCGCTGAGAGTTCGTGGATCCAGCTTCCGAGGTTGCCGGGGACGATCGTGGTTGCCTTCGCCCAGTCCCACCACGCTTCGTAGCGCTCACCCCACGCGGCGTCCCCGCTCGCGCGAAGGAGCACCGCCGCCGCCCCGATGGCCTCGGCGATCACCCAGTGCATGCGCTCGTGCACGACCGGGGTGCCGTTCCAATCGACCGTGTAGGGGAAACCGCCATCGCCGTCGACGCCCCAAGTCTCGCACGCCTTTTCGGCGAGGGCGAGGGCGCCTTCGCGCAGAGTTGAGGCCCGATCGGTGGCCCGGGTGGCGTCGGAAAACTGCCCCTCGAACCCCGCTGCCGTGTGCAGTGCAAGGCGTGCCCACTCGAACGAGTGGCCGATTGTGGCGCCGTAGGGGCGGAAGGGGTGCGCGGGTTCCTCGCGGTTGTAGTCGGGGCGGGGCTCCCACTCGGGTGTGAAGTGCTCGGGGAGGAACCAGCCGTTGCCTTCGGCGAAGGCGAGTGCGTGCTCCACGATTGTCGCGGCGCGTTCGAAAAGATCGCGCCGGCCCGTTGCCGCCGAGGCCGCGAGGAGCCCCTCGACGCTGTGCATATTGGCGTTGATACCGCGGTAGTTTTCACACTCGGAGAAGTCTCGCGAGTAGGTGTCGGCAAACATCTCGTGTTCGGGCTCGAAGAACCGCGCGTGGGCCTCGAGTGCCGTCTCGAGAAGCTCCTCGGCGCCCGGAATCTTCGCCTCCACGAGGCTCGAGGCGGCAAGCACGACGAAGGCGTGAGCGTAAGCCTGTTTGGAGTCATCGACGGGCGTGCCGCTCTTTCGCGAAATGCTCGAGAAGAACCCGCCGTGTTCCGCGTCGTGGAAGGGGCCCGAGAGGGCCTTCAAACCGTGCGCGGCGAGCTCCGAGAAATTGTGCGCCGACTCGGTGCCACGGATGCTCGCGAGCGCGAAGCAGTGCGTCATGCGGCAGTTGATCCACAGCTCGAGATCGTGAGAGGGGTCGAGCTTGCCGTTCGAATCGAGCCAGCCGAAGCCGTGCTCCGTGCGCGAGGCAGCGCCCCACTCGAGGAGCGCGCGACCCACCTCCTCAAGCCACGCGTCGTGCTCGGGGCTCGCGTGCGCCGAATCGAGAAGCAGGGATGGTGCCATGGTGGGAACTCCTTTGTTCAGGTCGTGGGGCGTGTGGTGCGATTTTATTCGGGGGCGATCTCGAACTTTTTCGAGGCCGCTTGTGCTTCTTCGCTCGTGGGGCCGGGATCCTTGACGAAGAGGACCTCGCGGTAATACTTGAGCTCCTGGATCGACTCGCGGATATCGGCGAGCGCGCGGTGGCCGCCGTGCTTCTCCGGAGTGTTGAAGAAGACGCGAGGGAACCAGCGCTTCGCGAGTTCCTTGAGGCTCGACACATCGATCGTGCGGTAGCTCATGAACTGGGCGAACTCAGGAAGATCCCGGTCGAGGAAAGCGCGGTCGGTTCCCACCGAGTTGCCCGCGAGAGGTGCCTTACCCGGCTCGGGGCAATGCTCTTTGACGTAAGCGAGGCATGCCTCTTCGGCTTCGGTGAGCGTGATTCCGCCTTCGAGCTCCTTTAGTAGGCCCGAAGTCGTGTGCATGTTACGCACGAAATCATCCATCGACTCGAGCGCGCCGGCCGGTGGTTTGATGACGACATCCACACCGTCGCCGAGGATTTCGAGATCCCCGTCGGTCACGAGAACCGCGACCTCGATCAGGGCGTCATTCGCCTTGTCGAGACCGGTCATCTCGCAGTCCACCCAGATGATGCGATCGTTTGCTGGTTTTGTCGTTGTTGAACTCACGCCTTCTATCTTAAGCCCGAGTTCACACTGAACGCCCAAAGGCACTCGATAGGGTTTGGGCTGTGCGCATGCTTTCCGCATGCCCCGCACGTCAGTGTCGAAGAAAGGTGGCCATCATGGCTGAATACACTCTTCCCGATCTCGGATACGACTACGCCGCTCTCGAGCCCTCGATCTCGGGCCGCATTATGGAGCTGCATCACGACAAGCATCACCAGACCTACGTCAACGGTGCCAACCAGGCGCTCGAGAAGCTCGCCGAGGCTCGCGACAAGGACGACTTCGGCACGATCAACCAGCTTCAGAAGAACCTCGCGTTCAACCTCGCTGGTCACGTGAACCACACGATTTTCTGGGAGAACCTCTCGCCCGAGGGTGGCGACAAGCCCGAAGGTGAGCTTGCTCAGGCTGTGGAGGAATTCTTCGGCTCGTTCGATGGCCTCCGCGCGCAGTTCACCGCTGCTGCGCTCGGCATCCAGGGCTCCGGCTGGGCAATCCTCGCGTGGGATTCGCTCGGCCAAAAGCTCATCATCGAGCAGCTTTACGATCACCAGGGCAACCTTGCCGCCGCGACCGTTCCGCTGCTCCTCCTCGATATGTGGGAGCACGCCTTCTACCTCGACTACCAGAACGTGAAGGCCGACTACGTGAAGGCCTTCTGGAACATCGTTGACTGGGCCGATGTTGCCGAGCGTTTCTCGCGCGCAACCTCGCAGACGAAGGGCCTCATCACCCCCGTGGCCTGATTACCGTTTCCTTAGAGGTGGGGG
>NZ_JALXOZ010000007.1 GCF_025147465.1 Dermabacter sp. p3-SID358
GTGGGGGTTTAGTGCCGATTCAGCGCTGCCGATTCAGCGCGGGTAAGGCGCGAGCGCCAAGGCTTCCGGGACGTCCCATAGCGCCGGCGCCGCCGATACGTTCGTAGGCACCAGCGCTCCAGTCGCCCGTTATCGGCGACGCTTGCGAGTCGTCCCGAACAGCGAACGCGTAATCTCACGCCCGAGCACCGTCCCCGCCGAACGGAAAAAACTCTTGACCGCGCTGTTGCCCGCGATCTTCTCCACAAATCCAGGCTCTTCCTTCGCGGGCTTCGCCTTCGCAGCGGGGGCTGCGCCTGCACCGGGCTGTTCAGTTCCGACGGTTGCCGAGGAACCGTCGGACTCCCCGTTGCAGACCTGGCCGCCCTCCGCGCGCGCCTTGAGGATTTCGTACGCGCTTTCGCGGTCCACAACAGTGCTGTATTGATCCGCGATCTGGCTGGACGCGATGATCCGGTCGATCTCGGCCTCCGGCGCGGGCTCCATCGAGGATTCGGGTGCGCGCATAGCGGCGTAAGCCACGGAGCTCGGCGCGCCCTTCTCGTTCATGACAGTGACGACCGCTTCGCCCGTGCCGAGTGAGGTCAGGAGCTTTTCGAGGTCGTACTCGGTGGTGGGGTAGGTGGCGACGGCTTTCTTGATGGCCTTTGCGTCATCGGGCGTGAAGGCGCGCAAGGCGTGCTGGACGCGGTTGCCGAGCTGCGCGAGAACGTCGGCGGGAATGTCCTTGGGCGATTGGGTAATGAAGAATACGCCGACGCCCTTGGAGCGAATAAGCCTCACGGTTTGGATGACTTGGTCGATAAAGGCACTGGATGCGCCCTTGAAAAGCAGATGCGCTTCGTCGAGGAAGAACACAAGTTTCGGCTGGGGAAGATCGCCCACTTCCGGCAGCACCTGGTAGAGCTCAGCGAGCATCCACATCATGAACGTTGAAAACACTTCCGGACGCTCGGCAACGCCGGGAAGTTCGAGGCACGAGATGATCCCGCGACCGTCGGAATCTTTCCGGAGGAAATGCTCGACGTTGAACGCCGGCTCTCCAAAAAACACGTCTGCGCCGGAGTTTTCGAACTGGGTGAGGTTGCGCAGAATAACGCCGGCGGTCGCGGTGGAAATACCGCCGACGCTCTTGAGCTCATCTTTGCCATCGGTCGTGAGGTATTGGATGAGGGCGCGCAGATCCTTGAGGTCGAGGAGGGCAAGGCCACTCTGGTCAGCGTAGTGAAAGATAAGCGAAAGGGAGGATTCTTGAGTCTCGTTGAGACCCAGCACCTTCGAGAGGAGAATCGGCCCGAATTCGGTAACTGTCGTGCGAATCGGCACGCCCTTACCGTGTCCACCCAGCGAAAAGAATTCGGTGGTGCCAGCGCGTGAGACCCAGTCTTGAGCGCGAGCCTTCGCACGTTCGGTGAGTTTTTCCGACACCTGGCCGGGAACGGCGATGCCGGAAAGGTCGCCCTTCATATCCGCGACGAAAACGGAGGTACCGGCGGCCGCGATTTGCTCCGCGATGAGCTGCAAAGTCTTTGTTTTGCCGGTGCCGGTAGCGCCGGCGATCAAACCGTGTCTATTGAGCATTCCGAGCGGCATATAGAGCGGCGCTTCGGGGTTCGGCTCGCCGCCATCGACGACCGCGCCGAGATGGATCCGCGGCTCCTCAAACGCGTAGGCGGCAACGAGGTCGTTCGTGTCGGGCTGAGAGATATCGGCCATGAGGCAGGAGCTCCTTCGCGGTGGTCAGTTAGAGGCGAACGCGACCTGAGTCAAGAAAGTCGAGAACGATCGGCAGAGCGTCCGCGAGCGAGAGATCGCGGCGCACAGCAATAGCGTAGACGCTGCGCGCCATGGCGAACCCCCAGGCAACGTGAATCGCCGCTGCATCGCGCGCGTCGTCCGCCCCCATGCTCGGAGTGAGGCGCTCGGCGATGACCGCGCTGAGTTCGCGGCTCACTCCCCTATTGCGGTCGGCGAGGATTTGCAGCAGCTGCGGCTCGCGAGAGAGCACGCGGTGTGTGAGCTCGCGAGTGTCACTGCGGCGAGAAACGTCATCCGCGTGGATGCGAAGGAGTGCACGGATGGAGTCGCGAACGGGCTCCTGCGCGGGGCGAGAGGCAAGAATGTCCACAAAACGACTGCTCTGTTCAGGATCGACGCCGAGCACGGCCGCCTCCTTGGAGCCCCAGTAGTTGAAGAACGTGCGCGAGCACACCCCCGCTCTCTCCGCGATCTGATCGACCGTCACCTGGGCAAGACCGTGCTCGGCCACGAGTTCGAGCGCCGAAAGATGCATCGCTTCACGCGATTCGCGTTTCTTTCGCTCGCGCAAACCCTCGTGGCTGGCGGCCAGGTCCGACGCCTGCTCTTTCTCCGTTGCGGCTGTGTCGCTCATGTCAATCACGCCTCCTCGTATCGACGTGCGGTGCATCTTCGTGTTCGAGGTGACCGTCAAGCGGTCCATCTCGCCATGGCCGGGCGCTAGTTGGTGCTGCGCAGCTCGGTGTGGCGGATGAACAGGGAAAGCACGAGGGCAACAACCGCGAACGGGGCCGCCGTCGTGAAGACAACCTGCATGGCGTCTCCCATGCCGTGGCGAATGGCCTCGACAATCGGGGCGGGAATGCCCTCGAGCTTCGAGGGGTCAAGAATCGCCGCTGCACTACCGCCGGACTCGCCACCGATCTTTCCCATTGCGGCTGCGACCTGCGGCGGAAGCTGCGCCTGGATCTTTGGCATGAGATTCGCCGACATGACGGAGCCGAGAACGGCGGTGCCGATCGTCGAACCGACGTTACGGAAGAACTGCACGGCAGACGTCGCAACACCGAGATCCTCACGAGCGACGGCGTTTTGGACAATGAGGGTGTAGGTCTGCATACACATGCCGAGCCCCGTGCCGATCACGATCATGACGAGCGTGAGATGCAGTTGCGAGGATTGCCAGTCGAGGCCTGCAAGAAGGATGTATCCGACGCTCATGACGATACCGCCGAGAACGAGGAGTCCCTTGTAGCGGCCCCACTTGGTGATCATGATGCCCATGAGAATCGACGTCACGATCATGGCGACGTTGAGCGGAATGAGGATCGCGCCCGAATTCGTTGCGGATACCCCGAGGACGCCTTGCGCGAACACGGGGATGTAGATGATTCCGCCGAACATTGCGACCGCGATCGCGAAGCTCGCGAGGATCGATAGGGAGATGCGGGAGTCGGCGAGCATGCGGAGCGGGACGAGCGGGTTCTCCGCTCGCATCTCGACGACCACGAAAAGCGCAAGGAGGATTGCCGCGGCCACGAACATGGTGATGATGACCGAGGAATCCCAATCGTAGGTATTGCCGCCCCACGACACGGCGAGCAGGCCGATGACAAGGCCGGGTGTGAGAGTCAGCGCGCCAATGAGGTCGAACTTTCCAGCGCTTGCCCTGTGCGGCAGGCGCATGAACTTTGCGAGGAACACAAGCGCGGCGACACCAAGCGGAAGGGCGAGATAGAACAGGTAGCGCCAACCGAAGTTGTCGGTCACCCAGCCCCCGAAAAGCGGACCAGCGATCGAGGACACGCCGAACACGGCACCCATGATGCCCTGATACTTCCCGCGCTGGCGCGGCGGGATGATGTCGCCGATGATCGTCTGGCTGAGCGGCATGATCGTGCCCATACCGAGGCCCTGGACGGCACGCGAGAACACAAGGAACCAGAAGTTTGTGGCCATGCCGGACAGGGCCGAACCGATCATGAACACGACGAGGCCCGCGATATAGAACATCTTGCGGCCGTACATGTCGGAGAGCTTGCCGACGACCGGCACCGCGACCGCCGAAACGAGCATGGCCGCGGTCGCAATCCAGCTGTAGTGCTCGATGCCGCCGAGTTCAGCGACGATGCGCGGCATGGCGGGGCCGACGATCGTCTGCGAGATCGACGCGACGAACATGCCGAGCATGAGGCCGAGGAACACGAGCTTGCCGTCCCGGTCGAGGCCGGTGAATTCCACGGGGGCGTCGCCGCGCGCCACGTGAGTCTGAAGTGATGTAGACATGGTCCCCTTTTCGTCCGTGCACCGCCACAAAAAATTATGCAGCGACTGCAAAATCCTTAACGTGTGGGAGATTATCGCCTCCTGCCTGCCCCCACCAAGGGCCGCGCGGCGGAACGTGACAAACGGAGCACGGCGGCGTGCTCGACTCGCTCATGGCCCCCTCGCCTCGGCCCCCTCCCGTCCGCCCGTCCACCCCTCCCCTCCTCGATTCTGGACCCTGCGTTTGCGGCGGTATGCGGCCCCATTCCGCCACAAACGTTGGGTTTAGAGTCCTAGTCCACCCGGATGCGGCCTCGCAGCTTCGGGCAGCCTCGGGCAACCGCACTCCCTCTAAACCTCACACAAACAGAAGCGGCGGGGGCTCAGGATCTCTCCCGCTCCCCCGCCACACACGTGCGGTTAGCGAAACTGTCTCACGCCACCATCACAATGGCGATCAACGATCCGAACGCGACTTCCTTCGAATCGCCAGCACAGCTACACCGCCAAACACCAGCAGCGCCGCAACACCAGCAGTCGCAGCAATCTCGGCACCGGTACGAGGCAACGGCAAAGGCGACGACTCACCAGCCTTACCAGGCGCCTCACCAGACTCACCAGGAACACTCGGGGCCTCAGGCGAAGGCTTGCCTGGAGCTGGAGTCGGATCAACCGTCGGCTCGACACTCGGAACCGGAGTCGGCTCCACCGACGGATCAACCGTCGGCTCGACACTCGGAACCGGAGTCGAATCGTCGACCTTTACCAATCCGATTCGCACATCGTTGCCTTCGGCCGTAATACGGGCACTCTCCGGGACCTGCTTCAGCGAAACCGTACCGTCGGCAGCAATGACGAATGTGAAGTCCTCAAAGTTCACATATCCATCAATCGATTTAGTCTGAGCCACGTGATATTCACCTGCGGGCAGAGAATTCAACACGAGACCGTCGGCTAGGGCTCCTACGTACACGGCTTCCCCAGAAGCGCCGGTCACCGAAACTTCACCGCCGCTTACGCTACGTTGCGGTTCGTCAGCGTCATAGGCGGTTAGGCGAACTTCGTGCGTCTTCATCGAGGCAGTAATCGCAAAGTCCTCGTTGATGCGCGTGACGTGCGAGGGGTCTCCCTCGACCGAAATGCTTCTATCAGGCGCGATGGTGAACGTGAAGTCCCCAAACGGTAGGAACCCATCCGGCACAGCGGTGGCTTTTACCCTGTAGGTGCCGGCAGGTAAGTCCTCGACGAGCGTGGATTTCTGGGAGTCTAGAACCCCATTGATCACCTCGTTCTCCTGACCATCAGATCCGATTCTTAGCACCTTCAAGCCATAACCATCGATGTGCGCGCCCTGCGAATCCACAACCGTGAAAGACGGACGAGCCAGTTTCACGTCGTTGACGACATCGACGTGACGCTCATTTAGGGCCTCAGTGCTGATGCCGAACTCTCGGTTGTCTTCGTCATCACCTTCCCAGGCGGGAACGGATTCAACAAGCTTGTAGCTGATTTGCTGCCCATTGGGGTCGGTTGCAGGCAGCCCAACGAGGGTGTGCGCCCACTGCTGAATTGTCTGATCAAGCGTTGTAGAGTTCGGGGTCACGGTAAAGGTTTCAAGTCGGGTGCGTTCCTCCCCATCAATGCGCACGAGTGTGAACGTGAGCTGCTTGGTCGGAATTTCGTCTTGCGTGAGGACTTTGTCCGGGGTAGCCCCGTGGACACGCCATTTCTTCACAACATCAAGATTCTGTGCCGGAACGCTAGGGAAAATCACGGTGCCGGACGTTCCGATACCGCCGCCCCGAAGCGAGGTGTTCCCTTCGATTCTGACGCGGCTGTTTGCGAGCGCGAATTTCCGCGCGCCGTTTTCCACGTTGGCCGTGGCAAAAGTCGACTCGTTAACGCTCACTTCCGCAGTCTTCGGACTAACCTCGAGGGGGTTGCCATCTTTATCGATCCAGGAAGCCAAGCCCCCACCATTGACGCGGTTTTGCAAGGTCTTTTCGCCTTCCCAGGCATTCGTGGGACTGTACCCATAAGCCGCGAAATCATGGCCATATTTTGCGTCACTCGCAGTGTTGCCAAAGAGAGATGCACCGTGAGTGACGGCCCCGTAGGAGTCACTCCAGATACCACCACCGCCATAGGACATCGAGGTCGCACGCTCCCCCGTCGCCTCGTTACCTGTGATAGCAGTGGGCTCCGTAAACCTCAAAACATAAGGTTGTGTCGGGACAGTGATACCACCGCCGTAGCTCCGCGCGGTGTTGTTGAGGATCGCACCACCGCTAATCATTGCATTCGGTGTGGCCAAGTAGAGGCCGCCACCGGTATAGCCAGCATGGTTACCTTGAACTGTTCCACCGCTCATTGTGAATGTTGCTGGATACGCCTTGGTGAAGGCTTCGAATTTTTGTCGCAACTCAGGAGCACCGAATTGGGCTTCACAAGAGCTTTCGGAGCTTCGCCCTCCGGCCACGCCCGTAAAGCACCCATCCCATACGGCAATACCGGCGCCATGGCCATGCCAGCTTCCCTGGAATCGCGTTTGATTTTCGGCAACGGTTCCGCCGCTCACATTAATTCGCACATTGCCGACCGCAAACACGGCGCCGCCATCGCGCTGTGCCGTGTTGTGCGAGAGGGTGCCGCCTTCGATGCTGACAACCGCTGCTTCTTGCAGATCCTGGCCCTGCGCGTCGGTCTTCGAATCCTCAGGCACCGTGGACATCGCCAAGATGGCACCGCCGTAATTGCCTTTATTGTTGGAAATGTCAACACCGTCGTGGACGTTTAGTGTACTGCCGGCACGTACGGTGATGGCCCCACCCACCTTGATGTCCGCTTGGTTCTCAAACGGAGCCACCTGATCAATCGGGATGCCGTTGTTCGCTATCGTGCCTGAATTGAGGTCGGCAACTCCGCCATCGAGCACGAGCGCTCCCGACGTAACCGAGCTTTGTGGATGGCCGGTGTTATCACTAATGTCACCGCCATCGAGCGTAAAGTGCCCGCCGTTACTGACGTAAATCGCTCCAAACTGCGCTCTCCGAGTACCAAACAGCTTCGATCCCTTGAGCATGGTGAAGCTGCCACCACTGACATCTACTTGATAGTAATTAAGAGCCCTTTCATTGTTAAGCCCGCGAAAGTTGAACCCTTCGCCAAACGTTAACGAGGCCCCCTTCGGAACGCCAAAGAATGCCACATCGACATTGTTTTGGACAGTAACCGGGGAGTTGGGATCCGCAGCCTGCACCGTGATGTTTTGTCCTGGCTTCAGGCCGATGCGCCTATACAGCCGTCCACCATCCTGGGTGCCACTCCCATTCAAATTAATGTCGGAGCGGAGCTTGATGACTGTGCGCTCAGTGGTGGAGGCACCATAAAAGGCCCGGTAGAATTCTGCCGCAGTACCCACTTCCACTTCGGCCGCATGCGCGGGGGTTGGGGGCGCCCACGACAAGAGCATGGCCACGAGCGCAAAAACAATTGTGATTGCGCGTCTATGCCTCAGCCAAAAAGTCTCGAAGCTCCGATTTCTTGCCTGTGGCACTACATTCGCATCCAAAATAACGTCCTAAGTCGGGCTATCGGTCCACGCCATCTACGCGGAAGCCGCCTGTTCAGTTTTGCACTTAACGTGTCATTTCACAAGGGCCGAATCGTGTCCGCCACACCGAGACGAATCCCACTGACACTGAATCTCAATAAACCCCGCGCTCCTTTCGGTTCTGGACCCTACGTTTGCGGCGATATGACGCCCCATTCCGCCACAAACGTTGGGTTTAGGTTCCTAGTCCGCTCGGATGCGGCCCCGCAGCCTCGGGCAACCGCACTCCCTCTAAACCTCACACAAACAGAAGCGGCGGGGGCTCAGGATCTCTCCCGCTCCCCCGCCACACACGTGCGGTTAGCGAAACTGTCTCACGCCACCATCACAATGGCGATCAACGATCCGAACGCGACTTCCTTCGAATCGCCAGCACAGCTACACCGCCAAACACCAGCAGCGCCGCAACACCAGCAGTCGCAGCAATCTCGGCACCGGTACGAGGCAACGGCAAAGGCGACGACTCACCGGCCTTACCAGGCGTCTCACCAGGCTCACCAGGAACCCTCGGCTCCTCCGGCTGACCCGGCTCCTCCGGATCCGTCGGCTCCTCAGGCTGACCCGGCTCCTCCGGCTGACCCGGCTTCTCCGGATCGGTCGGGTCCTCAGGCGTCGGATTCTCGCAGTTGCACTTCGTGCCTACGCGAATCTTGCGGGGAGTCGGGTCCTTGACGACGCTCTCGGAAACTGTCGGTTCACCGTCTGGCTGGCCGTTCTTGAGCTTCCAAGTCTTGGTGATCTCCTTCTCGCCGAAGGCACCAGCCTGATCTTGGACGACCTTGCCAACCTCGAGGTTCGGGTCGTATTCGATCACGACGTCGTACGGGGTCTTTTCCGTGTACTTATCCGTCAGGGCCGATTCGTGGTCCTTGGCAGGGCCAACCTCGATGATTTGCTTCACGGGTTCGGTCACTGAAGACTTCGTGGGCTCACCTTTGGTGACGTTGCCCTTGTCATCAACCTGGACATCAACCGTGTACTTCACCTCGCCAGGCTTACCTTCCTGGACGACCTTGGTTTCACCTGGCTGCAGTTCGGGGTTGACGCGAACCTCCACCTCGAACGGAGTGTTCTCGATCCACTCGATGGTCGTGGATGCGGGCTTGCTCTTCGTACCAACCTTGATGATCTCGTTGACCGGCTCCTTGATGCGCTTGGTTTCAGTACGGGTATACAGGACCTCCGACCCCTTTATCTGGGTGGTCTTGGTGACCCTGTCCGTACCGAGCGCGCCCTCTTGGACCGTCTCCTTCGTCCCAGCTTCGAGCGTGTCATCGAAGATGATCTCCGTTTTGAACGGAACGGGGACATCGTACTCGCTGACCTCAGTGCCCTCGGTCTTCTTGGTGCCGATGCGAATGATCTGCTTGACCGGGTCCTTGGTGCGCTCAGTGGTCACTTCGGGGTCACCGGAGGGCTTACCGTCGACAATCTTCTGGGTCGAGGTCACAACCTCGGTGCCGTTCTCACCCTTTTGATCGATGACCTGCGTACCGGCTTCGAGCGTGTCATCGGTGATGATCTCCGTCTCGAATGGAATCGGTCGCTCGGTCTTGGTCACGACCGAGGTGCCCTCCGCGAGCGGGCCGTACTCGACGATGCGCGGCTTCGCCTCCTTGGCCGTCACGTCAGAGCGAGTCGAGACGTTCGGAACGCCGCCCTCTTCGATCGTGGCATCGAACTTGACCGTGATGGTCTTCTCGCCGAACTCGCCTTCCTGCACAACCTTCACTTCACCGGGAGCGAGCTCTGGGTTCGGACGCAGGATCGTCTCGTAGCCAATGGCGGTCGTCCATGTCAGCTCGTCGGTAGCCTTCCCTGGCTTCGTGCCGACGGTAATGACCTGGTCGACGGGCTGCTTCGTGATCTTTTCAGTGATCGTCGGTTCACCAGGTTTCGAGTTGGTGATGTCACGCGTGATCGTCACCGTCTTGGTACCTGGCACACCCTCGGTCGTTACCTTGGATTCACCAGCCGGCATGGTCGGGTCGTATTCGACCTTCACACCGAACGGAACCTCGGTCTCAAAGGACTCAGTGTTCGTGCCGGTTGTCTTGGTGCCCACGCGGATCACAGCATCCTGCTTCCCTGTGATCGTGGTCGTCTTCACAACGGGCTCGCCGGAAGGCTTGCCGTCGACAATCTTCTGGGTCGACGTCACCTTTTCCTCGCCGACAACGCCAGCTTTATCAACCTTCTGCTCACCAGCGGCAAGCGTGTCGTCGAACACGATTGTCGTCTCGAACGGGATCTTGCGCGTCGTCTCGGTGACCAGGTTCTGATCAGCCAGGCGGGGCCCATACTCGATGATCTCCTCGACGGGCTCTTTCGTGGTTTCGCTCTCCGCTACCTCGGCCTGAGCACCCTCAGCCGTGAACTTAGCGGTGTAAGTGCGCTCACCGTTCACACCTTCCTGAACTGTCTTGACCTCGCCCGGAGCAAGCGCAGGGTTCGGACGCAGCGTCGTGCTGAATGGAACCGGCGCGGTCCAGGTGACGTCCTTGGATGCCTCAGCAGGCTTGGTGCCTATACGCACGACCTCGTCAGTCGGTGGGGTCGTCTGTTTCCAGGTGCCGTCCGCCTGCTGCTGTTCCTCGCCCGCTTGACCTTCGGTGACAACCTTGTACTCGCCGGCCGGAATGTCAGCGTCGTACTCGTATTTCACGTCGAACGGCACTGGGCGTGTCGGAACGTCAACGACGTTCACCACTGCCTTGGTCGTGTCCGTTGAGCCATCTTCGTAGGTCACGGTGACGGGAATCTCGACCTGGGTTCCCGGCTTGGCATCTGCTGGTGCGGTTGCTGTGATTTGGCCGTTGTTGTCAATGCTAACGGTCCAACCGGAAGGAGCCTCGCCCAGCGTGTACGGGGCCTCCTTGGCAAGCGTGACGTCTGCTGACTTTTCGAGTGCTACCGGAAGCTTCGCGGTACCGCCCGGGTACACCGTCTCCGCCGGGAACGATGGGTCAGCTTCCCAGGTCACAGTCAGCTTCACGACGGTGGTGACGGGCACCTTGGGTGTCGAGCCATCCGGGGTCACGACATCGACGGTGATGGTCTTCTCATCGCCCGGCTTGGAGTCGGCCGGCGGGGTGGAAGTGACTTCACCAGTCTTCGAGTCGATCGTGTACGTCCAGCCGTCCACCTTTTGCTCAGTGATTGGCGAACCGTCGGCCTTCTTGCCGAAGGAGAAGGTTGAACCCTTCGGGGCATCCTCAACCTGGTGGTTAACGGCTTGGCCCGGGGCCGTGGATTCCACGGAGTAATGAGGCGCAATGTCACCTTTGATGACGACGACGGTGGCCTTGACCTGCTGGGGCTTATTTTCAGTCTCGTTACTGTAATGGGCGTAGACCGGAATATCGAGCACGTGCCCCTCGGGCGCTGTGGCCGGGATGGTGGTGGTGATGCCACCGGTCTCTTCATCGATAGTGACGGTCCACTCGCCCGCGTCATCCGTGAGCGTCTTCGTCGTGGTGCCATCTTCGAAGGTGTAGCGGGCCGGCGCCTCGTCGGTGGTGTTGCCGCTCAAGCCCACCTCAGGCACCGTGGGCGTCAGCGAGACTTCCGAGTTCGGTTTGTCAGTCACCGTGTCGTAATCAGGAACCTTGATTTTCGCGATCGCCTGGAACTGCACCTCGATTTCATCGGTGGTCTGATCTGGATAGGCGGCCTTCACCTTCGGGGTGATGATCGTTCCCGGCGCAACAGAGTCGTCAGCTTTCGCGGTGACTTTGCCGGTTTTATCCACCGTCACGATCCAACCTGCGGGCACGGTGGACTGGTCGACTTCGTACATCGCTGGGGCCACCGGCGCGTAGCCCTTCATGATGGACTTGGTGCCGATCTGAGCGGTGAGTTCCTCGTTCAGGTTGCCCTTCGTGAGGTCAGGGCGCACCAGGTCGGTGACTTGCGTATTGTTCGGGTCAACAACGACCAGAAGTTCGAGCTCGTCCACGGACCCGTTGGAGTAGGTCACGGTGACTTTAGGGAGCGCGAATGTGCCCGGCTTGGGGTTTTCCGGGGCTGTGACGGTGACGTTGTAGTTGTCATCCATCTTCACGTCCCAGCCCTCGTAGATGTACTTCTCGTCGAGCTCAACGGTGGCCTCGAAGCCGCCGTCGCCCTTTTTCTTCGCAAGATCCTCGATCAGGTCCGGGGTTTGCGTGAAGGTGACGGACTGACGGCCTTGAGCGAGTGGCCCCGTCTTGCTGTCAACACCGGAGATGAATGAGTCTTTGGTCTTGTCGTACGTCGGGTCGTGATACTCCGTGTCGTCGAGGGAGATCGTGTGGTTACCGATCGCATTCGGCGTGTTGTAGCGCGGGAGCGAATTCGAGGTTTCGAAAGCACGCCCTGACTGGCCGTAAAACTCATTCGACTCGTACACTTTTTCAAACTCGCTTACAGTGCGGAGTTTGGCGATGACCGAGAAGTCGAGGTTCTGTTGCTCCGCGAGCTTCGTTCCACGGTATTCGGGCCAGGTGAAGTAGATGTCGCCGTTTTCGTCGATGCGCAACAACTGCTCACCTCCGCCCGAAGCGCTCGTATCGCTGGAGGCAATGTACTTTCCGCTACCGTCGTAGGCTTCCACGACCATGCGAGACAGCGAGTCGTCCGCGTTATTGATGTGGCCAACCTTGGTCTCTTCGCCCGGCACGATCACGTGCTGACTGATGCCCTCCCACGACACCGTGATGGAGACACACTGGTTATTCTCGCTCGGCCAGGGGTTCACAAGGGCGACAAATGTGGAGTTTGCCGTGGCTTTAACGCCAGTAACGTTGTCCTGCGTGTACTGAGACTTCCACACGTAGCGGACAGGAGAATCCTCATCAGCTTGAGCGAACTGGGCGACCTCTTCCGCGGAGAGTTCCGCAAAAACGGAGTAGTCCTTTCGGACCTTGTGCTCGATTATAAGAGACTCGTCAGCCTGATCCGTTGCGGTGACTCCGGAAGCCAGGGATTCACCCTCACGCGCCGCCGGCACCTGTGTCTCAGCCGTGACGGCGCCGTTCGAACACTCGAGCTAGCCCACTCCCAGTACGCGAAGGTGCGGTCTTTCGAGTTATCAAACGCGACGGATACTCCCCAGTCTCTCAGACTAGAACTGTCGAGGTTTGGTTCTAGCCTGTTCCAGGTGAAGCCAGCTTGGCTTCCAGCCTCCGTCCCTTGAGGGGTGTGACCTCACAGGTCCCCGCCCCAAGATCCGATGCCATCTGGTCGCCTTGTTCAATCACGCCATTGCCGTCAGCACCGCGCATGCCGCCGGTCATGGATTCGGCTGCGGCGGCCGGTTGCTGCTGGACGACACCGCTCGGGAGCACGCCGAGCGCGCCCAACGCGCGCGCGGCGGCCGTGAGCCTCGCTAGGCCCCCGCGCGCGGCGCGCCCCCGGGGGATTCGAACTATGGAGAAGCACCATTCCTCATCCTTACACTTGGGGATTTTGCGGTAAGCCCCGCGAAGAGTCGACGACAGAATGTCGCTTCCCCCAGGGGAATCTCTCGCGCCAAGGTGGCGCACAGGGGTCACCTACTACCGTTCGCTACCCTGCCGGGCCGGTTTAGGTATGCCAGCATTACTTCCTTCATCAGTGGCCAAGGTCAATACCGATTCCCCGAAACTCAATCACGTAGGCAACCTAATCCCGTAGGTGCGGCAGAAGGTCCTGCCTAGGCACGAGCCTCGACACGAACACCCACCACGTCGCCGGTCATCCGCGCACTTTCGAGCACCGCCTCGAACATTCGATTCCAGCGGGGGCGCTCGGGAAGCGCGCGCGCAAAGGTATCGGACGTACCGTCGGACCTCGCCTGCTGAAAAAACAGCGTTCGCGCTCCCCTCTCCACCCCAGCCTCGCGCCAAAGATCCGAGGCGACCTCAACGATGCGCGGGGCATACGGGGCGAGCACCGGGCTGAGGGTCGTGCGCAGCTCAATCTCTACACCGGCGCGCACGAGGGCGAGAAACGACTCGCGTGAGCGTTCAAAGGCGCGGCTCGCGTTCGGGTTCGCGCTTCTCAGTCCGACGGTTTCCTCAAACACTTCGGGCGGTGCTTTGAGGTCAAATCCGACCCAATCGACGAGAGGCCCGCCTGGGTCCGAGGAGACGATGTCGTGAATCCGGGACGGAAAGGCACCTCCCGTGTGCAGGCCGGTGCGAAACCCGAGCGCCCGCACCTCTTGAAACGCAGGGATGATGGCACGCTGGAGCGTCGCCTCTCCCCCGGAAAACACGACACCATCGAGGAGCCCGCGCCTTCTCGCCAAGAGATCCTCGACCTCGCCCCACGTGACCGTGCCCGGAGTTCGGGGGTCGAGGATCGCGTGGTTGTGGCAATAGCTGCACCGCCACGGGCAGCCCTGGAGAAAGAGCGTCGCGGCAAGCTTTCCAGGCCAATCCACCGTCGAGAGCGGCACGAGGCCCGCGATCTGCAGCGCCTTGGCCGTGAGCGGGGACGTACGCGCATTCATGCAGGGACGACGGTTGTCGAGCGCGCGTCGGACACCCCGAGATCTGCGTGCTGCCCGGCTGCCTCTTCTGTGAAGAACTCTCGCTCGTCAAACTCGCCCTTCTTGCCAATGTTGAACGAGCTTACGGGGCGGTGGTAGCCCATTACGCGCGTCCATACTTCGCACACGTCGCCGCATGTGGGGCACTCGTGGTGTTCACCCTTGAGGTAGCCGTGGCTCGGGCAGATCGAGAAGGTTGGAGTGATGGTGAGATACGGAAGATGGAAGTTCGAGAGGGCACGCTTCACGAGCTGTTTCGCGGCCTCGGGCGAACTCATTTGCTCATTCATGTAAAGGTGCAGCACGGTGCCGCCTGTGTATTTGGTTTGCAGCTCGTCTTGCCATTCGAGTGCCTCGAACGGATCCTCGGTGGCGCCCACGGGAATCTGCGAGGAATTCGTGTAATACGGATTTTCATCCGTGCCGGCCTGGAGAATACCGGGGAAGCGTTCACGATCAGCTTTGGCTAGGCGATACGTTGCACCTTCCGCCGGAGTGGCCTCGAGGTTATAGAGGTTCCCCGTCTCCTCCTGGAACTGCACCATCTTTTCGCGAATATGGTCAAGAATCCGCACGCACATCGCGCGCCCCGCATCCGTCACGAGATTGTGGACATCACCCGTAAAGTTCCGCACCATTTCGTTCATGCCATTAACCCCGAGCGTCGAGAAGTGGTTACCGAGGTGGCCCATGTAGCGCTTCGTGTACGGGTAAAGCCCGCGATCGATGAGCTCCTGCACCGTCGCGCGCCGCCTCTCGAGAGTGTCTTTACCCAGGTCAAGGAGGCGATCGAGAGCGTCCATGAGCGCGGCTTCATCACCCTTGTGGAGGTAGCCCAGGCGCGCCATATTGATCGTGACCACGCCAATCGAGCCCGTGAGTTCAGCGCTTCCAAAAAGACCGTTGCCACGTTTGAGGAGCTCTCGAAGATCGAGCTGGAGACGGCAGCACATCGAGCGAATCTGCCCGGGATCAAGCTCCGAGTTGATGAAGTTTTGGAAATACGGCAGACCGTACTTCGCGGTCATCCGGAAAAGACGCTCTGAGTTCGGTGAGTCCCAATCAAAGTCTCGCGTGATGTTGTAAGTCGGAATCGGGAAGGTGAACACGCGACCATTCGCGTCCCCCTCCGTCATCACGTCGATGTACGCGCGATTAATCAGGTTCATTTCTTCTTGCAGCTCGCCGTACGTAAAGTCGCACACCTCCGTGCCGATAAGCGGATACTGATCCTTGAGGTCGTCCGGGCAGTTCCAATCAAACGTCAGGTTTGTAAACGGGCACTGACTCCCCCAGCGACTCGGAACGTTCAGGTTATAGATGAGCTCCTGCATGTTCTGGCGCACCTCTTCGTAGCTCATCGCATCGAGCCTCACAAACGGCGCCATGTAGGTATCGAATGAGCTGAACGCTTGCGCTCCCGCCCACTCATTTTGCAGCGTCCCGAGGAAGTTCACGATCTGTCCACAGGCACTGGAAAAATGCTTCGGGGGCGCCGAGGCAATCGCGCCCGGCACACCATTGAAGCCCTCCTGCAAGAGCGTGCGCAGCGACCAGCCCGCACAGTATCCCGTGAGCATGTCGAGGTCATGGATATAGAGATCGCCCTCGCGGTGGGCCTGGCCAGCCTCCGCAATGAAAACCTCATCGAGCCAGTAATTCGCGACCAGCTTGCCCGCCGAGTTGAGCACGAGCCCGCCAACGCTGTAGCCCTGGTTCGCGTTCGCATTCACGCGCCAATCGGCGCGGCCAAGATAATCATTGATCGTCGAAATCGGGTCCACAAGGGTGCGCTCGGCGTGGTGGCGTGCGGGCATGGTGCGCTCCTATCGCAAATGGGGTGGTGTATTTCGGTGTGCCGATCGGCCGCGCGTGCGGAGCTTTCGGCTGCCCACTTAGACTCACTCGCGAGCGGCATATCTTGTGGCGCGACACGCGGAGGCCACAACATGTAGTGGTTCCGTGACGGTGTGAGCGGCACAGATCGGGACGAGCGTCCCGATGGGAGGGCGCCCGGGGCGACTCCTGCCGACGCCTACCGAAAGTGGTGAAAAACAGCCCCAAACCCCCGACGCCCCTCAACACCCGCAACGCCCACCTTCAATACCGCCCCTCACCGAGCAAGAAGTGCGTGCGCGCTACCCCCTAAATCAGACCAATACGCCGTGGAACTTTAAATATCCAGAAAAACTCCCGATTAGGAGGATTACGGGCAACAAATATCGACGAGCGCTGCCCACTTTCAGTCTCACCGTGCAGTTTCAAAGGTGTCGCACACTGCACTTAAAGGTGTCGCACCACTGAAGCGCCGGCACCCGACCGCCAACCAACAAGGCACGCGCCACGCTGTGCCCTTAGTCACAATGTCACACACACCACCATCGGACCCTAAAAGCCAAAACTGCAGGCCGCAGCACCGGGAGCGTACCCATCCACAAAAGGAGCTAGATCACTATTTGGACGAATTTGAACGAGAGCGCTCAGCGTTGCACAAAAACCGACCCCGCGCAAATCGCAGACGCACTCGACGTAAACATCCCGTTACAGCAGCAAACGAAGGGACTTAACTCCCTAGAAGTGCATGAAGGTGCGGGTGTAGCTTCTACGTGTCGGACAAAGCTGTGCCGACCAGATTTCTCCAATGCAAGGAAAGTGAAAATGCTCAGCAGGACTATCGGAGTCAGCGCCGCACTTCTCGGCTCTGACACAACTATCCACCCGATCCCCGGCTACGAACTCACCGCATTCAAGGGCGGCGACCTCGCAAACATCTCCGCGATCATCCTCGACCAGGATGACGTTGACGCGGGCAAGGTTGCCGAGATCAATGACTACGGTTTCGGCATTCCCGTGTTTGCCGCCGTGAAGAGCACCAAAGACACCACCAACCTCGAGGGCCTCCATGGCGTTATCGCCCTCGACGACCTCCAGGGCGACTACTTCGCTCGCCAGGTTGCCGCAGCCGCCGACAAGTTCGAAGACGAGGTCCTTCCCCCCTTCTTCGGCGCGCTCACGAAGTACTACAACCGCGGCTTCTCGCCGTTCGACTGCCCCGGCCACCAGGGCGGCCAGTTCTTCCGCCAGCACCCGGCCGGCCGTCGCTTCTTCGACTTCTACGGCGAAGAGCTCTTCCGCACCGACCTTTGTAACGCCGACGTCGCTATGGGTGACCTCCTCATCCACGATGGCCCGCCCGTTCAGGCCACCGAAGCGGCCGCACGCATCTTCAACGCCGACAACACCTGGTTCATCCTCAACGGCACCTCGTCCTCGAACAAGGTCGCCATCAACGCCGTTGTTGGCCCGGATGACCTCGTTCTGTTCGACCGCAACAACCACAAGTCGAACATTCACGGCGGCCTTATCATGGCCGGCGGCAAGCCCGTCTACCTCGAGACCGCACGTAACGCGTTCGGCCTCATCGGTGGTATCGACGAGCACTGCTTCGAAGAGGACTACATCCGTGAGCGCCTCGAGAAGGTTGACCCCGAGCGTGCAAAGGCTGAGCGCCCGTTCCGCCTCGCGATCATCCAGCTCGGCACCTACGACGGCACGATCTACAACGCCCGCCAGGTCGTCGACAAGATCGGTCACCTCTGTGACTACATCCTGTTCGACTCCGCATGGGTTGGCTACGAGCAGTGGATCGACATCATGAAGGAAGGCTCGCCGATGCTCCTCGAGCTCGACGAGAACGACCCCGGTATCCTTGTGACCCAGTCGGTGCACAAGCAGCAGGCTGGCTTCTCGCAGGCCTCGCAGATCCACAAGAAGGACTCGCACATCAAGGGCCAGGATCGGTACGTGAACTTTGACCAGTTCAACAACTCGTACATGATGCACGCCTCGACGAGCCCCTACTACCCGCTGTTCGCTTCGCTCGACATCAACGCCAAGATGCACGAGAACGGCGCCGGCGAGAAGCTGTGGGACGAAGCCCTCAAGAACTCGATTGAGGCTCGTAAGCTCATCCTCGGCAACCTCAAGCTCCTCAAGCCGTTCGTGCCCACGACGGTTGATGGAAAGCCGTGGGAGTCGTACGACACCGAGACCATCGCCTCGAACCGCAAGTTCTTCGAGTTCCACCCGGGCGAGCAGTGGCACGGTTTCGACAGCTACGTCGAAGGTCAGTACTTCGTCGACCCGATGAAGCTCCTGCTCACCACCCCGGGTCTCATCAACAAGACCGGTGGTTTCGAGTACGAGGACTTCGGTATTCCGGCGAACATCCTCGCGAACTACCTGCGCACGCAGGGCATCGTTCCCGAGAAGTGTGACCTCAACTCGATCCTGTTCCTCCTCACCCCGGCGGACACGATCCAGAAGTACTCGAACCTCGTCGCTGCACTTCGCCGCTTCGAGGAAGCTGTCGAGAAGGACGTTCCTCTTCAGGAGGTTCTCCCGGAGATCTACGCTGCGCACGAGGACCGCTACCGCGGTTACACGATCCGCCAGCTTTGCCAGGAGATGCACGACTTCTACAAGAACCGCACGGTTGCTCAGCTCCAGAAGGACATGTTCCGCGAGGAAAACTTCCCGAAGGTCGAAATGACCCCGCAGGAGGCAAACGTCGAGTTCATCCGTGG
This sequence comes from Dermabacter sp. p3-SID358, assembly GCF_025147465.1. Lineage (GTDB taxonomy): Bacteria > Actinomycetota > Actinomycetes > Actinomycetales > Dermabacteraceae > Dermabacter. The sequence goes on from NZ_JALXOZ010000007.1 coordinate 18,737, forward strand.
CAACGTCGACTTCCTGCCCATCGAAGAGTGCAAGGGTCGCATCGCGGCCGAGGGCGCTCTCCCCTACCCCCCGGGTGTCGTCGTGGTTGTTCCCGGTGAGGTCTGGGGCGGCCCGCAGTACGACTACTTCATGGCACTTGAAGAGGGCATCAACCAGCTGCCCGGCTTCGCTCCTGAGCTCCAGGGCGTTCACATGGTGACCGAAGAAGACGGCCGCCAGCGTGCCTACGGGTACGTCATCCGCAACAAGTAATTCCAGAGCAAGGCTTGGGGTGGGAGAGCCCAGCTCTCCCACCCCTCCTTCCTGACACGATCTAAAGGTCACAACTCATGTCTCAGACTCCTCAACGCAAGAAGATGGGCGTTGTCCAGCTCACCATCCTCACGATGGTGAACATGATGGGCTCCGGCATCATCATGCTTCCCACGAAGCTCGCCGAAGTCGGCACCGTCTCCATCCTTTCCTGGATCGTCACCGCGACTGGTGCGACCCTCCTCGCCTACGCCTTCGCTATGGCTGGCCGCTACTCGAAGCGCCCCGGCGGCATGGGCGGCTACTCCGAATATGCCTTCGGCAAGGCCGGTAACTTCACCGCAAACTTCACGTACTTCATTTCGCTCGTGATCGCGAACATCGCGATTGCTATTTCGGCTGTCGGCTACGCCCTGTCGTTCGTACAGGTCGACACCTCGAAGATGGCGAACGGCCCCGTCATCGTCGGCCTCCTCACCATCGCCACCCTCTGGCTCGCGACCGTTCTCAACTTCGGTGGCGCTTCCATTACCGGTAAGATCTCCTCGATCACTATTTGGGGCGTCATCATCCCGGTGTTCTTCATCTGCATCTTCGGCTGGTTCTGGTTCGACGGTGGCCTGTGGATCGACTCGTGGAACCCGCACGGCTACAACATGTTCGAAGCCATCAGCATGTCGATCTCGATGACCCTCTGGGCGTTCCTCGGCCTCGAGTCCGCTTCGGCGAACTCCGACGCCGTTGAGAACCCCGAGAAGAACGTTCCCCGCGCGGTGCTCTACGGCACCATCGGCGCTGCTGTTCTCTACATCATCTCGACCAACGTGATCGCCGGTATCGTCAACAACGCCGAGCTCGCCTCGTCGGACGGCCCGTTCGGTCTCGTGTTCTCGCAGATGTTCAACCCGGTCATCGGCCGCATCGTTCTTGGCCTCATGGTTATCTCCTGCTTCGGTTCGCTGCTCGGTTGGCAGTTCACCATCGCCGAGGTTGCCCGCTCGATGGCTCTCGTGCGCATGTTCCCGAAGTGGTTCACCAAGCTTTCGAAGAACGGTGCTCCGATCCTCGGTATGGTCATCATTACCGCGGTTCAGACCCTCATCACCTTCATGACCATGAGCCCCGAGCTCTCGAAGCAGTTCGAGGTCCTCGTGAACCTCGCAGTGGTCACGAACGTCATGCCGTACATCCTCTCGATGGCTGCGCTCGCCGCGCTCATGTTCGCCGAGAAGGTTCCCGCGAAGACGCGTCGCACGACCGTCGTCATCGCCTTCATCTCGCTTCTCTACAGCCTCTACGCTCTCTACGCCGCCGGCGCCGAGGCGTTCGTTGGTGGCTGCCTCGTGACCTTCCTCGGTTGGGGCTTCTTCGGCCTCATCGTTCCGAAGCTCATCAAGCAGGGCGAGATGCACCTCGAGCCCGTTGGCACCGACCCGGAGGCGCTTGCCGCCGCCGAAGCCGAGGCTGCACAGGCCTGATAGGCATCGAGCTAACCTAGCTCGCTCTCTTTCCGAGAAATGCTCCCGCTCCCCCTTGGGGACCGGGGGCGTTTCTTTATGCGGGGCGGTATGGGACCGGAGGCGCTCCTCGCCGGGTTCGGCGTGCGGGGAGCCCCCCTTCACCGGGAGCGGTTCGGCACACAAAGAGCCACTGGAACCGTACCCCTCGTGGGCAGGTGCACGCTTGGCGCAGAAGGATCCGACGCTCGCCCGGCAACCGTCGGACCCCAATTCTTGAGGGTGAAGAAAAACGCCGTGATGACCTCGATTTGTGGCATACCCCTGCAGTCTTCTCCACCCTCAGCCCAGGCAGCCAAGGCGCACCCCCTACCCCTACCCCCTTTTCTCCTTCCCCTAACTCTGACCCTGCCCCCCCTTTAAGGCATAGCAAAAGCGGCCGCCCCGACAGGAACGGCCGCTTGCCTTACGCTCAAGCGCGGTGTTTACTCCGCGATCGGCTTCACGAGCGGGAAGAGGATCGTGTCACGGATACCGAGACCGGTGATGGTCTGCAGCACGCGGTCGATGCCCATGCCCATGCCACCCGACGGCGGGAAGCCGTACTCCATGGCATCGCAGAAGTCTTCGTCGTAACGCATCGCGTCTTCATCGCCACCGGCGGCGAGCTGTGCCTGCTGCACGAAGCGCTCACGCTGGATGACCGGGTCGGCGAGCTCGGAGTAGGCGGTGCCAATTTCCGAACCGCGAATGTAGAGGTCCCACTTCTCGACGACGCCTTCACGCTCGCGGTGGTCGCGTGTGAGCGGGCTCGTTTCGACCGGATAGTTCATGACGAACACGGGCGCGTAGAGCTCTTCATCGGGAACGAGGTGCTCCCAGATCTCTTCGACGAGCTTGCCGTGGCCGAGCTTTTCTTCATCAACCTCGACTTCGAACTTGCGCGCGAGTTCGCGAAGATGCTCGACGGACGTTTCAGGCGTGATCTCTTCGCCGGCGTGAGTGGAAAGGCTCTCGTAGAGGTCGATGCGCTTCCATTCGCCACCGAGGTCAAACTCGGTGCCATCGGCAAGCGTGACGAGAGTCGAGCCGGTCGCGGCGATCGCGGCGTTCTGGATGATCTCGCGAGCGAGTTCAGCCATGCCGTTGTAGTCGGAGTACGACTGGTAGCACTCGAGCATCGTGAACTCGGGCGAGTGGGTCGAATCAGCGCCTTCGTTGCGGAAGTTGCGGTTGATCTCAAACACGCGGTCGAGACCACCCACGACGGCGCGCTTGAGGAACAGCTCGGGGGCGATGCGCAGGTAGAGCTCCATGTCGAACGCATTCATGTGCGTCGAGAAGGGGCGCGCCGAGGCACCCGAGGGGATCGTCTGGAGCATCGGGGTCTCGGCTTCAAGGAAGTCGTGGCCGTGAAGGGTCTCGCGGATCGACTGCAGAACGCGCATGCGAAGGCGCGCGATGCGCTGCGCCTCGGGGTTCGTGATGAGGTCGACGTAGCGGCGGCGCACGCGAACCTCTTCACTCAGGTCACCGTGGAGGTTCGGAAGCGGGCGAACAGCCTTGGAAGCCATCTCCCAGCGATCGGCGAACACGGAAAGTTCGCCGCGACGCGATGTGCCGATAGTGCCGTGCACGAAGAGGTGGTCACCGATATCCACGAGGGAACGGAAGTCGTTGAAGGCTTCTTCGCCGATAGCCTTGAAATTCAGCATGGCCTGCAGGCGAGTGTGGTCGCCAGCCTGAAGAGCGACGAAGATGAGCTTTCCGGTTTCACGAATGTGGATGACGCGGCCTGCGAGACCAACGACTCGATCCGTCATTTCACCGGCCTCGAGACCACTAAACTCCTTGACGACCTCGGGAATCGTGGTCGTGAGCTCCACACCTACCGGATAGGGGTGGCGGGAACCGCCCTCAAGCATCTCGGACCGCTTGCGCATTCGAACCGCACGCTGATCCGAGCTAGGCATCTGAGCCTCGTCTGTGTGGCCACCATTCAGTTCAGGCACAACGATCATTTCCTTTTCACGTGTACTGCGTTTTCAGAGTCGCTTTTCACCGGGTTTATGCGACCGGTGAGCGCCTCAATTTTATCACCAGCGCTGCGAGGGCGGCGGGCCTGCCGGGGTGTGGAACGAGGCGTGAAAAAGGCGCGGTGAGGGGTCCGACGCTCGCTGATGAAACGACGTTCCCCACATCTACGGGCCACCCGGTCACCCGTTCGGATATACTGAATCCATAAACTAAAGATTTAAGACGGTGTATAGAAATGTCGTGGAGAGCGCGCTGGGGTGCCCTAGCTGTCGTTCTGTTGCCAGTTTTCCTCATCAGCATCGATGTCACGGTTTTGAGCATCTCGCTCCCGGGCATCTCGCAGGATCTCCATCCGTCGGCTAACGAGCTTCTATGGATCGTCGATTCCTACTCGTTTGTGCTTGCGTGCCTGCTCATTCTGATGGGCAAGTTTGGTGACAGCTTCGGTCGATTGCGTTTATTGATGTGGGGCTCCGCCCTGTTTGGTGCAGCCTCGATCATGTCGGGCTTCAGCACGTCGGCCGTCATGCTCATTATCGGGCGCTCCCTCCAGGGGCTCGGTGGGGCAACCCTCATGCCGTCAACTCTCGGCATGATCCGCCATATCTTCACCAAGCGCTCGGAAAGGCGCCTCGCGCTCGCACTGTGGTCGGCGGCGTTCTCGAGCGGTAGCGCCATCGGCCCACTGCTCGGCGGCATTCTTCTCGAGGTCGCGAACTGGCGGTACGTGTTCTTCATCAACGTGCCGATCGTGATCGTCTTCGTAGTACTAGCGAAGCTCTACGTTCCTGAGTCGGATCGCGAGGAGGTCGGAAGAATCGACCTCGTCTCCCCCGTCCTCTTGATTTTCTCAATCTTCGCACTCGTGCTGAGCTTCAAACTTCTTATCGACCACTTCGCGATCTGGCAAGTGGGCCTCCTGCTCGCGGGAGCTTTAGGTCTCGCGCTCTTCTGGCGCCGCCAGTACGTCGTGGAGAACCCCATCCTCGACGTGGACGTCGTGGCAGAGCCGACGTTCCGTTCGGCCACGGTCATTAATGGCATCGCGTATTTCATCACGATTGGCACGCTTTTCTTCTTCCCGCAATACCTCATGGTGGTGTCTGGACTTTCGCCAATCGAGGCTGGCATGTGGGCACTGCCCATGGTTGTCGCGACAATTCTCGGTGCGCTCATCTCACCGATCTTCGCGCGCAAGGTCCGTTCAAATAAGCTCGTGGCGCTTGGTTTAGTCACGTGCGCGGTGGGTTGCCTCACGGTGCCGCTTCTCGTGACCGTCGAGTTCAACCCGTTCTTCTACTTCCTGTGTACATTCCTCATCGGGCTCGGGATCGGGTTTTCGGAGCCGCTCACGAACGACACGATTTTGTCATCAGCGCCGGATAAAGAAGCCGGCTCGGTTTCGGCGATTTCGGAAACGGCGTATGAACTCGGTGGCGCGCTCGGCACGGCGGTGCTCGGCGGCGTAGGGATGCTCGCGTATCGGCTCTCACTGTCCTCGCGCGAAGCCGGCCTCGAGATCTCGGATCAGGTGCTCGAGGAGGCAAAACAGACGATCGGCTCTGCCTCGATACTTGCCGAGCCGGGAAATTCGACGAACCCTGATTTGGCGTGGAGTCTCGCAAAGGCGTCGTTCGTGGATGGCCAAAATGCAGCCATGTACCTCGCGGGCATCGCGGCCTTTGCCGCGGCCATCATCGCGCTACGCGGCATGCGCGCCGAACTCCACTTGAAGCTTCAGGACAAGCTCGGCGCAAAACCTCCTCAGGAGTCTCCTGACCTGCAATAATGGACTTTTCAACACAGATTTTGCGCAGGTCCCCGCTCTAGACTTTGGCCATGGCTATCGTCGATACTCCTACTCCAGCCGACTACCCCGCCATCGCCGTGATTGCCCGGGATCTCTTGCGTGCCTCCGATCCATCCGTATCCTTCGACGGCACCGACCTCATCAACACGATCGAGGCGGGGCACCCTGCGATGGTGATTCGCGAGCACCGCGGCATCGACGGTGAGCCCGCAGCGCCCGTCGTTGCCTTCGCGATGGTGCACGATCACGCGCGCGGCCGCATCGATGCGAAATGGGCCGTGCGCCGCGGCGACGAGCTCTACATTGCTCACGCTGCCCGCTGCCTCGAGTGGATCGAGAAGCAGGCCCGGGCTCTCGGCGAGAAGCGCGGAGAGCACGGCTTCGTGATCGTCACCGAGGTTGGCCCTTCGGATAGCATCCGCGCGGAGGCTCTCACTGACGCCGGCTATGCAAAGGCCCGCAGCTGGGTGGTCATGGACCAGGACATCGCCGCGCGCATGCGGGAAATCAAGCAGCGAGAGTCCGACGCTTCCCTGGCTCCCCACGTGGCTCCGAATGTGCGCGTACGCACCCTCGCCAACATCGATGATCGGCGCGCTGCACACCTGGCACTCGAGCACGCATTCGAGGACCACTTCAACCACTTTGAAGAGAGCTTCGACGAGTGGTGCGAGCGCACCGATTTATACGCGCACCACCGTTGGGATCGCGACCTTCTGGCGGAACTGCACCCCGAAAACGGCTCGGAGCCAACCGTGATTGGCACGCTCATGACGTCGTGGTTACCCGAGTCGAAAACGGCCCACGTTGAATATCTCGGCGTGACGCGCGAAGGGCGCGGCAAGGGCGCGGCGCATGCTTTGCTTGAGGCGTTCTATGCGCTTGCCACCGAGCATGGTTTCACGAGGGGCGAGCTTTTCGTCGATGCCGATTCTCCGACGGGCGCGAACCTTGCCTACGAGAAGATGAAGTGGCGCCCAGACTTTCGCAAGGAGACATGGCACAAGGAAATCGCCCTCTAATCTCGCGCCCCACCGGGGGCTCGACCTCCGCGACTCCCCTCCCGCCCCACCCCGCCCCACCCCACCCCGACCAGTTGATTTCAAGGTGTAGAAAAACAACGTCATGGGCCCGTCTCGACGTTGCCTGGCCTCTTTTCTACACCCTGAATGCCGTGTACCCGATTGGTACTGGACAGCACATAGAACTACCGCCCCAAGGGAATGGCTCCTCGATAGCCGCAATGGGCCGCCGCAACCAGAACGGGTCTCAGGAGTGAGCCTCGCACAACGAAAACGGGCCCGCTCCCACAGGGGAACGGGCCCGCACCTCACACCTCGGGGGTCACTCCCACTCGATCGTGCCCGGCGGCTTGCTCGTCACGTCGAGGGTCACGCGGTTGATGTCCTCGACCTCATTCGTGATGCGCGTCGAGATCTTCGAGAGCACGTCGTAGGGGACCTTCGCCCAATCGGCGGTCATAGCATCGTCCGACGTCACGGGGCGCAGCACGATTGGGTGGCCGTAGGTGCGGTGATCGCCCTGCACGCCAACGGAGCGCACGTCGGCGAGGAGCACGACGGGGCACTGCCAAATGTCGCGGTCGAGGCCAGCGAGGGTCATCTCTTCGCGGGCGATAGCGTCGGCGGCGCGGAGCGTGTCGAGTCGCTCCTTCGTGATCTCGCCGATGATGCGAATGCCGAGGCCCGGGCCGGGGAACGGCTGGCGCCACACGATTTCGTCGGGCAGGCCAAGCTGGGTGCCGACGGTGCGCACCTCATCCTTGAAAAGCTGGCGAAGCGGCTCCACAAGTTCGAAGGTCAAATCGTCAGGAAGCCCACCGACGTTGTGGTGGCTCTTGATGTTGGAGGCACCATCGCCGCCACCGGACTCAACGATGTCCGGGTACAGGGTGCCCTGCACGAGGAAGGCTTTGCGGCGAGCCTGGTCGCCGTCAACAACACCCTGCTCGCGCAGAATGTCTTCCTGCGCCTGCTCGAATACACGGATGAACTCACGGCCGATGATCTTGCGTTTTTGCTCGGGGTCGGTGACGCCCGCGAGCGCGGTGAGGAAGCGCTCCTCGGCATCGACCACGACAAGCTTTGCGCCGCCCGTTGAGCCGCTGAAGGCGCGCTCAATTTCTTCGGATTCGCGAAGGCGCATGAGGCCGTGGTTGACGTACACGCACGTGAGGCGATCGCCGATCGCACGCTGGACGAGCGCAGCGGCAACGGCGGAGTCGACGCCGCCGCTCAGGGCGCAGATCGCGGTTCCGTCTTCACCGATCTGGGCGCGGATCAGCTCGACCTGTTCGTCGATGACGTTGGACATCGTCCATTCGGGCTTGATGCCGGCGCCGCGGTAGAGGAAGTTCTCGAGGATTTCTTGGCCGCGTTCGGAGTGCTTGACTTCGGGGTGCCACTGGACGCCGAAGATCCGCCGTTCGCGATTCTCGAATGCGGCAACGGGCGAGCCCGCCGAAACGGCGATCACGTCGAAGCCTTCGGGGGCTTCGTGAACGCTGTCGCCGTGGCTCATCCACACGTTCTGGTTGAGGTCTTGATCGGCAAGCAGAACGGAATCGCCCTGGATTTCAGTGAGCAGGGTCGCGCCGTACTCGCGAGTGCCCGTGGGGGCGACCGTGCCGCCGAGGGCCTGCGCGATTGCCTGGAAGCCGTAGCACAGGCCGAGTACCGGAATACCCGCCTCGAGGAGCGCGGGGTCAAGTTTCGGGGCGCCGTCGGCATACACGGAGCTGGGACCGCCGGAGAGGATGAGCCCTTTGGGATTCTTCGCGAGAATTTCGCTCGCGCTCATCGAGTTCGGGACGACCTCGGAGTAAATGTTCGCTTCGCGAACCCGGCGCGCAATGAGCTGCGCGTACTGTGCACCAAAATCGACGACGAGGACCGGATCTTGCTGGGTGCTGAGCTGGTTGTCGTTCATCACGCTCTCCATCCTAATGGGCGCACTACCGGTCCGCCGCATCGCCGAGTGTGGGGCGCTCGGCGAGATCGCGCTCGACTTTTGCGTGAGTCCAGCGTTCGCCGAAGAAGCTCAGCACGGGGATCACGCCGAAGAACATGAGCAGGAGCATCCGCTCGAGGCCCCAGCGCATTTTGCTCCACAGGTCGAAGGCGAGCACGACGTAAATCATGTAGATGAGGCCGTGGATGGGGCTCCACGTCTTTGAAATCGTCGCCCACAGATCGCTCTGGCCCCCGTACACGAGGTAGCGCATGATCATGATCGCGACGAGCACGAGCAGGGCGATACCTTCCACGATCGAGGCGACCCGGAAGCGGGCCATCGACGTGCGGATTTGAGTGTCATTGAGCGGCTTGCGAGCCACGGGGCCTCCTTGCGGCATGGTCGGGGCGGTAGCGGCTAATCCGAGCTTTCGCCGGCGAGCCGCGATTCGAGTTCGAGCCTACGCTCAGCCTGCTCATCAAGGTAGGTGGAGCGCACGCTTCGCCACCAGATGTAGAGGAAAAACACGCCGAAGAGGATCCACTGGAGCATGTATCCGAAGTTTTGGAGGTTGAGGCCACTCGTGAAGCTCGACTGTGCGGCGGGAAGCGGCCCGAGGTCACGCCACGCATCCGCAGCGGTTGCGCTCGCACCGTCGGACTCCCCTGGCCCGGCCATGTACTGACGCGCCTCGTTCGTGAGGGCCCCGTACCCGGCGAGCATGGGACCCTCCCACACGTTCACGAGCAGGGTGGAGGAAAGCGTTCCGACGGTCGCCACGCCCCCGTCGCCCTCGCGGCGCACGGTGCCGCTCGCCTCCTCGGAAGCCTCGAGGCGCACGACTATTTCGTGCGAGCCGGTGGGCGGCTCGGGAAGGGAGTCCCATTCGCTCGAGGGGGCGGTCGTGTAACCGCGCGCGACGGGGATGGATGTGCCGCGAAGCGGCCCTTGAGTGATGCGCGCGTTTGTGACAACGACGGCGGCCTCGTGGCCGTCGATCTCGCGGCCGGGCACGAGCACTTGCTCCGAGGGCACGAACTCCCCCGTGAATGACGCGAGGCGCCCCTGGACCGCGTTTGTGACGGGTGCGTGCGCGTCCATGAGCTCCTCGATCGGGACGGGCGCGGCGGATTGCGTTTCGTCGCGGGCGTCGAGGGCTCGCGTTGCTCGCTCGAACTGCCAGTTCGCGAGGAGACCGCACACAAGGGTCGCTGTTGCCATGAGGGCGAGTAGGCCCAGGAACTTGGGGCGGAGAGCGACGCGAAGCATTCCTTAAGTGTAGGCGTGAGATTGAGCGAGTGGGCCCTCGGTTCCCGGGCAGCATCCAACTGCTCGCCCTATCCTAGAAAACGTGTCTCACAGTGTGTATGTAACCTCGTCAGAAGGACGCTCCGGCAAATCCACCGTTGCCCTCGGCCTCCTTGAAGCCCTCATCGCTACGTCAGAGAACGTCGCCGTGTTCCGGCCGATCATCGATTCGCGCCACGAGCGTGACTCCGCCGTTGAACTCCTTACTTCGCACCCGGGCATTAGCCAGGGCTACGACGAAGCACTCGGCGTCACCTACGACCTCGTGAACTCCAATCCTGAGAAGGCGCAGGAAGAGATCATGCGCCGCTACCAGGAGCTGCACGAGAAGTACCAAGCGGTGCTCGTTCTCGGTTCCGATTACAACGGTCTCGCAAACCCCACCGAGCTCGCCTTCAACGCTTCCGTGGCCGCGAATATCGGCGCGCCGGTTGTGCTGGTCGTCAGCGCACGCCGCCGCGATCCGCAGCAGGCCGCGACGGTCGCCCAGATCGCCTTCCACGAGTTCGCCCAGAACCACGCGACCCCCGTCGCCGTCGTCATCAACCGCGCCACGGACGAGGAGCTGCCCGCAACCCGCGAAGAGATCGCGAAGGTTCTTCCGGAAGGCGTGATCACCGCTGCCCTTCCCGAATCGGACATCGTGTACTCGCCGAGCGTGAACGCCATCAAGGACGCCGTAAACGGCACTGTCGTCCAGGGGGCGCCTGAACTTCTCGAGCGCGTTGCGCTCGACATCGTCGTGGCCGCGATGGGGCTGCCGAATGTGCTCAAGAACCTCCACGAGTCGAGCACAGTGATCGCCCCCGGAGACCGGCACGATCTTATCCAGGGCATCCTCATGTCGCAGCAGTCGGGCACGTTCCCGTCGCTCAGCTCGCTCGTGCTCACGGGCGGTTACGACCTTCCCGAGGAGATCAAGGCCCTCGGCACGGGCGACCTGCCGATCATCGTGACAGAGGAAAACACCTTCGAGGCCGCCGTTGCCGCGAGCAACATCGACGGCAAACTCACCTCGACGCCGCAAAAGATCGATGCGGCCCGCCGCCTCGTCACCGAAAATTTTGCGATGACCGACCTCATTTCGGCACTCAACCTCGCAAAGAGCGACGTTGTGACACCGATGATGTTCCAGTTCGACCTGATTGCCCGCGCGCAAGGCGAAAAGAAGACGATCGTGCTTCCCGAGGGCGATGAACCGCGCATCATCGCAGCCGCCGAGGCGATCCTCAGCCGCGGCGTTGCAAACCTCGTGCTGCTGGGAGACGAAACTGCGATCCGCCAGAAGGCTGCACAGCTCGGCCACGACATCGCCGAAGCCCGCATCGTGTCCCCGCACGATGAAGAGCTCGTCGAGAAGTTTGCCGAAGAGTTTGCACGTCTTCGCGCAAAGAAGGGCGTGACCCTCGACCAGGCGCGAGACACCGTCCAGGACGTCTCCTACTTCGGCACGATGATGGTCCATTTGGGCTATGCCGATGGCATGGTCTCGGGCGCCGTCAATTCGACCGCCCACACGATCCGCCCCGCGCTTCAGATCATCAAGACGAAGCCGGGCGCGAAGGTCGTCTCCTCCGTGTTCCTCATGGCGCTCGAGGATCGCGTCTTCGTGTACGGCGACTGCGCAGTGAACCCCGACCCTACAGCCGAGCAGCTCGCCGACATCGCCGCTCAGTCCGCCGCAACGGCAGAGCAGTTCGGCGTGGATCCGCGGATTGCGATGCTCTCGTACTCGACGGGCACGAGCGGTTCGGGGGCCGACGTCGACAAGGTTCGCGAAGCGACCGCGCTCGTGAAGGAGAACCACCCCGACCTGAACGTCGAGGGCCCGATCCAGTACGACGCCGCCGTGGACGCCTCAGTCGCGAAGACCAAGCTTCCCGATTCGGCAGTCGCAGGACGCGCGACCGTGTTCGTGTTCCCCGACCTCAACACGGGTAACAACACGTACAAGGCAGTGCAGCGCTCCGCCGGAGCGATCGCGATCGGCCCCGTTCTCCAGGGACTCAACAAGCCCGTGAACGACCTTTCGCGCGGCGCGCTCGTCGAGGACATCATCAATACCGTCGTGATCACCGCGATCCAGGCGCAGAACCAGAACTGACGGGCGAGACGCCCCACCTGACTACGAACGGAGAAACCGTGACCAACAGCAACGTTCTCGTGATCAACTCGGGTTCGAGTTCGATTAAATTCCAGCTCATCGACCCGACCTCGAATCACGTGACCGCGTCCGGCATCGTCGAGCGCATCACGCTGCCCACGGGCAACGCGTCGATCGAGGCCGGAGACAAGGAAGAAACATGGGAGGGCTCGATCCCCGATCACGTCAAGGGCATGCAGGTCGTCGAGGAGCTCTTCGCGAAGGTTGGCGTTGAGCTGACCGAGGAGACCGTGAGCGCCGTTGGCCACCGCGTTGTCCAGGGCGGCGCGGTGTTCCCTGAAGCCACCCTCGTCACTGACGAGGTCCGCGACCAGATCCACGAACTCGGTGCCCTCGCTCCCCTGCACAATTACGCGGCGGTGGACGGCATCAACGGTGCACGCGCGCTCCTGCCGAACCTTCCCCACGTCGTCGTCTTCGACACGTCGTTCTTCACGCAGCTTCCGCCCGAGGCATACACGTATGCGATCAACAAGGAGGTCGCCGAGCAGTACAAGATTCGCCGCTACGGCGCGCACGGCACCTCCCACGAGTTCATTTCCTCTCGCGTGCCGGGCTTCCTCGGCCGCGAAGGCGAAGACCTCCGCCAGATCGTCCTGCACCTCGGCAATGGCGCTTCTGCCTCCGCCGTCAAGAACGGTAAGCCCGTTGATACCTCGATGGGTCTCACCCCGCTCGAGGGCCTCGTCATGGGCACCCGCTCTGGCGACATCGACCCTTCCGTGTACGCGCTCCTCAGCCGCCAGGCCGGCATGGATCCCGCCGAGGTTGACACGCTTCTCAACAAGAAGTCCGGTCTCATGGGCCAGCTCGGCATGAGCGACTTCCGCGACATCTCCGCCGCCGTGGAGGCTGGCGACGAGGCCGCGAAGCTCACGCTCGGCATGTGGGCTCACCGCGTCAAGAAGTACGTGGGTGCGTACGCGTTCATCCTCGGTGGGCTCGATGTCATCACGTTCACCGCGGGCATCGGCGAGAACGCCTCGCTTGCCCGCTCGAGCGCCCTCGAGGGCCTCGAGGAGTTCGGGATCATCCTCGATGCGGAAGCGAACGCGCAGCGCAAGAAGGAACCGTGGATCATCTCGGCACCCGAATCGAAGGTCACCGTTGTTGTGTACCCCACGAACGAAGAGCTCGCGATCGCGCAGCAGACCCTCGAGGTCGCGCGCGGCTGACGATTACCGCACAGAAAATGGGGCTCGCCGAAAGTGGCGAGCCCCATTTTTCGTGGAGGGTATCAGCGGGTCGTGACGACCTCGACGCGCTGGAACTCCTTGAGGTCCGTGTAGCCGGTCGTCGCCATCGCATGGCGAAGCGCGCCGACGAGGTTCGTGGTGCCATCGGCAGAAAGGCCGGGGCCGAACAGGATCTGCTCGAGTGACGCGACCTGGCCGACCTCGACACGGTGCCCGCGCGGCATCGTGGGATGGTGTGCTTCGCTGCCCCAGTGGAAGCCGCCGCCGGGGGCTTCCGTGGCTCGTGCGAGCGCGGCACCGACCATGAGACCGTCGGCCCCGCACGCGATAGCCTTCACGATGTCACCGCTGCGGCCGAGGCCGCCGTCGGCGATCACGTGCACGTAGCGGCCGCCCGATTCGTCCATGTAGTCCCTGCGGGCCGCCGCGACATCCGCGACGGCAGAGGCGAGCGGCACCGAAATACCGAGGGTTTCCCACGTGGTTTGGCTCGCGCCGCCACCGAAGCCCACGAGAACGCCCGCCGCGCCCGTGCGCATGAGGTGGAGGGCCGCGGTGTAGGTTGCGCAGCCGCCCACGATGACGGGGACGTCGAGCTCGTAGATGAAACGCTTGAGGTTGAGCGGCTCGCGGTTGCCCGAGACGTGCTCGGCGCTAACGGTGGTGCCGCGGATGAAGAAGATGTCGACGCCCGCATCGACGACGCTCTTCCAGTGTTCCTGCGTGCGCTGCGGCGAGAGGGAACCAGCCGCGACCACACCAGCTTCGCGTAGCTGCGTGATGCGCTCACGGATGAGGCCCGGCTTAATCGGCTCCGAGTAGATCTCGCGGATGCGGTGGTGAACATCCTTCGGGTCGAGGCGCGCAATCTCCTCCAGGAGCGGCGTGGGGTTCTCGTAGCGAGTCCACAGGCCCTCGAGATCGAGCACGCCGAGCCCACCGAACTGGCCGAGTTGGATCGCCGTTTCGGGGCTCATCACGGAATCCATGGGGGCTGCGAAGATCGGGATGTCGAAGTGGTAGGCATCAACCTGCCACGAAGTTGAGACATCCTCCGGATCCCGCGTGCGGCGGGAGGGCACCACGGCTACATCGTCGAGGCCGTAGGTGCGACGGCCTCGCTTATTGCGTCCAATTTCGATTTCGTTCTGCACGGTTTCCAGTCTACAGAGGCCATACGGGATTGACGTCTGGTGTTTTGCCCTGCCGCTTGAGATAGTCGATGAAGTTTTCGGCCCATGCGCGGTGAAGCTCGATTTGCTTCTTGTGGAGCTCGGCGAGATCGCTTTCGGCAATGACCGTGTGCTTCTTCGCCATGGCGCGCAGAACATCGAGGGTCATGGATACATCGACATCTGCCGTATGCATATTGCCTTCCGGCTCCTCGATCCCGTACACCTCCATGAGGGTCGACAGGTTGCGCTTGCCCTTGCGGTAGCGATCCAGCCCGCGATCGAGCACGAGCGGATCGACGACAGGCGCAATCGCGCGGCCGAGGCGATCCTCGATCGTGGGCAGGCCGTTGCGGCTCAGCTCCGCTTCGATGATCGAAAGATCGAAGCCGCCGTTAAACGCGACGATCGGAGCGCCCTGCTCAAGGCACTCAACGATGCGCACCGCTATTTCCTCGAGGGCGGGCGCAGGCTCCATGCCGTAGGCGCGCGCGTGCTCCGTGGAGATGCCGTGCACGCGCGAGGCCTGCTCGGGAATCTCCACGCCCAGGTTGATGAGCCACGTCGCGATAGTTTCGCCCTCGCGGCCCGGCCCCGTGGAGAACACGAGGGCTGCGGTCACGATGCGATCATTCGCGGTATCCGTGCCGGTGGTTTCCGTATCAAAGCCCAGCATCGGGCCGTCAATCCAACTCATGTCACAAGCCTACGTCGGGGTGGGACATTTAAACGTGGCCGGCCGTAGGATGAGGAAAGACCCCCTCCGCGCGAGCAACCATGGAGAGCCGTGCTCGAACTGCACAACATCACCAAGTCCTACACGACGGGCACCTTTACCCAGGTCGCGCTTGCCGGCGTGAGCGTCGCGTTTCGTGACAACGAGTTCGTCGCGATCCTCGGCCAATCCGGATCTGGCAAAACCACGATGCTCAACGTGGTTGGCGGCCTCGACCACTTCGATTCCGGCGACCTCGTCATCGACGGTATCTCGACGAAAAACTTCAAGAACCGCGACTGGGATCGCTACCGCAACAACCGCATCGGTTTCGTTTTCCAGAGCTACAACCTCATCCCCCACCAAAGTGTCCTTGCGAACGTTGAGCTCGCTCTCACGCTCTCGGGCGTCGGGCGGTCCGAGCGCCGCGAACGCGCCCTCGATGCCCTCGCCAAAGTGGGCCTTGGCGAACACGTGCACAAGAAGCCGAGCCAGCTTTCCGGCGGGCAAATGCAGCGAGTCGCTATTGCACGCGCTCTCATCAACGACCCCGAGATTCTTCTCGCCGACGAGCCCACGGGCGCCCTCGACTCCGCCACGTCCGTGCAGGTCATGGACCTCCTTCGGGAGGTCGCGAGCGACCGCCTCGTCATCATGGTGACCCACAACCCCGAGCTCGCCCACGAGTACGCCACGCGCGTCGTGGAATTCGCCGACGGGCAGGTCGTGGGCGATTCCGCCCCGTTCGATCCGGCTCTTGAGGAAACGCGCGCGGCGAAGCCCACGCGCAACACGCGCATGGGGCCGCTCACGGCACTCATGCTCAGCTTCAACAACCTCATGACGAAAAAAGGCCGCACGATCATGACCTCGTTCGCGGGCTCGATCGGCATCATCGGTATCGCCGCGATTCTCGCGCTCGCGAACGGCGTCAACAGCTACATCGCCAAAACCGAGGAAAACGCTCTCGCGAACTACCCGCTCAGCATCCAAAAGACGGGGGTCTCGATGGAATCGGGACTCGCGAACGCCAAGCCCAAGGGCGAAGAAAAAGCGAACACGGTGCGCGCCGTTGAGATGTACACGCGCTCCATGAACTCGACGAGCACCAACGATCTCGCCTCCCTCAAAGACTATTTCGACGCCAACGGAGGAGGAATCAACTCCTACGTGAAGGCGATCGAATACTCGTATGCGGCCGAACCTCAAATCTTCGCGCTCGACACCGACAAACCCGTGCAGGTTCACCCGGAACAGGCGTTTTCGCAATACTCGGGGGGCTTCTCGCTCAGTCCCGCGAGCGCAATGTTCTCGATGAACGCTTTCCGTCAGCTTCCCGAAAACACCGCGCTCTACACCTCGAAATACCGGGTCCTCGACGGCCGCTGGCCGACAAACGCGCACGAACTCGTGCTCGTCCTCGACGAAAACGGCCGAATGCCCGATCTATACGAGTACACACTCGGCCTTAAGGACCACGCGAAACTCGACGAGATGATGGAAAACACGCGGGCGGGACGAGCATCGGGAGATTCCGACGACACCTCGCGAGACACAAACTCCACAAAACCCGGCGAGTACACCTACGACCAGATCATCGGCACCGAATTCTCGCGCGTCAACGCCTTCGAGACCTACACCCACAACGACGACACCGGCACGTGGAACGACCGCAGCGGCGATGCCGATTTCATGCGCGAGAAGATCGACAAGGGCGAGCGCCTCACGATCGTCGGCATCGTGCGCCCGAACGAAGGTGAGGACATGGGCGCACTCCAGCAGGGTATCTCCTACCTCCCCGCCCTCACGGACCAGGTCATCACCGAAGCTGCCCAGTCGGAGATCGTCCACGAGCAGCGGGCGCATCCCGATGTCGACGTTTTCACCGGAAAGACATTCGACGAACTTAAGAACGACGATCAGGGCGACGACTTCGACATGAGCTCCCTGTTTACGGTCGACCAGGAGAAGATCCGCGGCGCATTCCAGATCGACGAGTCGAAGCTCCAGATGGACCTCAGCGGTCTCGATCTCAGCTCGATGCCCGCGCCGAGCTTCGATCCGGGCGCACTCGATATGAGCGACCTTGATCTTTCGAGCCTCGACCCGGGCGCGGCAACCGTCGGACCCCCAACCGTGGAGCCCCAGGACCTCGACCTCGCCGGCCTCACCGCGCGCTACCCCCAGCTCGCCGATATCGACCTCCCGGGCGCGCTCGCGAAGGCCCTTGAGGGCGACGTGATCCGGCCCGATGCCGGCGCATACCTCAGCGGCGAGGCGGGCGCGCTCATCCAGGGCTTTCAGGAGTACTACGCGGCGCATGCGGATTCCGACGGCGACCAGATTCCCGATCGGGACACGGCCGAGGTCGTGCTTGAGTACATGCAGACCGACGAGGTCAAAGGGAAACTAGACGAGATTTCGAACTCCGACAAGGTGGTCGATCGCGCGCTACTTGAACAGCAACTTTTCGAGGCCCTCGGCGACGACCCGGCCCTCAAGGACGTTTCCGCCGCGGTCAGCAACGATCTCTCGAGCGCCATCGCCGAGCAGCTCTCCACCCAGCTAGGCGGCGCCCTCGCAAGCCAAATTCAGCAGGCCATCGGCGGATATTTGACGAACGCGATCGGCTCCATGATGCAGGAATACATGAGCGCACTCCAGGGCGAGATTGAACGCCAGATCAATGACGCGATGTCCACGATGGGCGAGAATTTCGCGAATGCCATGAGTGTCGATCCGGAGAAATTCGCCGATGCGTTCGAGATGAACATGGACAAGGAAGAGCTCGCTGCGTTCATGTCGACGATGGTATCGACGCGCGCGGCAAGTTACGAGGACAATCTCGAAAAGCTCGGCTGGGCTGATCGCACGAGTCCCGATCAAGTCGATATTTACCCGGCGAGTTTCAAGGACAAGGACAAGGTCAAGGCCATTCTCGACTCCTACAACGCGCAGGCCAAGGCGCGGGGCGAGAAGAAAAAGGAGATTGTCTACACCGACATGGTGGGGATGCTCATGAGCTCGGTGACGAGCATTATCAACGTGATCACGTGGATGCTCATCGCCTTCGTGTCGATCTCGCTCGTGGTCTCGTCGATCATGATCGCGATCATCACCTACATTTCCGTGCTTGAGCGACGCAAGGAAATCGGCATCCTGCGCGCGGTGGGGGCCTCCAAGGCCGACGTCCGCCACGTGTTCAATGCGGAAACCGTGATCGAGGGGTTGCTTGCGGGCCTCATGGGCGTGGGGGTCACCCTGCTGCTGTGCATTCCCGCCAACATCATCGTCGAGCAAAAATTCGACGTCGAGGACATTGCGAGCCTCCCGCCGCTCGCGGGAGTGATCCTCGTGGGAATCTCGGTGGTGCTCACCGTACTGGCGGGCGTGATCCCCTCGGGCAGGGCGGCGCGACAGGACCCGGTCGAGGCACTGCGCGCCGAATAGCCCCAGGCTTTAGCGGGCGCGGTAGTTCGGCGCCTCGACGATCTGCGCCATATCGTGCGGGTGCGATTCCTTGAGACCCGCCGCCGTGATGCGCACGAACTTGCCGCGCTCCTTGAGCTCGGGGATCGTGTGGGCGCCCACGTAGAACATCGACTGCGCGAGGCCGCCCGTCAGCTGGTGTACGACGGTGCCGAGCGCGCCCTTGTAGGCGACAGTTCCCTCGATGCCCTCGGGCACGATCTTGTCGTCAGTCTCGACATCCGCCTGGAAGTAGCGGTCCTTCGAGAAGGATTTCTTGCCGCGCGAGGCCATCGCGCCGAGCGAGCCCATGCCGCGGTAGCTCTTGAACTGCTTGCCGTTCATGAGGATCACCTCGCCGGGCGACTCGGCGGTGCCCGCCAGGAGCGAGCCGAGCATCACGGTATCGGCGCCAGCAACGAGAGCCTTCGCGATGTCGCCCGAGTACTGCAGGCCACCATCGCCAATGAGGGGAACGCCCGCGCTCTTGCATGCCTTCGAGGCTTCATAAATGGCGGTGACCTGCGGGACGCCAACGCCCGCGACAACGCGAGTCGTGCAGATCGAGCCCGGGCCCACGCCAACCTTGACGGCATCCACGCCCGCGTCAATCAGGGCCTGGGCACCTTCGCGGGTCGCGACGTTACCGCCGATGATCTGAACGCCTTCGAAGGCCTTATCAGCCTTGAGTCGGCGAATCATGTCGAGGGCGAGGCGCGCGTGACCATTCGCGGTGTCGACCACGAGCACGTCGACGCCCGCGTCGCGCAGCGCTCCGGCGCGCTCGTAGGAATCGCCAAAGAAGCCCACGCCCGCGCCGATCAGCAGGCGCCCCTCGGCGTCCTTCGAGGCATTCGGGAACTGCTCGCTCTTGACGAAGTCCTTGACGGTGATGAGCCCCGTGAGCGTCCCGTTCTCGTCGACGAGGGGAAGTCGTTCACGCTTGTGCTTGCGCAGCAGTGCCGTTGCTTCGTCGCGGCTCACGTCGGTGGGTGCCGTGTACACCTCGCGGGTCATGACGTCCGCAACCTTCGTGCTCGCCCACTCGGCAACGGGAATGAAACGCAGGTCGCGGTTCGTGCAGATACCGAGAAGCTTCCCGTGTTCATCGACGACGGGCAGGCCCGAAACTCGGTAGTTGCCGCACGTCGCATCGAAGTCCTCGAGAGTCGCCTCCGGACCGATGGTCACGGGATTCGGGATGCGACCGGTCTGGGTACGCTTCACGAGGTCGACCTGGTGGGCCTGATCCTCAATCGAAAGGTTGCGGTGGAGGATGCCAATGCCGCCGAGGCGCGCCATCGCAATCGCCATACGGGCCTCGGTCACGGTATCCATCGCGGCGGAGGCGAGGGGCACCCTCAAGCTAATCTCGCGCGTGAGGCGCGAGGTCGTATCAACATCGCTGGGAATGACGTCCGTCTCCCCGGGGAGAAGCAGCACGTCGTCGTAGGTAAGGCCGACAAAACCGAAGGGATCATTCGTCATGATCCAACCTTAGCGCCGCCTCCTTGCCAGTTGCTTCCTGCGCGCATCAAATGCTTCGAGAAACACGTGCGGATCCTCGAATTCGCCGCGCCACGTCATCCCGTACTTCTTCGCAAGAGCGCGGTTCTCCCAGGACTTTCGCGCGGCTCGGTCACGTGCGAGCAACTGCGGGCGAGATACCCCCTCCTCCGCGAATACCCTCCGCTCGAATTCGGCGATTCCCTCGTAACTGCGGTCGTCCCAGCCGCTATAGGGGATGAGCAAGCGTCGGGCCCCCTCCCCCGCCTCCAGCGCCGTGACACCCTGGGGCCGAAAGTCCGGAACGACCGCCTGGACGTGCGCGACCGCAAGATGCTGCCGGCCCCGGCGGACCTCGCCCGCAACCGGGTCCCACCAGGTAGTTCTGTGCACGCACGCGAGCACGGCGAGCATGAGCAGCGCGAGCAGGGCCCAGCCCGCACACCACGCGAGCGGGAGCGACACAAACCATGGCCAACCGCTGATGCGCCCCACATACAGGCCCGTGACCGGAAGGAACAGCGTGGCAAGGAGCGGCGCTCCCCACTTGAGCCACGGCACTAGGCGCGCGACGAAGGTCGGGCCGAGCGCGATCCGGCCACCTTTCACACGCGGCTCAATGCGCTCAGTCATCTCCCGGCACCTCCGGCGGCCACCACTCGAACCGACGCTCCTTGCCCGTCACCGGATCAGTGAACGCCATGAGCACGCTCCACAGGGCGAGAGACTCACTCACGTCCCGTCGTGACCGCTCCCCCGTCGCGGGATCGGGCGCGGGCGCGGGATACAGTTCGTCCCCCACAATCGGCAGGCCCACGTGTGCAAGGTGCACGCGCAGCTGGTGGGTGCGGCCCGTATGCGGTACCAGGCTCACGAGACTCCGACGGCTCTCCGCCTCACGCCGCATCATCCGCACGCTCGTCCACGCCTCTTTCCCATGCGGGTCAATGTGCGCCCAGAGATCACCGTGCCGTTTCGCGATGGGTTCGCGGATCTCGATCGGGCCGCGCTCGAGTTCGGCAAGCGTCGGCCCCTCCCCCGACACCCACGCCACGTACCGCTTTTGCACTTCACCGCGCGAAAATAGTTGCTGATAGGCGCCCCGCTCCTGCGGAATCTTCGAGAGCACGAGGATCCCGCCGGTCTGCTTATCGAGCCGGTGAATCGGCGAGAGATCGGGAAGCCCATGCGCGACTCGCAGCCGCACAAGGGCACTGCGGCGAATGTGCTCGCCGCGCGGAATGCTCGCCATCGTGCGCGGCTTCGCGACCACAAGCAGATGCTCGTCCTCGTACACGATCGGAATCTCGGCCGGCTCGAAAGGTTCCGGCGCGAGCTCCCGGTGGAAAAACACTTCGCGCGCACGCGTCATCGGCTCCTGGACTGACCACGCGGCGCCATGCTGGTCCACGACCTCGCCCTCGGCGAAACGCGCATCGAGGTCACGCGCCTCAGGCGAACCGAGCGCAGGGAATCGCTCCAGCAGCACCTCGCCTACCGGACGGCCCACCTCGTGTGGCGCCGCCACCACCCTCACGGCATCGAGCCCAGCCCTCTGCGGCAAAGGCGGGCGGGCAAAACGCTTCGTACGGCGGGCAGGCATGGCTCCATTGTGCCAAGGAACCGGTGGCCTCAGATCCCCCAGATCATGAAGGTCAGCACATTGTGCGCGGCGTAGAACGCGACAATCGCAAGCACGAACATGTTCGGGTGACGATCGATGACCGTCAGTGAGCCGGGCATCATGCGGGCAAGCTCACCGGGGCGCGCATGATCAATATGGTCGATTTTGACGCCGTGAGCCTCGGCTTCGCGCACAAGAATTGACTGCGCCCGCGTGCCGTAAAACGCGCCCGAGAGGTTCGCAACGCGGCTCGTACTCGAGCGCATGATGAGGGCGGCATCGAAGGCATCGACCTCGGATTCCACGGGGTCACGGGGTTCTTTACCGCGGTAGATGTCGCGCACAAGCCAGATTCCCGAAAGCGCACTCCAGCGCGCCGAACGCGGGATACGGAAGAGCCCTCGAACCTTGATCCGATCGTCATGAAGGATCACGCACTGGCTGACGATACGCAGCACCCCGATGAGCGCAAGAATCACGACGCCGAACCACACGTAAAGCGGCAGGGTGAACCAGTGATCGCGAAACAATCGCGGATCACTCCAGAGGCCCTGGCCGATGAAACTGATGCCCACGAGAAATTCAAGAAGAACCGTGAACACGATCGCCGCGAGGAGCGACGCGCTCATGGCCGCGGGGCTCGGCCGCATAACAATCCTGTGCGCCTTGCCGTTGTGCCTCGTCGTCACATCCTGCGTGGGGCGCTCACCCCTGGGCGTGCTGCGCGATGGTGAGTGGAACACTGCGCTCATGCGATCCCCTCTCACTCTCGCGAGTCTCGGCAATTCGGGATTCGGTGTGCGAGAACGCGCGTGGCGCGTTTTGGGTGCACTCCGCTAAGAATACGCCCCGCTTCTCGAGAAAGCTCAAGGAGCGGGGCGCATGAGATGGAGGCCGACGATTGACTACTCTTCGTCGTCCTCGCGCTTGTCAACGACGAGGGTCTCGGTGGTCAGAACGAGGCCCGCGATCGAGGCGGCGTGGCGCAGGGCGCTACGCGTCACCTTGACAGGGTCGATGATGCCGGCTTCGACGAGGTCGACATATTCGCCGGTCGCAGCGTTGAGGCCGGTGCCCACCGGGGACTCCTTGACCTTCTCCACGACGACGTAGCCTTCTTCGCCAGCGTTCTCGGCGATCCAGCGCAGCGGCTCGGCGACGGCCTTGGCAACGGCGCGAACACCGACGGCCTCGTCACCCTCGAGCCCGAGGTCATCGGCGAGAACGGTCGCAGCCTGGACAATGGCTGAGCCACCACCGGCGACGATGCCCTCGTCGATCGCGGCGCGCGTAGCGGCGACCGCGTCCTCGATGCGCATCTTCTTTTCCTTGAGCTCGACCTCGGTGTGAGCGCCGACCTTGATGACCGACACGCCGCCCGAGAGCTTCGCGAGGCGCTCCTGGAGCTTTTCGCGGTCCCACTCGGAATCGGTGTTCTCGATCTCGGCCTTAATCTGCTGGACGCGATCGGAAACGGCTTCCACATCGCCTGCGCCGCCCACGATGGTCGTATTGTCCTTCGTGATGACGACGCGCTGGGCCGTGCCGAGCTGGCTGAGCTCGGTCGTCTTGAGATCGAGGCCCAGATCGGGCGTGATGACCTCGGCGCCCGTGAGGATCGCGATGTCCTGCATCATGGCCTTGCGGCGGTCACCGAACGCGGGAGCCTTGACGGCGGCACCCTTGAAGGAGCCGCGCAGCTTCGAGACCACGAGGGTGGCAAGAGCTTCGCCCTCGACGTCCTCGGCGATCACGAAGAGGGGCTTGCCCGATTCGACGACCTTCTCGAGAACGGGCAGGAACTCCTGCACGTTCGAGATCTTGCCCTGGTTGATCAGCACGTAGGCGTCTTCGAGAACAACTTCCTGACGGTCAGCGTCGGTCACGAAGTGCGGGGAGATGAAGCCCTTATCGAACTGCATACCCTCGGTGAAGTCGAGCTCGAGCGCCGTGGTCGAGGACTCTTCGACCGTGATAACGCCATCCTTGCCAACCTTGTCAAATGCTTCGGCGAGGAGCTCGCCAATCTCGGCATCCTGCGAGGAGACAGTCGCGACGGACGCGGTCTGTTCCTTCGAGTCGATGTCGATCGCGATCTCGCCGAGCTTGTCGCTCAGCGCCTCGACGGCCTTCTCCATGCCGCGCTTGAGCGCTGCGGGAGCCGCGCCAGAAGCCACGTTGCGCAGGCCTTCGTGCACGAGCGCCTGAGCGAGAACGGTCGCGGTGGTCGTGCCGTCGCCGGCAACGTCGTTGGTCTTGGTCGCAACTTCCTTCGCAAGCTGAGCGCCGAGATCCTCGTACGGATCCTCGAGCTCAACCTCGCGGGCGATCGTCACGCCGTCATTTGTAATGGTGGGGGCGCCCCACTTCTTGTCGAGGACGACGTTGCGGCCCTTGGGGCCGAGCGTCACCTTAACGGTGTCGGCGAGCTTGTCGACGCCACGCTCAAGCGCGCGGCGCGCCTCCTCGTCGTAAATGATTTCTTTAGCCACGATGAGCCTTTCAGCCTTCGATGATTGCGAGAACGTCGCGCTGGCTCAGAACGAGGTATTCCTCGGAGCCGTACTTGAGTTCGGTGCCGCCGTACTTCGAGAAGACGACCTTGTCACCGACCTTGACGTCCATGGGGATGCGTGCACCCTTGTCGTCGAAGCGGCCTTCGCCCACGGCGACGACCTCACCCTCCTGGGGCTTCTCCTTGGCGGTATCGGGGATGATCAGGCCCGAAGCAGTCACCTGCTCAGCTTCGAGCGGGCGGACGACGACACGGTCCTCGAGGGGCTTAATGGAGACCGACATGCGACCTCACTCCTTCTTTTATCAATGTGAAGTTGACGGGTGTACCACGGTGGGATGTTCGTCGTCGCGGTGCCGAACAACCCGGTGCACCATTTGGCACTCTCACGCTGAGACTGCCAACGGAATAAGACTAGTGTGCCGGTTAGCACTCGTCAAAGCTGAGTGCCAGCTTCACGCTCCTCCCTCCTTTCCCCATCCCTCCTTCACTCCCCTTCACTCCCCACCCTTTCTCGAATTGAGGTAGCAAAACGTACCAAATCGCACGAGGCTCACATCCGCGCCCCCCACGAAACGACAAAATTTCCCCACTCACAGACGACATCAATCTACGGCGATCACCACAATCTCAACCTGCCGCCCACATCTAGCCACCCCTGCCCCAACGTTTAAAAAGAGAAGGTGGACTGGAGACAGAGGAGTTCACTCAACCCACGTTTCGTACGTTTACCTACGTCAATCCAAGAGGGAGGAGGGAGGGGATGAGGAGAAGAGGGCGGGGCGATGGTCCCGAAAACGCCGACGCTCCACACCCCGCGTCCGGGGAATCGGATCCTAGGGCCGGTATCACATTTTCCGCTCTAGCGCGAGCGAGTGTCCATTTAATAAGATTGAGGTACGCGAGATGCCAGCGGTGGAGAACTCTCTACCGCCACTTTTCGCGCATAATTCACGGCAACACCGGTAGTGAGGACACACCACAAATGACCATCATCCGCTCGATCTTCAAGACCTTCGAAAACCTCTCCGATCGCATGGTTGGACAGGACGTCGAAAGACACAACACGGTTCACAAGAACCGCCTCGGCGGCGACTTCGCAGCCATCGCGCAAGCGCGCAGCAGCCAGGGCCTCACAACCCTCGGCCTCGGCCGCTAAGAACGCCCACCTCACTTACCGCACGCCCCCGCGCGCCGCTCACTCGAGCGCAGCAGCGCAGGGGCGTTTTCCATGCCCGAATACCCCGTGCGGGCACAAGGGTTAGCCGATCGCGCCGACCCATTCGTGGGAGCCGTCGGAAAAATACTGATCCTTCCAAATCGGCACACGGGCCTTAACCTCATCAACGAGATCACCGCAGGCCTCGAACGCACGCTTACGGTGCGGGGCCGCAACTGCCGCGACGAGCGCAGAATCCCCCACCGCGAGGTCACCGTAGCGGTGGCTCGCGGCAACGAACACGTCGGGGTAGCGCTCCGCGATCGTGCGCACGACATCGGCCATAACATCGCCCGCGCTTGGGTGCGCCGTGTAGCTCAGACGCTCAACCCCGCGCCCCTCATCGTGATCGCGCACGAGCCCATCGAACGTCACGAGAGCACCGCAGCGGCGATCGGTCACATGCGCGACCATGTCGCTCACCGTAATCGGCTCGCCACTCACGCTCGCATGACGGGCGCGCTCCTCAACCGATCCCAGCTGCGGGTCTCGCTCATCCTGCGCGGCTTTCGCCCCCGAACTCATTCGTGCCCACCTCCATCGCGTTGCCGTAAGACGTGCTCGAGGATCGGCTCGAGCACCGCCATGCCATCTTTCACTCCGCCACGCGATCCGGGGAGATTCACAACGAGAGTGCGGCCCGCAAACCCGGCAAGGCCTCGGCTCACGACCGCATACGGCGTGGATTCCCGACCCTTGAGGCGAAGCGCCTCCGCAATCCCGGGAATCTCCCTCGTAAGATGCGGCTTTGTCTCTTCGGGAGTCACGTCACTCGGTGTGAGGCCCGTGCCGCCCGTCGTGATCGCGAGGTCCACCCCGGCAGAGATGGCCCCGCCGAGGGCGCGGCCAACGTCGGACCCATCCGGGACCACGGTGACACCGCAACCGGCGAAACCACACCGCTTGAGCCAAGCCGAAAGCTCAGGACCCGTGAGGTCGTCATACTCGCCGCGCGCGGCGCGGGTGGACGCCACGATGACGCGCGCCGACCAGCCCCGGTCCCCCACGAGACTCACGCCGCGCCACCCTTCTCGCCGCTCGCAACCATGCGATCCCAATCGCCGCTCTTACCGCCCGACTTCGCGAGGACCTTAACATCGCCGATCACCGCGAGGTGATCAACGGCCTTAATCATGTCGTAAACCGTAAGCGCGGCGACGCTCGCGGCGGTGAGCGCCTCCATCTCGACGCCCGTTTTGCCTTCGGTCTTCACGCGTGCGCTCACCTCGAGAGTCTCGGGCGCGATGCGCGAAAAATCGACCGTGACCTTGGTGATCGGAAGCGGGTGACACAGCGGAATCAGTTCGTGCGTGCGCTTCGCCGCCATGATCCCCGCGATTCGGGCAACGCTCAGTGCCTCCCCTTTCGGAAGGTCGCCCGCGAGGATCCTGTCAATCACGTCCGCGCGGCTCGTAAGTGTCGCGCTCGCACTCGCCTCACGCGTCGTCACAGCCTTGCCGGAAACGTCGACCATGTGGCTCGAGCCATCGGCGCGAACGTGCGTGAGATCGGCTCTTTCATGTGCTTTATCGCTGGTCATCGAAGAATCATCACCTCGTGAATGTCGCCATCGGCCACGCGCGTGACCTCCGGTGGAATAAGAACGAGCGCGTCACTCAAGGCGAGCGCGCCCAGAAGATGCGAGCTTGGGCCACCTACGAGCTTGACGGTCGAATCGGTGTTGAGTCGCGCGCGCCGCACTTGAACGAGACCCTCGGGCGACGGCTCCGGCTCACCAGTTTGCGTGCGCACGGGCAGCGACATGCGAGGGCGCGGCGGGGCGCCGAGGGCCTCGCGCACGAACAGTTCAAGGCTCACGAACCCCGAAACCGGATTGCCAGGAAGGGCGATCCACGCGACATCCCCGTGCGGTGTTGCGAGCACCCCGAGGCCCTGTGGCCCACCCGGCTGCATCGCGACCTTGTCAAAGGCCAGGCGTAGCGGCGAGCCCGACATCTCTGCCGCTTGCCTAATCGGCTCGACGGCACCTGCACTCACACCGCCGGTCGACACCACGATCTGCGCCTGCGTGTTTTCGCACGCGCGAAGCACCTCGGCAAGAAGCGACTTCGGATCGTCAGTCACGCGCAGACGCGCGCATAGCTCGATTCCCGCTTCCCCGAGGGCCGAACTCATCAGAACCGAGTTTGCGTCGAAGATTTTCCACTCTTCGACTGCTGCTTCGCCGGGATCGCGCAACTCACTTCCGGTTGAGACGACGACGGCGCGAAGGCGCTCGCGCACCTCGACCTCCGCAACGCCCACCGACGCAAGATGGCCGATCAGGCGCGGCGTGAGCCGTTGCCCCGCACGCGCAACCACATCGCCACGATCGGTATCACTTCCGGCGTGGCGCACGAAACGCCCCTCGGTGCGGTGCTCGGGGGCGATCGTGAAAGTGAGGTCCGACGGTTGCCGGGTAGCGTCGGACCCCTCATTCGTGAGTTGCGAAAACCGCTGGATGTCCGTGGCCTCGACCGGGATCACGGCGTTCGCGCCCGCGGGAATGGGTGCGCCCGTCATGATGGGGCGGGCCGTGCCGGGTTCGAGCGCCGATGGCTCCTCCCCAGCAGCGATAATGTGGCCGAGCGGCAAGGTGATCGAGGCGCCATCGGGCGTGCAAGCGAGGCTTGCCACGTTGAGCGCAAAGCCGTCCATCTGCGAATTCGCTACGGGCGGCACGTTCACGGGCGAAGAAACGTTGCGCGCGAGGGTGCGGTTTCGGGCACCTTCGAGTCCGACGGTTTCAACGCCCGGGGCGTTCGGCGAATCCAGCACGGCGCTCATGAGCTCGCGAAGGCTCCGCCGATGCTCAGCGAGGGGGATGCGACCAGGCGCGAGGCGCGACTCGTGCTCCACGGTGGTGTTCCTTCCAGATGTGGCCAGGGCCTCTAGGGTAGCGCGCGAAAGTCCCCTAAGCTGGTGTGACCCTCGTTCCGCGAACATCTAAAGGAGAGCATGTCGATCGACCTCGGGATGCCGAAGCCCCGCGCCATGGACCCCATTGAGGAAACCCCCTCGACCGAGGGTCGGCCGGTGTCGCATGCTCTTATCGATACCTACGGGCGCACGGCGAGCGATCTGCGCATTTCGCTGACCGATTTTTGCAATCTCCGCTGCACGTACTGCATGCCGGAAGCCGGCCTACAGTTCCTGAAGAAGCCCCAGCTCATGAGCGTCGCCGAGGTCGCACGGTTCGTGCGCATCGGCGTCGAGAAGCTCGGGATCCGCGAGGTGCGCTTCACGGGCGGTGAGCCGCTTACGCGCGCTGATCTTCCCGAGATCATCGAGTCCGTGGCAAAGCTTTCGCCGAAGCCCGATATCTCGCTCACGACCAACGCGATCGGGCTTGAAAAGCGCGCGGCGAAGCTCGTGGAGGCGGGTCTCGACAGGGTCAATATCTCGCTTGATTCCGCGCACTCCGAAACATTCGAAGCGATCACCCGGCGGCCATTCCTCCACCGCGTTCTCGAGGGCATCGATGCCGCGCGCGAAGCGGGGCTGAGCCCGATCAAAATCAACGCCGTTCTCCAGCCTGGCGCGAACGAACACGAAGCCGCTGAGCTCCTCGAGTGGTGCCTCGAGAGGGGGCTGGAGCTTCGTTTCATCGAATACATGCCGCTCGATGGCGCAGGACGCTGGAACCGCAAGCGCATGGTCACGGCGAATGATGTGTGGCAGCTTCTCAGCCCCTATTACGTGATGCACCCCGTGCGCGAGGCTCGCGGCGGCGCCCCCGCCGAGAAATTCGAGGTATGGCCGCGGCCAGGCGCTCCGGCGCCGGGGGCGCCGGGCACGATCGCGGGGGTGTTGAAGGAGCGCGGAATCGATCCAGCGGATACGGAAGCTGTGCGCCAAGTGCTGCCTCCGGCCCCCGGCGAACCGTTCGT
Source organism: Dermabacter sp. p3-SID358 (assembly GCF_025147465.1). Classification (GTDB taxonomy): domain Bacteria; phylum Actinomycetota; class Actinomycetes; order Actinomycetales; family Dermabacteraceae; genus Dermabacter. The sequence continues at coordinate 48,044 of NZ_JALXOZ010000007.1, forward strand.
CGAGACGTGCGAAAGGCCGCGTGAGGAGGCGCTGGGAACCGTCGGAATTATTGCTTCCGTAACCCGCCCCTTCTGTGCGGCCTGCACCCGCACTCGCCTCACTGCCGAGGGCCGCGTGCGTACGTGCCTCTTTTCTCACAGCGAGACCGACCTGCTTGGTCTCATGCGATCCGGGGCGAGCGACGAGGACATCGCCGAGCGGTGGCGCGCCGCCCAATGGGGCAAACAGGCGGGCCACGGCATGGATCGCAGCGACTTCGTTCAGCCCGAACGCCCCATGAGCGCGATCGGAGGCTAAAGACATGACCGAAAGGACTCACATGAAGACCACGGCCGACGTCCGCTTCTTTGCCGGCGCTGCGCACGCTTTTGGCACCGACTCCCATTGCGTCCAATTCGAGGGCGACACCCTCGGGGACCTGCTCGACGCTCTCAGGTCGGGTGCCGTTGAATCGGCGGGGGCCGACGCCGAAGTTGTGCTCGGGCGTTGCAGTTTCCTTGTGAACAAGGTGAGCGAGAACGAACCCTCGGCAAAGCTTGTGCCTGCCGAGGATGGTTCGATCCGGGTCGATGTGCTGCCGCCGTTCGCGGGTGGCTGAGGCTCGACGCCCCTGGGGGGCTCCTTCCTCCGGGCCCCGTTGAGGCTTGACGCCCCGGCTCCCCTTCCCCCCCCAGGCCCGGTTCCCCCGTTGAGGCTCGACTCCCAGGGCTCCCTCCCCAGGCCCGGTTCCCCCGTTGACGCTCGACGCCCAGGGCCCCCTCCCCCAGGCCCGGTTCCCCCGTTGACGATCGACGCCCAGGGCCCCCTCCCCCGGCCTAGGAAACTAACCCCAACATTTGTGGCGGTATTCGAGATCATTTCGCCACAAACGTTGGGTGCAGATTCTCGATACGCGCTGCCCACGGGGCCGGTTACACCCGCGTTGGGCTGCACACAACTTTCACTCGGCGCCTCAAGGCCCGCTTCGCAATGGATGCCGCTCGCGAATTGGCAAGCGCTCGCGTGACAACGTCGTCGGGAGCGTTGACAGGCAAAACCGGTAGGTCACGAACGTGAAGCCGGAAAACCTCGAGGCCGCGATCGGCATAGAAAAAGTCCTTAGCTCGATCTCGCTCGATGGCGTCGATTTTTCGGTGGTACTCCCCGTCGTACTCGCCAACGACTCCTTCCCTCTCCCACCAAAAGTCAGGCGCACAGACGATGCGGCCGCGATTATCCAGTATCGGCACGTTGAGACTCGGCTCCTTAAGCCCCGCAAAGATCATCGCGAGCCGAGCCCGGGTTTCTTGCACCGAATCAGATCCCACTCGAATGAGCTCGAGCGCGCGGCGGGCACGACAAATACCGGGCAAGCCTGGATAAGTGGCGACCGCGGTCTCCAGTTCGGCGAGCGTCGCGTACGGAGCGGTGCGCCCGTATTCGAGCGTCGACCGAGGCATCCGCACAAGGGCATCGCCCGCAGCCACCAGGTAATCGAGCGGAACGATCGACGCGAGATCGAGCCACGTGCGCACTCGCGACATGATTCGAAACCTGTGCTCACCGTTTGTAAGAGTGCGAATCTCATTCTTATCGATCCGAGAAAAGTGAAGGTCAATGAGCGGATTGGGCCTCGCTGCTTTCAGCGACGTAACGAAGCTCATCGGCGCCTCAGGTTCCCACGTCGAGAGCTGGGGAGGCAGCGGCATCTTGTGCACGCGCGCCGCATTCACCCCTGAGAGCACGAGGTGCGGATACTTCGCACATAGAGCTCTCGCGAGCTCCGGCTCGGTGAAATCGCGATTGTTGTCGGCGTAAATGCCAGGGCCAAGGGTCCTGATGTCGCTGCGGCGCAGCCGATTACGAGTGTCGCCGAGCGAGGTGAGATCACCGGCGATGAATACCGGTGGAAGCTTCTTCGGCAGTGGCGCAGGGGGTCGACTCATACAGTCAGTTTTGCCTTGGCGAGCCCTCCGAGAAAGCAGCGCGGGCCAAATTGTGGATAACCGTCAAAGTAGGGCGCGCCCGGAGAAGTCGAGTGACGCCGGACTGGGGGCGCCAGAATCTACGCCCAACGTTCATGGACGGAATTCGGCGACTACAGCACATGCCGACGAATCTGCACCCAACGTTTGTGGCGCAATAGCCTCGAATACCACCGCAAACGTTGGGGTTAGAATCCTAGGCCGGGAAAGGGTTGGCTACCCCGGTCGGAGGCTTCGAGCCTCCTGCCACGACCTAGGCTGGGAAGAGTTCGGGTGCAATGACCAGAGGCTACGAGGTCCCTGCCACGACCTAGGCACCAAGTTGCGCGGCGATGCAGCCTCCCACTAGGCACCGAGTTGTGCCGCGATGTACCCTCCCGCCATGTCGCCCACCTCAATCCCAAGGGCAGCGAGCTCGGCTTGGGCCGCCGCCGATCGGGCGCCACCTTCGCAGTGGAGGATCGCGCCGCGCAGGTCATCAACCCCACTCAGGGGCCCGACGGTCACCCTCTCCCCTCGCGCAAACTCCATGAGCCGATCCCTCGGGATGTTCACTGCGTGAGGCAGCATGCCCGCCGCAGCTTCGGATTCCTCCCGGATATCGATGAGCAGACGTCCATCGGCCGCCTCCCGGATCGCCTCAGACGGGGAAAGCACTTCGGGGTCAAGGTTCGACGTAGGAGCGGCAGAGGAATCGTCGACATCGTTTGCTTCGGCTTCGTCAGCTTCGCCACCAGTGCTAGAGAAACCGGGACCGGCCGCAGCGGCAATCGGTGACGCGATCACGGCCGGGAAGCCGCACGTCTCCACGAGGTCCTCGATTTCGGTGACGGGTTCTCGACCGGGGCGGCGAGCGACATCGACGCGCGTCCAGTCGCCAGTGAGCGCGCTATAGAGCTGGATGCGACCGAAAAGCGGCGATCCGAGACCCGCAAGAATCTTGAGGGCTTCCATTGCCATGGTCGAGCCAATAACGCCAACGAGCGGACCAAGAACCCCAGCCTCGCTGCAGCTCGGAACCTCCCCGGGCTTCGGCGGGCGCGGATGGACGTCGCGGTAAGTCACACCGCGGCCGTTGTCACCGAAGAACGCGGCAACCTGCCCATCGAAGGCAAGGATGGATCCCCAGACCAGCGGCACGTTGAGAATCTCGCATGCATCGGACACAAGGTAACGCGTGGGGAAATTATCTGTGCCGTCGAGCACAAGATCGTGCCCCGCGAGAACGTCGAGTGCGTTCGCAGGGGTGAGGACCTCGGGGATCTCGCGCACGTGAACAGCACGGTTGAGCGCATGAACCGCCTTGGCTGCGGAAGAAACCTTGAGCGTTCCGACGGCAGCTTCGGAATGAATAACCTGCCGCTGCAAGTTGGAACTATCCACCAAATCTGCATCAATGACAGTCAACGAGCCAATTCCTGCGGCGGCCAGATACTGAAGGATCGGCGCCCCAAGACCGCCTGCACCAACGACGGCAACCCTGGCCGAACTGAGCTTTTGTTGACTCTCAGGCGTGAAACCAGGCAAAAGAAGGTGCCGGGAATATCGCCGATAGTCCGCACCGCTTAGCGCAGAGTCAGGCTCTCCGAGTGCATAATTAACCATGACTTCCAGTTTCTGAGTTTGACCTCAACCTAGGTGGATGGGGATAATCCACCAATATGGCGTGGTGAACCACCTCACATAGGGTACAGTTCAACCGTTCCATGAATAGTTCATGACCTTTCCGTGACGCCACTGTTCACATTACGAGCATTGACACCTCGATTTGCGAATTGAACTACTCTGAAGCATCCCTGCGCCCCGGCGCAACCGGTCCGTCGCCCCCGGGCGGCGATACGAAATAAGGAAAACGCACGTGTCCCTTATGTCCACCAACCTCAGCGATCCTCGCGCCGCAGCCCCCTCGCGCCGCCTTTGGAGAGCTAAGGATGTCGACGAGCGTAAGACCGCTCTGATCGGAGCACTCTCGTGACAAAGTATCTTCTTCGCCGCTTCGCGAACTACGCGATCCTCACCGTCGTGGCTACCGTGTTCGCCTACATCGCGGCTGGCAGCTTCTTCTATCCTCGTCGCCGCTGGCTCGGCCAGAACCCCCCGATCCCCGAGGCCTCGATCGACGCGACTCTCAACGAGCTCAACATGAACGACAAGGTGCCGATCCTTCAGCGCACCTGGACCTGGCTGTCCAACATCGTCGTGAAACCGTGGAGCGAGAAGCTCGGCAAGGACATTTCGGGTCAATGGGTCATCGACCAGATGACGATGCGCGCGGGCGTGTCGCTGCGTCTTCTCATTGCGGGTGCGCTCCTCGGTGCAATTATTGGCGTGGCCCTCGGCGTGTGGGGCGCTGTTCGCCAGTACAAGCTCTCGGATCAGGTCGTCTCCTACGCCTCCTACATTCTCATCTCGACTCCGACCTTCGTGGGCGGCCTCCTCATGATGGTTGTGGCGACCAAGCTTAATCAGGCGGTAGGAACCCAGCTCATTCGTTTCAGCGGCTCGTACACGCCGACGCTGCGCGCCCAGGGCGGGATGACAGCCTTCCTCGATAGCGTGAACCACCTGATTTTGCCCACGATCGTGCTCGCGGCTTTCGGTGCTGCCGGCTATTCGCGCTACCAACGTTCGATCATGCTCGACGTGCTCGGCAGCGACTTCATTCGTACCGCACGTGCCAAGGGCGCCACGCGTAATCACGCTCTCGTGAAGCATGGCGTGCGCGTCGCACTCATTCCCATGTCCACCTACTTCGCCTACTCATTCGGCACGCTCGTCGCAGGCGCAGCGTTTCTCGAGATGATTTTCTCGTGGGCCGGCATGGGTCAGTACGGCATTAACGCAGTGCAGCAATCCGATGTGAATGCCCTCGCGGGTAACGTGTGCTTCACGTCGATTGTGATTCTGTTCTCTTCGATGCTTTCCGAAGTTCTTTACGCGGCGCTCGATCCGCGAGTGAGGGTGTGACGCCATGAGTACAAGCAACCCCGTACCCCCTGTCAGCGACGCGAGCGAGCTCCCGGAAGCCATCCCCGTCAACGAGGCCGAAGGCAAGGGCGCAAACCCCGGCGGCGATAAGACCGGTCAGAAGCGACGGAAGCCACTTTCGCGCTGGGCTCTAGTGTGGCGCCGTTTGAAGCGCAAGCCCAACTTCTGGATCGGCGCGATCGTCCTCGGCGGCATTGTGCTCTTTGCCCTGTTCGGCAATATCCCTAACGTGTATGAGCTCGGCGAAGCAGATTCATATAGCTACAACTCGCCTCCAGGCGCTCAGCACTGGTTTGGCACGGACTCGATCGGTGTCGATCTGTATGCGTCGATGGTGGAAGCGCTTCGCAAGTCGCTTCTCATTGGCCTTCTCGCGGCACCGGCAGCGACGCTGATCGCGGCGTTCGTCGGCTCGCTCGCGGGCTACCTCGGCGGCAAGTTCGAGACGTTCGTGAACTGGATCATCAACCTGCTGCTCGTGCTGCCCGTGTTTTACGTGCTCATGATCATCTCTCCGCTCCTGTCGAACGTCAGCTGGATCGTGATCGTCGTGGCGATCGCGGGCTTTGGCTGGATGATCATGGCGCAAATCGTCAAGAACCAAACGAAGTCCCTCAAGGACCGCGAATACGTGAAAGCCGCGCGCTACATGGGCGTGGGCACCGGCACGATCCTTGCGCGCCACATCATCCCGAATGTCGCCTCGCTGCTCATCATCGATGCGTGCCTCGGCGTCAGTGGCGCCATCCTTTCCGAAACGTCGCTGAGCTTCTTCGGCCTCGGCATTCAGCCGCCCGACGTCTCTCTAGGAACGCTCATCGCGAATGGTCAGAACGCGGTACTCACCCGCTGGTGGCTCTTTGTGATTCCCGCTTCGTTCCTCGTCGCCCTGCTCACCTCGGTGAACCTTCTTGGCGATGCCCTCCGCGACGCTATCGATCCTACGAGCGAGGTCAACCGTGCCTGAACCACTTCTTTCCGTCAAAGACCTCACGGTCACCTTCCCGAATGCTGCTGGAGACGTGCGCGCCGTACGCGGCGTGAACTATGACGTCCACGAAGGCGAGTTCCTCGGCATCGTAGGCGAGTCCGGCTCCGGCAAATCCGTGAGCTCGATGGCAGTTATGGGTCTTCTTCCGACGTCTGCGAAGATCACCGGCGAGATCACGTATCGCGGCGAATCGCTCCTCAAGAAGAGTGACCGTCAGCTTTCCGACCTCCGCGGCCGCGAGATCTCGATGATCTTCCAGGATCCGCTGAGCGCACTCACCCCCGTGTACACGATTGGGCAACAGATCGAGGAAGCTCTCACGCTTCACAACTCGAACATGAGCGCAAAGGCTCTTCGCGAACGCTCGATCGAGCTGCTCAAGATCGTTGGCATCCCTGCTGCCGAGCGCCGCGTGAAGGCTTTCCCCCACGAGTTTTCGGGTGGTATGCGCCAGCGCGCGATGATCGCGATTGCGATGGCGAATGACCCGAGGCTCATCATCGCCGACGAGCCGACGACAGCTCTCGACGTGACGATCCAGGCGCAAATCCTCGAGGTTCTCCAGAAGGCAAAGGAAGTTACGGGCGCTGCCGTCGTGCTTATTACACACGACCTCGGCGTTGTCGCCGGCAACGTCGATCGCGTCGCCGTGATGTACGCCGGAAAGCTCGTGGAAAAGGGCGGCGTCGAGGAGATCTTCGCCGAGCCTCGTATGCCGTACACGATGGGCCTGCTCCGCTCGGTTCCCAACATGCTTACGGCTGGGAAAGACCGGCTCGTCCCCCTCGAGGGTCGTCCGCCTAGCCTCGCGAAACTCAAGCCGGGCTGCCCCTTCGCAGATCGCTGCCCTGCGGCCATCGATCTTTGCCGCACCGAGGAGCCCGAGCTCACTGAGCAGCCGGGTGAAACGAAGCGTGAGGTGGCCTGCCACCGTGCGGATGAGATCACAGCAGGCACCCTGAAACCGTCGGATATTTTCCCCCGCCCCCCGCACACGGAGCGCGTGGTGAAAAACCACGATAAGGATCAGCCGATCGTCAAAGCGACCGAGATCCAACGCCACTTCCCCCTTTTCAAGGGTGCGGTGTTCCGTCGCCAGGTGGGCGTCGTGAAGGCTGTAGATAACGTCTCGTTCGAGATCAAGCCTGGCCAGACCCTCGGCCTCGTGGGCGAGTCAGGTTCGGGCAAGTCCACGACGAGCCTTGAGATCCTCGAACTCGTTGCGCCGCAGCACGGCACGCTCGAGGTGAGCGGCGTCGATGTCTCAACTCTGAAGAACAAGAAGGAACGTCTTGCCCTACGCAAGGACGTGCAGATCGTGTTCCAGGACCCGATGGCTGCGGTTGATCCGCGTATGCCCGTAAGCGACATCATCGCCGAGCCCCTCACCGTGCACAAGGTGCCGAAGGATGAGCGCTACAAGCGTGTCTACGAGCTCCTCGAGCGCGTGGGCCTCGACCCGGAGATGGCCGATCGCTATCCCCATGAATTTTCCGGCGGTCAGCGCCAGCGCATCGGCATTGCGCGCGCGCTCATCACCGAACCTAAACTTCTCGTGCTCGATGAGCCCGTCTCGGCGCTGGACGTTTCCGTCCAGGCCGGCGTGATCAACCTGCTCGAGGATCTCCGCGATGAACTCGGATTGAGCTACCTTTTCGTGGCTCACGACCTCGCGATTGTGCGCGAGATCGCCGACAACATTGCGGTGATGTATCTGGGCCGCATCGTTGAATACGGCCCCGTCCAGGATGTCTTTGAGAACCCGAAGCATCCCTACACGCGTGCTCTCATGTCGGCGGTTCCGGTTCCGGATCCGAAGCTTGAGCGCGCCCGTACGCGAGTTCTTCTTGAAGGGGATCAACCAAGCCCCACTGAAGAGATCATCGGCTGCAACTTTGCTTCGCGATGCCCCCTGATCGGGATGCTCAGCGAAGAGCAGCAGAACCTGTGCCGGACTGCGGACCCTGAGGGCACGCAGGTCGGAGCCTCCCGGGTGGAATGCCATCATGCCGAGGAGACCTGGCGTCTAGACGACGACCAGTAAAAACTTTTTCCGCGGCCTGAGAACCCCTTTTTTCTTAAAAAGGGCCGCGGTTTCACACAGGAAGTGAGAGAACCATGAAGATCACGAGTACTCGCCGACTTTTCCTCCAGGGCACGGCTATCACGGGTGTTGCCGCCGCCGTCGCAGGCTGCTCGCAGAAGAGCGCCGAGGAGCAGAAGGAAGAAAACAAGAAGAAGAATGATGCCGCTGCGAAGGAAGCAGAGAAGCTCCCTTCGACCGCATGGAAGCGCTTGGATTACGATCAGGTTGCCGAGGGTGGCACGCTCTCAGTTGCGATCACGCAAATTCCGGCGAACTGGAACCCGAGCCACGTCGACGGCAACGAAGTTTCGACCTCGAGCGTGTCGTACTGGAAGGGTTACAGCACCCACATCAAGGCGGACGAGAAGGGCGAAATGAGCCCGAATCCTGATTACATCGAGTCGGCTGAGGTCACGAGTGAGGATCCTCAGATCGTCACCGTGAAGTTCAACCAAAAGGCCGTGTGGGATAACGACGGCTCGCCCGTCACCGTGAACGATCTCATCGCCGAGTGGAAGGCCTGCAACGGCGAAAACGAAGAGTTTGCGACCGTCACAACCCAGGGATGGGACTCCATCAAGGAGGTCCGCGCGAAGGACGACTTCACGGCGGAGATCGAGTACAAGAACCCGTTCCCCGATTGGCTCAGCTTCACCTACCCGAGTGGCCCGAAGGCGCTCTTCGAGACCCCCGAAGCCTTCAACACGGGGTACGTGAATGATCCTGTTCCCGGCTGCGGTCCGTTCAAGATCACGAGCGTCGATCAAAACGGCGGTGTTGTGACGATGGAGCGCAACGACAAGTGGTGGGGCCGCGCCCCGAAGCTTGAGAAGGTTATTTTCAAGGTCACCACTCAGCAGAATATGCCGCAGGCCTTTGCCAACGGCGAAATCGACGTCATCGACATCGCCGATGGCGATACTCTCGGTCAGGCGAAGGGCCGTAAGGGCGCGCAGATTCAGCGTTCGAATGGTCTCACGTGGACCCACCTCACGCTCAATGTGAACGCTGGTGAGGGCGTTCTTCAGGACATCGAGGTGCGCAAGGCTATCTTTGCCGCGGTGGACCGAAACGCCGTGGGTCGCACGGTCGTGGAACCCCTTGAGGCACCCATTGTTCTGAAGAACAACTACGTGTACATGCCTGGTCAGGAGGGCTACGAGGATTCGTTCGGCGACAACCTTTCGCCTGACGCCGACACAGAGGGCGCGAAGAAAATCCTCGAAGATGCGGGGTACAAGCTCAACGGCAAGGTGTACGAGAAGGACGGCAAGAAGCTCAAATTCTCGATCATCATCCCGGCGGAGGCGAAGTCGAACGAGGACCGCGCTCGCCAGATCATGACGAACCTCAACCAGGCCGGTTTCGAGATTGATCTGAAGACGGTTCCGAGCGACAAGTACTTCACCGACTACATCCTCAAGCAGAGCTTCGATTTCGTGACGTTTAGCTGGGTGGGTACCCTGCTTGCCGAACTTTCGAGTTCGAACACCTACCTGCCGAATTCGCAGCAGAACTACACGGGCTTTAAAGACGAGAAGCTCACGGAAATCAACACGCGCCTCCAGTCTGAGCTCGATAAGGACAAGCGCCGCGAGATCGCGAACGAGTACTCAAAGAAGGTTGCCGAGAGCTACACCGTGCTTCCGTTCTACGCGACGCCCAACATCACCGGCCTCAAGGAGGGGCTCGTGAATATCGGTTCCGCGCAGCTCGAGACGGTCGATTACACGGCCGTTGGTTACGAGCCGGGCAAGGAAGGCTGAATAGCCTAAGCGCTTACTCGCCACACCACCGAAGGCCCCGTCTGGTCGCATGCGACCGGGCGGGGTCATTCTTGTTCACAATGAATGTTCATTGGCCCACAGCGAAGGCTCTCAACAGGACTTTTGTCGAGCATCCTGTGGCGTGGGCGATACGATCAGAAGAGTCCCCTGACCATTCTCGAGAAAGGCCATCATGGCTTTCACAAGCACCCGCCGTCTCTTCCTTCAGGGCACTGCCCTGACTGGCGCCGCAGCAGCACTCACCGCGTGCTCGCAGCAGAGCGCCGAGGAGCGTGCGAAGCAGGCAAGCGCTGCAAACGAAAAAGCCGTCGAGGAGCAGATGAAGCTCCCCTCGACCGCCTGGGAGCGCGTCGATTACGACCAGGTCCCCGATGGCGGCACGTTTACGGTATCGATCTCCCAGGTCCCCGCGAACTGGAACCAGAAGCACATCGATGGCAACGAGGTTTCTCTCTCCGCGATCATGGAGACCGTGTGCCCCGAGACTCCGCTCAAGGCGTCGGAAAACGGCGACGTTGAACTCGACCCCGATTACCTCACGTCGGCGGAGCTCACGAGTGAGGATCCGCAGATCGTCACGGTAAAGTACAACGAGAAGGCCGTGTGGAGCGATGGCACGCCCGTCACAGTTGACGACCTCATCGCTCAGCATAAAGCCCAAAACGGCGAGAACGAGGCATTCCAGACGGCTTCGACGAACGGCTGGAGCTCGATCAAGGAGATCCGCAAGATCAGCGACTTTGAGGCGGAGATCGAATACGCGGAGACGTTCCCGTTCTGGAATGTGTACCTCTACCCGAACCTTCCGAAGGCGATTTCGGAGACCCCCGAAGCGTTCAACGGTCAAACGACCGAGCCGACCCTCACCCGCGGCCCGTTCAAGATCGACAACATCGATGCCACAGGCGGTGTCATTACCGTGAAGCGCAACGAGAAGTGGTGGGGCCGTGCACCGAAGCTCGAGACGATTGTGTTCAAGGTGACGACCCAGCAGAACATGGCGCAGGCGTTCGTGAACGGTGAGCTCGACTACATCGAGATTGCCGATGGTGATACCTATGGCCAGGCAAAGGGTCGCAAGAATGCCGTGATCCAAAAGTCGAACGGACTTTCGTGGGCGCACCTCACGCTTAACGTGGGCGGCGCCGAGGGCGCGCTTGGTGATGCAAAGGTGCGCGAGGCGATCTTCCGCGGCATCGATCGCAACGCTGTGGCCCGCGCGGTCATGGAGCCGCTTGAGTCGCCCGTGATTCTCGTGAATAACTTCATCTACATGCCGGGGCAGGAGGGCTACGAGGATTCATACGCGGATCTTAAGTTCGATCCCGAGGCTTCGCAGAAGCTCCTCGAGGAGGCCGGCTACAAGAAGAACGGTGATGTGTACGAGAAAGACGGCAAGCCCCTCGCATTCTCGATCATCATCCCGGCAGAGACGAAGTCGAGTGAGGATCGAGCTCGTCAGATCATGACGAACCTCAACGCGGTGGGCTTCAAGGTGGATCTGAAGACAGTTCCGAGCGATAAGTACTTCGATGACTACGTGATTCCGGGTCGATTCGCTGCGGTGTCGTTCGGTTGGCGTGGCACGCTCTTTGCTGAGCAGTCAAGCCCGAACGTATACCTGAAGGATTCGGGGCAGAACTTCACAGGGTTCGCCCCCGAGGAGGTCGACGAGCTCAACAAGAAGATCCAGACCGAGCTTGACCCGAAGAAGCGCACGGAACTCGCGAACGAGTTCTCGAACGCCCAGGCGAAGGCGTACACGGTTCTTCCGTTCTACGCGTCGCCCACGATCATCGGTCTCACAGAGGGCTTTGTGAACGTTGGCGCTGCGCAGTTTGAGACGACTGACTGGACGGCAGTGGGCAAGAAGGCCTGATCGCCTTTTCGGCTTGTGCGGGCCGGGTTCCGCTCTCCCCCGAGTTTCCGGGGCGAGGGGCGGGGTCCGGCTCGTTTCGTATGTGCAGGGTTGGGAGGGTCCGACGCTAGAGGGCTGCCGTGAGCACCCCGAGAATGAGGAACGCAGCCGGGATCGCGAGGGGGATGATCCTCAGTTTGGACTGAAGAACCGCGGTCTCCGAGCGGGCGTCGGAATCCTTGGCATGCTTGACCTGCCACGCTTCCCACGCGTGCACGAGTACACGCGACGGGGAGCGTTCTTGGTCGTTTCGAAGGCGTTCGGCGGGGCCAACGTGCCCGCGCTCGGCATAGCGGTCGCGGCCCGAGATGCGCACGTGGGCGTCGGCGGGCTTGTCGCGGCCGATGCCGGGAGCGTTCCATGCGGTGACGGTGCGCGTAGTACCGCTTTCGGTGCGCGCGCGGATTGACACCATGGCGCCGAGGCCGATGTGTTCGATCGCGGAATAGGGAGCGCTGTACTCGTGCAGGACGTTGCGCACGACCACACCGCCCGGATAGACGAACGTCGCGGGTGAGAAGAGGATGAGCCACACGAGGGAGGCGGCGAGTCCGAGCCACGGGCCGAATTGGAGCACGGTGTCCCATCGGTTCTTGAGGATCGCATCCCCGAGGAGAAACGCGATGATGGCCCACGTGATCGCGGGGATCCACAGCGCACTTGAAGGGCGCAGCGCGAGCGGTTTTTCACCCGCCGTGTCGAATCCGAGGGTCACTTGTCGCCTTCGACGGGGTCGCCGATGTAGGCACGCACGAAGCGCTTGACCTGGTCGTGGGCGTCGGCCCAGCTTTCGGCCTTACCGGAGCCCACGAGGTAGCCGACAACCATCGACGCGAAGGGGCCCGCGGGGCGCACGACGGTGTGGGCGGCGACACCCGTGAGGGAGAGAATGAGATCGCGGTCGGCCTCGGTAAAGGGCGGCTCGAAGCCCGCGTCGTTCGCGGAGGCGTCGATGAAGCGCTGGAGCGCTTCGATCATCTTCGGGTCATCGGCCTTGGGGCTCATGCTAACTCTCCTTTGCGTGGGCTTTCGCCCATTATTCCTTATCGTGCACGAAGGCTCCCGCCGAGCGAGAGGACGCGCGCGCGGTCTCTTTCGAGGATGACGAGGGCGTTGGCTTCGGCAAACGGCCGCAAACGCCTGCCCTCGCATTCGGTCGCGATAAGGCGCCCGTGCTCGATTGTGAGGTGGGCGGGCTTCACGGTCGCGCCGTCCTTGAGGGGCTTTTCTTCGCGGCGCACGTTCTCCTGCGGGAGGTTGATGGGGCGCGAAGGCGAGCCGAGAAGCGGTGCGACGAACAGGTGGAATGCGGTGAAAGCGCCAACGGGCGTCCCTGGGAGATGCACCATGGGGATCGCGGCGCCACCTTCGTCGACCTCAATGCTGAGGCGCCCCACTCCTTGAGGCCCGCCTGGGCGCATCGCGAGATGCTCGAACCTCGAACAGCCGAGGCCCCGCGCCTCGCCAAAGCCCTCTCCGAATGCTGCCTTGACAACGTCACGCGCGCCTGAGCCCACGCCACCGGTTGTGACGATGAGGTCGTGGCGCGGCGCGATCGAGCGCGCAAGCCCGATCAGTTCCGCGGGATCATCCCCAACGTGGTGGATGCTCGCCTCAGCGCCGAGCCTTGCGCACGCCGCTTGAAGCATCGGCCCGTTCGACTCAAGCACGGCGCCGCGGCGCACACCGGCATCGCCGCGAAGGTCCGTCACGAGTTCATCGCCCGTCATGATGATCGCGACCCTGCGCGGCCTCGTGAGCCGCGCGTGCGTCACGCCCACCGAAAGCGCAATACCGATGAGCTCGGGCGTCACGAAATCGCCCCTGCGCGCGAGGAGATCACCAGCGGGGATCTCCTCCCCGACTTGCCGCACGTGGCGGCCAGGAGCGAGGGCTTTCGCGCGTCCAGCCTCGGGAATCAAGAGTGTGATGCGCGCGGGAGTCTCGGCCGCGGTTGGGTCAGCGTCAGTGAGTTCGACCGGAATCACCGTGTCGAGGTCATCGGGCAGGAGCCCGCCCGTCATGATGCGCGCGGCTGTTCCCGGGCGGCGGTTTCCAACGGCTGGTCGGCCCGCAGAGATGTCATACGTGACCTCGAGATGGGCGGGAAAGGCGTCGGACCCCTCCCCTAGCCCAAGCTCACGCGCGCTCACCGCGAAACCATCCATCGCGCTCATGCGAAATTCCGGCGCGGGGATCCTTGAGGTGAGGGGCTCGGCGAGCCTCCGGCCAAGTGCGCCCTGGAGAGGGGCATCTTCGATGCGGTCGGGGGCAAGAGCGGCGAGGCCGAGAACCGTCGCGCGCCATTCGTCGAGGCTCACGTGCATTTTGGGATCTTTCATGACAGGGGGTCGTGCTTCACCAACGTACACGCCCGCGACACGTCTCGCGCTTACCGCCCAATGTGTGAGGTAGGCCGGGTGTGACCTACAATAAGGAAGAACCCGGAGTAACGTTGCCCGGGCCCGAATGCACCGATGCGTTCGGAACGCAGTGGAAGGATCCCCTCATGTTTAAACCCACCCGTCGTTCAGTTCTTGCCGCCTCCGCAGCTGGCGCCGCCGCCGCGGGCCTCGCTGCGTGCTCCGATGGCTCTTCCGGTGGTTCCGGCGCGGCGAAGGCTGATTTCGAGGAGCGCGGTCCTATTAGCGTCGTGCGCGGCAAGGACAACACCGGCAAGTTCCAGGAATTCATCAAGCAGTGGAACGATGAGCACCCCGACGAAAAGGTCACGCTCATCGAACTTCCCGAGTCGGCTGATGAACAGCGCTCGCAGCTCATCAACAACGCCCAGGCAAAGTCCGATGCCTACACGGTGCTCGGTCTCGATGTCGTGTGGACCGCCGAGTTCGCGGCCCAGCAGTGGGTCGTCGAGCTTCCCGAGGATAGGTTCGAGCTCGATAAGCTCCTCCCCTCGACCGTCGAGACCGGCAAGTACTTCGACAAGCTCTACGCCGTGCCCTACACGACCAACGCCGAGCTCCTCTACTACCGTAAAGACCTCATCGAGGCTGCAGGCTCGAACGAGCCCCCGAAGAGTTTCGAGGAGATGTACCAGTTGATCGAGGCGATCCGCGGAACCGAGGAGGGCAAGGATACTCTCGGCTTCGGCTCGCAGTACTCGAAGTATGAGGGCCTCACTGTGCAGCTCACTGGTCTCGCAAAGTCCGCGGGCAAGGACCTCTTCGATAAGGAAGGAAAGCCGCAGGCAAATTCCAGCGAGGCGAAGGCAGGCCTCAAGGCCGCCAAGGATGGTTTCGACAACAAGTACATCCCCGAGGAAGCCCTCACTTATAAGGAAGAAGAAAGCCGCCAGGCCTTCCAGGATGGTCGCCTCGCGTTCCTCCAGAACTGGCCGTACGTGTGGAATATGGCGAATGCTGAGGACGGCTCGTCGAAGGTCAACGGCAAGTTCGACGTGTGCCCGGTCCCGGGCGTGGGCAACAGCGAGGGCGCAACCGCGCTCGGCGGCCTTAACTACGGCATCTCAGCGTTCGCAAAGAACAAGGGTACGGCGATCGACTTCATCGCCTTCCTCGCGAGCGAGGAACAGCAGAAGGCCCAGGCTCTCGCGACCGGCGAAGCGCCCGCGCACTCCGCCGTCTACGACGACCCCGAGGTGCTCGAGATGTACCCGTACTACAAGACTCTTAAGGCTGCCGTCGATGCCGGCACCTCCCGCCCGCAGGTCGTCAAATACGGCGACGTGACGCAGGCGATCCAGGAGGCGGCGTACAACGTGCTCTCCGGCTCGAAGGAGGTCGACGAATCGCTCGACGCCCTCCAGAAGACCCTCGAGGAACTTCAGGCGTAACGCTTCATTCACCGGCTGGGCCCGCGGAGGTCAAACCGCTGCGGGCCCAGTGTTTTTGCTCGAACCAGGATGGGAAACTACATGCCCAAACCATCAGCACCGAGGAGCGAGGGGCGCCTCGCGTACTTGCTCCTCCTCCCGACCTTGCTCCTTCTCGCCATCGTCGTGGGATTCCCGCTCGTGCTGTCCGTGTGGCAATCGTTCTTCGTCGCGGGCGGCGGGATCGACCCCGAGACCGGCTTCATCAAGCAGGGCGACACGTTCGTGGGGCTCCAGAACTACCTCGACGCCTTCACCTCAGTTGGCGCGGGCGCGGGCTTCTGGAACGCGTTTTGGAACACAACACTCTTTACGATCATCGGCGTGAGCATCGAGACCGTGCTCGGAGTGGCGATGGCGCTCATCATGGCGCGCGCTATGCGGGCCACGGGCCTCATTCGCGCGTCGATCCTCGTGCCGTGGGCGATCCCCACTGTCGTTTCGGCCCTCATGTGGCAGCTCATTTTCGATGCGAACGGCATCGCGAACAAGCTCATCCAGCATCAGGTGCTGTGGACGACCGAGGGCTGGCAGGCAAAGGCCGCTGTTCTCATCGCTGATATTTGGAAGACGGCCCCGTACATCGGTCTCTTGACCCTCGCGGGCCTTCAGACGATCGACGAGCAGGTTTACGAGGCCGCGAAGGTGGATGGCGCGAACCGCTGGCAGATGTTCTGGCGCATCACGCTTCCCATGATCCGCCCCGTGCTCGTGGTCGCCGTGCTGTTCCGCATGCTCGATGCGATGCGCATGTTCGATCTCCCGTACGTGCTTCTTGGCAGGCTCGAATCCGGGCAAACCCTCTCGATGCTCGCTCAGGATGCCGCAACGAAGACCAACTACGGCATGGCGTCGTCGTATTCGATCGTGCTGTTCTGCTACATCTGCCTCGTGGCCTTCGTGTTCATCAAGCTGCTTGGCGCGGATGTACTCGGCGATAGCGCACAAAAGAAACCCAAGAAGAAAAAGAAGCGACCGAGCCTGCTCGCGAATAAAAACGCCACCGTGACCGAGGGGAGCATGCCGTGAGTACCGCCGCCACCCACACCGCAACCGAAACCGATCAGCCGCGCACGCCCATCACGCCCAAAAAGAAAAAGGGCAATCTGTGGGCGAAGGTTGTCGTTGGCCTCGGCGTCGCGTTCATCCTCATCTACTGCCTCGCGCCGTTCTATTGGATGCTCGTGAGCTCGCTGCGCCTTCCAAGCATGGGCCGCTCGACCGACCTGATCCCGAACCCGATTTCGTTCGAGAACTTCGCGGCCGTGTTCGACCCGGCGAACAACTTCGGTCGAGCGCTTCTCAATTCGCTCATCGTCGCGGGTGGCACGACCCTTCTCGTGCTCGTTCTCGGGACCGCGGGTGCCTACGCCCTCGCGCGCCTCAACTTCTGGGGCAAGGTCCTCGTGATGTTTGCGATCGTCTCGACCTCGATGTTTCCCGTGATCACGCTCATCGTTCCGCTCCTCAAGCTGTTCAGCGGCGGCTACGATTGGGCGCCGATCAACTGGATCAACACGTACCAGGCGATGATCCTCCCGACGATCAGCTTCGCGCTCCCGCTCGCCGTGTGGAACCTCAACGCGTTTTTCCGCCAGCTCCCCGTCGAGCTCGAGCAAGCCGCGATGGTCGATGGCACAACCCGCCTCGGGGCGTTCACGCGCATCATCCTCCCGCTCGCGACGCCCGGCATCTTCACGACCGCGATCATCACGTTCATCGCCGCGTGGAACGAGTTCCTCATCGCCCTCACGATGGTGAACGACCCGTCGATGCAGACGGCGAACGTTGCGATCTCGAAGTTCACGGGTATCTCGCAGTTCGATACCCCGTACGGCACGAAGATGGCGGCGGGCGTGATCGTCACGGTTCCGCTCATCATCATGGTGCTCGTGTTCCAGCGCCGCATCGTTGGCGGTCTGAGCGCGGGCTCGCTCAAGTAGATGGTCGCGTAGCCTTGAGGGCATGAGTTCTTCCGGTCTTTCGCAACTGCTCACGCCCGAGGGCATGGTCCTCCTCGATTCTCTTCCCGAGTACACCGAGGAGGGCTCTCTTGCGCTCTCACAGCATCTGCGAGGCGAGGGCCACTCCCCTGAGCTCATCGCTGCAGCCCTCACGCAGTCGCGGCTACGCGCGAAGGCGCGCGAAAAATTCGGGGACTTCGCGGGAGGCATGCTCTTCACTTCGCACGGCCTCGAGCAGGCCACACGCCTCGAGGTTGCCGCGCATCACGCGGCCCGTTTTCGCGACGCGGGCACTGAGCGCGTGGCAGATCTCGGTTGCGGCCTCGGCGGGGACACGATCGCGAAGGCGGGGCTCGGCCTCGATGTTGTTGGAGTGGAGTGCGATGAGGAAACGGCGGCACTCGCGACGGTGAACGTGCAGCCCTTCCCGAATGCGCGCATCGAACTCGGCCGCGCTGAGGAGTTTGACTTTTCGCGCGTGGATGCCGCGTGGTTCGATCCGGCGCGCCGCGAGAGCCGCCGTGGCCGCACGGCCCGCGTGCACGATCCCGAGGAGGCAATGCCCTCGCTCTCCTTCGTGCGCGCGACCGCCGAGAAGGTCGGAGCTGTCGGCGCAAAACTCGCCCCCGCGATCGACCACGAGCATCTCGTGGAGGGCACCGAGACGCAGTGGGTGAGCTGGCACGGACAAGTCCTTGAAGCATGCATGTACTTCGGCTCGCTTGCGAGGCGCGTCGGTCAAGGCAAGCTCACGGTGCCGAGCGAGGCCACCGTCGGACCTTCGGGCGCCCTCCCCGAGGGCGCAGTGATCGCTCGCTCTGCCCTCGTTCTCACTTCCGACGGTCGCCCCGCCCAACTCGTTCCCGATTCGCTCGACGAGGCTGAGCTGCGCAATCCGCCAGTCGGCGATATTGGAACGTATCTGTGGGAGCCCGACGGCGCCGTGATCCGCGCGGGTCTACTCGGGACGCTCGCGAGGAAGCTCGGCGCGCACACGATCGAGGAGTCGATTGCCTACCTCAGCAGCGATGTGGCTTCCGACGCGGCTCTCGCCTCGCCCCTCGCGCGCGCGTTCCGGGTGCGGGAGGTCATGCCGTTCACGGTCAAGAAAATCGCGACGAGGCTGCGCGATCTCAAGGTGGGCACGCTCGAGGTGAAAAAGCGCGGCATGGATATCGATCCCGCGCGCCTTCGAAGCGACCTCAAGCTCGAGCGCCGCGCCCCCAATGCGGCGACGCTCATCGCGACGCGAGCCGGAGGCGGCAGAGTGGCCATCATCGCCGAGCCCTGCTAAACCAAAGCGGCCGTTAAGCCGATTCGAGCACGCGCTCAACAAACTCGGGGTAGTTCATGAGCTCCGGCTCGAGGAGCTCGAGGAGAGCCCGCTCCACGCCCCCGTCGCTCGCATTCGCAATCGCTTCGTCAATCACGCCCTGCTGCGCATCGGGCGCCGCGATACCGTCACGCTGTCGGCGAATCCATCCGGCAATCGCGGGAACAGCGCCGCGCGCCTCGCGGCCAGCGGCAAGCTCCTTGAGCGCGATCGGCACGATACGAATGCGGAGCTTCGCGAGCGAATCGTTGCCAATCTGCGCGAGCAAGTGCTTGATGTGAGGATTTTCGAAACGCTCGAGGAGGGCTTCGCGATAGGCGGGCGCGTCGACTTCGTCGGGGAGATAGCGCGATGCTTCATCCCAGAGCGCCTCAACTTCGGCCCGCACCTCGGCATCCCCGATCGCGTCGGCGACGGTTTCGTAACCGCGGTTCACCGCAGCATTCGCGAGCAGTGTGTGCGCGCCGTTGAGGAGCCAAAGCTTGCGGTTTTCGTAGGGCTCGAGGTCATCGGTGAAGATCGCGCCGGCTTTCTCCCACTCGGGGCGCCCCGCAGGGAACTCGCCTTCGATAATCCATGAGGCGAATGGCTCGGTCACAACGGGTGAAGCATCCTCAAAGCCCGTGAGCTCCTGGGCCGCTTCCAGGTCGTCCTCTGTCGCCTTCGGAGTGATGCGATCGATCGATGTCGAGGCTACTGAAACGTTGTCCTTGATCCACGCGGCGCTCTCCTCCCCCAGCAACGCCGCGTACTCGTCGATCACGCCGCGCGTGAGAGGGCCGTTGCCGGGAAGGTTGTCGCACGGCACAACGGCGATTGTGCCGCCACCCGCGCGGCGGCGTGCATCGAGGCCGAGTACGAGGCGCGCAAGTGCGGTCTCGAGCGTGGGCAGGGAAGCGTCGGACTCCCCCTCCCCCGCACTCGCACCGTACTGCGCAAGCGCTTCCAGATCTGCCTTCACCGCGCTATTCGAACGATCGAGCTTCCCCTTTGCATCCGTGCCGTATCCAGCCTCGGTCACGGTGAGCGTCACGAGCGAAACGCCGGGGGAACGGAGATCCTCGCACAACGCCTCGAGATCGCCGGCCGCGTGCGCTTCGGAAATAACCGAGATGACCTGCGCGTCGTCGCCCTCGGCACCGCGCACGACGAGCGTGTAGAGGCAGTCCTGAGATTTCAGCTGCTCCGCGGCGCGGGGGCTGCGGCCCGTGTACGCGGAGATGCCCCATTCGCCGTTCGTGTCGACCTCGCTCGTGTACCACGCCTGGTGAGCGCGAAAGAACGCGCCGAGGCCGAGGTGAACGCTCCGCACGGGGCGGCGCTCAAGGCCTCCCTTTGCGGAAATATCGGCATTGCGCTTGAGCTCTGTCATCACTTCGCTCCCTTCTGAAGCGTGCCCTCGAGCTTGAACACTCGCGTGGGCTGATCGATCGTGAGTTCGCGGATGATCCGCAGCGCGCTTGACTTCGGAAGGCGCCCCTCCATCACGTAGCGCGCGAGGAACGCCGCGTCGCAGCGGCGCGCCATGTCGTGGCGCGTAGGAATGGAGAGGAATGCGCGCGTATCGTCGATGAAACCGGAACCCCGCGTGAATCCCGCGGTTTCGGTGATCGCGGAGCGGAAGCGAATGATCGCGTCGGGCGCATCGATGAACCACCAGGGGGCACCGATGAACACGCTCGGATAAAAGCCTGCGAGCGGGGCAACCTCGCGCGAATACATCGTTTCATCGATGCCGAAGAGCACGAGATGGAAGCCCTCCTCAAGCCCCACCTTTTCGAGAAGCGGGCGAATGTTGCGCGTGTATTCGACCTGCTCGGGAATGTCGTGGCCCGTGTCGGGGCCGAACCGCTCGAACGTCGCCGTCGAATGGTTGCGGAATACGCTTGGGTGCAGCGTCATGACGAGGCCGTCCTCGACACTCATCTGGGCGCAGCGCACGAGCATCGCGCCCGTAAAGTCGCGCTTCTCGGCCTCGCTCGCCGTCCCATCGACCGCTTTCACGAGGAGCGCTTCCAGCGCGTCGTCGTCGAGGTCGATCGTGTACGGGGTCGACACTCCGTGGTCGGCCGAGATCGCACCGGCCTTGATGAAGCGTTCGCGCGAGGCCTTGAGGGCGCGCAGGTAGTCCGCGAGCGAGCGGGGGTCGCCGCCCACGCTGTCCACGAGCGCCGTTGCGGCCTCGGTAAAGCCCGGCTTGTTCGGGTCGAGGAAGCGGTCGGGGCGCCAGGTCGGGACCACTCGCCCGTAAAGCTCGCCCGCTTCGTGAAGGCGCGCGAGTTCTGCGTGGGCCTCGAGGTCGTCGAGCGGGTCGTCGGTCGTCGCGAGGAAGGCGATCTTGAAGCGCGCGAAAAGGGCACGCGGGCGGAACTCTTCGGTCGCCAGTTTCTCGGAGATTTGGTCGTAGAGCCGATCGGCGCTTTGCGCGCTAGGTTCCTCGTCGATGCCGAAGAGCGACACGAATTCATCCGTGAGCCAGTATCCGCTCGCGGTTCCCTCGAGGACGTGCCAGTTGGCGCAGAGAATCCGCCAGGCCTCGCGCGGATCGACAGGATCGGCGGTGCCCACGCCCACATCGCGGAGGTTGACGCCGTTCGCGTGGAGCATGCGGAATACGTAGTGGTCGAAGGTGAGGAACAGGGTCGTGGGGTCCGCGAACGGCTCGTTGTCGAGAAGCAGGCGCGGGTCCACGTGTCCGTGCGGGGAGAGGATTGGAAGGTCCTTCACCTCGGCATAGATTTCGCGTGCGAGGGCGCGCGTTTCGGGGTCGGCGGGAAAGAGTCGGTCGGGGTTGAGGTCGAGCGTCACTGTCACTTTCTCCCTTTCGGTTGGGGTGCGGGGCCGACGGAGCCTCGCATGAGTAGCTGCGTGGGGTACCTTTCGGTTCCACGATCGCGCTCGCCGCTGAGCGCGGCGTGCACGTGGCGGATAGCCGCGGCGCCCATGTCGTCGAGCGGCGCGGCGATTGTGGTGAGCGGTGGGCAAGTGAAGTCGGAGCCGAAAATGTCGTCGATGCCGGCGATCGAGAGGTCCTCGGGGATGCGAAGATCAGCGTCTCGTGCGGCGGTGAGGAGGCCAATCGCCATGATGTCGTTGTAGGCGATCACGGCGCTCGCGCCGGTATCCCGCACCACGTCGAGAGCACGCTGCCCCGCTTCGCGGGTGGGGCGGTTCGGGCCGATCGTGAGGGCCTCGATCTGCTCGTCGCGGGCAGCGGCTTCGATGACCGCCCGGCGCTTCGCATTCGTCCACGAGCTCTCGGGGCCCCCGAGGTAGCAAAGGCGGTCGTGCCCCTCTGCAGCGAGGATTCGCACGAGTTCTCGCAGGGCCGGCTCGTGATCCGCAAGGACCGAAAAGGCCGACGGTGACTCGCGATTGATCGTGACCACGGGGTTGAGAGCCGCGATTGTCGCAATCGCGTCGTCGTCCAAACGGGAGCTGGCGAGAACGAAACCGTCAACAGAAGGCGCGAGGGAGCGGGCCCGGGAGGCTTCCTTCACGTGGTCCTCGCGGAACTCGGACGTGACGAGTACGTAGCCGTGCTTTTCTGCCTCGCGTTCGGCGCCGCGAACCATCTCGAACGACACGGGGTTCGTGATGTCGGCAACGAGCAGTGCGATGGTTCCGGTGCGGCCCGTGGGAAGGGCACGAGCAGCCGGGTTTGCGCGGTAGCCGAGCGTTGCCGCTGCCTCCTTGACGCGCTCTTCGGTGGCTTTGCTGACGCGGCCGGGTTTGTGAAGGGCACGCGAAGCGGTAGAGGCGCTCACTCCCACGTGCTTCGCGATGTCGTAGATCGTGACGCGACGCGCGAGTGCGCGGGGCGGTGGTGCGGGGTGTTCGTTCGGCATTTTGAGCTCTCGGCGACGTCGTTGTCCTGTGCAGTCACGTCGAGACTACCCCCGAGGCCAGCGCGACGGCAACCGGTTGCATAACGCTGCGATATGTGCAAACCTGATCGAGTCAGGAATCAACGATGCCGCCGCGACCAGGGATCCCGAAGATGCGATACGCCACCACGCTCCTTTCCAGTACACAGGAAGGAGCCACCGTCACCCTCCATACGGATGCCGCCCCCATCCGTCTGCTTGCCGTCACACCCGAGATTCTTCGCATCCGCGCGGGCTTTACCGATGACGGCGCATTCCGCGAGGCGTCCTACAGCCTCGTCACCACGGCCTGGCGCGATGAACTCGACGACTACATGGGCGCCAAACGCACCCGACTCGAACCCTCCCCCCTCACCCTCGAGAACGACCCCGACTCCCCCACCGTGACCGTGCGAGGGGAGCGCTTGAGGATCGAGATAGACCGGGAGCCCTTCCGCCTCCGGGTTTACGATTCCGACGGTTCCCTCCTCCACGCCGATCTCATCGATCGCGGGTACCGGCTCGATCGCAATCAGCGGCGCATCCACACGAGCGAAATTGCCGCGGGCGACCACTTCTACGGATTCGGCGAAAAAACCGGCGAGTTCAACAAGGCGAAATCGTTCATGACGATGCGCGCCCAGGACTGCCTCGGCTACGACGCTGAGAGGGCCGATTCCCTCTATAAGCACATCCCGTTCTACATCAAGGCGAACGAGGTGAGCGGGGCAGCCGTCGGATACTTTTACCACAACACGTTCGCGTGCGATTTTGACATGGGCCGCTCCCACTCCAACTACTGGCCCGCCCATTCGACCTACCGGACCGACGGCGGAGATATTGATCTTTTCCTCATTGCCGGCCCGAGCGTCCGCGAGGTCGTGACTCGCTACACGCTTTTGACGGGAACCTCGGCGATGCTTCCCGCCGCCGCCCTCGGCTACCTCGGCAGCTCGATGTACTACCCCGAGCTGCCCAAGGATGCAGACGACGCGATCCTCAACTTCTACGATCACGCGCGGCGTGAAAACATCCCGATGGACGGCTTTCAGCTCTCCTCGGGCTTTTGCCAGCAGGAAACCGACGAGGGCCTCAAGCGCTGCGTACTCACGTGGAACACGGAACGCTTCAAAGACCCGGCCGCGTTTTTCGCCGAGTCAAAGCGGCGCGGCATCGTCGTCTCCCCGAACGTCAAGCCAGGCGTACTGAACGTCCACCCGCGCATCCCCGAGCTGATCGAGGACGGCGTGTTCGTGCGCGCCTCCGAGTCGAATGAGCCGGCACCCGCGCGCTGGTGGGGCGGCCCCGGCCACCTCGTTGACTTCACGAACCCCAAGGCCCGCGAGCGCTGGGAAAAAGATCTCACCGAGAACATGCTCGACTTCGGCACGGCGTCAATTTGGAACGATAACTGCGAGTATGACTCGATCGTTGACGAGGATGCCCGCTGCGATTTTGACGGCTACGGCGCTCCCCTCGCCGAGGCACGCTCGATCATGGCAAACATCATGTGCTCGCTGACCGCCGACGCGATCGGAAAAGCCCACCCGAACGCGCGCCCCTTCATCGTGTGCCGCGCCGGCTACGCGGGAATCCAGCGATTCGCGCAAACGTGGTCGGGCGATAACCACACGTGCTGGGAAACTCTCAAGGGCAACATCGCGACAATGCTCGGCATGAGCCTGTCGGGCGTTGCTAACCAGGGCGGCGACATCGGTGGCTTCCACGGCCCCGCGCCCGAGGGAGAACTGTTCGTGCGGTGGGTTCAAAACGGCATCTTCCAGCCACGCTTCTCGATCCACTCCGTCAACAGCGACAACACGGTGACCGAGCCGTGGATGTACCCGAGCCTCACGCCTCTCGTGCGAGAGGCGATCCAACTGCGCTACCGCCTGTTCCCGTACCTGTACTCGCTCATGGAGCGCGCGCACCGCACGGGACTTCCAATCGCGGAACCGCTCGTGAGCGCCTTCCAGCACGATCCCGCGGTGTGGGACGAGAGCGTGAACTACATGCTCGGCGATTCGCTGTTCATCGCGAACGTCGTCGACAAGGGCGCCGACACGAAAACCGTAGCGTTCCCCGCGAACGAAACGTTCTACGACCTTGCCACCCGTGAACGCTACGAAGGTGGGCGCAGCTACGACATCCCCGTCACGCTCGCCTCGATCCCCACGTTCGTGCGCGAAGGCGGCATCGTCCCGCTCGCAAGCGAGGATCACATGAGCGTGTCGACCGAAACGGTCGACGCCCTCACACTCGTCACCGCGCCGGGACGCGACGGCCAGTTCACGCTCTACGAAGACGACGGCGTGAGCATGGATTACACGCGCGGACGTTATTCTTCGACAACAGTGACCATGACCGCCGGTGACCGAACCGTCTATACCTTCACCCACGAAGGAGACCTCGACACCCGCATCACGACGCTCGAACTCCAGGCCATCTCCCATGGCCAGGCACCCTTCTGGGTGAGCATCGACGGCGAGCAGATCCCGCACGCCCTGCACCCGAGCGACTTCGACTCGCAGGCCACTGTGTGGCTCTACGATCTCGAAACGTCCACCGTCCGCATTAAAACCCCATGGGATTCGAGCGAACACACGATCGTGGTCTCGTTCGAACAATTCGACATGATCGGCATGTAAATCCCCTCCCCTCGACCGTTGCAAGGAGGCAACATGACTCGTCGCATGACACGACGATCGGCGCTCGGCCTCGGGGCCGCCGCGCTGTCCGCCGCTGCGCTCGCCGGATGCTCATCCGGAAAGTTCACGAAGGACGGCAAGGTCAAACTGCGCTTGGCCCACACGCTGGGCGACAAACACCCCACCTCGAAGGCCCTCGAAATTTTCGTCGACGAGGTCAATAAACGCTCGAACGGAGACATCGGCATCGAGGTGTTCGGCAACGGCGTACTCGGAAGCGAGACCGAAATGATCGAGCAGCTCAGCCGCGGTGTCGTCGACATTGTGCGCTGTGCGGCGCCCTCGATCGCCCCGTACTCCTCCGGATACAACGCCTTTGGCTTGCCGTTCCTCTTCGATGACGAAGAGCACTACTACCGCGCGATGGACTCGGGCGATATGCGCACCTTCTTCGATTCGAGCACGGAGGACGGCTTTCGCACGCTCACGTACTACACCTCGGGTGCGCGGTCCTTCTACACGGTCGACAAGGCGATCGAAACGCCAGACGACCTGCGCGGCTTCAAGATCCGCGTGCAGAACTTCCGTTCCCAAACCGAACTCATCAGCAAGCTCGGTGGCACACCGCTCATCCTCCCGTTCGGCGAAATCTACACGGGCCTCCAAACGGGCCTCGTGGACGGCGCCGAATCGAATGAGACCGCCCTTACCGACTCCGCGCACGGCGAGGTCGCGAAGGTCTTTACCTACACCGAGCACACCATGATTCCCGACGTCCTCTCGTTCAGTGAGGCAACGTGGAAGCTCCTCGATGCGGACCACCAAAAGGTCCTCAGCGAAGCCGCGGTTGCCTCCACCGAGCAGCACAAGACCATTTGGAGTGAGGCGATCACCACGGCCATCACGGATGCTGAGGCCATGGGAGTCACATTCGTGAAGGACGTGGACCGCGAGCCGTTCCGCGAGCTTACCTCGGGCATCGTGCCCGAGTTTGTTGACAAGTACGACGGCGTGAGCACCGTGCTCGACGCCATTGAGCACGCACGCAAGGGGGCGTAAAGGCCATGTACGACACCATGCTCAAGCTCAAGAAAGGCATTACTCTCGCCCTGTTCGTGATCGCCGGCGTTCTACTCGCCGCCATGGCGCTCCTCGTGATCATTCAGGTGTTCACGCGCTACGTTCTTTCGGATCCTGCCGATTGGACCGAGGAACTCGTCACCGTTTCGCTCATGTGGGCCTGCTTCCTGTGCGGCGCATACGCGTTCGTCAACCGCAAGCACATGGCTCTCGTGTTCTTCCGCGACCGCCTCCCCGAGGCCGGAAAGCGCATCGTCCTGATCCTCGTCGACGCACTCGCGCTTGCCTTTGCGGCGATCGTGATCGTGTGGGGTGGCACGCAGCTCACGCTCATCTCCCTCGATGCGCCATCCGCGATCCTCCAGATCCCCCGTGGCCTCTCCTATGGCGCGGCCCCCGTCGGCGGCGTCTTCATGGTGCTCGCTCAGATCATCAACCTTTGGGAGGACTTCACGGGCGAAACCCTGCCCGACACCGACCTTGGCGCCGACGACGAGACGCTCGTGGCCGAAGCCGCCGCAGATATCCCCACCGAGACTAAGGAGGCCCGCGCATGAGCACCATGACGGTCACCCTGCTCCTGTTTGGCACCTTCTTCCTCCTGCTCGCGGTTGGCGTGCCCATCGCCATTGGCATTTCCGTTGCCGCGTTCGCGAGCATCCTCATGATTCTGCCGCCCGACCAGGCCATCTTCGTCGTCATGCAGAAGATGAACACGGGCCTCGAGTCGTTCACGCTGCTCGCAATCCCGCTGTTCATTCTTGCGGGCAACATCATGAACAACGGCGGTATCGCCAAGCGCCTCATCGCGCTCGCAGAACTCGTCACGGGCCGTGTTCCCGGCTCGCTCGTGCACACGAACATCGTGGGCAACATGCTGTTCGGCGCCCTTTCCGGTTCGGCGGTCGCCGCGGCAGCCGCAATCGGCGGCACCATGAGCAAGCAGCAGCGCGAGCGCGGCTACGACCCCGCGTTCACCGCAGCAGCGAATATCGCGTCGGCCCCCTCGGGCCTGCTCATTCCTCCGACCACGGCCTTCATCGTGTACTCGATGATCGCGGGCGGCACGTCCATCGCGGCGCTGTTCATGGCCGGTGCGGTGCCGGGCATCCTCATGGGCCTGACCGTGATCGCGGTTGCGCTCGTGTATGCGATCCGCAAGAAGTACCCGACCTCGGGACACGTGAGCGCCGCGCAGGCCGGTAAAACCATTCTCGAGGCGATCCCGGCGCTTCTGCTCATCGTCATCGTCGTCGGTGGCATCGTCGCGGGCATCTTCACCGCAACAGAAGGTGCGGGCATCGCCGTCGCGTACTGCCTCATCCTCTCGCTCCTGTACCGCAGCCTCACGTGGAGCGACATCAAGGCGATCATGGCCCGCACGATCGGCACGACCGGCGTGATCCTCCTACTGATCGCCGCGAGCTCGGCGATGAGTTGGGTCATGGCTTACACAGGCATGCCGCAAGCGATTAGCGAGCTTCTGCTCGGCGTTTCCGACAACCCGATCGTGATCTTCCTGCTGATCAACATCGTCCTCATCGTCGTTGGCACCTTCATGGACATCACGCCCGCGATCTTGATCTTCACGCCGATCTTCCTGCCTATCGCAGAGGGCATCGGCATGGACCCGGTCCACTTCGGCGTGGTGCTCGTGTTCAACATGTGCATCGGCACGATGACCCCGCCTGTCGGCTCGGTGCTCTTCATCGGCACGAGCCTCGCGGGCACGACGATCGAGAAGGTCATCCCGAGGCTCCTGCCGTACCTCGCGGCGCTATTCCTCATGCTGCTCGTCGTCACGTTCGTGCCCACGCTATCCCTGTGGCTGCCGGGCGCGATGGGGCTTCTATAGCCGTTAGCTAACGCTACTCGGTATCGCGGGGCGCCCACCGTGCAATTTGCGCGGCGAGGTGCCCCGCGCCGTATCCGTTGTCGATGTTGACGACCCCGATGCCGGGCGCACACGCCGAGAGCATCGTGAGGGCTGCGCTGATTCCTCCGGCGGCAACGCCGTAGCCCACGGACGTGGGCAGCGCGACGACGGGGCACGCGACCTGGCCGGCGATCACGGTGGGAAGTGCCCCATCCATGCCCGCAACGGCGATGATGCACGCCGATTCACGCAGCTCAGGCAAGCGTTCAAGAAGCCGGTGTAGTCCCGCGATCCCAATATCGGGAATGAGCCGCGTGGGCCGGCCCAGGTAGCGCGCGGTCAACTCCGCCTCGCGCGCGACGGGAAGGTCACTCGTGCCGGCACATGCGATAGTCACGAGCCCGCCGGTGGGCGTCGGTTCCGACGCCGGCCACGCCCCTAACGACGCTTCTTCGTCAAAGAAGAAGCCCGGCAGTTCTTCGCCGAGTGCAGCGGCTTTATCGGTGTCGAGGCGGGTAAACAGGGTGGCAAGCGCGGGCGCCGAACCCGTGTCGCGTGAACGCTCCCGGATCGCGTGGGCAATGCGCACGAGCTGATCGGTGCTTTTCGCGTCGCACAGAATCGCCTCGGGTGCGCCGCGCCGACTAGCGCGGTCAAAATCGAGGTTAGCGATGCTGGCGAGGGAGGCGTCGGCCCCCTTGTGCGCGCTCATAGCGTTCCCTTCGCGTTCATGATGCTGAGGGTGAACGCGCCCGACTGGAGACCGTCGAGGTCGAGACTCACGTAGGCGAATCCTGCTGCTTTACCGGCGGCGACCAGGGCGGCACGCACCTCCGGTTCCACGGCGCGGGCGAGCTCGTTTCGCGGCAATTCGAGGCGGGCGACGCGGTCGTGGTGGCGCGCGCGGCAATCGCTGAAGCCGAGGTCAAAAACGGCATCCTCGAGGTCCTCGACCTGGCGGAGTTTCGCGGGCGTGACCTCCTCGCCGTGGGGAATGCGCGAAGCGAGGCACGGCGCTGCGGGTTTGTTGGCGACGGGGACGCTGAGGGCACGGGCGAGTTCGCGCACATCGCTTTTGGTGAGGCCGGCGCTCGCGAGGGGCCTGAGCACCGCGTGATTCGTTGCGGCGCTGGCGCCTGGACGGTCGGGCCGCTTCGCATCGTCGGCGTTTTCGCCGTAGGCCACGGCGTCGAGGCGAAGCTCATCAAGGAGCTCGCTATCGATCCGCGTGAACAGTTCGTCCTTGCAGAAGAAGCATCGGTCTACGCCGTTCGCCACGTACTCGGGGCGCTCTCCCTCGTGCGTCTCTATCTCGTGAACCTGCACCCCGATGTCGTCTGCGACCTCGTGCGCGATCCGGCGCTCTCGCCGCGCAAGCGAGGGCGAGACGCCGAGGAGTGCCACGACTCGATCGGGTCCGAGGGCGCGCAGTGCGAGCGCGGCGAGGGTCGCGGAGTCGACTCCTCCGGAATAGGCGATGCCGACGCGCTCATGCTGGGCGAGCTCGCCCATGGCGACGTCGGCGCGCGAGGCGAGGTGGGTGGGGAGCGGGCTTTCGTGCACGCTCACAGGGCCTGCCGCTCACTCGCGAGGCGATGGAGCACCTCACCAGCGTGATCGACGACGAGGGTGTCGGGGTCGCGGCGAAGCTCCTCGAGATCGAGTGACGCTGGATCGACGTACTCGACGTTGTACTCTTCGCATACTTCGGGCGGGATCTGCGTCGCAAACGCGCGGCGCACGCGGTTGTGTTCTTCGCCGGTCTCGGGGTCGTACGTGCCAAGGCCCGTGACGTGCGTCGAGTGGGCAAGCTCGCCCCACGGGTGGTCTTTGAACCGATCCCACTGCTTCGTGAAGTACTCGATGTTGTGATAGCCGATGTCGCGAAGGCCCGGATGCATGGCGGCAACCTCGGTGATGTGCGGGGCGTAGATGATCACCTGGCCACCGTCGGCACACACGGGCTCGAGCTTGTAAAAGCCCTTTGCTCCCGTCCAGATGTCCTCGTACATCTCCGGCATGATCGCGACGATCCGCTTGTACGGCGCCTCAACGTAGCGGATGTGCGTGTGAGCCGAAATCTGCGCGCACGCGGCCCAGGCGCTCTCGGGGCTGCCGAAGCTCATCGCGTGGAGGTCGCTGCTCGCCGAACGCACGACCATCGCGAGGCAGTATTTGGTCGTCTCGATGCGTGCACTCGCCGCGTCGATGAGCTCTCGCACGGGCGTGATGCCAAGCGCACCGATGATGCGGCTCGCCGTGATGAGCGCCCCCACCCAGTGCGAGATGTCGATGACGTCGTGCACGGAGCAGCCGGGGAAGAAGTATTTATTGCCGCCAGAGAAGCCCACGACCTCATGGGGGAACACGGGGCCGACGATAAGGTTGACGTCCGCTTCGACGACGTGGCGATTGATGTTCACACGCATGGGAACATCCGTGAGCAACCCGCCCGTGAGCTCGGCAATCGTGTCGGCACCGATCTCGCCGAGGTCGGCGATCTCCTCGTCGTTGTCCCATTCGTGGTTGCGGATCTCGAACGCGGGGTACGCGTCTTTAAGCTTTCCAGGCTCGGCGCCGAGCATCCGCTCGATGCTCTCTTCGCTCATCGCGGCGTGCGTGCCGAGCGCAATAAGCACCGTGATGTGCGAAGCGCGGTTCTTGAGTGCGTCGTGAACGGCGGGCATCACGCGAGGAAGCGGCACGGAGCGGGTGCCGTCGGGAATGATCACGCACACGCGCTTGCCGTCGAGATCGGCTGTCGCGAGTTGCTCGGCGACAAATCTCGAAATCTGCTCATCGGTGAGCGTCTCGTCGGGGCCGCCGATGCGAGCGGCGGCGCTCACCAAAGATGCGGGAATGGGCTTCACGTGATCAACTCGTTCGCTCATATTGCCCATTATCGCGCGGATTACAATCGGTTGCCATGGGACATAGCGACGACCTCCACATTGACTCCCCCTCCGGCTCGATCGCATGGATCGACGCAACCGCAGGGATCGCAGGCGACATGCTGCTTGGAGCCCTAATCGATGCGGGAGCGGACCTCGAGCGCGTCCAATCCGTGCTCGATACCGTCATCCCCGGCTCCGTAAAGCTCACGAAACGCACCGTTGACCGCTGTGGGCAGCGAAGCCTCAAAGTTGACGTCGAACTGCTCGTGGAAAACCCGCCGCACCGCACGTGGACCTCGATCCGCGACATGCTCGAGAGTGCGCGAGGGGCAGTCCCCGAACGCACGATCGACCTCGGTCTGCGCGTCTTTGGCATGCTCGCCAAGGCGGAAGGCCGCGCGCACGGCATCGACCCCGAGGATGTCCACTTCCACGAGGTCGGCGCGCTCGATTCGATCGCCGACGTCATCGGCGCATGCGAGGCGTGGCGCCAACTCGGGATCGGTGAGGCAACGGGCAGCACGATCGCCGTCGGCTCGGGCCGCATCCGCGCCGCTCACGGTGATATTCCGGTGCCGGTTCCCGCAACGGCCTACCTCGCCGAGGGGTGGCCGACGGTCGCCGGCGACCTTTTGCCTCCCCGCCCGCACGGGCACTCCCACGCTCACGACCACGACCATGCCCACTCGCACGCTCATGTACACGGTCACCAGCACGATCACGAACACCCGCTGCCCGAGCACGTCGCGGGAGGCCCGCACGCGGCGGCCGCGCCCCCGTCGGGCGTCGCCCCTGGCATCGGCGAACTCGCAACCCCCACGGGCGTTGCCCTCATGCGCGGCCTCGCGGCTGGCTACGGCCCCATGCCGGGCATGGTGACGCGCGCCGTCGGCATCGGCGCCGGCACAAAAGACACGCCGGGACGCCCCAACGTCGTGCGCGTGTTCATCGGGGAGCGCTACCCCCATGCATGATGCCCATGACACCCCCGATCAGGTCATCCAGCTCGAGGCAAACGTTGACGACGCCGACCCGCGCCTCTGGCCCGGGATCATCGAGGCGATGCTCGAGGCGGGCGCGCTCGACTGCTGGCTCACGCCCATCATCATGAAGCACGGCCGCCCCGCCGTAACCGTTCACGCGCTCGCCCGCGAGGGCGAGGAGATTCGCCTCGCCGACCTCCTCCTCGACCTCACCGGCTCACTCGGCGTGCGGTACGCCCCGCTCGACCGGCGCATTCTTACGCGCAGGTTTGAGAAAGTCGAGATTGAGGGCGTGAAGGTGGCCGTCAAGGTGTCGGTGCGGTCCGACGGTTCCGTGGCCACCGTCGGACCTGAATTTCGTGATGTGCAGGCCCTCGCCCGCACGCTCGGCATCACGGAACGCGAGGCGCTCAACCGGGCCCGGGCGGCCTACCCCGCGTCGTCACATGGGCCTGACCTCATGGCCTGACCTCATGGCTTGCCCCACGGCATGGCCCCACGGCTGAGGGTGGAGAAAAGTGCCCCGGCATGCCCCAAACCGGGGCCTTACGTCGTTTTTCTACACCGTGAAAGAGGTGCAGGCGACCCCGTTGAAGCCGTGATTGCAGTACCCCGCGGGGTTCTTCGCAAGGTATTGCTGGTGCTCGGGCTCAGCATAGTAGTAGGTGCCTGCGCCCGCTTCGCTTAGCGGTGCAATCACGGTCGAAATCGTGCCGCGATCTGCGGCCGAGAGCGCCTGTTGATACGCCTCGAGTGACGAGCGCACGAGGGGTTCTTGCGCCGGTTCAGTCCAGAAAATCGCGCTTCGATACTGCGTTCCGATGTCGTTGCCCTGGCGGTTTTCAGTCGTGGGGTCGTGCTGCTGCCAAAACTCGGTGAGCACGCGCACAAGCGCACCCTCATCCTCGTAGATCACCTTCACGGCCTCGGCGTGGCCCGTTTTCGCCGTGCACACCTCCTCGTACGTGGGGTGAGGTGTGTAGCCTCCCGCGTATACGGTTGCCGTTGTCCACACCCCGGGAATCTGCCACATGATGCGCTCGATGCCCCAAAAGCAGCCTCCGGCCACAATAATCTCGCCCGAGCCTTCGGGAGCGCCTTCGCCGAGCATGTCGGTGCCAAGCACGAGATGGTCGCGCGAGAGCGGGTAGGGGTAATCATCCCGGCCCGCAAGCGCATCCTCGGGCTTCACCATGATCTTTTTATGCGCATTCATAATCTCGAGAAACGGAAGCATACCTCGAAACTACGCGCCGGGACTGGGCAGCCCATGAGCGCGGACGCAAAAGATCCTTAGAGCAGAACGATCGCTTGCGCAAAAAGGATCTTGGCGATCATTCCCGCCGCAAACATCGACGAATACCCAGGGTCGGTGCGTTCGTCATCAACGAAGGACTTCACATGGTTGAGAAGAACCGGTTGCCCCACATAGCCCGCAACAGCCCCCGCAGTGCGCGCAGCGCTGAGTCCGAGAGCGGCTCCGACGCCCCAGAGCGCAAGCAAGGCAACCCCAAGGGTCACAAGAGTGGCGACACCCACGAGGAGGCCGGTCACGGAGAACGCAGTACCAGCGAAGGCTTGGCCGCTTTTGAGTCCGACGGTTGTCAGGAACAAGAAAAGACCAAATTGCCGAATGGTGAGGTTCGCACTCGTGGGGAGGGTCCACACAATCGGCCCGGTGCGACCCATATACCCAAGAATGAGCCCAACGACGAGCGGGCCCGCGGCACTTCCGAGGGCGAGGCTCGCGTCACCAACCGAAAGCGACACGAATCCCACCATGATGCCGAGCGCAACACCAAGACCCAGGCTCAGAAAATCCACTTCGGTAATGCGCATTTCGGAGTCTCCGAAGAATTCCGCGAGCTCCTTGCGGCGGTCTTGCGGCATGACGACGCGGACGCGATCTCCCAACTGCAGCGTCATTTCGGCGTGGGCGAGCATGTCGGTGTCGCCGCGGCGCACGCGAGTGATAATCGAGTCGAAACGCGTGGGAATGTGGAGATCCGCGACGGTGCGTCCGGCGAGCTGCGGGTTTGAGACGACGAAGCGTCGAAAGTTGACCTTGGTGCGGTCGTTCGCGAGGTGTGTCTCGCTTTCGCGCCCGAGAAGCGCTGCCGCTTCATGCACGGCGTCCGGGACGCCCACCATGAGAACGCGGTCTCCCTTGTAAAGCGTTTCGGAGGGATGTGCGACGCGGACCTCTTCGCCTCGTTGCAGGTAGGAAATACGGAGGTCACCACCGGCCTTTCCCGGAACGGACGCAATCCCTGGGATTTTGTTAATCTTCATCGATGTCTCAACGTCGACGGTGATATCGAGAAGGTCGGTCGCCGAAACTGACGAGGGATCGTTTTTCCCACTCATCTTTGACCGCAGGATCGGCGGAATGAGCACCATGCCGAGGACCACGGCGAGCGGATACGCAAGGGCGAAGCCCACGGAAGGATTCGTATCGCCT
Organism: Dermabacter sp. p3-SID358; assembly: GCF_025147465.1. Taxonomy (GTDB): domain Bacteria; phylum Actinomycetota; class Actinomycetes; order Actinomycetales; family Dermabacteraceae; genus Dermabacter. The sequence goes on from NZ_JALXOZ010000007.1 coordinate 82,737, forward strand.
GGCACGATCGCGTTCGCGCTGCTGAGCGCCGGCGTTGCCGCGCCTGACCCGGCAAACATTCCCGCGGCCATGGGGCTACCAAACCCAAAGAGGTACCCGGCGAGAAGCGAGAGCGCCGCCTGCACCCCGAGGAGCAGAACTCCGCCAAGAAGTAGTGAACCCTGTGCTCGAAGTTGTCTGAAAAATGACGCCCCAGAGGCAATGCCTATCGTGTACACAAACAGGGCAAGGCCGAGAGCCTCGATAAGGTCGAGCCCGCTTCCGAGGCGCGGATCAAGCGCGCCGATCGCGAGCCCCACAAACAGCGCACCCGCGGGCCCGAAACGGAGGGGGCCAAAGGGAATTGCTCCAACGAGAGTGCCGAGCGCCATCGTGACGACGAGAGTCAGCAACGGGGAGCTCACGAGCAGGTCAACCATGATGCCCAGGATAGGCGCTACCGCTGCCTCCACATGCATTTGTTCCGCCTCGAGGTGGAGACAAACACGTTGTTCCCTGCTAATGAAAACACGCGTGCATTGATACCACGCGTGTTTCCTCGCCCCCACTCATAGCGATCACGCTGGCCCCTTCAGTGCATCGCGAGTTTCGATGAGGTGAGGTATGCGGTCTGGGCGTACGAGTCACTGGGCAAAAAGATGGGGGGTGGTGTTCGCAGTCGTAGTCGACTGTGAACACCACCCCCCGTGCGTGCTCTCAGGGCACGTCCTTGGGATCAGCCTCGCCCTAGGCCATCACCTAGGACCACCGGCCCGCCTTAGGAACGCCTGCTGCGACGGCCCGCTACCAGGATCGTGCACCCCGCAATAACCGCGAAGAGGCCGGCTGCAGCACTCAACCCAATCGGGGCACCAGTACGCGGCAACGGCAAACCAGGCTCCGGCTTCACCGGCTTCGCCGGCTTTGCAGGCGCGGCAGGCGTATCGGGCTTATCCACCGCATTACACGCGGCATTATTACCCTCACCGTCACTATCGCCAGGCATCGACACTTCGTTGAACAAACCACCCTGAGCGCCACTGTTCGTGTCACAGGCCGCGGCCGCAGCCCAATCAGCACTCGCGTCATACGAGCCCGAGACCACAACCTCGAACGACTTCGAACCACCAAAGGCAAGCTCCACGCCGTCCGTCACCGTGAACGCGCCATCGTTCAGGGCAACCTTCTTGCCCTCAACCATCGCGCTCGTCACCGTGAAACCAGCAGGAACACGAGGCGTATCCTTCACCGCTTGCGAGGTGCCCTTCACCTCACCAGTGTTCGACACAGTCACCGTGTAGGTCGACGACCATGTTCCGTTCTCGGCGCTCGCCTCACCAGGCTCCTTCTTCACCGCAAACAACGGATCCTTCACCACCGCATTACACGCAGTGTTATTCACATCGCCGTCACTATCACCGTTCATCGTGACCTGATTGACGAAACCACCGCCGGTCGAGTCCTCACCCTCACCAGCACACTTCGCGGCAGAAGCCCAATCAGCCCCAGCCGGCTCATACGAACCCGACACCACAACCGCGAACGACTTCGACTCACCAGGCTTGAGTTCAACACCCTCAGTGACCGTAAACGAACCATCAGCAAGGGCCACGTCCTCGCCCTCAACACTCACGTTCTCAATCACGAAACCCTCAGGCGCAGAAGGCATATCCGTCACCGGCTGCGACATGCCCGAAAGCACGCCAGTGTTCGACACCGTCACCGTATAGGCCGAGGACCATGAACCCTGATCAGCGCTTGCCTCACCAGGCTCCTTCTTCACCGCAAACTTCGGATCATCCTCAACCGTGGCACACGCCGTGTTGTTCTCGGCACCGTCAGTGTCACCATCCATCGTGACCTCGTTGACGAAACCATGAGCACCCTCAGAAGCACCCTCACCGGCGCACTCAGAAACCTCAGACTCCACAACCTTCGAAGGATCGAACGAACCCGAGATCACAACCGTGAACGTCTTCGACTTACCAGGAGCAAGCTCCACGCCATCGGTCACAGTGAACGAACCATCCCTAAGAGCAACATCCTTACCCTCAACAGTCGCGTTGGAGACCGTGAAGCCCTTCGGCAGCACAGGCGTGTCTGTCACCGGCTTCGACGTACCCGAAAGCACACCAGTATTCGACACCGTCACCGTATAGGCCGAGGACCACTCACCATTCACGGCAGTCGCCTCACCCTCACCGGTCTTCTTCACCGCAAACTTCGGATCATCCTCAACCGTGGTACACGCCGTGTTGTTGCCATCGCCATCACTATCACCGTTCATCGTGACCTCGTTGACGAAACCATGAGCACCCTCAACAGCACCATCACCGGCGCACGCTGAGACCTCAGACTCCACAACCTTCGAAGGATCGAACGAACCCGAGATCACAACCGTGAACGACTCCGACTCACCAGGAGCAAGCTCAACACCATCCGTCACCGTGAACGAACCATCAGTGAGCTTCACAGGCTCGCCCTTATCGACCTTCGCACTCGAAACCGTGAAACCAGCCGGAACCGAAGGCGTATCCGTCACAGCCTTCGACGTGCCCTTCACCTCACCAGTGTTCGACACCGTCACCTTATACGTCGAGGACCACTCACCATTCACAGCAGACGCCTCACCCGAGGCCTCCTTCTTCACCGCAAACTTCGGATCCTTCTTCACCGGATTACACGCAGTGTTGTTCTCAGTGCCGTCAGTGTCACCATCCATCGTGACCCTATTGACAAGACCACCCGCAGTGCCGCCGTCACCGGCCTCACACGACGCAACCGCAGCCCAATCAACCTCAGCCGCCTCATAAGTACCGGAAATCACGACCTTGAACGACTTCGAGGCACCCGGAGCGAGCTTCTCGCCTTGAGTAACGGGGAATGCACCGTTCTTGAAGTTCGTGTCAGCTCCATCAACCAGGACTTTCTTGAACTCAAAACCGTCCGGAAGCATAGGCGTATCGGTCACGCGGGGAATCGCACCTTCGAACGGGCCCGTGTTCCTCACCGTCACGGTGTAGGTCGAGGACCACTCACCATTCTCGGCAATCGCCCCACCGGCCTTCTTCTCGACCGCGAACTGTGGCTCCGCAACGCGAGCGGCACCAACCTTCGGCGCCTCAATAGCCGGCAAAGTCGTGCCCTCACCGAAACTCGCCTTAGCGGCCACAGAGTTCCACAACACGTCCTTCGGCCCCATCTCGGGAACGGACATCTTGTAGTCGATAGTCAGCGACTTACCCTGCCCCAACTCACCCTCATACACAAACTTAAGGGCTTTGACCGAGCCTAAGTCTTCCGGGGCTTTACTCGACCAGTTGTTCTCACAACCGGTGTTATTGGCATTCGGGAGCACTTCCGGGCGGCACGGATTCGTCGAAGTCGAATAAAAGACCGTCACGCCCTCAGGGATATTGTCTTCCACGCCGGTGAACTTTCCCGACATAGTTGAGCCGCGCGGTGTATCAGCGAGATTTGAACTCACGCCCGTATCCCCCTTGTAGGGAAGTACGTCATAAAACACAATTTTGGACATAGGGTCGCTTGACGAATTCACAGCCTCGACCCGATACGTCACATCACCATCGCCACCGGACACAACGGCCTTACTCGGGGAATACGCGAATGAATCCTCCTTGGGCCCCTTCACAGCTTTCGCCAGCGTCAAAGTCTGATACCCGGTAGGAGCATCGATGCTAAATGTGCGCTTCTCGTAACACGTCTGATCAGTAGCAGCAAGACCGTCGACGTCGAAAGTATCGTCCGTAATATGCCCAATACAGCGCAAATTTTTCTCTTCAGTGTCGGTAAGGTAAACCTCACTCACAAATTCGCCCGCATAATGAGGGCGGGCGTCAACATAGATTTTTCCTGAAAGTTCGACGTACCCATCACTATCCGCCTCCAGCCACCTATGAGGAATTTTCCAGCGGATAAGAGTGCGACCATCACGATAATTCTCGATAATTTCAGGTTCAACTACCCGTGTCACATCACCGGAGACACCACTATAGAACTCTATAGTACTCAGTTTTGTGAGCGGATCTTTTGCGGCGTGACTCGAAGGGTATTTATACTCGGAAGAATCTGTGACGGGGGATACCCCCCTCGGCAAAAGGTTGTTTACGATGAGATCTCCCGAATCCCGTTTAAGACCCCGGTAGCCAAAATAGAGGTTTTGCGTTTCAATATTCTCGGAAGCTACATTTCCGGCCTCCAGAGGCGAAAGAGGTGTACCCTTACTTGAACTACCTATATTTACGTGGTGCAGGCTCCCTAGGAGGTGCAATGTGGCCGGAAGCGACTCCCCCTCTAGGAAAGGTTTTTCTTCACCATTAGCCCATACTTTGACCTGAGATTTCTCGTTCTGAAGGATCGCCTCGGGCGAAAGCGATTCTTCCGCAAATCCACCAAGGGTCAATTTCCAGTTATTCGCCCCTTGGAGCGGCCTTCTTGGATCCGCAACGATTCGGGATACTTTTCCTCTTGCATCTTCTGGGACCGTAAATACAACAGATTCATCGTATTCTTTATCCAACCAACGCCTTTTAACCGTACCCAGCGGGTCGAGATTGACTTCAGTTCCGTCATTCAGGACCGCTACGGGAGTGAAATCGCCGACGTCTATCGAGGAGGGGTTATCGGCGAAACCAGAGAGAGCGACCTCGACAGCGGTCACGTGGAAAGCCGGCTTCTGGCAAAGATTGCCGTCTGTTCGGGATCTGTAGAGGTAGCCGTCATCAACGAAGCCGGAATCCATACAGGGCACATCATCCTGGTACTTCAACGTCAACGGATAAAGAGGACTATCCGCGACCAGTGCTTCTCCGCCCTGACTTGCGTTCACGCCCAGGGTGTACGTTCCCTCCACCAAAGTTTTCGCTTTTTCTCCAGGAGAACCGTTGGTTGGCGGCTGGAGCCTGTCGTAGTCGAGGGAGTAATCGAGACGTTTATCATTCCAATCAGCATCTCTGGCGTCTCGATAGCTTCGAGGCACGATACCATCCGCATAATGGCGAACGCCGTCTCCGGATCTATAAATCACACCTCGAGCATTTTTGTAAAAGACCCCACGCCCCTCGGGTCTTGTCCCGCTGGTTACTTCCGCATCGTCTTCAGCTACCTCGGTTGTGAGTTTACCGTCCGCCTCTCGGTAGGTTCCCACTGCGGTCACCTTATTCTCATGGCGGCCAGCCTGAAGATCCTCTTGCGCGGTCGTCAGAATCTCAAATGTCGGGATATGTTTAGCGCCCCAATCAGGGTACTCCTGATCGTAGCCCCATGTCAGCTCTCGCGTCTTAGGATTATAGTCATAACCTTTAAAGTCGACAGAATTTTTTTTCATGCCAACTACCTCGAATCCTTCTGGCAGAATATCCGTGAATTCAATCTTCGTCGGAAGATGATCCCCGAGGTCTCTGCCATTTCCCTTGTAGGGGTCGGCTTTTACAATCCACCTAAACGTGTCGCCCGGCCACGTCGATCCTCGTACTGTCTTCTTCGTAACTTTAAGGCTTTTCTCGGCGACAGCGGTCGTGGTCACAGCCGCGCTGTTCAGGCCTTCTTCATGGTTCTTCGACTTTAGCGTTGCTGTCAGTTTCCAGGAAGTATTGTTCGGGGTTGTGTGATTCGGAGGAATAACAACGAATTCATACCGCCAAGAAGCACCCTGTTTTCCTCCGTCGACATTCGTAAGAAGCTGCGGGTCAGGACTCGCCACCCTCGTCTTGTATGTTTGTCCGGTGCGCTTCCAGGTCCAGCCCTCTGGAATGCCGTTGATATCGATCGTGCCGTCATCAAGGCATTTGTCGCTGACCGACGCATCCATATACTCACACGTCACTGTGACGGCGTATTTGTTCTCGGAACCCGTGGGGAGTTTGTCACCTGTCACCCGGTCTAGGGCGATGGTTACCTTCGGTTCGGTTGGCTCTGCAAGTGCCGGAGTACCGGCACCGAAGAGTGGCTGCGTGATAAGCACGCACGTGAGGATGATGGCGAAAATGGCCCGCGCAAAGGCAGAGCGTCTCAAGGCAGGGGATTTCATCGCTTTCCTAGGGGGAGGGGTAGGTAATGACACCGTAATTCTACCCTCAATGAATGCCCAGTGCTAGCGCCAGCCACCGTGGACTCCCTCTCAACTGCAGTGTTTTTCGGGTCCTCAGGCAAGGAGCGTAGCGGCCTATGCTTGCACGAGTCCGTTCGCCCATTCCCGTCGGACAACGCATATCCAGACTGGTGTGGTGTTTGAAACGTCCTGGGGTTAGTTCCTACCCCAGCTAAGGAAGGATCGGCACTATGCCTAGGAAGTATTCCGTCGAGTCACGGAAAAGGCGGTCCACCCGGTCGTCGAAATGGTCCGCCTGGAGTCTTGCTCACTGCAACGCGTTTATGCGGAGGTCGGTGAGCTCCTTGGAGTGTCTCACCACACGTTGCGGGCTTGATGCCGTGACAGCGCTTCAGCGCGCGATGGTTCTGACGCGTCAGGCGGCGAAACAATGGAAGAAGAACTTAAGCGTCTTCGCCGAGAAAGCCGCGAGTTGAAACGAGCGAACGGGATCCTTAAGACTGCGTCGGCTTTTTCGCAGCGGAACTCGATCGACCCACGACCAAATGCTCTCCTACATCGATGCGCACAAAGATCAATTTTGGGGTCGAGGCCATCTGCCGAGTCCTTAAACAAGCAGATCGTGGATTCATCACCCCACGTGGTTACCGCAAAGCCACCACACGCGCTCCCAGCGCAAGAGCCTTAAGCGATAGTCTGCTCATCCCAGAGATTCAACGCGTGCATGCGGAGATTTTCTCGGTCTACGGCATCTGTAAAATGTGGCACGCGATGAACCGTGAAGGCTTCCATATCTGCCGCGACAGGACCGCACGTCTCATGATGCTCGCCGGTGTTTGTGGCCGCAGACGTAGACGAACCCCTGTGACAACGTTCAGCACGAACACACCGGATCATCGTCCGGACCTGGCGCAGCGAAGCTTCCGTGCACAAGCCCCAGGCAAGCTGTGGGTTGCCGACATTACCTACGTTCGCACCCTGTCAGGATTCGCCTACACCGCGTTTGTCGTGGATGCCTACAGCCGAAAAATCATTGGTGGTGCAACACGCTCAACGATGCGTACCGATGCGCTGCCGATGGAGGCTTTGGTGCATGCGTTAACGACTACCGGGCGAATCCATGAAAACCAGCTGATTCACCACAGTGATCGGGGCAGCCAGTACGTGTCACTGAACCGTGCAACGTGGCCTTGAGGTAGTCGGAACCTGGCACAATGAGGTGCGTGACAGCCCCAAGCACGCCCGAGCGCCCACGATCCCGCACTGATGCCTTCCTCGACGCGGTCCTGGACCCCATGCGCCTTGCCCCGCTCGGCCTCGCGCTCGCTGCGACCACGCTCTACGGGTGGCTCTCGATGCTCCAGTGGGACTCGTACTTCTTCCCCAGCTGGGATCTGGGTATCTTCGCCGAAGCCGTCAAGGAGTATGCGCACGTCAATGCCCCGATCGTGCCGATCAAGGGCGATAACTTCAACCTACTCGGCGACCACTTCCACCCCGTTCTCGCGCTCCTCGCGCCGCTGTGGTGGCTGTGGCCATCGCCGGCGATGCTTTTATGGGCGCAAGCCGCGTTGTTTGGCGCGAGCGCGTACCCGCTTACGCGCGTCGCGATCGCGAAACTCGGTCCGCGGCTCGGCATGCTTGCCGGCGCCGGCTACGCGTTCTCCTTCGGGCTTCAAGGTAGCCAGAACGTGCAGTTTCACGAGTATGCGTTCGCCGTTCTCTTCGTGGCATTCGGTCTCGCCGCCTTCCTCGAGAACCGATCGAAGGCAGCGCTCCTGTGGATCGGCGCACTCGTGTTCGTCAAAGAAGATCTGGGCCTCACCGTTATGATGCTCGGCTTCGCGATGGCGTGGATGTGGCGCACACCCGGGCCCGAAGCGGGAAGCCCCTCGCAGAGGCTCCGCGCGACGGTTGCGAGGCTAACGTCGGAAAGGAAACCCCGCTACGCGCTGCTGCTTGCCGCGTGGGGCCTCGTGTGGTTTGTCCTCGCCACCTGGGTGATTCTGCCCGCGCTGAGCCCCGCGAGCGCGTACGTGTACACCGAGAATTTCGCACCGATCGCACAGGTCTTTACGCCGCTCGTGAAGTGGCAAACGGTGCTCATGTTCGTGGCGTTCATGGGCATCGTGGGGGTCACGAGCCCACTTGCGCTCGGTCTTCTTCCTACGCTTGCCTGGCGGTTCCTCGGTTCCGTCGAGCACTATTGGACCTGGCAGTGGCACTACAACTCGTTCCTCATGCCGATCGCGTTCGCGGCGCTCCTTGCGACCCTCCCGCACGTGCGGGGAGCTGCGCTCACGCATCTGGCTGAGCTGCGTGAACGCCCGCTCACGCCGCAAAGAGCACAGCTGTGGACGAAACGCCTCGGCGTTGCCCTCTCGGTCCTGTCGACCGCGTATCTCGCAACCTCGCTTCCCCTCACGTGGATCGCAACCGGGGCGCTCAACCCGAATTCGGAGTTCGCCAATGCCGCTCGAGAGGGGCAGGCGCATGTGCCCAAGGGCGTGACGGTCGCGAGCGACATTCGCTTGATGGCCCCGCTCGTGGCGACGAACGATGTGCAGTGGATGCACGGCGAGACGAAGCGGGCACCCGAATGCGTCGCGGGGGTGTACGGGGCGCGCGAGCAGGAGCAATTCCCGGGCGGCTGGGCCGAGTGGGCAAATGCGAAGTGGCCCGCGAATGCAAGCGCCAAACCTGAACGACTCAACGGCGCATCCGTCATCACGAGCGCGCGCGAGCCGTACGAACTCGTGTTTGCGAACTCTTACGTGCAGGTCGCGTGCCAAGGCGGCCCTAGAAGCGAGTGAGTCCTAGCGGCGAGTGAGCCCTCGAGGTCCGCGGGCATCGGCGGAGGCGAGCGGCCCCGCGGCGAGTGAGCGAACCGACCAGAGTTTGAGCGGCGAATATTGCTCGGCGAGAAGCGCCGTGCGGATGCCGCGGCCGTAGGCCTCGTTACGCACACTGCGATTGAGTGAACTGATGTCGCGATCGAGGAGGGCATCGATCGCCCCCGCGGCGGCCCAGCGCATCGCGACGACCGAAAGCTCGATGTGCGAGTCAATGAGGGCGTGGCCGACGTTGTGTGCGGAGATGAATCGCAGCCTCGGATTCGACGGATCGGATCCGACGTGGGCGCCGGGGATTTCGTCGGCTGCGAGGCGCGAGCGCCACAGCGGCACGATCACATCGCGCGCCCCGCCCACAACGAGCGTGGGAGTCGTGATTGAGCGCCTCGCCGTTTCCAGGTCAAAGCTCTCCCTCGTGAACGGCGGGAACTGCGCGGCGCGACGCGCGTATACGGTGAGCGGGTCGAGCGGCTTGCCGTCGCTGGCTTCGGCAAATCCGAGTTCGGTCGCGGAAATCCGGCCAGCCAGGTCGTTTTCATATACGTAGGGCGTGGTGTTGAACCACTCGCGGCCGGTGATGATCTGGTGAATCGATGCCCACGCGAGCTGACCGCGCCCCTGCACGAGAAGATCCACGAGGTCGCGTACTGAGTTCACGCCGCCATACTCGTGGACGGCGGCGAGCACAACGCCGGTCTCATCGATGGGGACGACGCGCTGCTCGACGAGCATCCGCACGGCGCGGGCGATCGATTCGGTCGCGTCGAACGTTCCGCGCCAATACAGGTCACGCATGAGTTCGCGAAGGGCGCGCCCGTCGCGCACGCCCGTGAAGGGCGAATCGAGAACCATGGAAAACACGCGCTCCGGGTGGCGCAGGGCGAACCGTTGCGCGATGTAGGCGCCGTAGCCCGTCCCGTAGAGCACAACCTTTGGCACTTGGGCATGGTCGAGCACTGCGCGCACGTCGTCGAGCACGTTCTCGACCCGCATAACGTTGACCGGAAGGTCATTGCCCTGGGCATCCGCGCGACTCATGCCCACGCCTCGATGCTCCATCATGATGACGTCGAGTCCCTTTTTGACCATGTCGCGCCGCAGAATCTCGTACGGGAACACGCTCGCAACGCCCGGCCCGTCGGGAAGAACCATGATCGTGGGAAGCTCGGACTGATAGCCGGCCCGCACATACCTGAGCGGGAATAGGCGCCCTTCGGAATTCTCGAACTCCCGGTAGACGGTCATCACGTCATTGCGGGAGGCGAGAAGCTCGTTCGCTGCGGGGCGGTCGTATAGGTCCATGCGCTCGGTTTATTTCTTTCCGACGGTTGCCCACAAAAAAGCGTGGACCAGTGCGTTCATGCGTGCCGCTTGCGCATTGGACGCGGCACCGCCGTGCCCGCCTTCGACGTTTTCCCAATACTTGACGGGGGCGCCGAGCTCCTCGAGCGCGGCCGTGAATTTGCGGGCGTGGCCGGGGTGAACGCGGTCGTCGCGGGTCGAGGTGAGCACGAAGGTGGGCGGGTACTCGACGTCATCGCGCAGCAGGTGGTACGGGCTGAAGGTCTTGATGAAGTCCCAGTCGTCGGTGTCGGGGTCACCGTATTCGGCCATCCAGCTCGCTCCCGCGAGAAGGTGCGAGTAGCGCTTCATGTCCAAAAGCGGCACCTGGATCACGACGGCGCCGAACAGCTCGGGGTACTGCGTGAGCATGTTGCCGGTGAGCAGGCCGCCGTTGGAGCCGCCGCGCACGGCGAGGTGATCGGCGTCAGTCACGCCGCGTTCGATGAGGTCTTTCGCAACTCCCGAGAAATCCTCGTACACGCGGTGGCGGTTCTCCTTGAGACCTGCCTGGTGCCACGCGGGCCCGTATTCGCCGCCGCCGCGGATATTCGCGAGCACATACACGCCGCCCCGCTCAATCCACGCCTTACCGATCGCACCGAGGTAGTGCGGGGTGAGGGACACTTCGAAGCCGCCGTAACCGTAGAGCAGCGTGGGGCGGGGTCCGACGGTTTCCTGGGCCTTCGCGATTTCAAAGTACGGGACGCGCGTGCCATCGGCACTTTCAACGAAGTGCTGAGTGACCTCGACACCGCTCGCATCGAAGCGCTCGGGCGTGGTTTTGATCGTCTCGATCTCGCCTGCGCCGTCTCCTTCACGGATGCCGGCGAGGCTTGCAAGCGAGAGGGTCACGGGCGCATGGAAATCATTACGGGTGATCCACACGTCGTTGCTCTCGTCGGAGTCGACCGCGGCAACGTTCAGCGAGCCCGTGAGCTCGGGGTAGAGATCCTCGCGCTCCCAGCTGCCATCGCCGCTCTGGTAGTGCACGTCGAGGCGATGTTTGACGTCGTCGAGCACCGTCACAACGAGGTAGTCCTTCGTGATCGTGAGGCCATCGAGCGAGGTCGTTGGCGTGGGATCGAAGAGCACGTCAAAATCACGACTTCCCGCCATGAACGCCTCGAAGTCGCACGCGAGGAGGCTTCCCGCAGCGTAGGTGCGCTCGCCCGTGTCCCAATCGTTGCGGGGCCGCAGGATCGCGAGGTCACGGTGCGCGTTCACGTCGATGTCACTCGGCACATCAACCTTGACGAGCTGGATCTCGTCGCCTTCGCGACTCACGGCGTACGTGGTCGACGTGTAGAAGGTGTGCATGACCGTGACCCAGTCACGCTCAAACCCAGGAGTCTGGTCGTGACTTGAGTACACGAGCATGTCGGTTGGCTCGCCCGAGAACACGAGCTCGGCATCGGTGACGGCCGTGCCGCGCCTCCAGATACGCGCCTGGAGCGGGTAGCCCGAGCTACTCGTGGTGCCCTCACCGAAGTCCGTGCCGACCCACACGGTGTCCTCGTCAATCCACGAGACGAAGCCGCGCGCTTCGGGCCGCACAAAACCGCCTTCGCCCTCGGGCACAAACCTTCGCGTTTCGAGGTCCCATTCGCGTGTCACATCGGCATCGCTCCCGCCGTGCGAGAGGCTCACGAGGAAGCGGCGGTACGGTTCGCCTTCGGCGGGGCGCAGTGCGTGGGCGCCGTGCCACACCCAGTCCTCGCCTTCGGCTTCGTTGAGGGCGTCGACGTCGATGAGAGTTTCCCATTCGGGACTCTCGGTGCGGTACGACTCGAGGGTTGTACGGCGCCACAGGCCGCGCTCATGCTCGGCGTCGGTCCAGAAGTTGTAGAGGAACTCGCCGCGTTTTGCCACCGCGGGAATGCGGTCGCTCGCGTCGAGGATCTCGAGGATTTCCGCTTCGAGTTCGGCGGTCAGCGGCTCGGCGTCGAGTTCACTCTCGGTGCGGGCGTTGCGTTCGCGCACCCAGGCAAGCTGCTCTTCGCCGGTGATGTCTTCGAGCCACAGATGTGGGTCGCTCATGCTCAGTCCTCTCTCGAACAGCGGTGTTGCCGTGTAGACCTAGCCTAAACGCGGCGCCTCAAATAAGGATGCGATCCTCCGGCTCGTCCATGGGCTGCGTCCAGAAAAGCTCCTCGAAGTGGGTCGCCTGGCGGAAGGCCTCAACAGCGCGAGCGCGCTCGGCCTCGCCCGCAACTTCGCACGCCTCCTCGACGAGACGCACGGCATCGCGAGAGATCTCGGTAAAGGCCTCGTCAGCGTACGCCTCGACCCACGTCCCATACGGGTGGCCGTCGAGCGCTCCCTTGCTCGCTTCGAGCACGGCTACGCCGGATTCAGCGTAGATCCAGTAGCACGGAAGCACGGCGGCGGTCGCCACGGCGTAGGAATCGAGTGCAGCGCTCGTGAGAAGGAAATTGCTGTAGGCCGCCGTGTGCAGGCTCATGCCGAGCCCCTCGACGCGGTGCTTTGCAACCGTGTCGTTCGTGAACAATTGTTCTTGCATTGCCTGTTCTTCGGCGATCGCCTGGACGGCTGACTGCGCCCAGAAGCTCAGTTCTTTGGGCCCGGGTGCCTTGCCCGCAAGGGTCGTCATCGTCTTTTGGTAGGCGACGAGGTACTTGGCGTCCTGCTGGATGTAGAACGTGAACTTTTCGGGATCGAGCGTTCCGGCGCCGAGTTCAAGGAGAAACGGCAGGGCGTCGATGCGAGCGCGGATATCTGCGGTTTCTTCCCACATGCGGGCCGTGTGCGGGCCGGCTGGTTCGATGAGTGCCATGGTTATCCTCCTTGAACGGTGATGAGGTGGTTGGTTGGGCCGTGCCCGCTTTCCGGTTTTTTCGAGATCTCCCACTCTTTCGCGTGGGTGATCGCGCTTTGTAGGAACTCACGCGCGCTCGCGATCACGCCGGTATCGGTCGCGTCGAGTCCACCGGCAACGCGGGCGTACTGCGCGGCGATAGCCGAGGAGAGGGTGCAGCCCGTGCCGTGGGTATTGCGCGTATTGATCATGTCTCCCTTGAGCACATCCACGACATTGCCACGCTGAACGAAGACGTCCACAAGCTCGGAGCCACGAAGGTGCCCGCCTTTGACGAGCACGGATTTCGGCCCGCGGTTGAGGAGCTTCAATCCCTGCTCCTTCATTTCGGTTTCGTCGGTCGCCGGGTTCTCCCCGAGCAGCAGTGCCGCTTCGGGGATGTTGGGCGTGAGCACGTCGGCGAGCGGGAGGAGGCGATCGTGGAGGATCGACATTGCGTCCTCGGCCATGAGCATGTCACCCGAGGTGGCGACCATGACGGGATCGAGCACGATCGTGCCGAAATCGCTGCGGCGCTCCTCGATGAACGTGGCAATCGTTTCAGCGACCTCGGCGTTCGGGATCATCCCGATCTTCGTCGCGTCAATGTACACGTCATCCAGAAGAGTCGTGAGCTGATCGCGCACGAACGACGCGGGGGGCGTGAATACACCATCAACGCCCTGCGTATTTTGCGCGGTGAGCGAGGTGATGACGGCGCAGCCGTAGGTGCCGAGTGCCGTGAAAGTTTTGAGATCGGCCTGAATGCCGGCGCCGCCGCTCGGGTCACTTCCGGCGATCGTGAGGGCAATGGGTGGGCGCATGGTATTTCCTCCTCGAAAAACAGCTCGCGGATGAGCCTTTGACGAAAACTAGAGTGGCTGGTTCATGACGAACTCGCGGCGCAAGAACGTCGCGGATGTCGCGGGGTCCTCGGATGCGGCAATCGCCGACACAACACAGATGCCGTCACAGCCCGTTGCCGCGACCTCGCCCGCGTTGCGGATCGAGATCCCGCCGATCGCGACCGACACGATACCGGCCTCGTGTGCACGTGCCGTGAGCGAGGCGAGACCCTCGAGCCCCACGGCGGGGTCGGTGTCGGTTTTCGTTGCGGTAGTCCAAATTGGACCGATGCCCACGACATCAGCGGCGCCTTCGGCGATCACCTCTTCAAGCTGCTTCGTGTTCGACACGCTCACGCCAATGATCGCCTCCGGGCCGAGGATCTCGCGCACCTGGGAAGCAGGCATGTCTGCCTGGCCCACGTGAACATCGAGACCGAGTTCGCGCGCTGCCTCCACGCGGTCATTCACGATCACCGTGATCTCGCGACCGTGCCGCTCCCCCACCTCGCGGGCCACGGCGCGCACCTTGCGCGCGAGCTCGAGATAGGCGGTATCATCGAGGTGTTTGTCGCGTACCTGAATCACGTGGGCGCCACCCTCGATCGCTTCGGCAACCTGGGCGGGAACGTTCTTCGCCCCACCCGCCATCGCCGAATCGGTCACGAAATAGAGCGCCCAATCGACCTGAGAGGCGCGCTCGCGCGATGAGGCGCTCATGCCGAAGCCTCCGCCACGCTTACGCGCGAAGCGATGTCAGCCCCGCTCAGCTCATCGAGAGCATCGATCCACGCGACCGCGAACGAGCCGGGTCGCGAGGCTCGCTCGCCGGCAAGCTGCCCTGCCGCGCCGAAGTGTGCGTGGGCGGTCAGCACCGCGAGCGCCTTCGCATCGATGGGGGCGAAGGTGGCGTCGGAAAAAAGAGGCTCGAGAACGGGGGCGATGCTCACATACCCGGCCATTGTGGCTCCCAGCGCGCATCCCGTGCCAATCACACGCGGCATGAGGTCGTGGCCCGATTCGAGCCAGAGGGCACGAATATCGCCCTCGCGGTCCCACACGACGAGATCACGCTTGCCAGATACCGCAACGATGGCGCCCGTGCGCTCCGCGAGGGACGCGGCAGCGGGGAGGGACTCCTCAACTGAGTCCGTCGTATCCACGCCGCGACCGCCTGCACCGAGACCGGCGAGTGCGGAAATTTCTGAGGCGTTGCCACGGATCGCCGTCGGGGCAAGCTCGAGTAAACGATGCGCGAGAGCGGTGCGCACGTCGAGGGCACCGATCGCGACGGGATCGAGAACCCACGGAACACCGGCCTTGACGGCGGCCTCCGCGGCAAGCGGCATCGATTCGACCTGGTGCGGCGCAACCGTGCCCGTGTTGATGAGCACGCCGCTTGCGATCGAGGCAAAAGTCGCGGCCTCGCCAGGGTGGTCGACCATCGCGGGGGCCTGGCCCGCCGCGAGCAACACGTTTGCGGTGACGTTCTGAACCACGGTGTTGGTCAGGCAGTGCACGAGCGGCGTGGCTTCGCGCGCGGTCTCAACAGCTTTTTCGATTCCGTCAGAAAACGGTTGCGTCACGAGTGACATTCCTTCGCAGGTAGATTTCCAGAGCAGGTTCGGCGGGTATGATCTCAGCCCTCGAGGCCCGCAATTGGGCCCATGGGCACCCCGAGTCACGCTCCACAACTCTATCGCGACCTGGGTAGACGCCCTCTGAATGTCCGCGACGCCCCGCAGTGTGAGAATAGGGGCGAGCACAACCGATCGTGACGAGGGAGAAAGGGGCGCGTGTGAGCACACCCGATCAGGAAGGCTCGAGCCCGGAGGGCTCCCAGGAGCCTGCGCTCCCCGATTTTTCCGCGGGCTCGGCCGGTGCAGGAAGGCATGAGTCCGACGCTTCCCGCACTCCCGGAGTCTCGACATTCGGAAGCGATTCAGGTGCGGCGCTCAACGCGCACTCCCGCAATGAGAGTGAAGAAAACGGTTCGCGCAAGATCGTGGTCGGTGTCGTCATTGGCGGCATCGCGCTCATCGCCGCAGTCGGGCTGTTCGTTTCGCAAGTTGCCATGCGCAGCATTGAAAACGACCCCATCGCGAGCCACGATTCAACGGTCGGCGTCAACACCAAGGGCGACCCTAACCGCACCGAAGAACAGCCGACCCCGGCCGCCCCGCATGAGCCGCCCCCTGAAATCTTCACCGAGGCGCCCACCTCACAGTGCCTTATGTCAACGAAACCGACGGTGTCCCGCGACCAGCGCGGCAGCTCGATCAAAGGCGGCGGGCTGCAATTCACCACTCCCAAGGGCTGGGATTCGGTGTGGTACCAAAACGAAAACGTGCCCTACCTTTACGACTCCGGCGCCTACTCGAAACAGGTGGAGTCGTTCTGGTACAGCGTCGTCACGGTCGGGCGCATCGAGTGGCAAGAGGACGTCGAAGGAAAGTACCCCGGCACCGAACACATGGCGGTCACGATGTTCCAGTGCTACGCGACCCACCTCAATGTCGTCGAGCAGTTCGGGGAAAACCCCACCGTGACCGATTACAAGAGCGAATCGACAACTGTCGACGGCCACCCCGCGTGGATCGTTCAAGCCACCTACGGCTTTGATAAGAAAAACAAGGGCTACAAACTGGAGACCACGGACTCCTCGATCGTCACCGCGATCGTCGTGGAAACCCCCAAGGGGCCGAGCGCCCTCGTTTCCGACGTTGCGGCTGATCACCCTGACCACGTGAAGGGCCTCGAGGAGGCCATCGCCTC
>NZ_JALXOZ010000008.1 GCF_025147465.1 Dermabacter sp. p3-SID358
CTGGCGCGCCCGGAGGGATTCGAACCCCCAACCTTCTGATCCGTAGTCAGATGCTCTATCCGTTAAGCTACGGGCGCTTCTGTCCGTTCTCCCGAACCGACCTGTACAACTTTACTCCGGTGAGACTCGAAGTGCGAGCTGGGGGCCCGTGAGTCTAATCACGAGCCCCCGGTCGCGGTGCATTTACGAGGGCCGGTGGCTACTGCTTGCCGAAAGTTTGGCCCTGGTCGCCCTGCGGGCCCTCGTTGCCGGGCTCACCATAGGACTGCCCCTGGAAATCTTGGGACTGCTGTCCGGGCTGGGGAGGCTGGTAGCCGCCCTGCTGCGGGGCCTCATAGTTGCCCTGTTGCGGGGCCTGATAAGTACCCTGCTGCGAGGCCTGGAAATCCTGCTGCTGGACGTCGTTCGGGTAGCCCTGCGAAGGGTGCTGATCGAAGCCCTGCGAGGGGTGCTGATCGAAGCCCTGCGAGGGGTGCTGATCGAAGCCCTGCGAGGGGTGCTGATCGAAGCCCTGCTGCTGGAAACCATCCTGCATCGAGTTCTGGTTGAACCCCTGTTGCTGGAAGTCCGACTGGTTCGCTCCACTCTTCTTGCGCTTCGTGAGCAGGATTGCGCCGATCACGATCGCGGCAACGATGAGGAGCAGAAGCACAACGACCACGATGATCACGATGAGCCAAGGGAAGCTGCTGCCCTCAGCCTTGATGTTGATGTCGGAGAAGTATTCCTTCGTGTCGGTGATGTGGACCTTATTGCCATCAATCTTGCCGACGCTTGACTCGGTCACCTTGCCGGGGAAGACGAAGGTGACATCGACCTCGAACCCGGAGGCGACTGCCTGGTCGCCCATCGAACCCTTCGACGCCTCGGTGTAGGTGTAGGTGTCCGACTCCTCATCGTACGTGAGCGCGTCGCTCATGGGCTTTTTGCGCTCGCTCTTGGCCGAGAACTTGCACACGACCTCGTCGCCCTTTTCTTCGAGCTTCAGTTCCGGCTTATTGCCATTTCCTGAAATCTGTTGAAGTGCCTCTTCACCACAAAACTGATCGTTGGTCACGTGCGCCTGGTCGAGCGATGACTTCTTCATAGTGGCGACGCCCTCGAGGGTGACCTTTTCGGGGCTTTCGACGTTGATGGTGGCCTCGAGCTTGCCGCAGCCCGCAACGAGGAGCATGAATGGAATGAGCATCAACGCCCCGAGCTTCTTCAAGGGGGTGGACTTTGGTGCTTTCAAGGGGAAACCTCTTCTTTCGTGGAATCCGGAAACTGCGTGGACAAATCTGTGGGTATGTCAGTGGCTCACGGGACCGGGACCCCGATCCCTATCGGGACTGTGCTGGCTGTTGTGATGCCAGAGATCCGCCTGGTCGTTCGGCTTGTGTGACTCGGATTGCTGGCCTTGCTGGCTTTGTTGCGGGAGGTATTGCGGAGATGAGCCGTTTTGAAAACTTTGAGCGTTTGAGGCTGGGCTCTTTTTCTTTTTGCGAGCGATAACAATGAGAGCCGTGACGGCGAGGGCCACAAAGAAGAGGAGTACAAGTAGTACCGCGATGATGATGACGACAATGAGCCAAGGGGACCCGGGGCCCTCGGACTTGATCTCGAAGTCCGAGAGAACACTCTCGATATTGCCGATGTGAACCTCATTGCCGCTGATTCTTCCGACACTCGATTCAGTGACCTTGCCTGGCATGACGATGGTGACGTGAGCCATGAAGGCGCTAAGAGCGAGCCGTTCGGCGATCTCTGGCGCCGGCATGATGCCCTTGAGCGTGTAGGTGTTCGAGTCTTCGTCGTACGTGAGAATCTGCTTGATTTCTTCGGGGTCTTCCACCGTACTGGTGAATTCGCACTCGAAGGTGTCACCATTTTCGGTCAGCTTGGTCTCGAGCGTGCCTTCGAAGGGTGATTCACTAGCACCCTTGGCATCTTTCGATGTGCAAACGTCCGCGGGTTTCATACCGTAGTTTTCGAGTGTCGAATTGTGCCCCCTGATCACGCCCTTGAGAACGATTTTTTCGGCGCTTTCGACATTGAGGGTGGCATTGAGGTCACCGCAGCCGGTGACGAGGAGAACAAAAGGAATCACCAAGAGCGCGGCGAACTTCTTCAGCGGGTTCGACTGAGTCGTCGTCATGGGGATACCTTGGATACGAAAGAGATGAGTGTGCGGTTGCACACTATCGCACAAGGATGGTTTTAGTCTTCAGCTTCCCGAGAGGCTGACCCGGGCGGCATTCCTTGCCCGAACACTGGTGAGGCTTCGGGGCGTTTCGGATGAACGGCATCGCCCGAGCTCTCGCCGCGTATGCGCCGCATGACCCAGGGACCGAAGTGATCGCGAGCCCATACGAGATCCTTCTCTGCAGCCTGGCGCCATGTGCGCCGCGGCGGGTCATGCGGAGTGAACTCGCGTAGATCGTTCGGCACATCGAGAGTGGCGAGGACTTCACGCGCAATAGTGTGATGGCCAAGAGGTGAGAAGTGCAGGCGATCCTCGGCCCACATGCTTTCGTGGACGAGTTGGCGGGCTGCCCACAGGTCAACGACGAACGTGTTGTAGCGCTTCGCAATCGTTCGCATATTCTCGTTGTAGATCGCGGAGCGGCCCCGGATGAGGTTGAGAACGGGGGTATCGCCGACATCGGGCCCCGTCCACAAAATGATGTCGGCACCGGTTGCTGCGAGGCGTGCGATTGCGGCATCGATATCGGAGGCAATCACGTCAGGGTCGCCGCGGCGGATGACGTCGTTCCCGCCCGCGAAGAAGCTCACGAGGTCGGGTTTGAGGTCGATTGCTGGTTCGAGTTGCTCGTCAATGATCTGCTTATAGAGCCGCCCGCGAATCGCAAGATTGGCGTACGCGAAGTCGGGGCAAGAGCGTCCAAGCTCTTCGGCGACGCGATCTGCCCACCCACGGACACCACCAGGAACGTTCGGATCGGGGTCGCCGATTCCTTCCGTGAATGAGTCACCGATGGCTACGAAGCGGCGCCAGGGATGAAGGGGTGTCGTGGGGGTTTCGGTCATGCTACTTCCAGAAGGTGAGGAGCCCGCCACCTGCAAGAAGAATGCCGATCCCAACCGCGAGGTTCCAGTCGCCGATGGGCAGTGGATACTGGGCGCTCGAAATGTAGTACACGACCATGTACAAGATGCCGAGGATGAGGAGCGTGACTGCGGTGGGCACGAGCCAGGCAGGGCTCGGCTTGTAGGCTTCGGCTGCGCTTTCTTGCGCGCGGCGTGAGCGACGGGCTTCGGCTTCGGCGCGCGTGACTCGATCCCGTGCTGGCTGGTTTTGCTGGGTGGGGATGGTGGAGGTGCGCCGAACTTTCTTGGCCATGGATAACCTTTCACAACTGAAACAAATGCATCGGCGCCGCTTTGAGGGGTAAGTCAGGCGCCAGAGGCGACATATACTAGGGTACAGTGCGCGAAGGAATAGGTTGGGTTTATTCCGACGCCTGCCGATTAACCCCCTCTGCCGAATCGGAGACATTGTGACCTCTTCCCGCCACAGGCGTGCTCCCCAGCGTAAGCGGGGCATCGCCTCGAGCATTATCGGTGTGTTCGGCGAACTGCTGATTACCGCCGGAGCGTTTCTCCTGCTCTTTGTCGTATGGCAGTTGTGGTGGACCGATGTCGTTGCCGACCGCGAGCACGCCGTAATCATCCAAGAGCTCCAATCGAAGTGGGGCGGGCCTTCGCCGAAGAAGATTGCGCCGCCGGAAAAGGGCGAACCCCCCAAAATCGAGCACGTGAAAGAAAACGAAGTTTGGGGCGAACTCCACGTACCGAAGTTCGATAAGGTCACGTCACCCATCGCCGAAGGTGTGAGCATGGAAAAGGTGCTCAACGTAATCGGAAATGGGCACTATCCTGACACCGCCCTTCCCGGCGAGGTGGGAAACTTTGCATTTGCGGGCCACCGTTCAACGTATGGCCGCCCCCTCCACGACATTGCGAGGCTCCAACCGGGTGATCCAGTCGTAGTCGAGGGGCCAGAGGCGTACTACGTGTATTACGTGACTGATTCGGAAATTGTGCAGCCAAACGACGTCCAGGTGATCGCGCCCGTGCCGAACAAACCGGGGGAGGAACCCACGGAGCGTATGCTCACGATGACGGCATGCCACCCCATGTATTCGGCCGCGGAACGTTACATTACCTATGCGAAGTACGACCACTGGGTTGATCGTAAAAAGGGCATTCCCAAGGAGCTCGCGGAGGTGAAGAAGTAATGTACGGCTGGCTCTACAGGATCATTCCTGGCCCGTGGTGGGTGAAGGTACTCGTGCTGCTCGTGCTGTTCGCAGCGATCGTGGTGCTCCTTTTCGGGTGGGGGTTCCCCTTGATCGCCCCCTACATGCCGTTCAACCAGGGAACGATCTCGGCTTTTGCTGCAAGCCCCTATTCCATCGCATTCTAGCGGCGGAGGAGAGAGCTGGAGTCAAGAAAACGCGCTCCGGAGCACCGTCTTGCCCGCCCCCATTAAGAGTTGAGAAGCGGTGCGAGCCCGCGAGAGCGCTTCCCGGCGAGCGAACCGTCTCGCCCCTCGGCAAGCTCGAGGAAGAACGCAAGCATCGAATGCCCACCCTCCGTGAGAACACTTTCCGGGTGGAACTGCACGCTGTGAAGCGGGAGGCTTTTGTGGGAAAGCCCCTGGATGCTGCCGTCGTCGGCGTGAGCCGTGACCTCAAGTACGGTCTCGTCGATGGTGTTCGGAACAACCGCGAGTGAGTGGTAGCGCGTCGCTTCAAAAGGCGAAGGAAGCGAAGCAAAGGGGCCTCGACCTTCATGGTGGATAAGGCTCGTCTTGCCGTGCATGAGCTGCGGCGCATGCGTGACGGTCGCCCCGAAATAGTGGGCGAGGGACTGCAAACCGAGGCACACCCCAAACATCGGCGTCGACGTGCGTGTGCACTCTCCGATAACGTCGAGCGTGCGGCCCGCGGTAAGAGGATTACCCGGGCCGGGCGAGATGAGCACTCCGTCGAATCCCGAAAGGTCGGGGACACCATCTTCGGCCATGGGGACAGCATCGTTGCGGGCAACGATGCACTCGGCCCCCAATTGCTCGAGATACCCGATGATCGTGTAAACGAATGAGTCGTAATTATCGACTACGAGGATGCGGCATGAAGGGGCCAAAAGTCTAGTTTCCGCCATTACCGGGGCCCTGCCCGTGCCCATTTCCGTTGCCGTTCCCATTGCCGTTCCCGGGGGGACCGGTGGGCGCTGGCGTAGGCGGCGCCTCCGGGGTGGTCGGCGCCTCCGGGTTGGGCTCAGGAGCCGGTGTGGGCTCAGGTCCCTTCGACACGACGATCGTGACGCTCGACCCGGATTTCACCTCGGAGTTGACCTCGGGATCAGTGCGGATCACGCGCCCCTTCTCGACGGAATCGGAGAACTCTTCCGTGACCTGGGTGCCGAGGTTGAGGTTAGGGTCGCTCAAGCGTGTGCGGGCCTCCTCGAGAGTCTGACCCACGACATTCGGGATTGCCACCGGACCGGCCTCGGCAGCGACGACGAGTCGCACGGTCGAGCCTTTTGTCGCGGTACCCTCGGCGGGGGTCTGTTCGAGGACGTTCCCGACTGTTTCGCCGTCCTTTGCCTCACGGCCCGCCACGGTGACGTCGAACCCGGCGTCCTTGAGGGCCTGTTCAGCGTCGGCCTGGCTAAACCCGACCACGCTCGGAACCGATACTTCGCCGCTCGAGACCCAAACGTTCACGGTGCTGCCCTGCGGGGCGCTTGCACCTTCGCCCGGCTCAGAGCGCAGGACAACGTCTTTATCGAAATCGGCGGAATCCTCGGTACCGGCCACGGTCATCGAAAAACCGGCGTCCTCGAGGGCTTTCTTCGCCTCTTCCTTCGTGAGGCCCTCGAGTTTTGGAACGTTCGCGGCGTCGGGGCCACTCGAAACAACGACGTTGACTGTCGAACCTTTCGCGACCTGAGCATCAGCCTCTGGATCGGTAGACATCACGAGGCCCTCGTCAACCTCGGTGCTCGCTTGCTCGGAGAACTGGGGGGTGAGCCCTGCGTCCGTGAGGGTTTGCTTGGCATCGCTTTCGGCCATACCCACGACCGAAGGGACACTCACCTGCTCAGGTTCACGGTTCTGCTGTGCGATGAACCACCACGCGGCAGCCGCGACGATGAGCAGGAGAAGGAGCAGGGCGGCGATCCAGGCGCCTACGTGGTGTTTCTTCTCTTCTTCCGGGGCTACCTCATCGATGGCGGTTCGTTCGCTCTGAGGGGCGGGCGAGGCAGCACCTGGAGAAGGCGTCGCGGAGGATGCGAGAGGAGCAGTGTGCGCGGGAATGACCTGGGTTTCTTGATCCTGAAATGAACGTGATTCTTCGAACTCCGAAGGGCTCAGAACCTGGGTTGCTGCTTCGGCGCTCGCGGCGCCAGCAGCTCCCGCGGCCATCGCGCCGAGAATGCGCGGTTCCCGGCCCGCAGCGGCATCGCTTATGTCCTTCGCAAAATCCGCGGCGCTTTGGTAGCGGAGTTCACGGTCTTTTGCGAGGCCATGGAGCACGACGGTGTCCATGTACTTATTGATGTTTGGGTTGTATGTCGAAGGGGCGACGGGAGTTTCTCGCACGTGCTGGTACGCGATCGATACCGGGGAATCACCCGTGAACGGTGGGCGGCCTGTAAGGAGTTCATACAGCACCACGGCAGCCGAGTACACGTCGCTGCGCGCATCAACCTGCTGACCACGCGCCTGTTCGGGTGAGAGGTATTGAGCCGTCCCCATGACCGCTTGGGTCTGGGTCATGGCCGCGGTCGACTCGGATACCGCGCGAGCGATACCGAAGTCCATGACCTTGACCTCGTTGTTCTTCGTGATCATGATATTGCCGGGTTTGATATCCCGATGGACGATGCCCGCTTTATGTGAGTACTCGAGGGCGCTCAGCACGCCCGTCATGATCGCCGAGGCACGCTGCTCGCTCATGGGATTTTCCGCAGAGATGAACGTACGCAAGGTGTCGCCTTCAACGTATTCCATGACGATGTAGGGGATCGTCACTTCTTCACCCGCGGGTTCCGTGCGGTGATCCTCGCCCGTGTCGTAGACACCGACGATCGTGGGGTGATTCAGGCCTGCAGCTGATTGCGCCTCGCGGCGAAAGCGCTCCTGGAAATGAGGGTCGCGCGCGAGATCCGAGCGCAGAACCTTGAGGGCGACCGTGCGGTGAAGGCGCGTGTCGCGTGCAAGATAGACCTCAGCCATACCACCGCGTCCAAGAAGACGTCCAATTTCGTAGCGGTTACTGAGCAACATGCGGTCTTCGCTCACAATGTCACCGTAGCCTTCCTCAACAGCGCGCCTACTTCCGCGCCCGTCCATTCTAATGAGTGTGCATTCGCGCCAAGGGAAACGACCCCCGTGCCCACAAGAATTGCCACGACCGCCGCGATCACGACAACGGCGATTACGATGATGAGCGGCACACTAACTTTACCGACGCTCTGCCCCGTAGACGTCCCTCGTCGCGCTGCCTCACGGTGTTCGCGACTCGCGCTCGTCGCGGAGTTCGCGCTCGCAGCCGAGCGTGCGCTCGGCGCCGAAGCTGCCGTAGACGAGGACCTAATCGTCACGGGTTTCGAGCCGACGCCGGCGAGTGGCATCGCCGCAGTGCGAGTTCCTGTGGGGGAAATCGGATTCGACGTGCGTGAATTCGCCTTCGATGTAATCTTGCGACTCGAGTGAGTGCCATCGTTTTTCGATGGAGCGGAGCTCGCCTCCGAACGAGCGCCTGGCGCACGCACTGCGCTCGTGCCGAAGCGCGGTTCTTCGCCTCGCTCGATTGAGTCAAGAATGCGCGCGACAACCGCTGCTGAGCGGGGTCGATTCGCAGGTGCCTTCGCAAGCATCATCATGACGAGGCGACGCAAATCAGCGTTGATGCGTTCTGGAAGCTCCGGCGGGGCCTCCTTGACCTGCGCCATCGCAATTTCTACCTGGCTCGTGCCCGTGAAAGGCCGCGAACCCGTGAGCATTTCGTAGGCGACGATACCAAGTGCGTAAATGTCGGAAAGGCTCGTCGCTTGCTTGCCCATTGCCTGTTCGGGCGAGAGGTACTGCGCAGTGCCCATGACGAGGCCAGTTTTCGTGAGTTTTGCCTGGTCGTTTGAGCGGGCGATGCCGAAGTCAGTGATCTTAAGCGCCCAGTCGTTCTTGTCATCCACGAGAACGTTCTCAGGTTTGACGTCGCGGTGTACAACACCCTTCACGTGAGCGGCATCGAGAGCCTTCGATAGCTCCTTCAGGATCGCAATGACGCGTCCCTCATCAAGGCCGTCGGGGTTTTCCTCGATGATGTCGGAAAGAGGGCGTCCCTTGACGAGCTCCATGACGATGTAAGCGCGGCCATCAAGCTCGCCGTAGTCGTAGAGCCCCGTGATTGCTTCGTGCGCGAGGGCAGCAGTGTGCCGTGCTTCGGCGCGGAAGCGCTTGAGGTAGCCGTCTTCGCCCGCGAACTCCTCGCGTAGCACCTTGACGGCGACGGGGCGATCGAGCTCGTTGTCTTTGCCTTCCCAGACCTGGCCCATGCCGCCCGTGGCGATGAGGCGAGTGAGTTCGTAGCGTCCTTCGAGAACGAGTCCTTTTCGTGTTTTCATGCTATTCCTCGATCACTGCCTTCATGAGGTCTCGCGCGATGGGGGTGGCTGCGGCGCTCCCGTAGCCACCTTCTTCAACGACAACGGCCACCGCGACCTTTTTGTCGCCTTTAATGGCATAGCCGACGAACCACGAGTGGGGCTTTTTCCCTTTCGCCCACTGCGCCGTTCCCGTTTTTCCGCCCACTTCGGCACCGTCGATTTGCGCGCGTTTCGCCGTACCGTCCGTGACCGTCGCTTCCATCATCTGACGCATCTGGGCAGCATTGGCGGCGGATAGCGGTTGGCTCTTTTTATGCGGGGTGAGTGCCTTGACCTCTTTGAGATCCCCCGTACGCACCGACCTGATGAGCTGGGGTTCCATGACGATGCCGTCGTTCGCGAACGAACCTGCCACCATCGCCATCTGGAGCGGCGTCACCTTGTCCTCGTACTGCCCGATCGAGCTCAAGGCGAGTTGCGCATCGTCCATCTCTGAGGCAATCGACGAAGAGGTGACGGGAAGAGGAATCTCCATTTTCTCGCCGAAACCATATTCGGCGGCCTTCTTTTTCAGGGCATCCTCACCGAGTTGCACGCCTAGCATCGCGAACGACGTGTTACAGCTCTGTTCGAGCGCGGACTGCAGACTTGACACGTCGTTAGGGCCGCACGGAGATGTATCGCCGTTCGGGTGGTTCGACATGGACGTCGAAGAGTTCGGAAGCTTGTAACTTCCCGGACCGGGGATCTCGGAATCGGGGGTGTAGTTGCCCGAATCGAGAGCAGTCGCGGCTACGAGAAGTTTAAACGTTGAGCCCGGCGGGTAAAGGTTGCCTGCGATCGCGCGGTTGTTCATTGGCTTGTTGGGATCGCCGTTGAGATTCTTCCACGCCTTCTGGACCTTTTTCGTGTCGTGCGAGGCGAGAGCATTTGGGTCGTAGCTCGGAGTCGAAACCATCGCGAGAACTGCGCCTGTATCGGGATCGATCGCGACAGCTGCACCGCGGCGATCGCCGAGGGCATCGTAAGCGGCCTCTTGCGCCTTCGCATTGATGGTGAGTTCTACTTGCGCGCCTTGCGGGTCATGGCCTGAAAGCACGGTCATGAGGCGGTCGTAGAACAGTGAATCGGCCTTGCCCGAGAGTTCTCCGTTCGCAGCCTTCTCAACTCCGCCGAATCCGTACACGACGCTGTAGTAGCCCGTAACAGGGGCGTAGAGAGCACCGTCGGAATATTCGCGCTTGAGGCCATAGCGGTTGTTGACCTTCGTGCTCGAGGCGACGGCGACACCGTCCACGACGATCGGCCCGCGGGGGCGCCCGAACTCGTTGTAGATCGTGCGTGCATTGCGACCGCTCGAGTTGAGCTCCTCTGCCTTAATCACCTGGAAGTAGGTGGTCGAGCCGAAAAGGAAGAGAAGCAGCACGGCGAGAACAAGTGAAACGTGACGGAGCGGCTTATTCATGCGGTCACCTCCGCGTCCATCGTTCGAGGTGCCTGCTGATCGGTTGCGATGTGCTTTTCGGTCTCGCCGAGACTGCGTGCAGCAGGTCTGCGCGCGGCATCGCTAAGCTTCATGAGCAGTCCAACGATTATCCAGTTCGACACGAGGCTCGAGCCACCCGCCGCCATGAAAGGCAGCGTGAGACCCGTCAAGGGAATCACCCGGGTCACGCCGCCCACGACGATGAAGACCTGAAGGCCGAGGGTGAAAGAGAGACCAGCGGCGATGAGCTTGCCGAAACCGTCGGAAATCCCCACCGCGGAGCGAAGACCGCGCTGCACGAAAATCGCGTAGAGCGCGAGAAGCGCGAACACGCCCACGAGCCCAACCTCCTCCGCAGCCGACGCGAAGATGAAGTCGGACTGTGCAAACGGAACGGTATCCTGACGACCTTCGCCTAGGCCGGCACCAACGAGCCCGCCGTTCGCAATGCCGAAGATTCCGTTGTTGATCTGCCCGCAGTTGCTGAAGTTTGCGCGGCTCATCGGGTCGAGCCAGCACTCGAAGCGCCGCTGCACATGCCCGAGCTTCAGCACGTAGTAGATTCCCGGGGGCGCAAACATGAGGGCGCCAATCACGAACCAGCTGAGGCGGTCCGTAGCCGTGTAAAGCATGACGACAAAAAGACCGAAGAACAGAAGCGACGTGCCTAGGTCATTTTGGAACACGAGTACGGCGGTCGCGCCTGCCCACGCGCACAAAAGCGGGCCAAGATCGGACCATCGGGGGAGCGTGATGCCGAGGACTCGGGGGCCGGCGAGGGCGAGGGTGTCGCGGCGTGAAACGAGGAAGCCCGCGAAAAACATGGCAAAGAGGATCTTCGCGACCTCGGCGGGCTGGAACGAATAGCCAGCGATGCGTATCCAAATGCGTGCGCCATAGTTGGCGGCGCCAATGCCGGGGGCGAGCGGCAAGAGCAGAACGAAGAGTCCGACGGCACCCGTGATCCAGGTGTAGCGACGCAGTTGGCGGTGATCCCTCATGAGCATCAAAACACCGATGACGCAGGCGAGACCGAGTGTCGTCCACATGATTTGACGCGAGGCGAATCCGTGGGGCCAGGATGTGTATTTCGCGTACACGAGATCGACGCTCTTGATGGTCGCGAGGCCGATGAGGTTGATGAGAAGTGCGATCGGTAAGAGCAGCGGGTCGGCGTAGGGCACACGCACGGTTGCGACGATGTACACAACGAGAGCGGCGACGCCGAGTCCACCTATCTGCCACCAGGTCGTGGTGGCGATTTGATCGTTGCGCCCAAGGTCTACGAGGACGTTCGCGCCAAGACCGATCGCGAAGGCAGCAATCAGCAGAACAAGGTGCAAGAAGCGCCTTGTTCGTGCCTGGTAGCTGATGACCGTTGCCACTACTGCCCACCATCCACGGCGGCTCCGCCGGAATCGCTCGCCCCGCCCTGATCACTTGAGCCTGCAGACGTGTTCCTGGAAAGGCTTCCTTCGGCGGCAAGCTGTGCAACGATGCGGTCCGCATCTTCGCGGTTCTTGGCGCTGATGGTATTCGTGACCTGGGTTTGGGTCACAGGTTGCAGATCGCTCAGGGCAATGCTCGTGACATCTTCTTCGTGAGAGAGGGAGATTGGCCCGAGGTCTTGGGCTATGCCCCTGTAGACCACGACGGTTTTGCCGTTGCTGCCGACATAGTACTGATCTTGGGTCCAGTCGTAGGCAAACCACGCACCACCTGCCAAGATTGCGGCGATGAGTGTGAAGAGGGCGACTACGGGCCACATTGAGCGCCTAGGAGGTTCCTCTGCGTAATCTTCATCCTCGTAGGGCGCCTCTTCGCGGGTGAGGGCCGCGGCGCGCGCCGCAGGTCCCGTCGCTGAGGTGGGCCGGTGGCGGTCGCGCGCGGCAGCACCAACGACGATGCTCCCGCTCGAAGGGCCGGGATCGCCCTTGCGAAGATCATCAATGTCGATCACGTCGGCAACGACGCACGTAATGTTGTCGGGCCCGCCCGCTTTGAGGGCGAGCTCAACGAGCTGCCCCGCACATTCATCCGGGTCCTCGACTTTCGCGAGGACATCGCTAATGGTTTCGAAAGAGACGAGCCCCGAGAGGCCGTCGGAGCACAGCATCCAGCGGTCGCCCGGGACAGCGGGTTTGAGACTTAGGTCGAGCTCGGGATCAGCATCGACGTCGCCAAGGACCCGCATGATCATGGAGCGCTGCGGGTGGCGCTCTGCTTCTTCCGGGGTCAAGCGGCCTTCGTCGATAAGGCGTTGCACGAACGTGTGGTCCTTCGTGACCTGAGTGCATTCACCATTGCGTACGAGGTACGCTCGCGAGTCGCCGATATGGACGAGTGCGAACTTGTTCCCGGCGCGCAAGAGTGCGGTCACGGTCGTGCCGAGGCCCGCGAGTTGGGGTTCTTCGCGCGATCTTCTGAGGATGGCATCGTTCGCGTCGAGTACGGCTCCTTCGAGAGCGGCAACGATATCGGTTCCGGGAGCGTCGGTTTCGAGTTCGGCGAGTGTTCCTACCGCGACGGAACTTGCAACGTCGCCGCCGGCGTGACCCCCCATGCCGTCGGCGACGACGAGGAGGTGGGAGCCGGCGTAGCCTGAGTCTTGGTTGTTCGAGCGTACGAGCCCAACGTCTGTTTTCGCTGCGTAGCGCAACGCAATGGTCATCGGGGGCCTCGCCTCAATTCAATCTGAGTATTGCCGATCGTGATGGTGGCGCCAGGTTTGAATGGCGCGGAGCCTTCGAGCGGCTTTCCGGCGAGAGTCGTTCCGTTTGTCGAGCCGAGGTCTTCGACGTACCACTCGCCGTCGTGGGGAAATACGCGCGCGTGGCGGTTAGAGGCGTACTCATCCGAAAGCACGAGGGTGCACTCGGGAGCGCGTCCGATAAGGATGGGGGAAGCCGCGAGGCGAATGGTCGTGCCTCGAAGAGGACCGGCAGTGACAACAAGCTGGGTCTGCACGGCGTTCGGGTCGGTGGTCTTTTGCCCTTGATTGAGCGCGGAGGGGTCGCTCACGGTGCGGCGCTCAGCGCCTGCTTTTCGACCGCTCCCGCCGCGCGTAATGACCGTGGTTCCGAAGAGGTCGTTGCGCATGACGATGAGCGCGACGATCACGAAAAGCCACAGCGCGACGACGAAGCCGAAACGCAGAACGATGAGGGTTAGCTCGCTCACGCGGACCTCACCACTCAGCGGGGGCGCCCGAGGGCAGGATCACGGTCAGGCGCGTGCGACCGATGCGAATCGTGGCGCCATCGGGCAATCCTGTGGGGGTCGTGATGCGCTCGCCGTTGACGAAAGTGCCGTTCGTGGAGCCGAGATCGGTCGCTGTCATGGAGGTGCCGTCTACGCTGAGTTCGAGGTGGTGACGGCTCACTCCCGTGTCGTCGAGGATGATGTCACTATCGCCCCCGCGCCCGATTACCGTCACACGTCCCGTAAGCAAGTACTGTTGACCGTCGATTTCGAGGATCGGCTGGAAGTTTTCGCCGCCTGTTGTGGCGGGTGCCAGTGAGGAGCGTTCGGTGCTCGACTCTGTCTCAAAGCGACCAGCTTTGACTTCATCGTCTCGTTTGAGGGCGACGGTCACGTTTCCAACAAAAAGGTACTTTTGCTGGTCGGCGTGGTCTACGAGGATTCGCTGGAGCTCGTCCACGAGGGTGTCTTCCCACGAGGCAAAGCGTTCGTAGTCCACGGAGTTGAGGTACACGGAGTAGGTGTTGGGTGCGAGCGTGCGGGCGCGGTCGAGGACCTGGATTTGGTCGTCACATTCGCGCTTGAGCCCCTGGGCGAGGTCGAGCGGCTTAATGCTGCCGCCGCGCGAGAACACGTTCGACACACCGCGGTCGAGGCTGCGCTCGATTCGGTCGAGAAAGCTCAACGTGGATCTCCTTGGGTAAACGTCGTACGCCGCGAGTCTACCGTGTACGCCGCACGCGTGATTCGTTCAGATGTAAGGATGTGGTGGAGGATTGGAATATGAGTGATGTGCATGCAAAATCTGACCACGAACTTTTCACCTCTCTCCACTCGCTCCTTTCGCCCCTAAGTTTCGATTCGGCCGTTGGTCTCATTAGTTCCGACGGTCGCCTGGTCGCGGCGTATGGGGACCTCGATCGAGTGTTCCCCCTCGCGAGTGTGTCGAAGTTGATTTCCACTTACGCGGCGCTTGTCGCCATCGATCGGGGTGCTCTCGCTCTCAACGATTCCGCGGGTGAAGACACACCGGAGGGCTGTACGGTCGAGCATTTGCTCGCGCACGCAGCGGGCTACGCTTTTGAGGGCGGTGAGTTCCTCGCCGAGCCAGGAAAGCGGCGCATGTACACGAACGCGGGTATTGAACAGCTCGGGCGCGTCGTTGCGGACGCGGTCGATTCCAGCTTTGATCAGTGGGTTCGTGAGAGCGTGACGAAGCCTCTTGGTATGCAGAGCGTTGAGGTCGCGGGCTCGCCTGCAAAGGACTACCGCGCGAGCGTTGAGGATCTGCTTGTCCTCGGGTACGAATTCATGAACCCGACACTTATTTCGGCAGACCTCGCCGAGTCGGCACATCGCGTCCATTTCCCTGGGCTTTCGGGCGTACTCCCCGGTTATGGGCGTCAAAACCCTAACGATTGGGGGCTCGGTGCGGAAATAAAGAGTCAAAAAGATCCGCATTGGACTGGGTCGCTTAATTCGGCTCGCACGTTCGGGCACTTTGGTCAATCGGGATCGTTCTTGTGGGTTGACCTCGAGGCACCCCCGGGCGGGTTGAGCGCGGCGTTCCTCTCCTCGAAACCGTTCTGCGAAGACCACGTACGCGTGTGGCCGTCCCTTAATGATGTCCTTATACGCGCGTCTCGAGCACAGTCTTAAGAGCTGGGGAGTGTCGCACGTCACTATCCTGGAGTGAGGGCTCAACGTGAAAGGACGGGCGATGCAGCAGGCCAAAAACGACAACGGGGAGCAGAGACTGCGAATTATTGTCGCGGGAGGCGACGGTTTCTGCGGGTGGCCCACCGCTCTTTACCTCTCGAACCGCGGCCACGATGTCACGATCGTCGATTCGCTCGTACGCCGCAAAATCGACGACGAGCTCGGCTCGAACTCGCTCACGCCTATCCTCTCTCTTGAGGAGCGCGTTGCCGCATGGAAGAGCGTTTCTGGCAAAGATATTGACGTGCGGATTGGCGACCTTAGCGATTATGAGTTTCTGAGCGCTGTCGTGCGTGATGTTCAGCCAGAGGCCTTCGTGCACTTTGCTGAGCAGCGAAGCGCCCCCTACTCGATGATCGACCGCGAGCACGCGATATACACGCAGCGCACGAACGTCGAGGGCACCCTCAATGTCTTGTGGGCGATTCGCGATTTCGCCCCTGAATGTCACCTCGTGAAACTCGGGACGATGGGCGAGTACGGCCAGCCGAACATCGACATCGAAGAGGGATTCATCGAGATTGAGCACCGCGGGCGGAGGGATCGCCTCCCGTTCCCGAAGCAGCCCGGTAGCTTCTACCACCTCTCGAAGGTGCACGATAGCGACAACATCATGTTTGCGTGCAAGATCTGGGACATCGCCGCAACGGATCTCAACCAGGGCATCGTGTACGGGCTCCACACCGACGAGACTCGCATGGATCCACGCCTCGTAAACCGGTTCGACTACGACGCCGTTTTCGGCACCGCCCTCAATCGCTTTCTTATTCAGGCTGTGGCGGGCCACCCCCTCACCGTCTATGGCGACGGCTCGCAGACCCGTGGCTACCTCAACATCGAGGACACGGTGCGGTGCATCGAGATTGCGTGCACGAACCCCGCCTCACCCGGTGAATTCCGCGTGTTTAACCAGTTCACGGAATCGTTCAGCGTTGAAGAGCTCGCCGTGAAGGTTGTTACGACAGCTTCGAATTTCGGCATCGACGCGAGAATCGACTACCTCGAGAATCCTCGCGTCGAAAAATACGACCACTACTACAACGCGGTGAATACGCGCCTTATTGATCTTGGCCTCGAGCCGCATGTGCTGACGGAGGTTGTGCTCGGCGAGATCCTCGAGTCGGCCAGCGCCCATACCGATCGCGTAAGAAACGAGCTGATCCTCCCGGACGTCACGTGGCGCAAGTGAACGGCGAGGCTGGCCGGGGGCATCTGCGAGTCCTGCTCGTCACCGAAACGTTCGTGCCGAGCGTCGACGGGGTCGTCACCCGCCTCACGCATCTCGTCGAGCATCTCATCGCCGAAGGACACGAGGTGGAGATCATCGCGCCGGGGCTCGGCGTCGATGAATATGAGGTGGCGTCGGACCCGGATAACAAGCACCAAAGTAAGCGTGCTCCCGTTCATGGCGCCCGAACCGTGCGCGTCCCGTTCTACCCGAGCAGGCCCTGGTCGCCTCCCACTCCCTCTACGTACCGCCTCACCGAGCGCGTCGTGCGGGATTTTCGCCCCGATGTCATCCACGCCGCCCAGCCGATTTTGCTTGGACAGGCAGCCGTTCGCGCTGCTCGTCGGCACCGCATTCCACTCGTCGCGAGCTATCACACGAATCTGCCCGCTTACCTATCTCGGTATCGCGCGTGGGCGTGGAGCGCGCCGATTATCACGTGGGCGACTCGACGCCTGCACCGCGAGGCGACTTTTAACGTGGTCACGAGTGAGGCGATGCGCGAGCAAGCGCGCACGATGGGGCTTGAGCGGGTCGAGGTCGTGCGCAGGGCGGTGGACACGCAGCTTTTTCACCCTGGGAAAGGTCCGACGCCCGCCCCACCACACGACTCCCACAACCGCAGGCTGAGGCTCCTTTTCGTGGGGCGTCTTGCAGCCGAAAAAGACCTCTCACGACTTGCGCCGCTCATGCGCTGTCGCGATGATCTCGAGCTGACCCTCGTAGGCGAAGGGCCTCATCGCGCCGACCTCGAGCGGGAGTTTCGCGGAACTCGAACGCGCTTTACGGGAGTGCTTCAGGGGGAAGAGCTCGCACGTGCGTACCGCGCTCACGACCTCTTCGTCTTTCCTTCTGTGACCGAGACCCTCGGCCTCGTTCTCCTCGAGGCGATGGCCTCTGGCCTCCCGCCGCTCGCGGCGCGCTCGGGCCCCACCCTCGAACAAATCGTCGACGGGGAGACGGGCTTCGTTTTTCGCGACCAGCACGAACTGGAGAGAATCCTCGACACGCTCATGGGGGAGAGCGGAGCCGCATTACGAGCCCGTGTGGGTGAAAGTGCTCGGCGCGAAGCCGAAAGGCACACGTGGGCGGCCGCGAGCGAGGACTTTGTGAGCCTTTACCGCCGAGCCATTGAGAGTGCGGAGGCGCGGATTAGATCTTGGCCGCGTAAGTGATGACGTGCTGCGTATCGGCGCTCTGAGCAACCACGTAGCTCGCACCGGATTCGTCACGGAGAATGCGGATCATCACCGAATCTTCGTATCGGTTAACGATCGCTTTCTCGGCGTCGCTGGGATTAGCCGCGGCGCGGTCGGCGCTCGTCTCGACATCGGAGATAACTTCGCCGAAGACCTTCATATACGCCGAGCCATCACCCGCCGGATCTTTCCCCAAGTCGAGGACCCCTTCGGGGAAGGTGCCGCGGGCAGCGGAGTCTTCCTCATACGTGCGCGCACCCGCGGTCGCGTACGGATCCCACATTTCAGGGTTATCCTGCGTGCGCGTGCCCGGATGACTTGCAGCCTCGGGTGCGAAGAGCGACTCGTCAAACTTTCCATTTGAGTCGGCCTGTGAAGGCACATAGCCGTCGCCAGGCGAAGCCTCGGCATCGCTCACACGACCCTCTTTGGGGGCCGAAGATGCGCTTTCGGCCGTCGAAGAGCTTTCGCCGCCGGTTCCCTGAGAGGGCGGCGCGTCGCCTCCCGAGCAGGCGGTGCACACTCCCAAGAGGAGGGCGGTCGCGAGTGCCGAGAGGCGACGGGTGAATGTTCGCACTAGAAGGGCCTCAAAACGTAGGCGTCCGCCGTGCGACCGGGGAGATTACGGGTGTACGAACGAATGTGCACGCCCGGCCCCCACGAGTGCAGCATCTGGCCGTTGCCCAGGTACATCGTCATGTGGCGAATGGTGCCGCCCGAGTCTCGGTAGAAGATCCAGTCACCGCGCTGGAGTTGCGAGATTGGCACCTTGCGGAACTTCTTGGAGTTGTAGAAGTAGTGCGTGGAGAGCCAGTTCGCACCCGCGTGCTGTTCGGGAGTGACCCCAGTCTCGAGACCAGCGGCATTCATCGCTTGGATCGCGATACCCGAGCAGTCGAAGCCCAGATTGTAGGTGCCCGCTCCACCCCAGGTGTAAGGCGAGCCCACCTGCGAACGTGCATAGTTCACCATGGTGTCGATGCGTTGTTGACGGCTTGCGGTGATGCCTACTCGCGGTTTCACGGTGTAGCCGTCCGCGTACCAGCTCACGCCCGTACCGAGCGAGTCCCACGTGCGCTTATCCACGACGCCGGTCACAGGGAGACCGCGCTTGCGTTGCCACGACTTTACGGCGTTGATGGTTTTCGTGTCCATCGTCGCTTTGTGACCGCTCGAATAGATCCCGAGGCGCTTTTGGACAGCAGCCACGCGCACGCCGTTCCAGCCCTTCGTGAGGTTGTGCCCGCCGCGCGAGGTCGTGGGGTGGTTCGTGGGACCGAAGTAGTAGGGATTAGCGGGCTCCCAGCCCACGACCCCTGCACCATTCGAACTGGTCCAGTACAGCACTCCGTTCTCGAAGTTCTGACGGTATTGCCCCTTGTAGGTATATTCGTGCGAGGTGGGCAAGCCAAGGAAGCCACGCTCAAAGCCGCGCTTCGCATACAGGTCTAGGATGCCGGAATGCACGGCGTAGGCACCGGTGCGCGGGTGCCAGTACATGTTCCCTCGCTCGAAGTACTGAATCGTGACGCCGTTGTTGAGCTTGGTTTCGCTGCTGCGGGGGAGGCCGAGCGCGCCGTTAGGACCCCCGATGTTGTTGTAGCTCTGCCGGATCGCGTGTTTCGTAGCTTCCGTAACTCCGGTGCGTGAGTTCCAGTAGATGGTGCCGTTTTGGAAATCTTGT
This sequence comes from Dermabacter sp. p3-SID358, assembly GCF_025147465.1. Classification (GTDB taxonomy): domain Bacteria; phylum Actinomycetota; class Actinomycetes; order Actinomycetales; family Dermabacteraceae; genus Dermabacter. Next base: position 19,140 of record NZ_JALXOZ010000008.1, read on the forward strand.
GCACGGCCACCGCGCACCGAGTATTCCTCCGAGGTGGGGAAACCGAGTTCGCCGCGCTCGTAGCGTCGTGAGCCCCACAGGGAAATGATCGCTCCACGATTGGCGACCGCGTGAGCCCCGGTTCGGGAGGAGTAATACACGATGCCGTTGGTGAAGTATTGGTAGACCCCACCTGAGGTCGGAATCTCATCCGACGTGGGAAGCCCGAGCCAGCTCGCGGATCCGCCGAGCGACTTGTAGTGGCCCCCAATAGCGCCCTTGGTGATTTGGGTGGCACCAGTGCGTGAGTTCCAGTAGATGGTGCCGTTTTGGAAATCTTGTGCACGGCCACCGCGCACCGAGTATTCCTCCGAGGTGGGGAAACCGAGTTCGCCGCGCTCGTAGCGTCGTGAGCCCCACAGGGAAATGATCGCTCCACGATTGGCGACCGCGTGAGCCCCGGTTCGGGAGGAGTAATACACGATGCCGTTGGTGAAGTATTGGTAGACCCCACCTGAGGTCGGAATCTCATTCGACGTGGGGAAGCCTAGCCAGCCACGTGTCCCACCGAGGTGGTTGTAGTGGGCGCGAATCGACCCTTTGGTGATGTAGACGTTCCTGGTTGACGTGTTGAAGTAGAGGGTTCCGCCATTGAATATTTGAGCCACGCCACCCGGGACACGAATTTCGTCACTCGTGGGATAGCCAAGCCACCCTTTTGTGTGCCCGTTTTGCTTCCACGTTGCTTCGAAAGCGCCACCGCGCATGATGGCGTGGGATCCACCGCTGCTCGGCGACCAGTAGAGGTCGGCGCTCTCGAAGTGTTGAACCACGCCACCGTTGTCGAGAGGCTTCTCATTGGATGTAGGGTTGCCGATCCACGAGTTCGTGCCGCCTGCTTTTTCCCAGTAGCCGCGCATCGCACCTACGACTGCAAACTTGGTGGGAGCGCTCTGGGGCTTTGCGCTAAAGGTTCGGATGCGCGGTGCGGGTCGCTCGGTGGGAGCCTCTGTGGATTCCTCCACCGAGTTGGATCCGGGCTCGCTGCTGGGCACGGGGCTCGAATCGCTGGGATCGGAGCTCGGCGTGTCGAGAGGGGCGTCGGTATTGTCGTCGCTGGGAGTCTCGTCGGCCGGCATTTCTGCGGCCGGGGTCTCGGAGTCGGCCGTTTCCGTGGGCTCTGATGCGGGGGTTGCGGTTGCCGAGTGTGATGGGTCGTCAGTTGGCTCTGCGGGGGCAGCCTGGACCGCGAGTGGCGTGAAAACGACTCCTGCGGCTATGAGGGCTGCAGAAATCTTTCGACCTGTAAGAGAGGAAAGGGGATACATAGGAACCTCGCGTGAGAGAAGATGAAGCCCCCTCAGCTTAGGGTATTAGAGCCGTTGTGTGAGGCCCGGCAGTCCTTTGGGCAACAATCGTAATAAAGCTGTAATGAAACAGTTGCTCAGAAGTGACTCGGGCTACTATCTGGCACCGTAGAGCAGCCAGGTTGTACGCGTCGAGGCGACCCACCGCATCGCCGCGACGGCGAGGATCGACACGATGCTGAGGAGGATCGCGGGCGTAAAGTTCGCGAGCGGTTTGGCCTCGGCCGCTGCAGCGTTGGCGTCGGGTTGCAAAGCGAAGGTGAGTGCGATGGTGATTCCGACGGTTGCCACGCCGAGAACGATGCCCACGATCATGAACGCGCGGGCGAATGTGCGAAGCCACGCCTCTCCGTCGGCGGGGTACCCCACTCCCGAGCGGTGCTTCTTCGCTGCAAGGCCAGCGATGCAACCGGCGGCGATCACACCGATGACCCACGCGATGAAGAGGCCGAGCGAAAGCCACCACGTGATCTGCGAGGTCGCGAGGCCCGCGAGCACGCCGGCGAGGGCGCCGAACAGGCCGAGACGTGCGAGGAAGGCTGCGCCTTGGGCTTCGGTGTCGAGGTTCGGCGGGAAAGCCGCAAACGCTTCGGCGCCGTAGCCTTGGGCGTTCCAGTCCTGCGTCTCGCTCATGAAGTCATCCCTTCGGTGAAGCCGCGGCTTTTGCCGCGGTGGGCAATGCGGTGACGATGCGTTCCAGGATATCGGGCGTGTGGGCCTTCGAAACGAAATACGCCTCGAAAGCGCTTGGCGGCAGGTAGATGCCCTGGGAAAGCATCGAATGGAAGAAGCGCGCGAATGCGTCGGTATCCTGCCCTTTCGCGTCTTCGTAGCAGCGCACCTTTTCCTCGGTGAAGAACACCGAGAAGAGCGTGCCGAAGCGGTTGATCGAGTGGGGGACGCCTTCGGCGCTCAGTGCCTCGTCGAACGCCGCGGTGAGGGTCGACGTCGCGTCATTCAGCTGCGTGTAGAGCGCGTCGTCGAGCTGGCTCAGAGTTGCGATGCCCGCGGCGGTCGCGAGGGGGTTACCCGAAAGCGTGCCCGCCTGATACACGGGGCCGAGCGGCGAGAGGCGCTCCATGATGTCGGCGCGTCCGCCGAACGCGCCGACGGGCATCCCGCCACCGATGACCTTGCCGAACGTCACGAGATCCGGCGTGACACCATCGAGACCATAGGCGCCCGTCCCGCTCGCGCGGAACCCCGTGAGAACCTCGTCGACGATGAGGAGCGCGCCAGCAGCATGCGCTTCGGAGAGGAGGAACGCGTTGAAGTCGCCCGGATTGATGACGCCCATGTTGCACGGCGCACCCTCGGTGATGATCGCGGCAATGTTCTCGCCGTGCTCGGCAAAGGCCTTGCGAACGGCCTCGCGGTCGCCGTAGGGGAGCACGAGTGTTTCGGCGGCCGTCGGATCCGTCACTCCCGCTGAGCCGGGAAGTGAAAACGTGGCAACCCCAGAGCCGGCCTCCGCGAGGAGTGAATCGACGTGGCCGTGGTAGCAGCCCGCGAACTTCACGATGAGATCGCGCCCCGTAAAGCCACGCGCAAGGCGAAGCGCACTCATGGTGGCCTCGGTGCCCGAGTTGACCATGCGGATCTTTTCCACCGCGGGGATGCGGTTGATGACGAGTTCGGCAAGACGAATCTCACCCTCGTGCGGGGCGCCGAAACTGAGCGAGTGGGTAGCGGCATCGGTGACGGCCTCAACAACACGCGGATCGGCGTGGCCGAGGATCATCGGGCCCCACGAACCCACGAGGTCCACGTATTCGGTGCCCTCCGAGTCCGTGAGGAGCGCGCCCTTTCCGCTCACGAGGTACGGGGGAGTGCCGCCGACGCTCCCGAAGGCGCGCACGGGCGAGTTCACCCCTCCCGGAATCGAGTGCTGGGCGCGGGCGAAGAGTTCGGCATTCGTGGCCATGGAAACCTCCTGAGGCGTGGGGATCAGGCGAATTCGCGAAGGTGGGCGGGCAGATCGGCGAGGAGCTTCGCCGCGTAGGGCGCGTAGTACGTGAGCACGTGCGCGGCTCCCGCGCGCTTGAACGCGAGGAGCGACTCGAGCACGGCGCGTTCGCGGTCGAGCCAGCCGTTGTGGCACGCGGCCTCGATCATCGCGTACTCTCCCGAAACCTGGTAGGTGCCTACGGGCACGGGGCTCGCGGCCGCAACCTCGGCGAGCACGTCGAGGTACGGAAGGCCGGGTTTGACCATGATCATGTCGGCGCCCTCGGCGAGGTCGAGCTCGAGCTCGCGCAGCGCCTCGCGGCCATTCGCCGGGTCCTGTTGGTAGGTCTTGCGGTCGCCCGAGAGCGAGGAATCAACGGCCTCGCGGAACGGGCCATAGAACGCCGAAGCGTACTTCGCGGTGTAGGCGTAGATCGCGATGTCCGTGAAGCCCTCTAAGTCGAGCGCGTCGCGAATCGCGGCGATTTGGCCGTCCATCATGCCGGAGGGGGCGACGACGTGCGCCCCCGCGCGGGCCTGGGCGAGCGCCATCTCGCGATAGATCTCGAGCGTTGCATCGTTGTCCACACCGCCGCGCTCGTCGAGAACGCCGCAGTGACCGTGGTCCGTGAACTCATCGAGGCACAGATCCGCCATGACGAGGAGAGCATCGCCAACCTCTTCGCGTAAGCGCGCGATAGCAACGTTGAGGATGCCGTTCGGGTCGGTTGCTCCGGATCCGACGGCATCTTTCTTTTCGGGGACGCCAAACAGCATGATGCCGCCGAGCCCGAGTTCGGCCGCTTCGCGAGCGGCCTCGACGAGCGAGTCGAGCGAATGCTGCATCACGCCGGGCATCGAGGTGATCTCTCGCGGTTCGCTCGTGCCCTCACGCACGAAGGCGGGGAGGATGAAGTCAGCGCTGCGGAGGGTCACCTCGCGGTTGAGGCGGCGCATCATGTCGCTCGAGCGGAGTCGGCGTGGGCGGTGGAGGGGAGCGTTGATGCTCATGGCTCAGCTTTCCTTTCCAAGGACCTCGGCAACGGCTTCGGCGAGCGCACGGTCGCTCGGGTCCTTCGCGACCGCGGCAACTGGGAGATTGACGCTGATCGCGGCTTCCTCGCTCGGCTTGCCGATGACGACGAGTTTCGTGCTCTCGTGGATCGCGAGTCTCGAGAGTGCGCGTACGATCATGGGGCTCGTCGCGACGACGGCGCTGAAGCCGCCCGCGGCGAGGTTATCGACGACCTCACTCGGCTGCGGGATCGTCTTTGGTCGGTACGCGGTCTCGCGCTGGACCTCGTAGCCGGCCATGCGCAGGGCGAGCTCGAGCTGCGGCGCGGCAGCAGAGCTCACGGGGTAGAAGATGCGCTGGGCGAGCCCGTCTCCTCCCTGCTGATTCACGGGAAAGACGTCGATGAGTGAGGCAGCGCTTCCCTGGGCGATCGTCTCGACCTCGAGGCCAGCCTCGCGAGCGGCCGCCGCCGTTGCTTCGCCGACCGCGGCTGCTTTGAATTCCTGGACCGCGGGAAGCTCCGACCATTCGGGCAGCGCTCGAAGTGCTTTGACGGTCGTGGCAGAGGTGAGGAGCAGCCAATCGAACTCCCCGTGCGCGAGGTCGCTCATCGCGTCGCGCAGGTCCGCGTCGGTTTCGAACGTGAACTCCGTGAACGGTGAGTGGACGGCCTCGAAGCCGCGGGCTTCAAGCTCCGCGACGAGGCCGCTTCCGCGGCCGGCGGGGCGCGTCACGAGAACGGGTGCTGTCATGCTAACCACTCCTCAGCAAGTAGATCGCGGGCACCGGAAGCGAGCATGTCCTCCGCGAGTGCCCTGCCCGCGGCCTCGGCAGAGGCGACCGTCACCGTTTCCTCGGTGCGGATTTCGCGAACAATCGTGGTGTCTCGACCGTATACCCCGGCCTTGAGAATGAGTCGATTATCGGCACTGACCTCGCCAAATGCTGCGACTGGCGCCGAGCATCCCGCCTCGAGTGCACGGAGAAGCGCGCGTTCGGCCGTCACCGCGAAGCGGGTCGGTGCGTGATCAAGCGCGGACAGTGTCCGCGAGAGGTCGCTTTCCGGATCGAGATTCTCGCGGACCTCGACAGCGAGAGCGCCCTGGGCAGGCGCGGGAAGGAACTGCCACGGATCGAAACTCTCGGCGATGCGTGCCTCGAATCCGAGCCGGAGGAGCCCGGCGGCGGCGAGAACAACCGCATCAAGCTCCCCGCTCTCGGCGTAGGCCATGCGCGTCTCGATATTGCCGCGGATCGGGACCACCTCGAGGTCCGGCCGTGCAAGGAGCACCTGTGCCGCACGCCTCGGGCTGCCGGTCCCCACGCGGCCACCGCGTGGAATCGACGCGAGGTCGCTCACGCCCTCGCGGGTCACGAGCGCATCGGCTGGATTCTCGCGCACGGGGATCGCCGCGAGGCGAATGCCGTCTGCGGGAAGCGTGGGCAGATCCTTGAGCGAGTGGACGACCACGTCGACCTCACCGGCGAGGAGCGCCTCGCGCACCGCGGACACGAATACGCCCGTGCCGCCGATCCGCGTGAGCGAGCTCGTGCGGTCACGATCTCCGTGTGTGGACACGTTGACGAGCTGGAAACCGTCGGAATCGCCCTCGCCGCCCGGGACGAGCTGGCGGGCCACCCATGCGGACTGCGTGCGCGCGAGCGTCGAGGCGCGTGTGCCGAGCCGCATCATGCGAACGTACCCTCCGGGGTGCGCACGAGGCAGCACTCGAGGCCGCACGCACCCGCGGCGCCTTCGTTCTCGAGCGCGCCCGGAACATCGATCACGGCGCGGCGCTCGAAACCGGGTGTCACGGCCTCCTCAACGAGGTCGGCGAGCGCACCGATGAACCGGTCGTCGCTTCCGGACGTGGCTACGCGGATGAAGGCGAGTCCCTTCTTTTCGGCGGATTCCTTCGCCTCCGTGTCGAGATCCCATACGACCTCGACGTGGTCGGTCACGAAGCCGATCGGCACGACGATCACGGCACTGCGGTCTTCGAGCTCGTCGATCACGTCGTTGATGTCGGGTTCGAGCCACGGCACGTGCGGCGCACCCGAGCGGGATTGGTACACGAGCTGGGCATTCTCCGGTGTGTTCTCGGCTCCGAGTTCCTCGCGCACGCGGTTCATCACGTACTCGATCGCTGCCTCGTGCTGGGCGACGTACCAGCCGCCCGAGCCCTTCTCCCACGTGCTCTTCGGGCCCGACACATCCGCCATCGACGTGGGGATCGAGTGCGTCGAGAAGAGGATCTCGATCGCGCTCGGATCGTGACCGCCTTCGCGGTGCTCCCTGATCGCGGCACTCACGGCATCGACCACGGGCTCGAGGAAGCCGGGGTGGTTGTAGTACACGCGTGCCTTGTCGATCTCGACCGTGCCCTCGAGGCCCGTTTCGGAAAGGGCCTTGCGGAAATCCTCGTGGTACTGGTGGCAGCTCGAGTAGCTCGAGTACGCGCTTGTCACGAGGCCCACGACCTTCGTGTGGCCGTCCTCGTGCATCTGGCGCACGGTATCGGCAACGTACGGCTCCCAGTTGCGGTTGCCCCAGTACACGGGAATGTCGAGCTCGCGACGCTTCAGCTCGGCCTCGAGCCGTGCGATGAGGTCGCGGTTTTGCTCGTTGATGGGGCTCTTGCCCCCGAGCGCGCGGTAGTGAGTGGCGACCTCCTCGAGGCGCTCATCGGGGATCCCGCGGCCGCGTGTGACGTTGCGCAGGAAAGGGATCACGTCCTCTTGTTTCTCGGGACCGCCAAACGAAGAGAACAGGATGGCCGTGTGGGTCACAGGAGCACCTCCACGACCTCGTTGAGCTCGCCGATGCGGTGGCCCGTGTGGAAGGGAAGCTCCTCGCGCACGTGCAGGCGCGCCTTCGTGTACCGGAGGTGGCGCATCATGTCCACGAGCTCGGGAAGGGTGTCGGCTTCGAAGCTCAAGAGCCACTCGTAGTCGCCGAGGGCGAAAGCGGCAGTCGTGTTGCCCCACACATTCGGGTATTCGCGCCCGTAGATACCGTGCTCTTTCATCATCTCTCGGCGCTCGGCTTCGTCGAGAAGGTACCAGTCGTAGCTGCGCACGAACGGGTACACGGTGATCCAGTCCTTGCGCTCTTTATCGGCCTCCATGAAGGCAGGCTTGTGGCTGCGGGAGAACTCGTGGCCGCGGTACACGCCCATGGCCTGCCACTCTTTTTCCAGGTAGGTTCCGGCAATCGAGTTTTCGAAGAGACGCAGGGCCTCCTGGAGTGCCTCGGGGCGCTCGCACGCGAGCCACACCATGAAGTCGGCCTCGGCGCGGAAGCCGGAAACATCGTAGAAGCCGAGTACCTCGACATCCGCCCCCGCGAGGGAGGCGACAGTGCGCTCGAGATCCTCAAGCACCTGCTCGGGCGTGACGATGCCTTCGTCGTTCAGACCGCCGATTTTGCGGTACACGGAATAGGCGGTGAAACGGATTTCTTCCTTGACTTCCTCGCTCATGGGAGGGTCCTTTCTTTCGTGGTTCTGCGTGATTTAGCGCGAGGCAATCTCGCGCGTGAAGCGGGTGATGGCTTCGAGCCCGTTGCCTGCGCGCCAGGCGCCCGTGAGCTCGAGGTGGGGGAGGGCAGCGTCGGCCCCCCGGGTCTGTGTTTCGAGAGCCTCCGCGAGGGCCTCGAGGGCGGCCGTGTGGCCGGGACCGGATTGGCGCATGGTGCCGGTCCAGTCGGTGAGGGCCCAGTCAGCAACGGAGAGGTCCGACGCCTGCAGGCCAAAAATCGCGGCCGCATCGTGGATCGCGAGCTCGGGGAACCGTTCGGTATCGGGCAGGGAGCCGTCGGCATCTGGGTTGTAGGAGAGCCGCACGACGTTCCGCCCTGGTTTCGAGGCCTCCGCAGCACGGTGGATGTGTTCCCATTTCGCGCTCGCGTGGGTCATGGCCTTCGCGCGGATCGCGGTCGAGGCGGGGTCAACGAGCACGCCGTTGCCGCGCGGCTTCGCGTTCAGCTCCGGGTTGTCGAGCACGAGGGTCGCGAGCCGCACGGGCGTTGCGGGAGCGACGGGAATGAGGTCCGCAATGGCGGGGGCCGAGGCGCTCAAAAGGTGCCGAGCAACCTCGGGGCCGGTCGCGATTACGAGGCTGCGCGCCTTGAACTCGCGCGTGACGGCCGTCGCTTGCGTTGCAGCAGTGACGATCCACGCGCGCTCCTCGCTCGAGGCACGCAGCCCGGTGACGGGCGTGTGGGTGAAGATATGCCCGCCGTGCGCTTCGATATCACGCGCGAGAGCTTTGGGTAGCTCCGCCATCGACGGTTCGAGCGAATGGACGGCGGAGCCCGAGCTTGAGCGCACCCCGCGTTGGTCGAGGATTTCGTCGATGGCCTTGTGGGCGTTTCCGAGTTCTTGCACGCGCCTCGCGAGGCGGGGCATGACGGCGCGAAGCTCGAGCTTCTCCGGATCAGCCGAGTGCACGCCCCGAATGATCGGGGTGACGAGCCTCTCCAGCACGGCTTTTCCGTAGCGCGCCCGCACGAACTCGGCGACGGTGACGTCATCGCCCGTGGCGCGCTTCGCCGGGACGAGGCGTTCGCGCCAGGCGCGCAGCGCTCCCCAGAACCCGAGTGCCTCGCGCACATCCTTCGCGAGGGGCTTCGCGGGCATGCCGAACACGGCGTTGCGCGGCGAGGCGTACGCGCGATCGTCGCCCACGATGAAGCTCGAGCCGGTCGCGGGTGCGACCACGCGATCCCCGAGGCCGAGATCGTTGACGAGACCGAGCATGGCGCCGCGACCGATCGCGAACGCTTCCGCCCCGGTGTTGGTTTCGATTCCTTCGAGAGTGTGCGACCAGACCGCTCCCCCCACGTTGTCTTTCGCTTCGACAACGAGTACCTGCTCGCCCTTGAGGGCGCGCTCGCGGGCGTAGATCAGACCGGATACCCCTCCGCCGATCACGACGGTGTCAATCGTGCGCATGACGAGTGCTCCTACTGTTCGTGGATGAACGCCACGAGATCGGTGAGGACCTGCGGGTCCGTGTCCGGTGGAACCCCGTGGCCGAGGTTGACGACGTGCCCGACTGCCGCGCGGCCCTCACGCACGATGCGCGCGGCCTCGGCGAAACGGGCTTCTTCCGAGGAGAAAAGGAGGGCGGGGTCGAGGTTGCCCTGAACGGCAGTGCCGGCGGGCAGGGCTTCAACCGCGGTGGGGATGGGGGTGCGGTGATCGAGTCCGACGGTTGTTGCGCCCGCCTCGTGGATGGCGCTGAGCATGTGGCCCGTGCCCACGCCGAAGTGGATGCGGGGAACATCGAGGTCACGCACGTGGTCGAGCGCGGCTCGCGAGAACGGAAGGACGTGCGCGCGGTAGGTCGCTTCGGCGAGGGAACCCGCCCACGAGTCGAAGAGCTGCACGGCGCTCGCACCCGCCTCAACCTGGGCGCGAAGGAACTCACCGGAGATATCGGCGACCCACTGTGCGAGGCGTGCCCACAGTTCAGGCTCGGCGGTCATGAGGGCGCGCGCGCGGAGGTGATCGCGGCTCGGGCGGCCCTCGACCATGTAGCTCGCGACCGTGAAGGGGGCTCCGCAAAAACCGATGAGGGGCGTCGCGCCGAGCTCGCGGGTCGTGAGGCGCACGGCCTCGCGGATGGGCTCGAGGGCGGCGCGGTACACGTCATCGACCGGGGGGAGTGCGTCGATGTCGGCTTTCGAACGGATCGGGTGGGCGAGCACGGGGCCGATGCCGGGCTCGATGCTCACGTCAATTCCCGCGATTTTGAGCGGCACCATGATGTCGGAGAAGAAGATGCCTGCATCGACCTTGTGCCTTCGCACGGGCTGGAGAGTAATTTCCGTGACGAGCTCGGGCAGGAGGCAGCTTTCGAGCATGCTCGTGCCTTCGCGTACCTCTCGATATTCGGGAAGCGAGCGCCCGGCCTGGCGCATGAACCACACGCTCGGCGACTCGGAAGCGACCTCCGCACCACGGCCTGCGAGCCGCTTCACGAGGGCGCTCTCGCGCGCGGGAAGGGAGACTGGTGGCAGTTCAGAATGTGGCGTGGTCATCGCCTCTATTGTGCCCGATCTCGATGAGAAAGAAGTCCCCGCGCCGTAGGCTTGCTGCATGCTTATTGCGCTGCGCGCCACACACGACAACCTTGGGCTCGAAGGACTCGAACGCATCACCCGCGGCTCCGAGAACCTCGATGCGCGCCTTGCCGCGCTCAATGAGGCCCACCCCGAGCAGCCGCTCACCGGCTGGGTGTGCCTCGCGACGTGCAACCGCCTTGAGGTTTACGCCGATGTTGACCGTTTCCACGACGCGATCGACCTCGTCACGCGCGCCGTGACCGACACGAGCGGTCTTCCTCCGGAAGAGGTCGCGCGCATGCTCCTCGTCGATGCGGGCAGCATTTCCGCACGTCATATGTACGAAGTGGCGTCGGGTATGAACTCTCAGGTGCTCGGCGAGGCCGAGATCACCGGACAGGTGCGCATGACCTTCTCGAGCGCCCTCGCCTCGGGGCACACCACGACCCTTCTCAACGACCTCTTCCAGGGCGCGTTGCGCACCGCGAAGCAGGTCTCGTCGAAAACGAAGGTGGGGGCTGCGGGCCGAAGCTCCGTCGCGGTCGCGCTCGACTCCGCGCACCTGTTCACGACCGAGCTCGAGGGGCGTGAGGCGCTCCTCATTGGCACGGGTGCACTCGCGCGTGTCGCGAGCGCCGAGCTTCACCGAAGAGGCGTCGGAACCTTGCGCGTGTACTCCCCGAGCGGTCGCGCTCGTCAGTTTGCCGATTCGCACGGCGCCACCCCCGTCGCGCCCGAGGAGCTCGAGGCGGCCCTTTCGCGCGCAACCGTGGTGATTGCGGCCTCCGGCGGTGGCACCCACGTGATCGATTCGGTGACGCTTGAACGTGCCCTCGAGGCTCGTGCAACGAGCGAAGAACTCGTGATCCTCGACCTTGCCCTCCATGCCGATGTTGACCCGGCAGCGGCGGCGCTTCCGGGTGTGCGAGTGCTGGTGCTTGAGTCGATCCGCGCTGGTGAGAGTGCCCGCGGCGAAGTCGAGCGCGCGCGAGAGCTCATTGATACGGGGGTTGTGCGCTTTGAGGAGCGTCAGCAGATCCGCGCCGTCGATCCGGCCGTGAGCGCGCTGCGCCGCAGCGTGAAGGACATGATCGTTGTCGAGGTGGAGGAGGTTCGGCGCTCTGCGGGCGATGCTGCCGCCGAACAGGTGCAGCGCTCCCTGGGGCGCGTGTACAACAAGCTCTTGCATTCGCCGATGGTGCGCGCGCAAGAACTCGCGAAAACCGGGCAGGCCGATCAGTTCCTCGGAGCGGTCCATACGATCTTTGGGGTGGACGTTACGGGAACGTTGAGCGTCGATGGGGCCGGGCAAGCGTCGGACCCCGAAGGCCCCGGACGTGACGGGCTCGAGAGGCCGCCCATGAGCGTCGCAAAAATGGAACAGATGCGACGCGAACTGGAAGCAGCTCGCGAGGGCGAGGCCCAGGAGGGTGCAGAGGCCGAGAAACAGGGAGGAAACCATGTTTGATGACCGCGTCGAGATCGGCGAAAGCGCCGAAGCGCGCCTTCGTGCGCTCCTGAGTGATGAGGCCCCGGCCTCGAGCGCGAGTGCCTTCGCGCATCTTCCCACGCTGCTTGTTGAAGGTGATGACACGCCCAAGGCGATCCATGCGCGGATCGACCTTGCCTTGCTGTGCGCGGTCGAGGGTCTTCTCGACAGCGCCCTCTACCAGATCGATGAGCTCACGAAAGACGCCCGCCGCGTTCGAGACGCCACCGGCGACGCCACGATCGTCGAGCGCGCGGACGCGTCAAGGGACGCAATCGAGCGGGTCGCCTGATCACCAGCGGAAACCTTCGTCCCCTAGCTGCTGATCAACAATTTCAGCCATAGACTTCGAGTACGATGCAGTGATGTGATTCGCGTCGAGGAAGACGTACATATTGCCAATGATTGGTTCGCACCGGGCCTCGGGACAGATGTAACGGTTGAGATCGAGAGCGTGGTAACCAGCCGCTGAAATGGTTGCCCTATCCGGGCGTTCAGCGATGATTTCTGGACTAATCTCTTCTACGCAGTCCACAGATGGATCATCTTTATGTTCAATCGCGCATCCGCTTGGGCTTGTCTTGAGACGGGGGATATCGCGAGTCGCGATGATACGGATGCCCTTATTCGAGAACTTCTCTGCAAGCTTGAGAGCTCCCTCGTTTACGACCTCGTGTCCGTTTTCGTCGACGAAGGTGGTTTGAAGCGCGATTGCCGAAGGCTGAAGTTCGAGGAGGTATTGCGTTGCTTCTGAGGTGAAAGGTTCGCAGAAATCGTGTTTGTTCATGCCCACCGCACAACCTGGCACTGTGAGCTCCATGACGTCCCAGTGATGTTTCTGCGCTGTTGGCAGTATTGAGGCCCCTGTTTGCTCCATGCGTGAGCTTCCGATCACAACGAGCATGTTCTTGCCAGTGATGGGGCCCTTTCGCGAAGTCCTGCAGGAAGCTTTTTTCCAGTTCGTGGTGTCAGGAGCTCCGGCTTCCTCACATTCGGGACCGGCATCGAACCAGTCGTCGGGTAGGTCCGCCTCGGTGGGAAGAGTCGTGACGTTTGGGTCATTCGTTGGGTCATACAGCTTCGGGTCCGCGATTGTGCGCGCACCTGGGTTGTTGATCACCGCGAGCTTCTCAAGCTTTGCCTGATGCGCGGCGATCAGCGCTTGAGCCCCCACGACGGGAATCAATCCGATCACCACCGTCGCAACTGCCACACCGACGGAACGGTGGGTCTTCGCGCCGGCCCACTTCCATCGGCGGAACGGAGTGTCCACAAACTTGGTAATAAGCCACGCAAGGCCGAGGCTTGCGATCACGAGGACCACGCCGAGCCAGAATGACGCTTTGGGGATTTCGAGAACCTGGAGCGTAAGGACGAGTAGTGGCCAGTGGGCGAGATAGAGACCGTAGGAAATGCCGCCAAGCTTCTGGAGCGGCTTCGAGCTAAGGATTGGGTTGTAGCCCATGATCATGACGAAGGCTGCAGCACCTAGAGGCCAAATGGCGAGCCAGCCGGGGAACTTCCCGGCGACATCCACGAGCATGCCCATCGATACGAGCGCGAGAACACCAACCATCGACAGGGCGAAACGCCACGGGCGCCCCTTCGGACTATTGGGATGAAGCGTATCGGTGCGCTCGGCGATAAGCGGAAGGGCGATCGCGACGAGCCCGCCAAGACCGAACTCCCAGAATCGAGCGAACGTATCGAAGTACGCGGTCTGCTGGTCTTGGGCGGTCTCCACAACCGACCAGATGAAACTCGCGAGAGTGACGGCGCCGATCGCGATACCGCTCGTTGACCACACGCGAATGTTGTGCTGGTGCTGGTTCTTAGGCGGGAAGCGGCGCTCGAACGCCTTTAGCCCCAGAGCAAGGAGTGCAAAGAGCAGAGGCCAGGCGAGAAACACCTGGCCCTGAATTGAGAGCGACCAGAAGTGCTGAAATGGGCTCGCCACGGTGCGATCGGCAGCGTAGTAGTCGGTGGCCTGATTGATGAGCCACCAGTTTTCGCCCTGAATAAGGGTGAAGAACGCATCCTTGAGCATCGGCACGTATGTGCTTGCGGGGAGGAAAAGGTAGGTCGCGGCCAAAATCGCGAACGTCACGACGACCGTAGGTGGAAGCAGGCGCTTGAACGTTCGCCCCCAATACCCCACGGCCGCAATTGGCTTGCCGGTCTCCATGCGTCGCACGAACGTTCCGGTGAGGAAGTACGCGGAGATGAACAGGAAAACGTCAACGCCGCCCGAAACGCGCCCAACGAACACGTGGTAGACCACGACGAGGAAAACGGCGAGGCCCCTCAACCCGTGGACGTCAGTGCGAAAGACACGCTTTTCCTTCGGGGGCTCCGCACGATGAGTGGGAGCAGATGCTGCAGATGAAGACATAAAACCGATTCGATAGGGGCGGTAGGTCGCTCGGAACTAGATATTGGCTGAAATCTCTGGCGAAAAAACAGCGCACGCGGCTCGATAAAGATCATACGGGTCAGAGACCGCCGTGAGCTCGCGACACGAGTGCATTGAGAGGATCGGAACACCCACATCGACCGTAGTCATACCAAGGCGCGTCGCGGTGATCGGGCCGATCGTGGAGCCACACGGCATCGCATTATTCGACACAAACTCCTGGTACTCCACGCGTGCGAGTGCGCAAGCACGAGCCCAAAAGGCTGCGCCATGGGCGTCGGTCGCGTAGCGTTGATCGGCGTTGATCTTGAGAATGGGACCCTTCCCCGCAACGGGGTGGTTGGCAGGGTCGTGGCGCTCCACGTAATTCGGGTGGATAGAGTGTCCGACGTCAGAGGAGACCACAATGGAGCGACTGAACGCGCGTCGCCTCTCCTCATCACTTGCGCCAAGAGCGGCGTACAGGCGCGCGAGGACGTCCTCAAGGAACGGGCCGGCGGCACCTGAGCGGCTCGCAGAACCAACCTCCTCGTGATCGTTCGCAACGAAAAGTGCGATTGGCCCGTCTGCTGCGCATTCGTGTTCCGCCATCGCACGCATCCCTGCGAAAGTCGAGAGGAGATTATCGAGGCGGGCGCTTGCGAGAAACTCCTTGCGAGAACCGATCAGCTGAGGAGCTTGCGCGTCGACCGTCACGATGTCGTAGCCGGCGATGTCTTCTGCATTGACACCCGCGATCTGAGCGAGGTCGGCGAGCACGTCGTGCTCACCGTTTTCACCGAGACCCGTGATGGGTTGAAGATGCTTTTGGGGGTCGAGCTTGAGGCCGTCCCGGTTCACGCCGCGGTCGAGATGAACGGCAAGCTGGGGAACCCTTAAATATGGGCCGGTTTCGACCAAGAGTTCCTCGCCGCTCTTGAGTACGAGCCGCCCGGCAAGTTTGAGGTCACGGTCGAGGAAGGAATTGAAAAGCGCGCCGCCGTAGACTTCGACACCGACCTGGTTAAAGCCATGCGAGGTGATCGAGCTCTTGGGCTTGAGTTTCAATGCAGGAGAGTCAGTGTGAGCACCAAAGACGCGAAGCGGGGTTGTTCCCGAAGCGTCGACGGGAAGCGCGAAAGCGACAATAGAGCCATCACGGCAGACAACATAACGCCCTCCGGGAGCGATATCGGTCCACGCGGAAGCCTCACACAGGTCAACGTAGCCATTGTTCTTTAGGTGCGTTCGCACGGTCTCGACGGTATGAAAAGAGCTGGGGGAGGACTTCACGAATTCCCCCAGGTCCTCGGCAAAAGCGCGCGCATCCTTGACAGCTGTTTGATTCACGATAGCTCTCCTCGCAACGATCCATGCTTCCGGCCCACTATAGTTGGGGCGAGTTGTTGTCAGCGGTAGGAGGCGTCATGAATCAGCAAAAACCACGCACGTCGATCATCATGCCGGTGTACAACACTGCAGCGAGTGTCGTGCGCGCAATTAAGTCAGTACAGGCACAAACGGACCCTGACTGGGAGCTCGTGGTGATCATAGATGCGTCACCGGACCACGCTAAAGACGTGATTGAGCAGTACCTCGAGGCCAATCCAGACCCGAGAGTCAGGGTCTTTGCCTTTGACGAGAATAGGGGCGTTTCAGCTGCGCGCAACACTGGACTCGAGAAGGCCCGCGGTGAATGGCTTGCATTCTTGGACTCCGATGATGCCTATGAACCACGGTTTCTTGAAGCGCTTCACACCGCAGCACATCAGTCCTCATCAGAGATAGCAGTGTGTGCCCACAAGCTGATCTCAACGGAAGGAACCGAACGCGTTCGAGAACGCGCCGCACAAGGAGAAATGGACGGCCGCGATGCCGTCATCGCGCTATTGCACGACTCCTTCACCCCTTACCTGTGGGACAAAATTTTTCTGAGGGACACCGTGCGTGATGCGAGGTTTGCCGAAGAGATTCACCGTGCGGAAGACGCACTTTTCGTCTTGAATGCGCTGATGGGTGCCCACGATATTGTCGTCACGTCTGAAGCGCTCTACCGGTACACGGTTGATGCCGGTGGCCTCACGTGGGGTCGAGTCACGCCGGTGAGGGAAAGCGACGCCCTTGTCGCCCTTATGGCGGAGGCGACTAAAGCTCGCCCGGAAGATTCCACGGTGCATTCAGCTTTAACCGTCTCGAAGGTCCTTACTTACCTCAACAACGCTCAGCAAGCGTTGGTTGTGGATTCGCAGGCATCAAAGGAAGCGCTTTCGCAGATCCGCAACCGTATTTCGCTCCGAGACGCGTTGACGTGCTTCAAGGTGCGTCCGATCTTCGGAGCAGCGGGGCTTCTTCTGAAGGTATCGCCTTCCTTGTACCGTTCCCTTTACGGGTTTTACATTAAACGTCGTTACGGCATGGCATTTCGCTCGAGCGACCTACCGTCTTGATGCCGGGAGCGATTAACCGACCGCTTCATGACCGCGAGATGGACGAGGACTCCTGCTGCAGGGCCACAATAGAGGGCCACCATCACTCGCCCAATGATGTCGATGGGTACAGCAAATAGAAGAGCCGTGGTCGTCACCGCCGCGATGGCCCACCCTGCCAGGTACGTTCTATGGAGGTCGAGGGCAAGTACTGCCGTGCCCGAAAGGACAAGGAGCGCCATGATTGCGGACCCAAACGTCAAAGCTCCGAGCACCAGGCCACGTGCCACAGAAGCATACGCGCCTTCGGCTCCCGGTTTTGGCGGATAGATCAGCAAGAATAGCCAAGGGCCAAGGACATACGCAGCGATAGCTCCCACAGCTCCGACGCCCAAGAGCGCGCCCGCTGGTCGGGCGAATGCTGCCAGTGGCCTGTGCCGTTGCCGAAGAAATGAGGCGATGGCAACGCCCTGGAAGGCCTGCAATGGAATCATGATCGGAGAACGGCAGATCGAGACGGCAAGTATTAACGCGCCCATCACAAGGAAGGTTTCTGAGCCAACCGGGGCGTTTTGACTTGCGTTGAGAAGAACAGGAAAGCCCGTGACTAGTACCGCGGATGCGGTAGAAGAGCCCATCGCGAGCCCCACATTGCGCATCAACCTCCCGTAGGGAACATCGGCTCGACCACGAAGTAAACCACGAGCTTTTGGGCTGATGATGGTAAGAACAATCCAAAAGAGGACGGGTGAGACGGCCGCTGCTTCGAGTCCAAGCAGCGAAGCCGCGCCTACGGAAACAACGGCCATCGCCGCCAGGCGCCACAGAGCCTCCCCTCCGCCGCAAACGGAAAAGAGCATCCATTTCCCGGCTCCCGCGGAAGCTCCGCTCACCGCGGCATGAAAGGCGTAGAGCCCGACACCACCGCAGAGAAGCGCAACCGAGGCGAACGTGTGCGAGGGGAGGGTAGAGGGCCCCCACAGAGGCGATGTCAACGCGGTTAGTATCGCGCACGCACCGCCAACTGTTCCCGCTGCGAGCACGACGGGGGCGCCTTCTGCCTGACCGCGAATGTGCACCGCGCCTACGGCGCGAGTGACCTCCTGTTGAATTCCGGCGATGATTCCGAAAATGCCAAACAGTACAGACCAGAAAAGAAGAAACTCTGTGACTTCCGCCGGCGGCAGGTAGCGGTTGGCGAACCACGTGGCAAGTAACGCTGAGAGAGCGGCACAAGCCGAAGCTGCCAGGATCGCGGCAGACTCGAGCTTGGTGACGGTTCGTGCGTTACTTGACGACATGCGTTGCGAGGTTCTTTACTCCCTGCCATTTTTTCGCCATAGCGGCCTTGGGGAGTAGCGCTAGAGCGTGCAGCCGTGACGATACGTGGGCGCGTGAAATGAGGGCGGCGCGGTTCCAGCCGCGAGCGTTCATTTCTTGAGAAATCTGGTAGAAGAAGCGCCGCTCCTCGTCGAAACGGGTGCCTTCCAGGGCACGCCACGACGAATCGGATCCGCGGTGGCGGCGATACATGAAGGCAACTGTTTGGTCGTAGTAAAGCGCGCCGCCGCTCGTGGCGACATCAAGCACGAGAGCTACGTCCTGAACCACGTTCAAACCTTCGCGGAAGCCGATCCCGACGATAGTGTCGGCACGCCATCCGAGCGAGGGGAAGTACAGCCAATCACCGCGGATAATGGAGACTGCGAGCTCCTCGCCGCGTAGGAGAGTGGTTTTTGAAGGGCGGTAGTGCTCTTTGACTTTTTCCACCAGGGTGTTGGAAAGAGCGTTGTTCTCGTCGATCACAACGCAACCCGGCTGGAAAATCTGCGCCTCAGGGTTCTTGGCGGCAGCGTCCACGAACCAATCGATGTAGTTCGGGAGCATGATGTCGTCTGCCCCCATGACGGTGACAAGGTCGTTTTCTACGAACCCCAGGGCTTTCGTGTAGTTGCCATTGGCGCCCAGGTTCTTTTCATTACGCATATAGGTGATGCGCGAATCGCCAAGGGACTCGAACCAACCGGGGATTGAATCGTCAGGGTAACCGTCGTCGACAACGATGAGTCGCCAGTCCGGGTTGGTTTGCCGGATGACGGAATGTACGGCCTGCTTCATGAAATCAACATCGCCATAGAAGGGGAACAAAATATCAACAGTCACGGTGATCTCCAAGTCGCTAGTGAATGGTTAGTGAGGGTAGCTGGTCATTACTCATCGCAACCTGTGATGCGGTAGAGATAGGCATTTCCCCGCTGATGAACAAGCTTCAATTTCTTCGTTTTTTCAAGGTGGTTGAATCCGGGGGTCGTGAAGTAATCGTTATCGATCGCTGGGCCTGCGAAGTGCACAACGTAGTCGTAATCTTGCCCGTTAATCGCCGCGCATACTACTGGGTCTTCATCAATTTCATCAAGGTGCTTGAAGAGGTAGTCCTCTGTTCTCGATTCGTGCTCGAGGAGGTGGTGTGTCGACACATTGAGTCCGGTGAAGGCGTAGATGAGTCCTTCCCCTCGCCACGGGTTAGCAAAAATCTTGTCGTGGGGGCCTACATATTCAGGGAGTTCATGCATGAAAGTCAGCTCTTGCTGGTTGACCGAATTGGTTCGAGCCGCAAGCTTGTAGGAGCGCTCGATGTTGTCGATATGTGAATCCATAGCGGGAGTCGCTTGAGTGGTGGCGATCAAGGCAACGGCGCCAAGAGCGGCGACGAGGGGGAGCCCTCCACGGAACTGCCCAAGCTGGCGAATTTTTCGATAAATCCACTTGCAGGCGTAGCCAACGCCAAGAGCTCCCGCAGGTATAAGGAATAGGCCCATTTGCGCGTAAAGCCTGTTTGCGTCCGAGTACCAGACGCCTACGAGGAAGCGCCGAGCGGACCCGAAGTCCCACGAGGCGGCGGCGACCCAGAGGAAAGCGCACAGACTCCACAGAGTGAGGGGAAGATAGAATCGCGTGTGAAGCGCTCCGACGATCGCGAGAATCAGAAGAACGAGGATATGCCATTGAGGGATCCCGTTCACAGGCGAATTGATGATGACTTGGCCAATCGCGCCCAAAGTGTCGGTCACGGGTCCCCACGTCTCGGGCGCCTTTCCTGGCGGTCGGATCTTCACCCACGCAATGATGGTGGCACCGAAGAGTACGACCGAGCCGCCTGCATGGATCGCGATGAGTCGCCATCCTTTTCGGCGCGCTGCATAGCGCGCCGTGAGGTACATAGTGGTCACCGTGGATCCAGCCAGAACCATGAGCGCTGCCGTCGGGTGAGCAAGAGCGGTTCCCAGAGCTCCGACGGCACCGATGGTGAGTGTCGGCACTACTCGGAGATTCAATCGACGTGCTTGCCCAATGAAGGCGAAGAACGGAATGTACATGGCAGGCAGGAGACAGTATCCCAAGAGATTCGGGTAGAGAACGCCATAGTCGACAAAGGTAAATGGGAAGGCGGGGACTCCAGCGAGGATCACGCCTGCTGGAAAGAGTGAACTGCGCAGGATGCTGCCCGGCATGAGTACATAGATGAGTGCGATCATCGATACCGGCCAGATCACGCAAAGGGTGGCGATGATGCTGGAATTGGTCAAAAGGCCAACGTCGTGAACCCCGGAAGTGAGGCCCGTAAGCGAAGTGAGGCCATGCCATGCTGACGGGTAGAACTGCGACTCCCACGGCGCTGATGTCATGGATAGAGCATCGAGACTCGAACCGTTTTGGGTTTCGATCATCCAGCGCACCTCGTTGAGGTGAAAGATCGCATCGAATTTCTGTGAAAATGCGTATGGCGATCCCAGGAAGTTTTTGACGTGGCGCAGCATAAGAGCGAAGGAGCCCAGGACGGTGATGACTGCAAGGCTCGGTGCGCTCGTCAGGATGTACCAAACGTTTTCTTTCCTGACTTTCGGAAGTCTCACACCCGCCCTGAGTGAGTTTCGGTCGCGAGCCAACCGAACTGAGAGCGCAACGGCTGAGAGAGCGACAGTCAAAAGGATGACCGGAAGGGGGCCCCATGCGAGCCGCACAAAAGGTGCAGCTATTGCAGCGATGGCGATGATGCCAATTGATGTGAGCGGGGACAAGAAAAATGCTGTGAGCGGGCGACTTCCGACGCTGAGGTTCAACACCAAGCCCGGTACCGTCACCCACAGGCACGCGACGACCGCCGGGAGGAGCAGAGGTAGCCAGGTCATGTGCCGCCTTTTCTCGGAGCAAGAAGTACTTCACGAGCGTATACCGGATCACGGAGTGAGTATGGTTCAAACGCGGGTGATGTTCGTTTCCCTGGAAGCGGAGGCTTCACCATTCACGATGGTCCGTGCCTTTACACTGGGTGTCAGAACGCGCTGCAGCGCCTAGATCGCACTGTTGAGAGAGGTTCCGTTTCGGTGGAAGGTTCCCCTGAGAAGAAGATTCTCGTCATCATGCCCGCCTGGAATGAGGAAGATACGATCGGTTCCACGATCGAGGAGATCCGGCAGGCGGTGCCGTGGGTTGATGTTCTCGTCGTGAACGATGGCTCTGCTGATCGCACCTCCCAGATCGCGAAAGCCTCCGGGGCTATCGTCATGGATCTTCCCTTTAACCTCGGTGTTGGTGGGGCCATGCGCGCCGGTTATACGTTCGCGAAGAAATATCATTACGACAGTGCGATCCAGGTGGATGCCGATGGGCAACACGACCCGAGAGATATCCCCGCCGTTCTCGCTGGGCTCGAGCGCGCTGATATTTCAATTGGGGCCCGCTTTGCCGAAAAAGGAAACTATAAAGCGTCGGGGCCTCGATGGTGGGCGATGCAGATGCTTGCATGGATCCTCTCTCGATTAGGGAAAACTCGCCTCACCGATGCGACCAGTGGCTTTCGGGCAGGTAACCGCCGGGCGATTGAACAGTACGTTCGGCACTTTCCCGCCGAATACCTCGGCGACACGATTGATTCGCTCGTTGTTGCTGTCCGTTCCGGACTCACCGTGACTCAGGTTCCCGTTGAAATGCGGCCCCGCCAGGGTGGGACGCCCTCGGCAGCGCCTTGGAAAGCGGCCATCTACCTTTTCAGAGCCATGTTCTCGATGTTCATTGCGCTTACGCGTAAACCCCTCAAGCGTCCGCTCGATCAGGAGGAGGAAGTATGAGTCGCCTTCTCGTTCTCGGTGCCGCTATTTTCGCGATCATCGTCGTGTTTTTGCTGCTGCGCTCAGGGCGACTTCGCGAAAAGTATGTCGCCCTCTGGGTTGTGGTCGGCGGAGGGGTCGTTCTGCTCGCGATCTTCCCGAGGCTTCTCCAAATCGCGGCTGACCTCCTCCATTTTAGGGTGCCCTCGAACCTCCTGTTCGTGTTATCCATCGTCATGCTGCTCGGCATCATTGTGCAGCTCTCGCTCGAGCTTTCAGCGATGGAGGAAGAAACACGAACCCTCGCAGAACACGTGGCGATTCTTGATACCGAGGTCAGCTCACTTCGCCGCCAAGTCGCGCGAGAATTTTCCGTCGCTGCGAGCGAGCTCAAGGAGCCGCGTAATGCGACGGTCGACCGCCTCACAGGTCCCATTCCACGCCTCAGCCACAAAGACCTTACCGAGAACGACTTCGAAGACTAGCCGCGCCTAAGAGGAGTCACCGTCGGACCCCGACTCTCCCGAGCGTTCCCCGAGCCGGATCCCAAGCTGCTCAAACCGCGCTGATACCTCTTTGGCGATCCCGCTTGTAAACGTACGGGTGAGGTGGTTGTCGTCCATGTACACGTAGGCGTTGCCCTGGATCGGAGCGCAGCGATCTTCGGGGCAGATGAGGTCGCTGAGATCCATGCGGTAGAGCTTGGCACCGCTCTGCCCGGTCATGCCGTCGAGGGTTTCGCTCGGGTCGTTCGCAGCAAGTTTTGAGCCCAGGTCAGCCCCGCAAGCCTCGTCGGCGAGTTTCGGGTCGCCGCCCGCGTTGATCACGGTCTCGGCGCACGTGTACAGGCTCGTCGGCCAGCGCGGCGCATCGCGAACGGCGAGCACGTTAGCGCCTTTATTTAGGACGGCTTGGATGCCTTCGCGGGTGCCGTCGGGGACCTTTTCCCCGGTGCCCGTGGGCGTTGCGGACGTGGAGGTCATGAGCACGAGGTCGGGGTCGTGCTCATCGATGGCCTTCATGACCTGGTCGAAATAGCCCTTGCAGTACTCGCCTTCCGCAAGCATCGAATCTTCGCGGAACGTGCATGCATTCTTCGTGAAGTTGATGATCTGCCAGTTTTTCGCCTTCGCTTCGTCGAGAAGGGTGGGGATGAACTGGCGCGAGTGCGAAGATCCCACCACGAGCACCGTCGCGTTCGTTTTCGCCTTGAGGGGCCGGAGGGTCTCGCACGGAATGTCTTTCGTGGCCGCGAGGGTGCCCGTGGGGTCGTCGCACAGGTGCGGGAGCTTGGGCCACTGGCCGTCCAGCTCAAAGCCCTTTGGGCTGAGGGTGTCGGGGTCGAAGGCCTCGGTGAGGGCGCGAGAGTCCTCGGGGGTGGAGGCAGTGATGGGGGTCGACGTTTGCAGGCTTGCAAGGTAGCCACGGAGACCAAATGCGCCGCCGAGAACGAGGGCGAGGCACGCGCCGATCACCGTGAGGGAGCGCCACCAGGGGGCACTCTTCCACGAGGGCTTACGAAAGCGCGAATCGACGAGTTTCGAGAGAATCCACGCGAGCACCATGCTTCCGGCGATGACGCAGAGGCCGTCGAGCGCGCCGGCACGCTTTTGGCCGGAGTGGGCGAGCCAGAGGATGAGAATCGGCCAGTGTACGAGGTAAAGGCAGTAGGAGCTCGAGGCGAGAGTGCGGGGGAGCTTCATCGTGAGGATTCTGTCGAAGCCCCATGACGTTCTCGAGTACCCAGCAACGATGATGAGAGCTGCGCCCGCGAGCGGCCAGAGGGCTATCCAGCCGGGGAAAAGCCCCTGGACGTTGAGCACGAGGCCAAGCGAAACGAGAAGGGCGAAGCCCGCCCAGCCCGCGAGTGCACGTAGGGCTCGGTGACGTGGCACGGTTGAGGACCCGGGTCGGGCGGCACCGAGAAAGCGGTCGAGTGTGGGAAGAGCGAGCGCAAGAAGCGTCCCGCACGCGACCTCCCATGCGCGCGCGGGCGTGGAGAAGTAGGCGGCCGACTGGTGGGTTGCCGTGTAGTAGATCGAGAAAGCGAATGACGCGGCGGCGATCACGGCGAAGAAGCCGAATGCGACGCGGCGCGGGTGTGCACTCTTCTTTGCGGTAAACTTCGCGCCGATGAACAAGAGCGGCCACGTAAGAAACACTTGGCCCTGGAGAGAGAGGGACCAAAAGTGTTGAAGCGGCGAGGCGGTCGAGGCGTCGAGCGCGTAGTAGTCCACGCTCGTGATCGACAGCCAAATATTCTGCACGTACGTTGCTGAGGCGATTGCGTGAGAGATCACGGTTTGCCACGAGGATTCGGGCAGGAGGACGTAGCTCCCGAAGAGCGTGCCAAGGATTGCGACCGTGGCTGGTGGCATGAGCCTCGTGAACGTGCGTAGCCAGTACCGCACGGGGCCGAAGGGCTTTCGAGCGTCGAGGCGCCGGGCGAAAGAGGATCCGAGAAGGAACGCCGAAATGAAGAGGAACACGTCTACGCCGCCCGAAACGCGCCCGAGCCACACGTGGTACACAACGATCATGAACACGCTCACGGCGCGAAGTCCCTCGATTTCGGGGCGGAAGTGGGAGGGCTGGGCCTTCTTGGCGGAAGCGGCGGGTTGTGCGCTCTTTTCGGGGTCGGGGTCGGGGGAGTCCGACGCTTGCTCGGCGACCTGTGGCCCCTGGTACCACACGAACGGCTCGCCCGTGTCTTCGGCGGCACCCCACGCGGCAATGTCTTCGCTTTCGCGCTCCTCGGCTTCCTGCACCCAGGAGAAGCCATCGAGGTCATCGAGGGCGGGATCTTGCGCGTCCTGGACGAAATCCTCGAGCGCAAAACTGGGGGCGCTTTCGCTTTTCGAAGGGGCACGGTGCCCGCGTGCGTTCGCCATGTGCCCTTCCGGTTTCGTGAACGTGGAACGATACAGAACCTTACAGGGCAAACGCGAAGGTGCTATCCCGCCCGCGTCGACGGTGTGCGCTCTCTCGTGGGAAAATGGCCCAATGAGCACGAGCGAGAAAGAGGGCGCAGGTTTCGACATTGTCGCGCGCCACGGTGACAAGGCCCGCGCGGGCGTGATCCACACGCCGCACGGTGATATTCAGACCCCGGCGTTTATCCCGGTGGGGACCAAGGCAACGGTGAAATCGGTGCTTCCGGAGTCGATGGCGGGGCTTGGCGCGCAAGCGATCCTCGCGAATGCCTACCATCTGTATCTCCAGCCTGGCCATGAGCTCATCGACGGGGCCGGCGGGTTCGGTGCCTTCATGAACTGGCATGGCCCCACGTACACCGACTCGGGCGGTTTCCAGGTCATGAGCCTTGGCGCGGGCTTTCAGAAGGTGCTTTCCGAATCCTTTGCGGGAAATGACCGCGCGAGCACGCCTGATGGCACCGATCACGCGACGAAGAAAGGCAAGGAACGTCTCGCGCACGTGGACGACGACGGCGTGAACTTCCGCAGTTTTATCGACGGTTCGGAGCATCGATTCACGCCCGAGTTCTCCATGCAGATCCAGCACTCGCTCGGGGCAGACATCATGTTTGCGTTTGACGAGCTCACAACTCTCATGAATTCGCGTGGCTATCAAGAAGAAGCCCTCGAGCGCACGCGGTTGTGGGCCGAACGCTGCATCGCCGAACACAAACGCCTCACCGAGGAACGCGAAGGAAAGCCCTACCAGATGCTGTGGGGCGTTATCCAGGGTGCGCAGTACGAAGACCTGCGGCGCAAGGCCTCGCGTGACCTCGGTGCCATGACCGTTGACGGCTGGCAGTTTGACGGTTTCGGCATCGGCGGCGCGCTCGAGAAGGAAAACCTCTCGACGATCGTTGGATGGGTGACCGACGAGCTGCCCGAAGAAAAGCCGCGCCACCTCCTTGGTCTTTCTGAGATGGATGACCTTTTCGCGGGCATCGCCGCGGGAGCGGACACGTTCGATTGCGTTTCCCCGTCACGTGTCGCGCGCAACAGCGCCGTGTATACCGCACGGGGCCGCGTGAACCTCACGGGTTCGAAGTACCGCACGCAGTTCGCCCCAATCGACGAGAGGTGTGACTGCTATACGTGCACCCACTACACCGCCGCCTACATCCACCATCTTTTTAAGGCGAAGGAAATGCTGTCGTCGACCCTGTGCACGATCCACAACGAGCGCTTCGTTGTGCGTCTCGTCGAGGAGATTCGCGGGGCGATTTCGAGCGGCGACTTCGAGGCACTTCGTGAGGAGCGCACGGGCGCCTACTACGGCGAGTACCGCTAGGTCGGGCCCTGTTTCGATAGTGTTGAGGCGTGAGTGTGAGCGATCTTCAATCCTTCGGCGGGCACAGCGCGGCTGAGCGAGCCGAGGCCTACGAGCGTCTTCGCCGCATGTCCACGTGGCGGCTACTTTCCGCAACGAAGGCGCCCGCAACCCTCGCGATTTTGCAGACCGTTTTTCCCGCGGGCGACCGTCGGCTTGATCGATCGGAGCTTGTGGCGCGCGTGGCGAGCCACCTGGATCTGCTACGAGGCGATGATGATGTCCAGCGCGGAGCCTCGGACTACGTTGATGCGTGGGTGCGAGAAGGCTACTTGACTCGGCGCGACGACCCCACGACAGTCGAGACGACCTTCGAGCTTTCCGTCTCGACTGTCGAAGCGATCGGCTTTATCTCTTCTCTCGAGGAGCATCGCCCCACCACCACTGAATCGCGCCTCACGCTCGTCATGCAGCAATTCGAGCGCCTCGCTGAAGACACCGAGGGCGACCTGGACGTGCGCCTTCGCGGGCTGCAGCTACGCCGCGCGCAAATCGAGCGGGAAATTCAGGCGCTGAGCGAGGGTGAGCTCATGCTGCCCCCAGCAGAACACTCCGCGGAGCGTCTTCGCGACATCCTTCAGGTGGCCGACGAGCTTAGCGGTGACTTCCTTCAGTACCGCGAGGATCTTCGCGCAGTTGACCTGAACCTTCGCGAGCAGATTCTCTCGCCCGAGGGTTCGCGCGGCGAGGTTCTCGAGCAGCTGCTCGCGGGAGACGATCTCCTCGGCCAGTCCAAAGTGGGCAAGACCTTCACGGCGTTCTTCCGGATGCTCAATGATCCGAAGCTCAACGAGCGCGCCCAGGACCTCGTGGACCGCCTGCTGACGCGGGACTTCACTCGAAATCTCACGCGCCGTGAGCGCGATCGCCTCGCGAACGTGTTCAGCGACCTTTACGAGCCGGCGCAAGAGGTGCTCGACGTCAAGACTGAGTTATATCGGTCCCTTGCGCGCTTCGTGCGCAGCCAGGATTTCCGCCAGCACCGCGTGCTTCTCGATCTCCTCCAAGAGGCGCAAGGCATCGCCCTTTCGCAAAAGGACACCGTGAGCCACCGCAGGGTCGAGAGTATTGACCTGGGTCTCTCGCGCTCGCAGATGAACTCCGTCGCGCAGTATCTCCTCAAGGACCCGAGCGATCCGGGAGTGCCACCTGAAGCGGAGGTCCACGATGCCTCACGCCTGAGCGTCGAGGTACTCGACGAGCTTGTGCGCACCAACGACATCGATCTCGTGGGTCTCTCTTCATCCGTCAACGACGTCGTTAAGGTGAAGGGGCAAGCGAGTATCGGTCAGGTCGTGCGAGAGCAGGGCGCTCCGCAAGGTCTCGCGAGCATTATCGGGCTCATGTTCCTTGCGACGGCACACGCCAGCGCGCGCGAAGGAGACACGGAGATCGTTCGCTGGCGCGAAGACGCGCTCGAGGGAGCCGGAACCGATTATGTGGCGCGAGTACCGGCGTTCTTCTTCCTCAGCGAGGTGCCTGAGCCGTAGGAGCCACGGCGGGCAGCACCGCACTCTTATGCCTCGCCGTGGAGACGGCGATGCCGGCAATCAGCATCGCGATGAAGCGCACCACGTCGAAGACAAATGGCGCGAGGACGAGCGGGTAGGTGAAGTACGAAAGCTTCTCGAAGGCCTTCGAGCCGATGCTTCCAAGCGTGCGGGCACTTTCTTGGAGAGCGGGGAAAAGGGACAAGAACCAGGGGCCGAGGACCACGCCCCAGACTACGGCGTTGAAAACGAGACCCACCCCGAAAACGATGGCGGAAATCTTTCCGAATCGTGCGGCACCCGGCGTGGGGCAGTGTTTGATCGCACGGATGACTGCTGGCAGGGATGCGAGAATAAGCGCGTTTGCAGCGAGCGCCGCGACAACGCACACGAGAACCGAGCGCACGACCGTGAAAAAGAGAGTGTTGACGCCTCTGAAGGCGGGCATCGTGTTCGGGGGGTCCTCGATGAAAATCGGGAAGACGAGAAGGACGAGAGCGACGCCGGGCGCGAGGAAGAGGAGAGCAAGGGCGATCGAAGAGAGAACCACCCATACGCGCGCAAGGTCACGATGGTCGCGTTTCGAGTGCATGGTTGACGACATGGTCACGGTGCTTCAACCTCCTGCGGCGATGATTGTGTGCGGTACACCCGAATTCCGGCGAAGAGGAGATAGACAAATCTCGCGATGTCGAGGAGCGGGGGGATCACGAAAGCGGCGAGCAAGAAAGGCACCGCAACGTTTCGTGCAGCCTCGCTGTTTGACGTCACCGCCTCGAGAACATTCATCACCACGAGGTAGAGCACGACGAACACGATGAAGCTGAGAACCACGAAAATGGGGCCCAGCACGAAGTAGATGAGCGAATGAATGTTCTTTTGGCGAACCTTGCGGGTGCACCGCTTGAGAGCGGTGTAGGCAAAGGGGAAGGAGAAAAGAGCGAGAAGGTTCGCACCAACTATCCCGATGATGAGGAGAGTGGCGACCGATTTCAGGTATTCCACGAGAGAATCGAACTGCTGTGCGTAGATGGCCACACTCCCGGCGCTCTCGGGTAAGGGCGAGGCGGGATCGTCGAACGAGAAGGTGAAAAGAATAATCGGCAGCAGGGGGATCATCACCAGTGCGAGCGCGCTGAAAAGGATCCACAGCGCCGCGGGGCCGCGATGAGAGGGGGGCGCCTGTACAGCCACGGTACCTCCCTAACTAGGTGAAAGGTGATGTGCGTAACTCTACGGTACCGGAATGGCGCGCTGGAAGATCCGACGGTTGCCCGGCCTCTATCGATACCCGTGGAGCGGGCCGAAGCTCGGAGTCGTACGCCACGAATCCCGCGAAGACCATGACGGCGAATCGCACGAGATCGATCGCCAAAGGGACGATGAACGCTCCGAGGAACAGCATGGACTTGATGCCCTCCCATTCCACTCGAACCGTTCCGGTTGCCGGGTCCATTGCGACCTCGCTTGGCAGATTCCAGAAGATCCCCACAAGAGTCACGGCGCTCGCAACCTCGAGGAGCGGCCCGACGACGAAGAAGATGATCGCCGCGGCAGCGAACCACATCCGCCCCGTACGCTCCAATCGCGTGAGAGCCGTAATCGCGAATGGAATTGCGGTGAGACCGGCGAGATTGCCCGCGCCGAGAAAGGCAGTGAAGATCAGCGCAGCAACGAAGATATGCGCGACGATGTCATTGAGACCGCCGAGCGGGGAATGAGTTCCCGGCGGATCAGGAACGTGAAAGGGAAAAAGTGCCATGAACACCGGAGGGGCGATCGGTGCTGAAAGCGCGCAGACAAGGGCGATCGAGGCGAGAACGATCCACACCCGCGCGGGTATTCGAGGATCTGCAACGGTTGGCTTGGATGCGGTCACGGCGGCTCCTTCGACTGGCGCAAGGTGACGCCTCGAGCCTATGGAGGATGGCGTGGATACGGAGTCACGCGCCCGAGAATTGTGGATAACTCTCGCATGGCCGGTAGGCTGAAGGGCGTGGAAAACGAGGAGGGCTCGCGCATGCGTGAACACGAGGAGACAGCCGATGGCGCCGCCACGCCCGAGACGATGTCGGGTATCGAAAGCGACGACTGGGCACTCGCAAGCGACGACGAAGACCTCACCTACGCCGGCTCAACCGGGGGCGCGCTCGTGGATGACTCCCGCCGCGTCCTCGTCGCTCTCCTCCAAGGCCCCTACCTTGACGGCCGCCGCGACCCGCAGCGTTACGGCCAACTCCTTCGCGATCGCGCCTACATCGAGCAGCGCCTTGCCGACATGTTCCTCGACCTTGTTCTCGACGACGACGCGCAGGTCGCGTTTGTGCGTCAAAGCGAGGACGACCCCGACGCCCCGAAACTTCTTCGCCGACTCACCGGTCTCAACCGGCTCGATACCGTCCTTCTCCTCGTGCTGCGCCAGCACCTTCTCACGCAGTCCTCGCGAGGGCAGCGCGCGGTCGTGAGCGAAGCGGAGCTCCTCGCGAACATCGCCCCCTACCGCCGATCGACCTCGACCGACGAAGCGGGTTTCGCAAAAGACATTCGATCCTCGATTGCAAAAATTCAGCGCGCGGGCCTCCTTGAAGAACAGGGCGACTCCTTCGAGGTCTCGCCCGTGCTCAAACTCATGATCAACCCCGATACCGCGCGCACCTTCATCGATCTCTACGAGCGTGCGGGTGACGACGTCACGGGTGCCGCAAACGCGCTTGACGATTCCCGCGCCACAACCGAAGGACAGGCCGAATGAGTTCCACGAGCGGAGATACGCCCATGAGCGACGCGCAAAATGCCCTCGACGGCCTGGGCGAGGCAAGCGTCGGAACCGCCGCCGAAACCCCTCAACGTGACGTGACGGACCACGAACACCCCCACCCTGGCCAATGGCGCCTCAACCACGTGCAGTTGAGTAATTGGGGGACTTTCCACGGAACCCACGACCTCGAGATCAGCTCGAAGGGCTACTTCCTCACGGGCGGCCCCGGCACGGGTAAATCCACACTTCTCGACGCGATTAGCGCTCTCCTCACCCCACCGCGCACCCTCCATTTCAACGCTGCCGCTTCCGATGCGGGACCGCGCAGCGCCAAGTACCGCCGAACCGTGGCGAGCTACGTGCGTGGGGCATGGGCAATGCACTACGACGCCGCGACCGGAGAATTCAGCCAGGAAGTGCTGCGCGAGAACACGACGCTGAGCGTCGTGAGCCTTCGCTTCGGCAACGGGCTCGGTGAAACCCTGCAGCTTACGCGCATGTTCCTCCTTCAGTCGGGGCACAGCGCCGATTCGGATGTCAGAAGCCTCTACGTCATTTCCTCGAAGCCTTACGACGTCGCCGACCTTCGCCCATTTGTCAGCACGAGCATTGAAGGGCGTGAGCTCGAAAGGGCCCTCGAAGGCACCGAAACCTTCCGCCAGTTCCGTGAATACCGCGCGCGTTTCAGCCAGATTCTTGGCATCCCCGACGAAAAGGCGCTCGGGCTTCTCCACAAAATTCAATCAGCGAAGGAACTTGGCGACGTCAACGCGCTGCTTCGCGACTACATGCTCGACGAACCCCGCACGTTCGACCTTGCCGACCAGGCCCTTGCCAACTTCCAAAACCTTTCCGAGGTGTACGACGCGCTCGTGACCGCGCGCGAGCAACGTGACGTTCTCACGGGCCTGCGCGAAGCCGACAAGGTGTGGCGCGAGGCGCGTTCTCGAGGAAGCGAGCTCGTGGACCGCCGAAACGATATCGACGTCTTTGCCGCACAGCATCTCGTGCGTCTCCTCGCCGATGAAAAAGATCGGCTTACGCGCGATCAGGACAGGCTTCGCGCCCACCGCAACCGCCTCTCACAAGACATCGCCGAAGCGCGTGGCGACCTCGCCCAGCTCAAAGAGCAGCGCAAGAGCGCCGGTGGCGGTGAGATCGACGCCTGGAAGAAGCAGATTGCGGGCCTCGAGGTCGAACGCGACCGCCGCCGCGAACGCGCAACCGAGTTCTCGGGACAGCTCGCGCTCGCGGACCTTCATACGCCCTCGAACGAAGAAACGTTCATGCAAACCCAGCGCGAGGTTGCGAAACTGCGCTCGACGCTCGAAGACGACGAGAAGAACGAAGCGCAGGTTCAGTGGGAGGCCGAAGCCAAAGTGCGTGAGCACGCCCACGCGCTTGAGACGACTCGCCAGGAACTCGCCTCGCTCACGAAGCGTGCCTCGAACCTTCACTCTGACGACGTGGCCCTTCGCGATCTTCTTGCCGAGCGGATCGGCGTGGCCCCCACAGATTTGCCGTTTGCGGCCGAGCTGCTCCAGGTGCGCGCGGGCGAAGAGGAATGGACGGCCGCGGCCGAGCAGGCCCTGCGGGGCCTCGCACGTTCGATCCTCGTTCCCGAGCGTGCCTACCGCGCCTTCGCCCGTGAAATTGACGGCATGAAACTTCGCAGGCGCGTGTCCTACAACCGCATCAACACGAGCGTGAAAACCGCTCCGAAGAAACTCGGCGATCGCTCACTCGGCGCGAAGATTGAGATCCGCGAGGGTGAGTTCCACGAGTGGCTCTCGAACGAGGTTGCCTCGCGCATGGATTACCTATGCGCGGAAACCCTCGAGGAATTCACGAAGCACCCTCGCGCGGTACTCCGCTCGGGCCAGATCAAGCATTCCGCGACTCGTCACGAGAAGAACGCCGAGAGGCAGATCAGCGATCGATCTAGCTGGGTTCTCGGCTTCGACAACCGCGCTAAGCGCGCAGTGTTCGAGGCCGAGCGCACGCGCGTTGAGCAGGCCCTCTTTGAGGCGCAGGCCCGTCGTCGCGATCTCGAAAAGGAAGCCCACTCTCGGCGTGAGAAGCTTTTCGCTCTCCAGGCAATCCAGGCAGTGACTTGGGACGACGTAGACGCCGCGAGCGTCGCGCGCCGCATCGCCAACCTCGAGGACATGGTGCGCGCCGCCGAAGATGGCTCGAGTGCCCTCACCCAAATCGCGCGTCAAATCGATCAGGTCGAGATGTCGATTAGCGAAGGCGACGAGGAGCTCCTCGAGATCGTGGGCCAGCTCGGGCGTGTCAACGAACAGCTCGACCAGATCAGCGAGCGTCACCTTCAGGCCGAGGCTCAGATTGAGGAGCGCACCCTCGATGATGCGACAAGCACAGACTTGGAGGGGCGTTTCCGCGCCATCGCGCCTACGCTGCTCCTTTCCAACATCGACCAGGTCACGCGCGATGCCTCAGCGACCCTCGATGCCGAGCTCATGGCACTCACGAAGAAAACCGCACGCGCCGAAGAGGACATGCGCACGGCGATGCGCGAATTCACGCGGCGCTGGCCAGCTGACGGCGCCGACGTCGACACGTCGCTTGAGGCGGCCCCCGAATATCTCGCGATCCTCCGCGGCATTGAAGAGGAAAAGCTTCCCGAGGTCGAGGATCGCTTCTTCGAATTCTTCACATCGAACACCCTCGGCGACGTGCAGGCCCTCGCAACAGCTATCGCGCGAGAGCCCGCGCAAATCCGCAAACGCCTCGCGAAGATCAACGAGCTGCTTGCCCAGGTCGAATTCCACGAGGGTCGCTACCTTCAGCTCTCGATGCGGCCGGTTCACCTTGCGGCCCTGGACGAGTTCAAGCGCGCCCTGAACGAGGCGACGAACTCGAGCCTCGAGAACGACCTCACGCTCGACCGCGACAAGGCCGAGGAGCGCTTCCTTGCTCTCCAGCACCTCATGGATATCATCACGAAGGCTCGAACTCGCGAGGATCTCGCCTCACGCGCGATCCTCGATGTGCGCCGCCACGTCCACTTCCACGCCGAAGAAGTGAACGACGCGGGCGAGGTAGTGCACGCGCATGAATCGGGTGGCCCGCTTTCGGGTGGCCAGAACGAGCGCCTCACGACGTTCTGCCTCGCCGCGGCGCTGCGTTATCAGCTCGCCGGGACCGGCGTGGACGTGCCCCGCTACGCCCCCATCATCATCGACGAGGCGTTTAGCAAGGGTGCGGGCAAATTCATCACCGCCGCGATGGAGTCCTTCCGCCACTTCGGCTTCCAGGTAATCCTCGCGAACCCCGGCAAGAACCCCCAAGCCCTCGCGCCCTTCATCGGCGGCGTGGGAGTCGTGTCGATCCGCGAGGACCGCTACTCCTCCGTGAGCCCCATCGACTTCATCCCTGCTGCGTAGCGTTTGCGGTGAGCTCCTCGAGCGCGCTGAGGGGGATCGGGAGCCACTCCGGGCGGTTCTGTGACTCATACACGGCCTCGTAGGCGGCTTTGTCGAGCTCGAATACGCGGAAAAGGAAGCGCAAATCTTCCGTGCTTTGCCCGCCGCCGCGTGCAGCCGACTGAGCGAGGTACGCCTCGATGAAGGACTCCCGGGCGGCATGGGCCCACTCGCGCGCATCGATGCCTTCGTTGAGCTCGACATACGCCGCCGCGTAGTCGATGCTCCGTAAAATCCCGGCGACATCCCGGCACGGCGAATCGGGCTTCACGCGCTCTGACATGGGCCGAAAAGGCTCTCCCTCGAAATCGAGGAACACCCAGCCTTCACTCGGCGAATTAAGGACCTGCCCGAGGTGAAGGTCGCCGTGAATGCGCTGGAACGGCGGCCATTCGACGCGCAATGCGCGCGTGAACACCTCATTCGCGGCCTCGGTAAAGCTTTCGAGAACGGGAAGAGCCTCGGCGTGATGCACGAAGCGCCGCTTCATCGACTCGAGCGTGAGCGCACGTACGTTAGTGCTCGCGGGCTCGGTGGGCAGCGCCTTCGCGAGGTCCGTGTGGATCTGCGCAAGGGATGTGCCTAGGTCTGACGCTTGCCCCGCAAAATCGATGCCCTGGGCAGCGGCAATGAGAGCCTCACGCCACGCATCTTGGACGTGTGGAAGGAAGCGGTTGAGGAGCGCGACGTCGGTTCCGCCAAGCGCGTCCGTCCCACTGACGTAGCCGAAGAAGTCGGGGATTTGCGTATTGCCTTCCGCTTGCAGTGCCTCCTGAAGCTCCGCATCGGGGTTTGTGCCTTCGTGGAGGCGGCGGAAGAGCTTGAGGATATATTCATTGCCGCTTTCCGTGTGGATGATGAGCGACGTATTTGATTGTTCTCCCACGAGGCGCTCGGTAGACGTAATCGCTTGCAGATCCTCACGAACGCGATGCGCGGTCGGGTCAAACAGTGTGGGCTCGAGGTTGAGCCCTTCGCCTGAAGCCCCCTCGAAAAGAGCGCGTGCGAGTAGCGCTCGGGCGCGGTCGATTCCCGTCGCGTCGTACACATTGTACGATCCAAACGGTGTCTCGACCTGCGTAATAAGATTCTCGAGTTCGCCTTCCTCGACCCGGCCGTCCTTATTCCACGCAACGGGGAATGCAAAGCGCACGCCGTCATCCGCACCGAGAGACACAAACGACACGACGAGGTGCTCGTCCTCTGCGAGGCGAGTCCAGCCCGCAATCTGCAGTTGCGGTACCTCACGGGATGAAAGAGCACCCCAGCGCTGCCCCATGATGAAGCGCGCGGCATCCTCGAGGAACGACTCGCGGCGAACATGATCGGAAAACACGATGCTGAGCATGGGACTCCCTACGCTGGGATACTTGGGTGCTCTAAGACTATCGTCGCTGGTAGTGTGGCGGGTGAATTCGAGGCAGTTGTGGGAGGCGGAATCGTGCGCAAGAAATCGATTCTCAGCCGTGCCCTCGCGCGGACCGCAGCGTGCGCGCTTGTCATTGCAGCAACTGTCGGACCCGCTCTCGCCCCCGCGCCTTTCGCTCCAGGCGGAGTTCCCCTCGTTCCAGCCGCGCACGCGCTCGGTGAAGACGGGCCTTTCACCCTGCCGGCGGATCCGGCCGCGCTCAAAGACACCGCGTCTCTCGGAAATACGGGAACCTTCGACCTCCTCTTCATGGTGGGATCGGAGGATCTTGAGTCCCTCGATCTCGATTCGATGAAACTTCTCGCGAGCAGTGAGTCGCGCGAGGCGAAGCCCACAAAGGGAGGGAGGAAACTCTTGATCGAGGGGGTTGGAGAATGGTCCATCAACGACACTCGCATCACGTTCACCCCCGAGAATCCCAGAGCGGGAGGATCCCACAGCGTGCGGTTCTCGGTGCGTTCAAAAGCCGGCTACGAATCAACCCCCGTGACCGTTACCGTGACCTACCCCGGGGTTCAGAATGTGAGTGCTCGCGCCTCCGAAGGCGAAAAGGTCACGATCCCACTGCCAAATGGAACAGGGCACGTTGACCCAAAGTCCCTTGCATTTACCCTTGACGGACTTCCTGCGGGAAGCGCACTCGTCGATGACGGCACTCGCCTGATTGTGCCCGAGGAAGGAACGTGGACACTCACGACCGAAGGCAAACCGCGCGTGACATTCACGCCGCGTCGCGAGAGGCTCGGTACCCAACCACGGCCCGTCACCATGACCGGCGACGACACGAAAGGGCATCCAGTTGCGCAGGGGACGGTGACCGTGAAAACCCCAGCGATCAGGGACATCACGGGAGCCGCGAAATACGGCCAACCAGTCTTTTTCGACCTTACGAACGCCACGAAGAATATCGATCCCGCTACGCTCGAACTAGCGCCATTCGGCGGCGATACGTCGTACTTCACTTCCGAAGATGGTTTATCCGTGACTGTGGCTGACCAGGGAACGTGGGCGCTCGACCGGAATGCTCGAAAGCTCACGTTTACCCCGCTCGGTGACCGAGTTCGCGACGTCACACCCATGGGTATCAAGGGTGCAGACCCAATTGGCAACAGGTCATCGGTTGCCCCCGTGAGCGTTGGTTATCCCCAGGTCGGGGCCCGCTATACGGCAGTGAAGTGGGGCCAGGCCGCGATGTTCACCCCGCTCGACGGGTCGCTCAACGTCCAACCCTCAACCTTCGCTTTCTCCGATCGCGACATGCCCAAGGGCACAACTTTCTCTGCAGACCGCAAGTCGATGATGGTTCCCGCGGAAGGGAAATGGGTCTTCGACACCGAGGCCCGCACCGTGACGTTCACGCCCGACGCGTCGCTCAACGATTCGCCCCACGTCGCGACGTTCACGATCGAAAGCGCCCTCGCCTCTAACACCACCAGCGGAACCCTGCACGCGCAATACGCGAGCGCAGTGCCCACCGCACGCGACGATGAGGCCCTCTCCAATAGCCGCGTCAACTCCGTGACGATCGACGTGCTCGGCAACGACACCCCCGCGAGCCCAGGTCAAGGCTTCGACTCCTCGACTCTCGTGCTCCACAGCTCGAGCGCAACCAATGTTCAGGAGCTCGTTGCTGGTTCGGGTCGCCGCCTCGAAATACCCGAAGAGGGAGTCTTCGAAGTGACGAGCGCTGGCGGTGTGCGATTTACCCCCGCGAGAACCTTTGTGGGGCGAACAAAACCCGTGGAATATACGGTTGAAGACTCGGCGGGGCTTCGCACGAGCGCGCACATCGTGATCGACGTCGAGCCGCTCGTGCCGGGTTCCGGTCCGACCTCGCGCGACGCGGGTCTCAGCGCGATCTACGGACGCCTTATGCCCAGTTCGAGTGCGACCTTTGCTGTTTTCATGACGAGTACGGCGCTTCTCATCTTTACGGGTATCGTCTCCCTGTGGGTAGGAGCGCAAATGCGAAAAGACCGCAAGCTGGATCGCTAAGAGGCTCGGTTCCTAATCAAGGATCTTTCGCGATTCGACACCGAGGTGAGCGAGAAGCGCCTCGTGCGCGCGGATGCGCTCACGAAGCTCATCCGGTTCGATCGATGAGCCCCACGCGTGTTGCGCGATCGCCACAAGACGCGGAAAAAGCATGTACTCGAGGTGGCGTGCCGTCGGAATGAACTGACCGAATGCCGTCGCCTCGATGCCGAGCACGAGCCTTTCTTGCTCCTCGCTGAGTTTCTTCGGAAGCGGCTTTGATTCGAGCACGTCCTCGAGGCTCAACGAGGGGTTTGCACCCGCGGGTTCATTTCGGCCTTGCACGCGGTCAAGCCCGAGAATTGACTCGGGTGCCGCAACCGTCTGGAAACCCCGCGATACCGCGGCCTTCACACCCTTCGGGTCGCGGCCGGCAAGGACGACCGCGTCGTCGGGAACACGCACGAGCGTGGAAGAATCCCACACCGCGAGGCGCTTGCCCTTATCGTGGAGGACTTTAGCCGCGAGGGCGAAGTAACGGCCGAGGATCTCGCTCTCGCGCGAGTACCCCCATTCCTCGCGGCGCGAACGAGCCTCGGGCGAGTGTTCCCATTCTGTAAGCGGCGCATCTTCGCCACCAACGTGAACGAACGGAGAGTCAAAAATATCGGCGACCTGCTCGAGCACATCGCGCACAAACTGGAACGACGCCTCCGATGTCCCAAGCACGTGATCGCTCACGCCCCATGTTTCGCGCACGAGTAGCTGGCGGTTCGGGAAGTTTCCGAGGTTCGGATACGCGGCGACTGCCGCTTGTGCGTGGCCCGGGAGGTTGACACCCGGCACCAGGGTAACGCCACGCGAACGCGCATACTGCACGAGCTCACGCAGTTCATCCTGCGTGTAGAAACCGCCGTGGCGATCCTCGGCGAACGTGTCCTCACCTTCGAACTGCGGTGTACCTTCGACCGTGCGCTCGCGCCACGCACCCACCTCCGTGAGTCGCGGGTAGCCACTCACCTCGAAACGCCAGCCCTGATCATCCGTGAGATTCAGGTGCAGCACGTTCATGCGGTAGACAGCCATGACGGTAATGAGTCGCTTGAGGTCTTCAACCGGCAGAAAGTGCCTCGCGGGGTCCACGAGGAGCCCGCGCCACGCGTGCGCCGGGGAATCGCTGAGCGTGAGTGCCGGGATGCGGTATGTGGGATCCGACGGTTGCTCGCTCGCCACGGTCGCCGCGTTCGCGAGCTGTGACCTCACCGCAGAAAGGTGCACGATCTGTGCGAAAGCATTGCGGCCATCGGCGAGCGCAGCCTCGCTGCCGGCGGTAATCGACGCACCCTTTTCGTGGATCGTGAGCGAGAAATTGGTGCGGGGGAGATCCTTGTTCACGCCGACTGTGACCTCACCGAAAGGATCCGTGGTCACCCAGTCCTCCGCCGGGGTCTCGCCCCAGCGCACCGAAAGCGGTTCGGGAATGAGGGGGAGAGGAGCGCTATTGAGCTCAGAGTTCGTGGACATGTCACTCCTTGAGTAGATGGCGGTCCCTGTGCGCGACTGCGTAAAGACACAGCTCAACCCTGCCACGTGGGGATAGGCGCACGCTGGAAGAAAAGGAGCGAAGTGGTCAGGGCGCCGTCGGATATAAAAACGGGCAGCCCCGAGGGGCTGCCCGCATAGACTGACCGGTGTGGCCTCGATCCTCTTCCCACGACGCTTAGCGTCAGGATCGAACCCCTCTACCGATCAGCGGTACGTGACGAAGACGACCTTCGAGGTCCAGATGTCCCGGTAGACAACCTGATTGCGCGAGCGGCTCGCGTCCACAATCTTCCCGTTACCAGCGTAAATTCCGACGTGACCGTAGTTGCGCTGCGTGAACACCACGAGATCGCCTACGCGAGCTTCGCTTTCGGAAATGATTTTTCCGCCGAATGCCTGCTTGCGGGCCGTACGTGGGATCGAGATGCCGTGCTCACGGTAAACGGTCGAGGTGAGTCCTGAGCAATCGAAGCCTGAACGGGACGAACCGCCCCACACGTACGGTGTGCCGAGGTACTTCTTGGCGCTTTCGACGATAGCTTCACCCGAGGCATCGGATTTCGCCGAAGTACTCGAGGCTGGAGCAGGTGCCGATGTGTTGGCAGATGAGGCTTTTGCGATCGTAACGTTGCCCGAGTTGAGCTTGCCCCACGTGCGGGGACCTACAACGCCATCAACGCCAACGCCGGCTGAAGACTGGAAGTTGCGTACGGCGTTATAGGTGGCGCGCCCGAAGACTCCGTCGGCCTTGATGTTGGCGCCTGAATTGTTGAGCAGGTTCTGGAGGTTCTTCACGGCATCACCACGGTTGCCCCTGCGGAGCTTCGGAGT
Source organism: Dermabacter sp. p3-SID358 (assembly GCF_025147465.1). Taxonomy (GTDB): domain Bacteria; phylum Actinomycetota; class Actinomycetes; order Actinomycetales; family Dermabacteraceae; genus Dermabacter. The sequence goes on from NZ_JALXOZ010000008.1 coordinate 58,711, forward strand.
GTTGCTGACTGCCGTCGAGCTCTTCGAGGCGGCGGCCGAGCCAGCACCCGAGCTGAGTTTGCCCCACGTGCGGGGACCTACAACGCCATCAACGCCAACGCCAGCCGAGGACTGGAAGTTACGTACGGCAGTGTTCGTGCCACGGCCGAAAACACCGTCAACTTTGATGTTGGCGCCAGCGTTGTTGAGGAGGCTCTGCAGGTTCTTGACAGCCTCGCCGCGCGATCCGGGGCGCAACTTCGGCGTACTGTTCACTGCGGTCGGATTTTTCGATCCGAGAGCTGAGCGGGTACGGGCGCCAACGACGCCGTCAACACCGATACCGGCGGAGGACTGGAACGTCACCACTGCGTTACGGGTTCGGCGGCCAAAGGATCCGTCAACGTTGATGTTCGCGCCGTGGTGGTTGAGGAGCGATTGGAGTGCCTGGACGCGCTGGCCGGAGTGGCCCGTGCGAAGCGGCGACGAGCCAAGCGCGGAAATCGGAGGAAGCTTTGAGCTTGCCTGCGAAACAGGCCCACGTTGAGTCGAAGTGGCAGCGTCAGCGGGAGCGAGCCCAAGACCGGTTGCGGCCGTGGCGGCGACGGCGGTGAGGGCGGCGGCGCCAACGGCACCTTTCGAGACAGGGGCGAGAAGGCTGCTGTAGTCGATAACGGCGGGGCCTTCGGCACGGTGGGTGCCGCGCTGTGCGGTACGAAGCATAAGAGAGCAACTTTCCTACCCTCGCGATTGGTGCTCACACCAATTCCCGCCACAGGGTGCACATCGAGGAAGCTCCCCCCGAGGTGACGGGAAGCGATCACGGGGGGTGAGCCACGTGCATGGCCCGCGCTCCACCTTAGGTGAGGAAGGGGGGAGCCTGGAACTCTCAGGAATCAATCAGGAGCGCTAATTTGCCAAACTTTTACTGTTATTTGCCCAAAGTGATGCTGTCACGGCTTTCCAAAAGAAACTCATCGTGGTAGTTACACGCGTGTAATTTGAGGAGGTATATTGAACGGAAGATTGTGATGTAACAGGGAAACGAAAAAACCTCCGCCGAAGCGGAGGCTTTTCCTTTGAGTCGGGGTGACAGGATTTGAACCTGCGACCTCTTCGTCCCGAACGAAGCGCGCTACCAAGCTGCGCCACACCCCGGAAGCTTCGCTAGGGCTGCGGAGCCCTCGGAACCTCATCAACTATAGCGTCTAGCCTCGGCGCGAAGCTAATCGATGTGGCGTGATTGCCACCACCGCGGTGTGCTTGAAGGATCAGGTGAGGCGCGGTTTAAGGGTAAGGAGTGTGACCTCGGGCCGATTTGCAAAGCGCATGTTATGGAAGGGGCTCGCGCCAATACCTCCACTCACATGAAGTGGCACGCCGCGGTGATAACTGAGGCCCTTGGCCTGAGAGCGCGGAAGGTCGCAATTCGTGACGAGTGCACCGAAGTAGGGCAGCGCGAGCTGGCCACCGTGGGTGTGCCCCGCAAAAATGAGATCGCACCCGTCGTCTACAAACTGATCGAGCACGCGACGATAAGGTGCGTGAGTCACTCCAATCTTGAAGCGAGCGTGGCTCGTGAGCGACGCACTTTGATTTGTGAGCGGAGGAAACTCGTCGTGCTCGAGGTGTGGGTCGTCTACCCCTACGACCTCGACATCACATTGCGGAAGCTCGAGCACGGTGCGGGCATTCGACACATGTGCCCAGCCGCCGGACGTAAGACGATCGACGAGACGATCAACGGGAAGTGGAGGATTCGGCACCCCGTCTCGAAAGTTCTTCGGCCGAGGGTCACGAAGGAGGTAGCGAAAGACGTTGCGGCGTGTTGCCGCGTACTTATCGTTTGAGCCGAGGGCGAGAGCGCCCGGTCGCTCAAGGAGGGGCGCGAGGTCGCTCGCAATTGCCTCGATCGCCTCCTCGCTTGCAACGTTATCGCCGGTATTAATGACGAGATCGGGCTTGAGGGGGGCGAGTGAGCGTAAGAATTCGCGTTTCTTTTTTTGCCCGGGGAGAAGGTGCGCGTCGGACATGTGTAGTACTCGTACCGGCTGAGCTCCCTGCGGGAGAACGCGAAGATCGAGTTTGCGCACCTCGAAGAGATTGATCTCAATGTGTCGGGCCCACACGTGGGCTCCTGCGGCAGCTCCGACGGTTGCCAGCATAGCGGCGCCGCCGAGAATAGCGAGTGGCTTAGCCCTAGTCACCGGGGTAGTACTCCTCGTATTCCACATACTCGTCGTAGTCGGGGTCTCCCGGGTAAACATACCTGTAGCCCTCGGGAGCCGCCTCGCGTGCGCCAGCGTTAGTCTCCCCCTCTGAGGGCGCGTTCTGTTGCTGTTCCCCACCCGGCTGAGGGGCGGGGGCTGGGTTGGGCGCGGGAGCACCGCCACCGTCCTCGCTTGAGCCGCTCGAGTCGGGTGTTTGCGGTGCGCGTTGAACTCCCTCAGGCTTCGGCGGGAAGGGGACGGAGGGGAGTCCTTCGTGTGCCTTGATCATGAACTCTTGCCACGTGGGGAGGGAAACGGTGCTGCCCCACACGTTGCCGCGAAGGCGTTGACCGTCAACCGTCACACCCGTCGGCTTTTTATTGGAAGTGGGGTTACCGAACCAGACCGCGGTCGAGAGGTTCTTCGTGAAGCCCACGTACCACGTGTGGTACTGACTGCCGGAGGTGCCGGTCTTCCCGCCCGCGTCGTGACCGGGAATAACCTTGCCTTTACCCGTGCCTTTCGGATCGGAAAGACCTTGCATGAGGGTCCACGACACCGCGTTCGCCACTTCGGGCTTGACAACCTGCGAACACTGCGACTTCGTGAACGGAAGCTCTTTGCCGTTGCGGTCTTTAACGCTTTCGACTGGTTGCGGCTTGCAGTAGTTGCCTTCCGCCGCGAAAGCAGCGTAAGCCGCCGCCATATTCACCATCGGAATGTTGATTTCGCCGATGACCTGAGTCGCGGGCGAAAGGTCGGCACCGAAAATGTCGTTGACGGGCTTTTCCTTGTTCTCGGGGATCGAATCATTCCAATTTCCCGGGACGGCCCCTAGAGCGCGTGACGTTTCCGCGATGCTGCATAGGTCGGTGCGCAGTGCGATATTGGCGTACGCGGTGTTGATCGAAAACTTGGTGGCGTCCAGAACGCTCATCGAGCCATGAATATCCTGGCCTGCATCCTTGAGCCTCCAACCGGAGGCTTCGCGCCACTTCCCGTGGCGAAGGCATTTCGCGGGGAAATTATTGAAGGTATTCGAGCCACGCCCCACGGAGTCCCAAATCGAGCCGCCGTCGCTCAGAAAGGTCGTGAGAACGAACGCCTTGAAGGTCGAGCCAACGGGGAACCCGTTGCCGCCACCCAAGTACTTCGGCGCCGTGTAGTTGAGCGAGGTTTCGCCCGGTTTTGCGTCCTTGTAAGGATTGAAGGTGCGGTTTTGCGCCATGACGCGGATATTGCCGGTACCGGGCTCGACGCTCACGATTGCGTGGCCGAAGCCCGACTCCGAATCGGCCGGAACCTTGCGATTGACGATGTCTTCCGCGACCTTCTGGCGGGCAGGATCGAGGGTCGTCTTGATCGTAAGGCCACCGCCATAAAGGAGCTTTCGGCGATCCTCCTTCGTTTTGCCGAAGGCGGGATCGTTGAGGAGGCTGCGGGTCACATAGTCGCAGAAGAAACCGCTACCACCCGCGGTCGAGCAACCGGCGCGCGCATCGGTAACCTTGAGCATGTCCTCGACGGGCTGGTTCTTTGCTGCCTCGTAATCCTCTTGATTGATATAACCAAGCTGGTGCATGTCATGAAGCACCTGGTTTCGCCTCTTGAAAGCGTTCTTCGGGTGCTTGACAGGATCGTTTCCATTCGGGGAGTTCGTGATTCCGGCGAGGAGAGCAGCTTCGCCGGGCGTGAGATCCGCTGCGCTCTTTGAGAAGTAATGTTGCGCCGCGGTCTCTACCCCGTACTGGGATGGGCCAAACTGCGCGACGTTGAGGTAGCCGTTGAGAATTTCATCCTTGCTCCACTTTTTTTCGAGGGAGATCGCGATTTTCGCTTCGCGGAGCTTGCGGATGAGGGAGGATTCGGTCGCCGCTTGGATAGCTTCATCATCGCCACGTTGGAAGGCATCCATAAGGAGAGCGTTCTTCACGTACTGCTGGGTCAGGGTCGAGCCGCCCTGGAGGCTATTACCAGCAAGGTTCGAGGCAAATGCGCGGAACGTGCCCTGAGGGTCAAAGCCGTTGTGCTGGTAGAAGCGACGATCCTCAATCGCGATGACGGCGTGCTGGAGATCCTCGTCGATTTTGTCGAGGGGAACCATGATCCGGTTCTCGGAGTAGAACGTCGCGAGCAAACTGCCATCGGATGCCTCAATGCGGGAGGCCTCGTTGAGGGGTGCGACATCGAGTTCACTCGGGAGCGAGTTGAACAGGTTCACGCCATCCTTCGCGGCGGCCGACATCGCGGTCACGGCCGGAAGCGCGAAGGCGGCGAGCAGAACTCCCGCGAGGGCACACACGGCGAGCAAGCCTGCGACACCCGTGAACGCTTGGGTGAGAGTGGTAGTCGGTTCGCTCGGATTGGAACGGACCGATGGCTCCTGCTGAGACTCTGGCATGCTCACACCCTACTAAGGCGAACGCGCGAAGGGCAGTATCGCGCGTGTAAAAGTTGTGCGGAGATGCCCGAATTGGGGGTCGCGTCACACTTTCATTAGTATGGGGTCACGCCAAAAATCGAAGAGAACAGATTCGGGAGGTGTGCGAGTGAGCGTGGGCAGCGTTGACACGATTCACGATGCGCGTCATTGGGCCTCGCGAGGCGCGTGCGCAAGCCTCAATCCCGAGGAGTTCTTCGTCCAGGGAAGCGATCAGCACAAGGCCAAGGTGGTATGCCGTTCGTGCCCCGTTTTAAACCAGTGTCTCGCCGATGCCTTGGACAACCGGATTGAGTTCGGTGTGTGGGGCGGCATGACCGAACGTGAGCGCCGCCGCCTCCTTCGCGAACACCCCGCGGTGACGTCGTGGCTGCCGGTGCTCGAGAACCGGAAAGGCTCAAGCACGCCCGGCTAAGCTGGGGGCATGGCTACGAATCAGAAGTGGGAATACCTCACGACACCGCTGCTTATCCACAACACCAAGGCGATCCTGGACAATTTCGGCTCCGATGGTTGGGAGCTTGTTCAAGTGGTCCAGGGGCCGCAGGGACCTGAATCTCTCGTTGCATACTTCAAGCGACCCGTAAGCGAAGGAGCCTAACCACCTATGAGTACCGTCGAACAGAAACTCAGCGAACGTGGTCTCTCCCTGCCCGAGGTAGCGAATCCCGTTGCGGCCTATGTCCCTGCCGTTGTGACGGGCCACTACGTGCAAACCTCCGGCCAGCTTCCCCTCGTTGAGGGTAAGCTCCAGGTCACGGGGAAGGTCGGCGCCGAGGTTGAGGCTGAGGCTGCAAAGAAAGAAGCCGAGAAGGCCACTTTGAACGCCCTCGCAGCGATTAAAGCCCAGATTGGCGACCTCGATCGGATTACGCGAGTCGTCAAGGTCACGGGTTACGTGGCTTCGGCGCCCGAGTTCACAGCTCAGCCGGGTGTCATCAACGGCGCGAGCGAGCTGCTCGGCGACCTGCTCGGTGAAGCGGGCTCGCATTCGCGTGCCGCCGTCGGCGTAAGTGCACTCCCACTTGACGCAACTGTCGAGGTGGATCTCCTCGTGGAGTTCCGCTAATAATGCAACGCGAGCCCGATTCTTCCGGCGTGCAGCTCTCGTGGGTGCTCGCCCCAAACGGAGGGCCGCGAACACTTGACGGCACGCGCACCTATATCTTTACTGCTGAGCGCACCGTGTGGATCGTTGATCCGGGCCCTGCGTTGCGCGAGCACGCGCAAGCGGTCGTCGACGCCGCCGTCGCCACCGGCGCACGTCGCGTGGGTGGCATCATCGTGACCCATCACCACGACGGGCACACGGGTGCAACATCTATGGTGCGACGAGCGCTGAGCTCCGCAACCGGGATCACGGTGCCGCTGTGGGCGGCGGAGCCCTCGCTCGTGCCGGGGGCGGCGCCCGTGCCGAGTGAAATCTCTCTCGACGGCCGGGTCGTTGCCGATGTCATTCATCTTCCTGGACACACCGCCGATTCCATTGGCCTCCTCCTTGAGGGGGGCGAGCTGCTCACGGGCGACGCTCTTCTGACCGGAGCACCGACCGTCGTGGGCGAGGATTGCACGCTTCACGAGTATCTTCAATGCCTCAATATCATCCGCGTCATGTGCATGGACGGGCGCATCTCGGGCCTCTACCCGGGCCACGGTGAACCGATCGACGCTCCCCATGAAGCGCTCGTCGCATCTCAGGAGGCCCTCGCGCACCGGCAAGAACGGCTTGAGCAGGTGAGAAGCGCGCGCGAGCGGGGAGTCCTCACGGTTCGGCGCATGTTCGAAGAAATTTATGGGCGGGAGTTCGCCGCCCTGCGTGATGAGGGAGCGGGTGCGGAGGAGCTCGAGTCATTTCGAGAGCGATCAGAACGCAATATACGCGCGGCGCTCGAATACATTACGGGCATCGACCGCCCCTGAAGAACTTGAAGTTCAGGACTATCTATAGAGGAAGGGAGCGAACCCGACTGGGCTCGCTCCCTTCCTCGAGAGTTTCGTTGAGTTCTCGCTTTAGCGCGCGCGGCGGCGAAGGCGCTCGATGTCGAGCAACAGTACTGCGCGGGCTTCGAGGCGAATCCAATTGCGGTGCGCGAAGTCGGCGAGAGCCTTGTTCACGGTTTCGCGCGAAGCGCCAACGAGCTGTGCGAGCTCTTCCTGCGTGAGGCCGTGGGAGACCATGATGCCTTCATCGCTCTGGCGGCCAAAGCGCTGAGCGAGGTCAAGGAGGTTCTTGGCGACGCGACCGGGGACATCTGCGAACACGAGGTCCGCGAGCGAATCGTTGGTCTTGCGAAGGCGACGCGCGAGTGAAGCGAGGAGATGACGGGCCACCTCGGGGCGCTGCGCAAGCACGCGGTAGAGATCCTGCTGGGAAAGCGAGTAGAGGGTCGTCTCGGCAACGGCGGTCGCGGTGGCGTTGCGCGGGGCCGGGTCGAAAAGTGAAAGCTCGCCGAGGGTTTCGCCCGGGCCGAGCACGGCAAGAAGGTTCTCGCGACCATCGCCCGAAGCGTGGCCGACCTTGATCTTGCCGCTCGCGATGATGAAGAGGCGATCGCCCTGATCGCCCTCGCGGAATACGACCGAGCCGCGGTGGAAGTCCTCCTGAGTCATCGAGTCGAGGACAGCTTGCTTGCCGTCGTCATCGAGCGCGGCAAAAAGCGGTGCTGAACGAACGATGTTCTCGTCCACGGTTCCTCCTGGGGTTGCGCCGGTATAGCGGAAATTTTTGGGGTGCGCGATGCGCACACGCGTACTCCTTAACAGTAATACCTGATTGGTGACGAGGCCTACAGAAATCCCGAAACTTCCCGCGTTCTTTTCGCCAAACTGGAAGGTCGTGCACAATGACCGTATGGATTCGGGACTCAAGGACCAGGCGATTCCCACAGTGAAGTGTGTCGACGCCGAGCTCGCGCAACTCTATCCCGACGCGAAATGCGAGCTCGATTTTTCGACAGCTTTCGAATTGCTCATTGCGACGGTGCTTTCGGCGCAAACGACGGACGCACGCGTCAATTCCGTAACCCCCGAGCTTTTTGAACGGTGGCCGGATCCGCAATCCATGGCCGCCGCGCCAGAAGAGGAGATCGAGAAACTCCTGCGTCCCCTTGGCATGGCTGCACGCCGCACGCGTCACGTGCAGGAACTCTCCGCTCGCCTTGTCCATGATTTCGGCGGCTCGGTTCCCGATGACCAGAAAGCGCTTGAATCGCTCGCTGGTGTCGGCCGGAAAACGGCACACGTCGTGCGGGGAACGTGGTTTGGGCACTCCCTGCTCACGGTTGACACACACGTGGGCCGGCTTGCGCGAAGGCTTGGCTGGAGCGAAAGCGCCGATCCGCGCACGGTTGAACGGGATGTGGTGGCACGTACCGGGTCCGACGGCTGCCAAGACTCCGTTGACCTCACGACGCTTTCGCACCGGCTCATCTTTCATGGGCGGAACCTCTGCACGGCACGAAAACCTGCGTGCAATGAGTGCCCGCTCGCGACTAACGAGACTCCCTGCCCGAGCGCGTTCAAGGAATAGGCGGGGCGTCGACGCGAGAAGTAAGAACCGCGAGGCGAGGCAGGCGTCGGACCCAAAGCTCACCCGCCAAACTCCCGCACTCTCGCCAAGGTGACCTGTGCGGTAAGGACAGCCGCCGCTCTTTTCCCCGGCGGAGCGCGCACGGTAGACTGGAGCCCGTTTACCGCGCGCAAGCGCTCGAGAGTAAAGGCAGGAATCACTGTGCCGAACGGCAAGGTCAAGTTCTTTGACGCTGAAAAGGGCTTTGGTTTCCTCGTAAGCGAGGATGGCCAGAGCGTGTACGTGCACGCATCGACTCTCCCCGAGGGAGTTCAGCAGTTGCGCAAGGGCCAGCGCGTCGAATTCGACATGGTCGATGGCAGCCGCGGCCCCCAGGCACTTACCCTGCGTCTTCTCGATCCTGCACCGAGCATCGCCCGCGCGCGTCGGGTGAAGCCCGAAGACATGGCCGTCATGGTCGAGGATCTGATCCAGCTGCTTGACGGAGCCTCGAACGGGCTCCGTCACGGTCGCTACCCCGACAAGGGGCATGCGCAAAAAGTTGCGACCGTTCTGCGCGCCGTCGCCGACAACTTCGAGGCTTAATTTCATGACCCCCACCGCCCCCGCGACCAAGGCGCGCACGCGCGCCCCGAAGCTCGACGCCGTGTGCGCAGCAGCCGTCGAACAGGCTGCCTCCGCCGTGGTCGAGGTTGCCGAACCAGGCCAGGTCGGAACGCATCTGCGCGTTGAAGCAAGCGGCGAGCGGCTCGTCACGCACTTTTTCGAGGCGTCGATTCCCGGGTATGCGGGATGGACGTGGATCGCAGTGCTTGCGCGCGCCCCGCGCGCGAAGGTCGCGACAGTCTGTGAAACAGCGCTCATCCCGAGCGAAGAGTCGCTTCTTGCGCCCGAGTGGGAACCGTGGGCGGAGCGCCTCCGCCCCGGGGACGTCGGCGAGAGCGACGTCCTTCCCTACAGTGCCGACGACGCGCGCCTCGAACAGGGCTACGAACAGACCGACGACGAGGAAGCCGATCGCGTTGCCATGTGGGAGCTTGGCCTCGGCCGTGAGCGCGTGCTTTCGCGCGAAGGTCGCGAAGAAGCCGCAAAGCGCTGGATGAGCGGCAAATTTGGCCCGCGTGAGATCAGCAAACGCGGCCGCAAGGGAACCGTGAAGGCCCAGTGCCGCTCGTGTGGCTTCCTTTCGCTTCTGAACGGTTCGCTGCGCCAGGAGTTCGGAATCTGCACCAACGAGTGGTCGCCTGCCGATGGCCGAGTCGTGTCGCTCCAGTACGGCTGCGGCGCTCATTCCGAGACCGACGCTGAAAAGCGGAGCCTCGCCGGGGATTTACCGGACAAGGTTCTCGACGAGGAAGCCGTCGACTATGAAGACCGCTTCGAGGAAAAGTCGATTATCGACGAGGCGCTCCTGAAGAAGGAGCAAGAGAAACTCGCGGCGAAGAAGGCGAGCGAGGAGGAATAGGCAAGCGTTCTCGTGAGCGAAGAACAGCGCCCCGGCCCCGACGAAATCAATTGTCGTCGGGGCCGGGGCGTGTGTATGCGAAGGGAGCTCTTGAGAGCTCACTTCTCCTAAGCAGTCGCGGCGGGCCGATTGAAGAGGTTCTTCAGCTTGTTTCTGTAGACAATTGCCAAAACGGTGCCGGCGATGACAAGAAGTGCAACACCAATAACTGCGGCAATACCGAAGATTTCGATGGGATCGAGACCCCTGCGTTCTGCTGCAAAGCTCAGTATGAGGTACGAGCCGCCATCGGATTTCACCGTGATCGCATCGTCCGCCATCGAGCTCGTTCCGTTCGAGGAATCAAGGACGGCAGTCGGGGCAATGCCATCTCCTTTGATGGTCCATGAGCTGTTCTGGGGAAGGTGCTCGCTGAGAGCCTCAGGGAAATGCATATCGAGATCGACGAGGTACTTTTTGTGCTCCGAAGGATTCTCCACCACCGTGACTGCCGGGGGCTCGCCCTGCTCTCCGTATCCAGCCTTTGCCAGAGCCGAAGTGAACTCAGAGGAGTCCTTACCCGAAATCGTCACGGTATAGGTTGCGGTGCCGTCTTCCACTTTGCGGGAAGCATCTCCGCCCAGAAGCTTGGTCATCGTGGCTTCGGTGATGAGGGCGTCATCTGCTTCAGAAAGGCTGTATTTGGCTTCGAGCTTTCCGCCGCCATCGCGGTTGATCTGCACGTCGATTTTGGCGGCAGTCAAGCTCAGAGAGCGGGAGACCGAGTACGGCTCAGGCCCGACGGGGATCATTGCTGCATCGGCCTCGGTCGTGCCAAGGTTGATTGTCTGCTGGAGACCTCCCTCAGAGCAGGCGACAGTGCATTCCATGTTGGAGACAACGCTCGTGGTAAGCACAAAGGGGTCTTCTCCAGGAGTGGGATCCGAAACCGAAAACTCCGATCCCTTGGATGCAAGCGCCGTGTCCGTCCACTTCGAGATCTCTTCTGGAGAACCGGCGGGGAACGAGACCGTCCAGACGTTCTCCGTGGCACTGGCGGCCTTTAGCTCGCCGCCTTCGGGGACTGCTGATTCGAAGAACTTATCGAAATCTTCGCTGGCCTTGCGATAGGTTTCGCGCGAAAGTGTGTAGTGGATCGTGCGCTTGAACTTCTTCTCGCTCGGGTCATCGAAGGCGGCCGTTTCGACGGTGACATCGTCGAAAGTTAGTTTTTCCGAATCACTCCAGGCATTCATCGCGATGTCGGACTCGAGGTATGTCGTCTCAAGCTCTTTTCCGTTGGAGACTACCTTGGTGGAAGTCTCGTTCATCATCTCGCTGGCTTCATAGTTTTTCTCTTCTTGAGAAGCGTCCATGACGCCTTGAGAAATCCAGCGTACGAGCTCTTCGTCGCCGAATGATCGGGCGAAAGTCACACCCGTAGTGAACGGCGGCTTCGGCGGCTCGAAGATGACTTCTGGGGTTTCGGTAATTCCCGATGCCTCCAGTGCCGTTTTGGCTTTGGCGGCGTAGTCATCGGGTGAGTCGAAGGCTAGAGACACCTTGACAATCGTGTTCCCCTCGGAGTCTTTATCGCCCCCATCGAACGTGAAGCCACCGGGGTTCTTCTCGTTGACGACGGATTCAATGGTTTCAACGCCGCCCTGGACCTTCTCCATGTCTCCCGAGTTGATCTTGACGCTGAAACGCTCGATACCGGAGCCGTCAGCGTTGACCTCGGTGGTCGTGGAGAGCTCGCCACACCCGGAAAGAAGGAGAGCGAGGACGCCCATGGCGAGGGTCATGAGGAAAAGGTGCAGGCGACGCGAGGAAGCGCCGCGGAAAATGCCGAGGGATGTAGGCATGGGGATACTTTCTTGGTTAAAGGGAAACCTAAGGGGGATAGGCGCCTCGATTCTATCGCTTTTTAGAAGCATTTAGGACGGTGTTATTCGATTGTTATGAAAGAGCGATTGCGGAGGATTGCGAGTAGCGCGGCGCGTCGAGGATGTGGAGCTCGTCGGGTAGAGGAATGAGGAATATCGGGGAAGCGCTGCTCTCGCTTAGCGCGCCGCGACGATGGCGGCGAGCAGTGCCTCGAGTGCGAGCTGCGGCGGTACGTTCATGCCGACTCGCTCGCGCGCAGTTCCAACGCAGTCCAACAGAGCTAGCGTCGTTTGCGGTGAATGCACGTGCGTGCGATCTCGAAGCTCGCGCTCGATTCCGGGATTGACAAGAGTCGCGCCCGTGTTGAGCTGGAGAGTGAGAACGTCGCGGAGCACCGAGTGGATGTCGAGCAGGTAGCGGTCGATCACGTCGCGCACGAGGCGCGTGGCACGCCGCTTCGCCTCGTCATCGAGCGCTTTGACCTGGGCGCGAAGCGCAGGTGGAATGCGCCCGCCCGGTTCGATTCCGGCGCCACGCATGAACTGTTCGCGTTCGCGTGCGCTCGCTTCGTCGGCTTCCGTGTGCGCCTCAGCTTCGGCCCGATCGATGAGGGTCTTCGCGAAGGCGAGGGCGTGGCCGACGCTTGTGAGCGCTAGAAGTTTCCGCGCCGAATCTTCGCGCTCCGCAAGAGAATCAGGGTGGAGACCGTAGCGGCGGGCGATTCCGATGTGGCCCTGGGCGCTCGCTGCGGCGCGGTGTGCGAGTTCGGGCTCGACGCCGTCGCGCTCGATGAGGAGCATTGCGACGGCATCGGGCGGTGGAACCTGAAGGTTGACCACGCGGCAGCGTGAGCGGATCGTTTGCGCGAGGTCCTGCGGCGAGGGTACGCACAGTAGCCACACGGTTCGCGGCGGCGGCTCCTCTATGGCTTTGAGGAGAACGTTGAATGTTCCGGGGCTCATGCGGTCGGCATCCTCGATGATGAGCACGCGGTGGCGGCCCGATGCTGGTGCGCGCTGCGCGGTCGAGACGAGCTCCCGAACTTCGTTCTTCGAAATGGTGAGAGTTTCGGTGCGCACGCCCGTGACGTCGCCGTGGCTTCCCGCGAGGACTGTGCGGCATGGCTGGCACTCGCCGCATCCCTGGCCTCCCACGGCGTTGTCACACAAAAGACTTGCCGCAAACGCACGTGCGATGCTCGAGCGGCCAGATCCGGGCGGGCCAGCAACGAGCCACGCCTGGGCGAGGGAACCCTCGGGCGAGGCGGCGCGCGAAAGTTGCGCGACTGCGGCGGCCTGGCCTACTACCGTGTCGTAAACGCTCACAGGAGCGAATCCGGTTCGGTGGTGCCCTCGACGGGATGTTCAGCCGCGCCTGTGAGCGTATGGGCGTTGACGCGCACCCAGTCCGCGAGGCGCTGCGTAATCTCGGCGTGGACCTCCTCAATTGACTGCGACGCATCGACGACGATCCACCGCTCCGGTTCGCGGCGCGCGAGGTCGAGGAAGGCAGTGCGTACGGCTTCGTGGAACTGAATCCCCTCGCGCTCAAGGCGATCGAGCGACGCCGCTTCTCGACGCTCGGCGAGCGCCTCGGGAGTGATGTCGAGGAGGAAAGTGACGTGGGGGAGGAGCCCCCCGGTCGCCCACATCGAGAGCTCGTACACGTCACTTGGGTCGAGCGCGCGCCCCGCCCCCTGATACGCGACGGACGAATCTAAGTAGCGATCACCAATGACGATTCCGCCCGCATCGAGCGCCGGTCGCACGACGGTTTCGACGTGGTGGGCGCGATCGGCGGCATAGAGCAGCGCCTCGGCGCGGTCGGAGACGTGATCGGAGTGGAGAATGAGCTCGCGAATCTGCGCACCGAGCGGGCTCCCACCCGGCTCTTTCGTCACGGTGACCTCGGCCCCCTGAAACGGTGAGCTCTCACTTTGAAGCCATTTCTCGAGCAGCGGGATCTGGGTGCTTTTTCCGCCGCCGTCTCCGCCTTCGAATGTCACGAAAAGGCCTGCAGGATTATGCGAGGCCTCGGCGGGAGTCAGAGGTGTGCGCGGCGCGGTGGAATCGATGCTCGACATGGCCCCATTGTCTCAGGTGAGGTTGAATGCGTCCCTTACTTTTCTTCGCCCGGGTACCGCACACCTATAGCTTCGCGAACACGATCCATGACCTCGAGAACCGCGAGGGTGTCACCCGCACCCCAGCGCTCAGACTCGAGCCTTCCCGCACGGATGTTCCTCGCAGCCTCAGCGATCTCGAACGCCATCCCGAAGTTTCCGCCCTCCGGGTGCCTCGGCAACTCGTAGGGGAGTGAGTCTTCGTAGGTGAAGCGCATGCGGAGGTCCTCTCCTCTCTCGCCCGCCTCGAACTGCGTCACGGTAAAGCTATTCGGCACGAAGAACCACGAATCAACGTCAATCTTCCCCCGCGTGCCGAGCACGTGAGCGCCGACCTCACCTCGCGCCCCGAGACCAGTCTGAACCGCATACACCGTGCGGTCCCGCAGACCCGAGATCGAGATCATTTCATCGACCCCGGTGGCGGTGAGCGTTCCCGTCGCGTGAATCTCCTCGGGCGAGCCCGCAACCCAGTGCGCGAAGGCGAGCGGATATACACCGAGATCAAGGAGTGCGCCGCCGCCGAGCTCGGGAGCATAGAGTCGATGCTCGGGATCGAAAGGGAAGTACTGGCAGTGCTCGGCGATGACCCCCGTCACCTCACCGATCGCTCCCGACTCGATCACTTGGCGGATCACGTCGTAGTGCGGCATGAAGCACGACCACATCGCTTCCTGGACGTAAGCGCCCTTCTGGTGGCCGAGTGCGAAAAGCTCGCGTGCCTGTTCGGCGTTGAGGGTCATGGGCTTTTCGATGACGACCGGGATTCCTGCCTCGAGCACGTGCTTTGCGAGAGCGAAATGCTGCGCGTGAGGGGATGCCACATAGACGGCCTCGAGCCCTTCGTGGGCGAGGAACTCGTCAACGTCGGCGTAGGCGGTCGCGAGTCCGGCGTCGGACTCAAAGTCCCTCGCGAAAACCCGAGCCCGCTCACGCGAACGCGAACACACGGCAACGAGACGTGAGGCAGTGGCGGCATGCATCGTGCCGATGAAGTTCCGGGCGATCCCGCCGGGGGCGATGACACCCCAGCGAAGTCCCGGTGCCTCGGCCGGATCAGGAATGGTCGAGGTGGGCAGCGTCAGTGGTGCGGTCATGACACCACCGTACGCCGCTCTCCGCTACTTTTTCGAGGATTTTGCTCGCGAGCTGGACTTTCTCGCCGTTTTGCGTTTCGCGGGACCCTTCGCGCGCTTCTCCGCGAGACGTTCCACGGCTCGCTCGTGTGTCATCGTTTCGGGCGACTCGTCCTTGCGAAGCGTCACGTTGGTGGTGCCGTCCGTGATGTACATGCCGAAGCGGCCGTCCTTGATCACGATTGGTTTCTCGCTCGTGGGATCAACACCGAGCTCCTTAATGGGAGGCTTCGCCGCGGCTCGCCCCCGCCGCTTCGGCTGGGCGTAAATGGCGAGGGCTTCCTCTTCGGTGATCGTGAACAGCTGCGCCTCGGTCTCGAGCGAACGCGAGTCCGTGCCTTTTTTGAGGTACGGGCCGTAGCGCCCGTTCTGCGCGGTGATCTCGACTCCCTCGGCGTCCTTGCCAACGACGCGGGGGAGCGAAAGGAGCTTTAGGGCATCCTCGAGAGTCACGGTCGCGAGGTCCATGTCCTTGAAAAGCGATGCCGTGCGGGGCTTCGGTTGCTTCGTCTTCGGAAGCGCCTTCGTTTCCTCGTCGAGTTCGAGATTTTCGGTGACGTATGGACCGTAGCGGCCGTCCTTCGCGACGATCTCGAAACCCGAATCCGGGTCGCGGCCGAGTACGCGGCCGTCGTCCTTCGCGCGGCTCATGAGCTCTTCGGCCTTCTCGAGCGTAAGCTCGTCGGGCGCGAGATCGACGGGGACATTCGCGCGTTGCGGCGTTTCAGTGCCCTCGACCGCGCGCTCGATATAGGGGCCGTACTGACCCATGCGCAAGTCGATTCCGTTGCCGATCGAGACGGTGTTGACCGCGCGTGCATCGATCTCGCCGAGGTTGTCGAGCGTTGCCTTAAGGCCACCCTCGACGGGCTTTGCGAACGAACCCGACTTGCCGTAATAGAAGTCGCTCAGCCAGTGCACGCGGTCCGTATTGCCCGCCGCGATGCGGTCGAGCCCCGCCTCCATGCCGGCCGTGAACTCGTAGTCCACGAGCCTTCCGAAATGCTCTTCGAGGAGGCGCACAACGCTGAACGCGAGCCAGCTCGGTACGAGCGCCGTCCCCTTCTTTTCGACATAACCGCGATCCTGAATCACGGAGATCGTGGCGGCGTAGGTCGAGGGGCGGCCGATTCCACGTTCCTCGAGGGCCCGCACGAGCGAGGCCTCCGTGTAGCGGGGCGGAGGGGTTGTTTCGTGGCCGTTCGAGGTGTACTCCGCGACGGTGAGCTGCTGCCCCTCCTTCATTTGAGGCAGGCGCTTGTCCTTGCCATCTTGCTCCGCGTAGCGCGCCTGATCGCGCCCCTCCTCATACGCCGCGAGGAAGCCTCGGAACGTGATGATCGTGCCCGAAGCGCCGAACTGAGCGGTGCGGCCCCTCCCCTCAACGTCGAGCGTGACCGACGTCGTCGTTCCCTTCGCGTCGGCCATTTGGGATGCCACGGTGCGCTTCCAAATGAGCTCATACAAGCGGAACTCATCGCCGCTCAGCTGACCTGAGACCTGTGCGGGCGTACGGAAGTTCGAGCCCGCCGGGCGGATCGCCTCGTGGGCCTCTTGCGCGCCCTGCGACTTATTGGTGTACACGCGAGGACGGTCTGGGACGTACTCGGCGCCGTACATCTCCTGGATCTGAGCGCGGCTTGCGCGAATGGCTTCGCCCGAAAGCACGACCGAATCGGTACGCATGTAGGTGATGTAGCCGTTTTCGTAGAGTCGCTGCGCGGTCGACATCGTGTGGCGGGCACCCATGCGCAGCTTTCGGCTCGCCTCCTGCTGAAGGGAGCTCGTCGTGAAGGGAGCGGCGGGGCGGCGGGTGTAGGGCTTGGACTCGAGGTCTCCGACGGTGGCCTTAGCCCCATTGAGCGCCTCGATAAGAAGTCGCGCGTTCTCCTCCGTGAGAACGGTGACGCTTCCTTTGAGGTTTTTCTTGAGCTCGCCTTCGTCGGTGAAATCGCGGCCCGTGGCAACTCGCTGCCCGTCGAGCGTGCGAAGCTGCGCGGTGAACGCGGGCGTATCGGCGCTGCGCTCGCTCAGCTCGGAGGTGATGAATTCGCCCGTCACATCCCAGTAGGAGGCGGCTGTGAAGGCCATGCGCTCGCGCTCGCGATCCACAACGAGGCGCGTCGCGACCGACTGGACGCGGCCCGCGCTCGTGCCACGGCGCACCTTGCGCCACAGCACGGGGGAGAGCTCGTAACCCACGAGACGATCGAGAATGCGGCGCGTTTCCTGAGCGTCCACGAGCGGCATGTCGATCTCGCGGGTCTCGGTGAGCGCCTTTTGAATGGCTTCCTTCGTGATCTCGTGGAACACCATGCGGTACACGGGAAGCGACTTCTTCGGCTTGAGCGCCTCGAGCAGGTGCCACGCGATCGCCTCACCCTCGCGGTCCTCATCGGTTGCGAGGTAGAGGGCGTCTGCTTCCTTGAGGAGCTTCTTGAGCTCGGAGACGGTCTTTTTCTTGTCGGGATTGACGACGTAGTAGGGATCGAAGCCATCTTCGACGTTGACAGCGAAGCGGCCGTAGGGCCCCTTCTTCATGTCGGCAGGAAGGTCTTTGGGCAGGGGAAGGTCACGAATGTGTCCAACGGAGGCGGCGACCGTGAAATCGCCCCCGAGGTATTTCCCGATGGTTTTTGCCTTGGCGGGGGACTCGACGATCACGAGGTTGCGTGCGCTCACTCGATGTACTTCCTTACTGCGGTGTGTGAGAGGCGGGGCCTCGGCCCTGCGCGGTTAGCCCTGAAGCGTACCGTAACACTACGCGGCTATCGGCTGCTCGACGATGTGGAGAAAGCCCCACTCGATAAGCGTGCGGGTCGTGCGAGCGATTGTTTCGCGTGCGGTTGCAGCGTGTTCGGCCTGGTCAGCGGCTTCGAGAAGGGAAGCGTAGGCCGTGAGGAACACGCTCAGAGGGTATTCGCCGGTGAGGGGTCCGACGATGGCCGCGGTGTGAGTGTCGATCTGGATGGTGCGACCGAAGCCCCCGCCCTGGACTAGGTCGATCACCATGGGGTCCTCGTCTCCGGGGGTGTAATGGCGGCGCTCGATCACGTCGTCGGCGCGCGCGAGAATAAGCTTGCCGAGGGCGTCGCCGTCGAGCTGCGCGAGGCGCGCGCGGGTGTGGAGCATCTCGGCGTAGCGCGGCCCGAGGGGGCCCGAGCCGGTGGTCTCGATGAAGGCGAAATCCTCGAAGCGCTTCTCGCCTTCGCGGGGCTTTGTGAGGAGCACGTGGCCGAATCCAATGCCCTCGACATCGCGCGAGGCGAAGTCGTCGAGCCACGCATTCGTCATGGGCTCCCAGCGTTCGTCGCGATCGGTCACGCCACCGTCGCGCAGCCACGTCGAAGCGTAGGAAGCGGGGTCCTCGACGTCACGCTGAACGATGAGTGCGCTCGCGGTTGAGTTCTTGAGCCATGTGCGCGGGCGTGAATCCCACGCGGTTCCCTCGGTGATCTCCCAGTTCGCGAGCATCGCGGCGACGCCCCCGGGCGCGAGGTAGTCGTCGATCTCGGAAAGGAGACCCGCCACGATCGTGTCGCCTTGAGCCCCACCATCGCGATACGTCCACGTTTCGATCCCTTTCACACGGGGCGTGATCACGAACGGAGGATTGGAGACGATGAGATCAAAGGTTTCGCCCGCGACGGGTTCGAACATCGAGCCTTTGCGGGTCTCGATCACGTGGCCCTCGGGAAGCGTGTCCTGATTGAGGGCGACGTTGAACTTGGTAAGCGAGAGAGCGCGTTCGGAAATATCAGTCGCGACGACGTGCTCGGCGTGGCGGGCCGCGTGGAGCGCCTGAATGCCGCAGCCGGTTCCGAGATCGAGGGCGCGCTCGACCTCGGCGCGCGGTGTAATCGCGATAAGCGTCGAGGTCGCCCCGCCGATCCCGAGCACGTGCTCGCCCTCGAGCGCGCGGCCCGTCGCAAGCTCCCCGAGATCGGAGACGATCCACCAGAGGATCTCCCCGAAATCATCGGTGGCTTGGTACGGGCGAAGGTCGAAGGTCGCGGTAAAGGCCGAGGTAGCGTCGGACCCCTCACCGCTTATCTCCCGAACGAGACCGAGCGCAAGAAGCCCCTCTGTGCCGACGTTGGGGAGGGCGTGATCGAGTTCGGCGCGTGTGGCGGTGCGGCCGAGCGTAAAAAGGCGCATGAGGGTCGCGTTTGCGGTGCCGCCATCGGCGAGCGGACCGAGTTCGCGAAGTGCAGGGATCGGGTTCTCTCGCTCGAGAGCTGCGCGGGCGGAAGCGCTCAGGATTTCGTCGATGCCGTCGGCGGTGTAGCGCGCAGCGGCGAGGTCGTGACGTAGCCGCGTGAGAATGGTCGGGTCGATCGTGGGAGTGGAGGGGAGGTCGGTGCTCGCGTGTGCCGTGCTCATGCCTACCATTGTTGCGTACCGCGTGAGTGGAGCGAAGAGGAGCGGAGGCGGCGCGTGAAAAACGAGGGGTTCGATGCGGAGCGTGCGCTTGCGCGTCTTTCAACGCCGCCGCACCGCACCGACTCGCTTCGATACGTTGAGCGCCGCCCCGAGCGCGAGGCACGCTTTGCCGAGTGGCCGCGGTGGGTGAATCCGTCGCTGCGCGCGCATCTCGAGACACGCGGGATTGAGCGGCCATGGTGGCACCAGGCGGAGGCCGCAGAGTTTGCGCGCGCGGGCCGCGACACGGTCATCGCAACCTCGACCGCCTCGGGGAAGTCGCTCGGCTATCTCATGCCCGCGCTCACCGATATCCAGGCTCGCCGCGAGGATCCTTCGGCGAGGCGCGCGAGCGCCCTCTACATCGCGCCCACCAAGGCCCTCGCCTACGACCAGTTCACGGCGATCGAAAGGTTGTCGCGCGAGGCCAATTTGCGGGAGGTACGCCCCGCTGTCTTTGACGGCGACACCCCAACCGAGCAGCGACGGTGGGTGCGGCGCCACGCAAACTTTGTGCTCACGAACCCGGACATGCTCCACTACGGGATCCTCCCCGGCCACGAACACTGGATTTCCTTCTTCCGCACGCTGCGCTACATCATCATCGACGAATGCCACGTGTACCGCGGCGTGTTCGGAGCCCACGTCTCGATGCTCATGCGGCGCCTTGCGCGCATCGCCGAGTACTACCGAGCACATCCCACGTTCGTGCTCGCCTCCGCGACGAGTGCAAGTCCCGAGGTGAGCGCCTCGCGGCTCGTAGGTCGCAGCGTCACGGCCGTCACCGAGGATGGCTCCCCGAAGAACCCCCTCACGATCGCCCTGTGGGAGCCGGGCATCGCCGATCTTGACGAGGGGGAGGATGCGCGTGCGGCCGCACGCAGGGCGAAGGAGGAGCGCGAGCAGGCGGAAAAGGCCGGGGTCAAACCCCACGTGGAAGTCCGACGGCGCCCGGCACCCACCGAGGCCGGTGCCCTTCTCGGTGACCTCGTGTGCGAGGGGGCGCAGACTCTCGTGTTCACGCGATCGCGCCGCTCGAGCGAGCTCGTCGCCAAGGGAGCCCAACGCGCCGTGAATGCCGCCGCTGCGGCGACGGGATCGGCGCTACTCGCCAATCGAGCGACGCGTATCGCGGCCTACCGAGGCGGGTACCTTCCCGAGGAGCGGCGTGCTCTCGAGAACGCGCTGCGCTCGGGGAAACTCATGGGACTCGCCTCGACGAACGCGCTCGAGCTTGGCATCGACATCTCGGGTCTTGATGCCGTACTTGTGACGGGTTGGCCGGGAACGAGGGCGTCGTTGTGGCAGCAGTTCGGGCGCGCGGGTCGCTCTCACGGGACTAATGCTCGCGATGCCCTCGCGATGTTTATCGCGCGCGAGGATCCGCTCGATACGTATGTCGTGAACCACCCCGAGATGATTCTCGGCGCCGAGGTTGAGGCCGCAGTGTTCGACCCCTCCAACCCCTATGTCATGACACCGCACCTGTGCTCGGCCGCGGCGGAGATCCCCATTCGTGACGGTGAAGAGGAGCTTTTCGGCCCCACGAGCAGAGAGCTGCTCGAAAACTTGGCGGCGCGTGGGATCCTCAGACGCAGGCCACACGGCTGGTATTGGACTCTGGAGGAGCGCCCGCACGATCTCACCGATCTGCGCGGAAGCGGGGGTGAGAACGTCCGGATCGTCGACCAGGCAAGCGGCCAGCTCATCGGCACGGTCGATGGTGCAAGCGCCCACCAACACGTGCACGACGGTGCCGTGTATCTCCACCAGGGCGTCACCTACATCGTCAACCACCTCGATGTTGAGAACGCCGTTGCGATGGTGCGGCGCGAGAGTCCGCAACACACGACCCAGGCGCATGAGACCTCCTCGATACGCGTGCGCCAGGTTGAGCGAAGCGAACGCTGGGGCGAGGTTGACGTGCGCTTCGGGCAGGTCGAGGTCACCGATCAGGTCACGGGCTACCAGGTACGAGACATCTACACCTCCGCGGTGCTCGGTGAGCATCCGCTCGACCTTCCCGCGCGGACGCTCGCGACGAAGGCTGTGTGGTTCGAGATCCCCACGGACCTCCTCCACGCGTGGTGCCTAGAGGAGGCCGATTTCCCCGGCTCCCTGCACGCAGCCGAGCACGCCCAAATCGCGATGCTTCCTCTGCTCGCGACGTGCGACAGGTGGGATATCGGCGGCGTCTCCACCGCATTGCACGCCGATACCGAAAAACCCACAATCTTCGTGTACGACGGAGCTCAGGGCGGTGCCGGTTTCGCCGAACGCGCCTTTGAGAGCGCCGCGGCATGGGTTCGCGCGACCGCGGACATGGTCGAAACGTGCGCCTGCGAGGCAGGCTGCCCCGCGTGCGTCGTGTCGCCCAAGTGCGGCAACGGTAACGAGCCCCTCAGCAAGAAGGGCGCGCTCACGGTTCTGCGGGAGCTGGGCCGGCACGCGCCGACTCAATGAGACTCTGGGTTCCGAGCAGCGGGAGATGCACCCTCACGACGACCGCGACCCGCGCCTCGAAACCGCTTGCCTCGCAGCTTTTGAGGAGGCTTCCGTGCCGCTCTGCAACTTCGAGAGCGATCGCGCACGCCTTACCGGGGGAGCCGTTACCCGCCAGCGCATCCGCGGCAGAAAGCGCTGAGAGCTCTGCGGCAGAAGCGGCGAGAGACCGTCCCTGATGGACAACTCCGAGCGCCACGAGCACCGTGAGGATGGCCGAGGTGATCGCGATAGCCCCGAGCGCGGTCACGGTGGCGTTGCCGCGTTCAGCTGCGAGGCGCGCCTTCATCATGGTCCGTTCCTCACGAGATGTGGCTCGAGTCGCGTATGAGCGCTCGCCTCGAGCGGAAAGGTTGTTCCGAAAAGTGGCCCGCCCACGTGCC
Organism: Dermabacter sp. p3-SID358; assembly: GCF_025147465.1. Lineage (GTDB taxonomy): Bacteria > Actinomycetota > Actinomycetes > Actinomycetales > Dermabacteraceae > Dermabacter. The sequence continues at coordinate 80,765 of NZ_JALXOZ010000008.1, forward strand.
ACGTCGCATGGGCTTCGACCGTGACCCAGTCGCCGTTCGTGCTGATGGCAAACGAGGCTTCCTTGCCGCTGACGACTTTCGCCTTCGCGATCGCCCCTTCCGGATCCGCGGAGATCATCATTTCCCTGGCCGCGGTGCGAGCTCCCTCCGAAAGACGCGCATGAGTGATGAAGAGCCCACAGAGCGAAATGATCAGTGCGAGGAGGGCGAAGACGGCGATGAGTACCACCGCCGTCTCCGCCGTGGCCGCACCGGAATCCGCTCGAAGTGATCGCCACCGCGGGCGGGCACACGCTTCGGTTTCCGGTGTCATGCTTAGCTCGCCGAGCGGAGGGCGCCTTGAATGATGCTCGTGAGCATGCCCTGCATCTCGCCGCTTGTGAGCACCGCGAACAAGAGCGCGGCGAACGCACACGCGGCGACGATCGTCACGGCATATTCCGCGGTTGTCGCACCCGCATCATCCGCGAGGATTTCACGAATGTGTGCCTCGTGCGATGTGGTGTGAGTAGTAGTGGTATCGATCATTGAGATATCCCCCTTCAAGGATTCTTGTGTGCTGCGCATCGGCGGTTGCCGGGCGCCTACGGCCAGATCTGACCGAAGTGTGTGGTGACCAGGTCCGTGATGATCGGGACAATCCCGAGCAGCACGAATGCGGGCAGAATCGTGACTCCCGTGGGGAGCACGAGGCGAACGGCGAGCTTTGCGGATGCTTCGTCGACTTCGCGCACGCGTGCGCGGCGCCGATCCCGAGTCACAGCCGCAAGAATCGGTGCCAGATGCGCTCCAGTTGCATGGGAGAGGCTCGCGGCACTCTTGAGCGCTGCTAAATCCCCCTCGAGTTTGGCAAGCGCGCCCTTCGGTGGCATACCGCGGGCGAGGGCCCGGCCCGCCTCAAGAAGTGCGGGGCCCGGGGGAGTGTTCTCGAGAGCCTCGCCGATGCGCGCGCACGCTGCCGCGAGCGGAATGCCCGAACGGACGACGCTTGCGATCAAATCGATCACGATGAGCGGATCGATCTCGGCTCTGACACCGCGGGCGACGGCGAGCATGCGGTTCATCCACGCGTAGCCGATGGCGGTCAGCAGGAGGCCGGCGCCGAGAATGAGCACGCCGTGTGTGGAAGTCAGAAGCACGCGCAGGGGATTTGCGCCCATCGCGTAACCGAGGGCGATGGCGAAAAGCGGCAGCGCCATGAGTACGCGGGCGGTGCTCTTCGCTCCCGCGAAGGCCGCGGTTCGGGCTCGGGTGGCGTCGGAAGAATCGCGAAGCCCGTTTGAGAGAGAGGTGAGCAGGCCGGAGAGCGGTGCTCCCGTGCTCTCGCACATCACGTGACACAGAACGACCGCGCGCACCGCCTCGCGAGGGGCATGAAGAGCGCCGTTCATGCGCTGCAAGAGTGCCGGCGGGATACGGGACATCGTCTCGGCGAACTGTTTCTCATGCGGTGTGACGGTTGCATCGGCGACCGCGGCCCACGCCTGCGGGGCGGTTACCCCGGCGCCGAGAGCCATCGCGACGTGATCGAGAAGCCCAGCGAGGGCATCGTCAGAAAGGAGAGTGCGGCCCCGCATTACGCTCCCCCGTGAGCGAGACGTGCTTCGAGCGCTTCGAAGGCCGGGAAACGGCGCTCTCGCGCACCGAAGCTCACCGCGGGTATGCATTCGAGCCGGCCGTCACCTCCGCGCTGCAAGAGCGAGATTGTCGAAAGCGCACGGCCCTCGCGTGAGCGATGCATGTGAAGCACGACCGTGATTGCTGAAAGGGCTTGCGAGGCGAGCGCAAGCGGATCGAGCCCCGCGAGAGCACCGAGAGCCTCGAGCCTTGCGGGCACATCCGCGGCGGTATTCGCGTGGAGGGTCCCGCAGCCGCCCTCGTGCCCTGTGTTGAGCGCCTGGAGCAGCTCTCGGATGTCCTCGCCACGGCACTCACCCACGATGATCCGATCAGGGCGCATGCGAAGGCACTGCCTGATGAGAGTCGCGAGGCTGATTTCCCCTACCCCCTCGGCGTTCGCATGACGCGCTTGAAGATGAACGACGTGAGGGTGGACTGGACGTAGCTCCGTCGCGTCTTCGACGATGATCATGCGCTCGCGGGAATCCACGGCTCCGAGCATCGCCCCGAGCAGGGTCGTTTTTCCGCTGCCGGTACCGCCGCTCACGAGGAAGGAAAGGCGTGCGTGAATGATCGCCTCGACGAGGGCGCGCCCAGACGCCGTGAGCGTGCCGGATGCTTCGAGGTCATCGAGCGAGTAGGGGAGGGCCGCGGCGCGCCGCAGGCTTATGCTTGCCCCGCCCGCCGAGAGCGGTGGCAGCATTCCGTGGAAGCGGAGGTTGCCGGGAAGCTGAGCATCGGCCCACGGCATCGCGTCGTCAAGGCGGCGGTTGCCGAGCGACGCGAGCCGTGTCGCGAGAGCCCGGGCTTCGCTCGCGCTGAGGGTGACATCGGTGCGCTCGAGACCGTGTGAGGAGTCAACCCACACGCTACCGTCGGGGTTCACGAGAATGTCACTCACGCCCTCGGTAGCGAACGCGTGCAGGGGACCGAGCCCTTCGAGGTGGTGACGCACCTGATCGGTGAGATCGAGAAGCTTTGCGCGATCGAGGATGAGACCGTGAGCGCGGGCGATTCGCGCGATGCGTCGCGCATCGATCGCCCCTGGCTCTTCACGTAGAGATTCGTGAACGCCGGTGAGGAGCTCGTCGGTGAGAATCATGCGCTTCCCCCCGGGAATCCGGAATCATCGAGTTTCGCGAGAAAGCGCGCGCATGCGGCCTCTATGCCCCTGCGGTCTCGATCGAGCCCAGGAACGAAGCCTTCGCGTGCGCTTCGATACGTGAGAACGACGGGAACGCCAAGCTCATCCGCGACATCGCGCGAGCGGTACGCCTCACGACGGCGGTGAGTTCGAAGGGCGATACCGATGCGCGTGCGTGGATGAATCTCGCGCAAGCTCTCGAGAGTTCGGGCGGTCGCGGCAAGTGCGTGTTCGCTTGGATGAAGGGCCACGAGGATGGCGTCGGGATTGACGAGCGGAGCGATCCCCGCTCGCAGAGGAGCGTCCAAAATGAGCGTGCCCGGTGCGGCGCTGAGACTTTCGAGCGCCTGCGGGTTTATGCTTTCGCCGCGGGAACCTGAAAAGGTGAGGAGGCGGTAGCCGTCGATGACAGGAAGCGCCTCGAGAAGTACCTGAACATCCGTACTTCCGCCTGCGCCGCGTAGGTCGCTCCACCGAGCGCCAGTGACGTGACGAGCTTGCACGAGCGTGTCTATTCCCCCTCCGTGCGAATCCGCATCCACGAGCGTCGCGGGTGCACCGCGTTTCGAGGCTGCCAGGGCAAGCGCCACGGCAAGGGAGGTCGCCCCAGCCCCGCCATGTCCCGAAAGGCACGCGAGAATTCGGCCCTCTCCAGTGGCGGTAGTGAGGGTGGAGAGATCTCCGAGAAGTTCGAAGGACTCCGCCGGCAAGGTACGCAAGGCGCGAGCCCCGCAGGCCAGAGCCATTTGATAGTCGTGCGAGTCAGGTTCGTGTTCGCACACGGCGACAAGGGGGAGTGCGGGGAACGCCTCGGTTGCAGTTTCAAGGAGGGAAATTTCGCACACGACGGCGTGCACGAAATCGCGCGGGGTGTCTGCTGCAGCCACGTCAAATCCCGCTGCCTGGATACGGTCACGCGCGAGAGTCTCAAGACCTGGAGTGTCGCCAATCCACACGACGGCATTGAGCGCGGACTCTCGTGAAGCGGGTGCGGGTTCGCGAGGAATGCGGCTCACGAATGTCGTGGCGTCGCGGCGGCCATGTTCGACTCGAGGAAATGCGTGTGTCATGGCTCTATGCTTCGCGCTTGAGGCGGACCAATCCACCCGCTCACGGTTTTTGTGGATGGGCGCAGATGTGAGGCGGAAACGATCCGTCGAGCTTTCTTCCCTCAATGGGTTGCGTGGCGCACATCACCCATATAGAGTGGGGGACATCACACAGCAAGGGAATGATTCGAAACCCACGTGCGAGTGGTCCACGTTCGGACCGGTGTGGATTCGCCGAAAACGGGTACCGCACCACCAATTGCACGCTTGATCCCGGATCGGCCCCGGGGAGGCGCTCGCAAGGGCGCCTCCTTTTTGGCCCGATTCGCTTTCCTCACCCCTGCATCCCCCGCCCTTCGGCTTTGATGGTCGTCGCCGCGCCCCACTTACGAAGGAGGAACGCGCCATGCATAACGCAACCCTTAACCGCCAATCGCTACCCTCCGAGCAGTCGATTGACGAGGCTTCCGTCCTCGGTGAGCGGAGAGGATGGCACATCGACCCCATGACGCTGCGTCCGGTGATCGATGACGGCGAGGCATTCGATCGCGAATTTGCCCACGATCATGCGCGCGACGTAATCAAGGCGCTGTGGAGCGGGGACCCCGCGGCGGCTCGAGAGCGCTGCGAGGTCATCCTCAGCGAGCACCCCTCGTCGATTCGCTTGCGCGCAATCCTCGCCGACTGTCACCGCGACCTTGGTGAAACCGATCGCGCGATCGCGGATTATCGTGTGCTACTTGACGAGTGCCGCGGTACGTCGTGGGAGGCGGTTCTTCACCAGCATCTCGGCAAGGCACTTTTTGCAGCCGGCCACTACGACCTTGCCCTGAGAGCCTTCGCGCAGGCTTACGAGTTGCGAGTTTTCACGGGTGCCGATTCGAGTTTGATCGATTCGAGCATGGCGGCAATGTCGCGGACCCAGCACATGCTTGAGATCCAGCACAGGTCACGGCGGCGCTCATGAGCGCCCCTGGGGGTTCCGACGCTCGCCGGCCGAGCGGCGTTCCCTAGAGGTGGATATCGACGATCACGGGCGCGTGATCACTCGTGGATTCCTGCGCGCGCTCTTCGAGGTCGATCATCGCCCCTGTCGTGGCCGCCCGCACCGCGGGTGAGCCGAACAGAAAGTCGATTCTCATGCCTTGCTTTTTTGCGAACTTGAGGCCCTTGTAGTCCCAATACGTGTAGGTGCCCGGCGCATCGAGCCAGTCGCGAGTGAGGTCGACATAGCCCGCGTTCTCGATGGCGGCGATGGCCTCGCGTTCGGGCGCACTCACGTGAGTCTTGCCCTCGAACGCCGCCATATCCCACACGTCGGCATCGGTGGGGGCGACATTGAAGTCTCCGGCGAAGAGCGTCGCTGAGCACTTGCCGGCATCCTCGCCGGGACCGCTGCTAGCAAGACGCGCCTCACCGTAGCTGCGCAGCGCTTCGAGCCAGCCGAGCTTGTACGGGTAGTGCGGGTGGTCAAGTTCGCGCCCGTTAGGGACGTAGAGGCTCCACAGTTCGATTGGCCTCGAATCTCGGGCCGTTTCCCCCACGACGGCGCCGATCGCGCGTGCTTCCACGACCGCGTCTTCTCCCTCGCCCCACGCGGGAAGGGAGGGGAGTTCTCGGCGTATCTCGCGAATCCCCACTCGCGAGGCAAGAGCAACGCCGTTCCATTGGTTGAGGCCGTGGGCAGCGACCTCGAAGCCGCGTTCTGTGAGGCCGCTGAGGTCCAGCTGCTCGGGTTTGGCCTTGATCTCCTGGAGTGCGACGACGTCGATTTTGCGCCTGTCGATCACCTCGAGGAGCCGAGGCATGCGTGCGCGGAGGGAATTGATGTTCCAAGTGGCGATTCGCATGTGTCCCATCCTATGGGTGCACGAAGGCTCGCGTGGATACGCTTAAGGCATGAATCTCGCGCTCGTCACAGGCTCAACCTCCGGCCTTGGTCTCGAATTCGCATGGCAACTCGCGGGCAGTGGCCACGACCTCGTGCTCGTGGCTCGAAACGAAGACCGTCTCGCAGCAGTCGCCGCTCAAATTGAAGCGGTGTCGGGAGCCCGAGTGAGCATTCTTCCGGCGGATTTGTCGGTCAAGGCCGATGTCGAGCGCGTGGCACGCCGCATCCTCGACCCAGTGGAGCCGATTGGTCTTCTCGTGAACAACACCGGACATTCGGTCCGTGCATCTTTCCTCGAAGGCGAGATCGAGGAGTTCTTGGAGGAAATTGATTTCGATGTGCGCGCGACATTGATTCTTGCGCACGCCGCGGCAACGGCGATGACACGCAAGGGTTCAGGCGCGATTCTCAACGTGTCGTCTATGGCAGGTTTTACCGCGACGAACCTCTCGGCGGCGGCGAAGAGCTGGGTCGTGATTTTCACGGAGTATCTCGCGCAAGAGCTCGAAGGTACGGGCGTGAGTGCAACCGTGCTGATCCCGGGGTTTGTGCACACCGAGAGTCATCAAAACGCCGCCGTCAACATGGATGGCGCACCGCGCGTGACGTGGCTCAAGGCGCCGTTCGTGGTGCAACATGCCCTCAAGGACGTCGCGTCTGGCGAGGTTGTTTCGGTGCCGTCGCTCGCGTACAATTCCGGAGCCCTTCAACGAGCAACCCCAAAGGCGCTCAGGCGAGCGCTTCAGAGCGAAGCGATCGCGCACGCTATGAACAAGGTTCGGGTTCACAAAGTTGAGCGCGCCGCGGCGCGCAAGTCAGCATTCGAGAGGTTGCTGCGCAGGCGTCGGGAAAAGTGACCCCGCACAGGCTTCGGGGGCAGCTCACTACGGTCGATCTACAGCGAACGTGTTGCAGGCCTTGTAGGTGCCTTCGTTGTACCCCTTCACGAACCAGTTGCGACGCTGCGCGGAAGAGCCGTGCGTCCAGGTGTCGGGCACGACCTCGCCCCCGGCAACTTCGCCCTGGATGTGGTCATCGCCAACTGCGCTTGCGGCGCTCAGGGCGTCGTCGACATCGTTGTCGGTGAGGGGCTGAAGCATCGCCTTGCCGTCCTCATCTACCGTGGTCGCGGCGTGGTGCGCCCACATGCCCGCATAGCAGTCGGCCTGAAGTTCGAGGCGCACCTGATCTGAATCGGGGCCGGTCCCCGAGCGGTCGATGCGCTCCATCGTGCCGTCGAGCCTCTGAATGTGGTGCCCGTACTCGTGCGCGACGACGTAGGCTTTCGCGAGCTGGCCGCTGCTCGCTCCGAAGCGCGAGCTGAGCTGCTCGTAGAACGATGTGTCCACGTAAATGGTGGAATCGGCGGGGCAATAGAAAGGTCCCGTCGCGGAGGTGGCGGGGCCGCAACCGGTGTTGACTGAGTCGGTGAACACGACCGCTTGCGGCTCTTGGAACTGAAATCCGGAGCCCTTCGCCTCGCCTTCCCATAGAGAGTCGGCCGATTCGACTGTCGCTTGCACGAGGCAGTCGTCGTTGTTGTTCGCGTCGGCACCGGTTTGGCATTCTTCGAGAACGGAGCCTTGCTGAGACTGCTGCTGCGAGCTTGGGGCAGGTGCTTGGCCGCCACCGAGAAGCATCGACGGGTCAACGCCGAGGAACAGGAGGACGATCACGATGACGAGTGTGCCGAGGCCGCCGCCTCCGAGGGCGATCGCACCGCCGCGGCGCATGCCTCCGCCGCCGCCGGACCGGCGGCGAGTGTTGTCGGAGCGGATCTCGGCATTGGGGTTGAAGGTCATGCACCTAATCTATCGTTTTAGCCCGGATTCTCCCCTGGAGTCGTGCCGCGCTCGCGGTCTCTAAGGTGAGGGGTGCTACCAACCCCTTAGACTGGTTACGGCTCCGTAGCCTACGGTCCCGTATCCGACGCGAAAGTCCTCTTTCATGCCCGCTTCCTTGCGCGAATACACAAGCCCACTGCTCGTTGAACCGAACGGCGTCGAGCGTCTCACCGACCTCTTCCTCAAGCGCGAGAGCGAGGCACCCTCCCACGTTGCCTTTCAAGTCCCGGGCGGCACCGACGCCGCGGGATCAACCATGTGGCGCGATGTGACCACCAAGGAGTTTTTCGATTCTGCGCGTGCTCTCGCTCGTCACTTCATTGCCGCGGGCATAAAACCGGGGGATGCGATCTCGATCATGGGCCCCACGCGGTACGAGTGGGTTCTCAGTGACGTTGCCGCGCTGTGGGCTGGTGCGATCGTTGTCCCGATCTACGACACGAGCGCACCGTCGCAGGTCGAGGCAATCGTTGAGGATGCCGGTGTGATGCGCGCCATTGCCGGCACGGCGCAGCAGGCTGAAGCCCTCGCCGGGGCTCTTGGAAGCGCTGATCGCGTGTGGACGATGGAGGAGGTAAACGGCTATGAGTGTCTGCGCGATCTTGCGGCAACTGAGCCGAAGACGATCGTCAACGATGCCGAACTCGAGAGCGCCCGTACCTCCCGCGCGCTTGAGGATGTGGCGACGATCGTGTACACCTCGGGCACCACGAGCGATCCCAAGGGCGTGCAGCTCACGCATGGCAACTTTGTTGCCCAGCTCCAGAACATCGGCGTGTCCCACGGTGAGATACTGAACGAGCGCGGCTCAACAATCCTCTTCCTCCCACTTTCGCACGTGCTCGCGCGCGGCGTGCAGCTCATTTGCCTTGCGCTCGGCATGAGGGTTGCTCACCTTTCGGATACGTCGCGAGTGATCCCCACCTTCACGGAGATCCGCCCGACGTTCGTCATGGTCGTGCCGCGAGTGCTAGAGAAGATTCTCAACGCCGTGGCTGCGCAAGCAGAGAAAAAGCGCCTCGGCGGCGTGTGGCACGATGCCCGCGAGACCGCGGTGCGGATCGGCACGATTGGGGAGGGCTTCCACGAGAGCGAGCGCCCGAAGCTCCCGTTCGGCCTTGCTGCGAAGCGCGCCCTCTACGAACGTCTCTTTTATCGCAGGATCCGCACGCTGCTTGGCGGAAATATCCAGTACATCCTGTGTGGCGGCGCGAAACTTCACCCCTCTCTCGCGCTCGCTTTTCGCGGCTTCGGCATCCCCATCATCGAAGGCTACGGCCTCACGGAAACTACCGCCCCGATCGCCGCGAATCGTCCCGGTGACCTGACCGCGGGAAGCGTGGGCGTTCCCGTCCCCGGCACCACCATCCGCATCAGCGATGAGGGCGAGCTTCTCGCGAAGGGGCCGGGGGTCTCTCCGGGGTACAGGAACCCCGAGCACACGGCGGCGGCATATTCCGACGGTTTCTTGCGCACCGGCGATCTCGGAAGCCTCGATAGCCGCGGCCATCTCACACTCAAGGGGCGTTCCAAGGACGTGATCGTGACATCGGGCGGCAAGACGATCGAGCCTGCCGGATGGGAGGGGGCTGTCGAGCAGCACCCGAGCGTGGCCTACGCGGTTGCAGTAGGGGATGATCGCCCTTATCTCACGGCGCTTCTCATCCAGCAGTCGGAGGAAGGCGATAGCAGCGGCAATGATATCGAGATCATCGAAAACCCCAAGCTCATTGCGGAGATTCTTCCGTATCTCGAGAACGCGAACCTTGACGTGTCGCGCACGGAGCGGATCAAGAAGTTCGCGCTTGTGAAGGCGAACCTCTCCGATCCCAATCTCGTGACCCCCTCGCTCAAACTTCGTCGCGCCGCCTTCCTTGAAAAGGCCAAGGCCGCAGTCGAGGAACTGTACGAAAAGGCACCGAAACCCTCGATCCACGAACTCGTGAAGCGTGAAGGTGCCGTGAAAGACAAACTCAAGAAGAAGCGCGACTAGCCTCGAGCATCTACGCTTGGACAGTCCCGCGTACTTTCGGGACTACGCACCAATGGAAGGGTCCCCTACGTGAACATTGTCGATTGGGCGATCAACGTGATGGGCTCGATGGGCGGCATCGGTGTGATGCTTCTCCTCTTGCTCGAATGCGTGTTCCCGCCGATCCCCTCAGAGGTCATCCTCCCGCTCGCGGGTGTAACCGCGGGCACCGGCGAACATTCGTTCTGGGTGCTCCTTATCTGGTCGGTGATCGGCTCGACGCTTGGCGCATACATCCTCTACGGCCTCGGCCGCATCCTCGGGCCCGATCGCACGCGCGCCCTTTTCATCAAGCTTCCGCTCATCAACGTCGAGGATTACGAAAAGACGAACGTGTGGGTCGATAAGCACGGCATGAAGGGGGTGTTCTTCGGACGCTTCATCCCGGGCATTCGCTCGCTTATCTCGATTCCCGCGGGCATGTTTGCGATGAAACTTCCGATGTTCACACTGCTCACGGCCCTCGGAAGTGCGATCTGGAACTCGATCTTCCTCGCGTTCGGCTACTTCCTCGGCACGCAGTGGCACGTGATTGAGCCCTACACGGACATCTTCTCCAAGGTCTGCTACGTCCTCGTCATTCTCGTCGTGCTCTACTTCTTCGTGAAGCTCATTCTTCGTGAACGTCGCCGAAAAAAGCTCGGCCTTCCCGATCCCGACGACGCCGTAAAGACTAGCGACAGCATCAACTCATGACCGCTAATCGCGAGGTCGGTGTTGGGCCGTGGGAAGGGACGTGGCCGAAAGAGCCGCATTTTGACCCGGCTCTGCTCGAGGCAGGCGACCGTCGGAACGTTCCCGACCGCTACCGGTACTGGCGCCGGGAGGCGATCATCGCCGACCTCGATGCGCACCACCGCAACGAGCTTCATGTCGCGATCGAAAACATCGACCACGATTTCAATATCGGCTCTATCGTGCGCACGGCGAACGCGTTCGGCGTCGCAGCTTTCCACATCGTCGGCAAGAAGCGCTGGAATCGTCGCGGTGCGATGGTGACTGACCGCTACCAGCATGAGTTCCACCATCAGGGCCCCGAGGATTTTCTCGCGTGGGCCCGCGAGAACGACCGCGCCGTGGTCGCTGTCGATATCGTTCCGGGCGCCGTTCCGCTTGAGCACACGCGCCTTCCCGAAAACGCTGTGCTCGTTTTCGGCGAAGAGGGCGGCGGAGTCTCCGCACCCCTCCTGGAGGCAGCCGCCCTCACGGTCGGCATCTCGCAGTTTGGCAGCACACGTTCGATCAACGTTGGGCATGCCGCGGCGATCGTGATGCACACGTGGATCACGCAGCACGTCGAGGTTCCGCGCGGACTCACGCGCTAGCCTCGCTTAGCGCCGTCGTGGTCAGGATCGAATATGACCTGCGCAGTAGGGTGAAAAGGCAACGGCCCAAGCTGCCGAGAACCCGATCCATGGTTAGGAGCACACCGTGAGCATTACCGTGAAAGCACTCCAAAAGACCGGCCCGAAAGAGCCCTTCAAGGTCGTCAACATTGAGCGCCGTGAGCCGCAGGGGACCGATGTTCTCATCGACATCAAGGCCGCGGGCATTTGCCACAGCGACATCCATACGATTCGCAATGAGTGGGGGCCCGCGAAGTTCCCCCTCGCGGTTGGCCACGAAATCGCGGGCGTCGTTGAGGCCGTCGGCCCCGACGTGAAGAAATACAAGGTTGGAGATCGCGTGGGCGTCGGCTGCCTCGTGGGTTCGTGCGGCGAATGCGAGCAGTGCGAGAAAGGCTTCGAGAACAACTGCTTGAACGGCGCGATCGGCACCTACAACGCGATCGATGAAGACGGGACCGTCACTCAGGGTGGCTACTCGCAAAAGGTCACGGTGCGCGAGCGCTTCGTGTGCCGCATCCCCGATTCTCTCGATTTTGATGTCGCTGCGCCGCTCCTGTGCGCGGGAATCACAACCTACTCGCCGCTCGCGACGTGGGAGGTTGGCGAGGGCCAGAAGGTTGCGGTCGCAGGTCTCGGCGGGCTTGGCCACATGGGCGTGCAAATCGCCGCGGCGAAAGGCGCAGAGGTGAGCGTCATTTCGCGCTCGCGCAGGAAGGAAGAAGATGCGCTCGCGCTCGGCGCGAAGGAACTACTCGCGACCGGTGAGGACGAGGACTTCTTCGAGACTCACAAGGGCAAATTCGACTTCATTCTCAACACGATCAGCGCCGAGTTCGACCTCCCGGACTTCATGAACTTGCTCAAGCCAGGCGGAAAGATGGTGCTCGTTGGCCTACCACCCGAGGGCATGCCGATCCCGACCCGCGCTCTCACAGGGGGTCGCAAGGTCCTCGCGGGCTCGAACATTGGCGGGCTCCCCGAGACCCAAGACATGCTCGACTTCTGCGGCGAGCACAACCTCGGTGCGAAGATCGAGGTGATCGGCGTAAACGACGTTGACGCGGCCTATGAACGCGTTGTCAAGGGCGATGTGCACTTCCGCTTCGTAATCGATACGGCGACGTTCGAGGACGCCGAGGTTGCCGAGGCCGAAGCGGCGTAAACCTGATTATTCTTCGCCGACTTCTACGAGCCCCGACTCGTAGGCCGCGACGACGATCTGCGTACGGTCCCGCAGGCCGAGTTTCTGCAGGATGTGGGACACGTGGGTTTTGACGGTGGGCTCCGCGAGAAACATCGTGGAGCCCACCTCCGCGTTTGAGAGGCCCTTCGCGACGAGGCGGGCAACCTCGCGTTCGCGATCCGTGAGGGTTATGATGGCCTGAGTGAGGGCGGAGTCAGTCCGACGCTGGCTTCGCGAAAACGCTCCGAAATCTTCAATAACTTTCCGCGTGATGGAGGGGGCGAGGAGCGCGCCACCGCGATGCACCTTTCGCACGGCGTCGACGAGCTCGTCTACCTCGGCGTCTTTGAGCAGGAAGCCACTCGCGCCGCCCCTGAGTGCCGTGTACACGTAGTCATCAGCGTCAAACGTCGTGAGAATGATGATGCGCGGGGCGGGTTCAAGGCCCGCGCGGAAGATTTCCTCCATCGCCGCAAGGCCGTCGAGGTTGGGCATGCGGATGTCCATGAGGATGATGTCGGGTCGGTTTTTGAGGGCAAGTTCGATCGCTTCGCGCCCGTCGGAGGCGGTGCCAACGACGTCGATATCCGCTTGAGCGGCAAGGAGGGCTTCGAAGCCGGCACGGACCATGGGCTGGTCGTCCGCGATGACGACGCGGATGGGGGAGTTCTCGCTCATACCTCAAGCCTAGGGGAGGAAGCATGTTTGGGAGAGCGTTCGAGCTCATCCTGAAGTATGGCGTTGCTCGGGTCTCAAGGGGGATGGCCCACTCTCGCAGGAGCTTTAGGGTTAACCCATGAGAACAGCCGAAACGACGCGGGGCGAGCGGATCGTCGCGCCTTGGTCGAGGGCGCCAATCGGCGAGCACGCACGGCAACTGGGCCGCGACTTCCTGTTCGTCTTCCCAAGCCTCGTGCTCGGGCTCCTCGTGGGCGGTGCCCTGCTCATGCTCGGCATCATGAGCGCGGTCACGCTACCGTTCCTCCTCATTGGCTTGTTGTTCTTGCCGGGAATCCTCCTCGCGGGTGGTTTCGCCGCGGATCTCACAAGGCTCCGCTCTAACGTGTGGCGGGGCGAAAAGATGCTGCAGCCACGCACGAAAGTCCCCGAATTTCACTCGCTTGTCGATTATTTTCGCGTTCTCACACACCTGCGCCTTTGGCTCGATTACGTGAGTGAAGCGTTCGTTCTGAACACGGTGCGCGTGAGCATTGGTATCGTTCTCACCTCACAAACCATCCTCGCGCTCGTGTACGGCCTATTTTTCCCGTTGGTGACGCTCGCGGATCCCTCGTCTCGATCGGGAATCGCCGGTCCGATCGCACTCGGGGTCGACCCGAGCCTCGATCTCGAGCCGTACGCGGGCACACTCGCGCTATTCGACTCGGTTCTCTACGTGCTCGTGGGCCTGGTGCTCATTGTCCTTCTTCCCTTCACACTTCACGGTGCGGCGCGCATCGAGAACACCCTCGTGCGCGAGATCCTCGATGGTGACTCGTTCGCGACAATCAGTTTCAAGGGGTGGGCGACCGCGGCGATCGCCGTCATCATCCCGATTCGCGTGACGATCTCCGGGGAGGGATACCTGTGGGATCAGATCCCGACTCGTGACATCCCCGTCGGCCTTTTCACGATTCCCGTGAGCGAAGTGCTACTCGGGCTGCTCGCCCTCGCATGGGCTATCGCCTTTATTCTCCTTGTGCGGCGCCCGAAGCTCGGTGCGCTCGTCGTGTGGGTTCCATTCCTTTCCTCCTATGCCACGACCCTCGCTATCACCCTCTGGAAGTTCTACACGCAAGCCTTCGTGCCCGGCACCGACGTGCCGATTTTTCTCGCGGCGCTCGCCCTGTTCACGCTGAGCCTGCACCGAAATATCCGCCGAAGCGTCGCCACCTTGGCGACCTTCAGCGCGATCCTCGTGACCGGCACGATCATCAGGCTCGTGTGGTCCTATTCGGATGTCGAAGACCCCGTGCCGTTTCTCCAGTGGAGCCTCCTTTTTCTGGGTCTCACACTCGTCATGTGGATCGTGGCCGCTGCCCTTGGATACGGCCTTCGCTGGCTCGCCGAAACCGCGCGTGCAGCCTCTCGCGACAGGGATGCGAGGCGCGAAGCGGAAGAGCGTCAGGAGCGAGCGAAAGCCGAGAGCGCGGAGCTTGCTGAGCGCGCGCGCATCGCGCGCGAAATGCACGATGTTGTTGCCCACTCGATGTCCGTGATCAGCGTCCAGGCGCAAACCGCGCCGTACCGTCTCGTGGGTTCCGATCTCGACGACGCCACGCGCGCCGAGTTCGCCTCGATCGCGTCGACGTCACGCAACGCCCTGCGAGAAATGCGCGCACTGCTGACGATGCTGCGCGGAACCGATGCTGAGGAAGCTCCGCAAACGGCGCCGCAGCCCGGTCTCGGCGATCTCGAAGCTCTCGTTGAACAATCCCGCGACGCCGGTGCCCATGTGGCCCTCGCAATGCCGGAAGAGGGCATCCCCGAGGTCCCGGCAACCGTCGGACTTGCCCTCTACCGCGCCGCGCAAGAGGGGCTCGCGAACGCACTTAGGCACGCCCCTGGAAGCGACATCGCCATCACGCTCAGCGCCGATGAGCTCCTCACGAGCATCGACGTGACCAATACGGCGCCGCCCACGAAGGCCGAACCCGCTCCGGGTTCCGGCATGGGACTGCGTGGGGTTCGCGAGAGAGCCCATGCCCTCGGCGGAACGGTGAACGCAGGAGAGAATTCCGACGGCTCCTACAGCCTTGTCGTGAAAATACCGAACGCCGAGAAGGAGGCAACCGTCGGAACCTGAACCACCCCACCACCCTGCTGTGGCCCAGCTCTCACGAAATCCTGCGGGTGGGCCGAACGGGGAAGGGTCCCGAGTGAGGTGTGGAAGAATGAAAGGGCAAATGCAACGTGGATCTGCGAGGTACACGGGTGCCCGCGATCCCCACTCGAAGGAGCACATATGCCTGTTGCAACCCCGGAACAGTTCAACGAAATGATCGACCGCGCGAAGGAAGGCAAGTTCGCCTACCCCGCGATCAACGTGTCGAGCTCGCAGACCGCGATCGCCGCACTCCAGGGCTTCGTCGAAGCCGAGTCGGACGGCATCATCCAGGTTTCCGTTGGTGGCGCCGAGTACCTCTCCGGCTCGACTGTGAAGAACCGCGTGCGTGGCTCGCTCGCGCTTGCGAAGTTTGTCCACGAGGTTGCTGAGGAATACAACATCACGGTTGGCCTCCACACCGACCACTGCGCGAAGGAAAACCTCGAGAGCTGGGTTGAGCCGCTCATCGAATGGGACCTCAAGGAGCGCGTGAACAAGGGTCTCAACCCGCTCTTCACCTCGCACATGTGGGACGGCTCGGCAGTTCCGGTCGACGAAAACCTCGAGATCGCCAAGCGCCTCCTCGAAAAGACCGTTGAGGCAAAGAAGATTCTCGAGATCGAGGTCGGCGTTGTCGGCGGCGAGGAAGATGGCTACTCGGCAGACGTCGACGAGTCGAAGCTCTTCTCGACCCCCGAGGACGGCCTCAAGACCGCCGAGGCTCTCGGCCTTGGTGAAAAGGGCCGCTACATCACCGCTCTCACCTTCGGCAACGTGCACGGCGTGTACAAGCCGGGCAACGTGCGCCTCACCCCGTCGATCCTCCTCGACATCCAGAAGGCCGTTGGCGAGAAGTACGGCAAGGACATGCCGTTCGACCTCGTGATGCACGGTGGCTCGGGCTCGACCATCGAAGAGATCCAGGAAGCCGTGGACAACGGCGTCATCAAGATGAACGTCGACACCGACACCCAGTACGCATTCTCGCGCCCCGTTGCGGGCCACATGCTCGAGAACTACGAGGGCGTCCTCAAGATTGACGGCGAGGTCGGCAACAAGAAGATGTACGATCCGCGCTCGTGGGGCAAGAAGGCTGAGGCCGGTATGGCGAAGCGCGTCGTGGAGGCGTGCGAGAACCTCCGTTCGGCTGGCCACAAAATGTGATCATTTTCCACGTGAGTGAACGTGAGTGAAGGTGCCCCTGCCTCA
>NZ_JALXOZ010000009.1 GCF_025147465.1 Dermabacter sp. p3-SID358
TCGTCCGGGGCGCTTTTCTTTGCCCTATTCGGGGTTGAGCCCTTGAGCTTGGAATCTGGCCCCAACGTTTGTGGCGGAACTCAGTGAAATACCCCCGCAAATGTTGGGTGCAGATTCGTATTAGTCGCGGTCAGTCGGCTCCGAGGGGTCCGACGGTAGCCCGTACGTGGGTCGTTTCGACGGCCGGTCATCGACTCTTGTCACGGCTGCGGAGGTAGCTTCAGGCTTGTTGGCGGCGCTCGCCGAATCCTGATCATTGGCGCTGGACCCGGTAGCGCTCTGCGTGAAAAACGACGACTCTCCATCAGTGCGTCGACTGTCGTGGTGGTCGGCGTTTCCGCGTGACTCTCGTGTGGGCTCACCGGATGACTCGGGGTCCTGCGGAGAGGGGAGTTCCCCTTCCTGGGGTTCGGGGCCCGACGTGCCGCTAGCGGGGAAGTCTCGCTCGTACTGCGGAGGAGCGCTCTGACCGTACTGGGGTCGATTGGTGCCGGCAGGCGTTGGACCTCTCTGCCCGTATTTCGGGGCTGAATCGGATGCCACGCCAGGTCCCTGCGGAGGCTGTGCAGGGGAAGCGTTCACCGGGCTTGTGCCGCCGAAAGCGTCGTCTTTGAGACGTACTCCGGCATCCGTGAGAATGCGCCGAGCCTCCATGACATTGCGGTGCTCAACAAGAAGTTCGTACTGCATAGGAACGGTCGCGGTCATGGATGTGAAGTCACGTTGGCCCCCACTCATCGCATGCCCGATCACGGCCCACACGGTGAAGAATGCAGCGCCGAGAAGCACGGAACTTGCGATGTTCGCGACCCAGTTGTCGAGAAGGATCCCGAAAATAAGACCGACAAACAGGCCCATCCACATGCCGCTTAAGAGGCCACCAAGAACGACGCGCCCCCACGTTTGGCGGCCGGTGACGCGTTCAATAAGACGTAGATCTGTTCCGACGATGAGGGTATTTTGCACTGGGAAGCCGGCGTCAGCGAGCGCGTCGACCATGTGCTGGACGTCGGCATACTCCTTGTACGTCCCAAGTGATTGCGGAAATTCAAGCGAAAAAGCTCTCGACTGGAGCGGGCTGTGTGGCTGTTGTGTCATGGCTTTACTCTAGGATGCTTGCCTGCGCGGAGAATCGAAGCGCGCGCGTGCAGGGCACGAGTGCGCTTTGGGAACGCGCAAGGGGAGTAGGTCAGCACGGGAACTGCCGGGCCTTGTGAGGCGTTCCACGCCCGTGCCCCTGGTGCCCATTTGATTCACGTGGCAAACTAGATGAGTTGCTTGCGCGGGCGGCCATGCCCGGTTCCGTTCCCCATCTCTGGGAATGACCACCGGATGACGCCCAGCCCGAGGATGCGAACAGTGTGGAAACTCCGCTGAGGGCGCATCGTTTGAGGGAACAGTCGCAAGTGCAAGGGTTTCGCGCGGCCTTTTTGCGCCTCGCAAGAGCGACACACCCGACCGCGGGTGTCGGTCTGGCCCACTCCATGTAAGAGCGGTTTTAGAGAAAGAGATAGACCTAGGCTATGGCGGGACAGAAGATCCGCATCCGGCTCAAGTCGTATGACCACGAGGTGATTGACAGCTCGGCGCGCAAAATCGTCGACACTGTCACCCGCGCTGGTGCAACGGTCGTGGGCCCGGTGCCGCTGCCGACTGAGAAGAACGTTTTCGTTGTGATCAAGTCGCCGCACAAGTACAAGGATTCCCGTGAGCAGTTCGAGATGCGCACCCACAAGCGCCTCATCGACATCGTCGATCCCACGCCCAAGGCAGTGGATTCGCTGATGCGCCTCGACCTGCCTGCGGACGTCAACATCGAGATCAAGCTCTGAGGTATCGGAACACATGAGTAACGAACTGACAGGGCAGCGCGATCGCGTCATCAACGGCGTGCTCGGCACAAAGCTCGGAATGACCCAGGTGTGGGACGAGGACGGCAAGATCGTCCCCGTGACCGTGGTTCAGGCCGGTCCGTGTGTTGTCACGCAGGTCCGCTCGCAGGACGTTGATGGCTACGACGCTGTCCAGATCGCGTACGGCGCGATTGATCCCCGTAAGGTGACGAAGCCCCTCAAGGGTCACTTCGAGAAGGCCGGCGTCACGCCGCGCCGTCACCTCGCCGAGCTCCGCACGAACGATGCCGCGGAGTACGAGCTTGGCCAGGAAATCGACGCATCGATTTTCGAGGCCGGCCAGAAGGTCGACGTTGTCGGCACGACCAAGGGCAAGGGTAATGCTGGCGTTATGAAGCGTCACGGTTTTGCCGGTGTGAGCGCCTCGCACGGCCAGCACCGCAACCACCGCAAGCCCGGCTCGATCGGTGGCGCCTCGACCCCCGCACGCGTGTTCAAGGGCATGCGCATGGCGGGCCGCATGGGCGGTAACCGCAACAGCGTCCAGAACCTCACCGTTCAGGCGGTGGACGCCGAGAAGAACCTCGTGCTCATCAAGGGGGCCGTGCCCGGCCCCAAGGGTGGCATCGTGCTGGTTCGCTCGGCCGTCAAGGGCCCGAAGAAGGGAGCCTGATTTTCATGGCTAACAACCTGACTGTCGACGTTCTCGACCCCGCAGGCAAGAAGACTGGCACTGCCGAGCTTCCCGCTCACATCTTTGATGTTCAGACCAACGTGGCGCTTATCCACCAGGTCGTGACGGCTCAGCTCAACGCTGCACGCCAGGGCACGCACAAGGCCAAGACCCGCGGCGAGGTCCGCGGTGGTGGCCGTAAGCCGTGGAAGCAGAAGGGCACCGGTCGCGCTCGCCAGGGTTCGATCCGCGCACCCCAGTGGACCGGCGGTGGCGTTGTGCACGGCCCGGTTCCGCGCGACTACACCCAGCGTGTACCGAAGAAGATGAAGGCTGCCGCCCTTCGTGGCGCTCTTTCGGATCGCGCACGCTTTGGTCGCGTTCACGTCTTCACCGCGCTTCTCGAGGGCGACAAGCCTTCGACGAAGCTCGTGGCAAAGACCATCGCTACCGTCTCGGACAGCTCGAACTTCCTCCTGGTTGTTCGTCGTGACGACGAGGTCGGCGCGCTCAGCTCGCGCAACCTCGCGAACGCTCACGTGCTGTTCGCCGATCAGCTCAACACCTACGACGTGATGGCATCCGACCATGTCGTCTTCACCGAAGGTGCGCTCGAGGACTTCGTAGCTGGCGCAACGCTCGCCGCTGTGAAGGCCCCCGCGCATACGGCCACCGTGGCTGCCCCCGCAGCCGCCAAAGCTGAGGCGAAGACCACGCCCGCGGCAGTTGAGGCCCCCTACGGGGAAGGCAGCGCTCTTCCGCTCGACGGTGGCAAGGCCCCCGAAGGTTTCACCATCAAGGGCAACAGCAACTCCATGAAGTACCACACCGAGGAATCGCCGTGGTACGGCCGCACCAAGGCTGAGGTCTGGTTCGCGACGACCGAAGCAGCGGAAGCCGCCGGTTTCGTGAACGCTGTTCGCTCGGCCGATGAGGAGGAAGCCAAGTGACCTCGATCAACAAGAACCCGCGCGACATCCTTTTCGCGCCGGTCCTCACCGAGAAGTCCTACGGCCAGATGGACGAAGGCAAGTACGTCTTCCTCGTCGATCGCCGCGCAAACAAGACCGAAATCAAGCTCGCCGTCGAGGAAATCTTCGACGTCAAGGTTGCTTCGGTGAACACCATCAACCGTCAGGGCAAGACGCGTCGCACGCGTTTCGGCATTGGCAAGCGTAACGACACCAAGCGCGCCATTGTCACCCTCAAGGACGGATCCATCGACATCTTCGGAGGCGCGACCGCGTGAGCGGTCGTGACCCGAAGACAAACGAGAGAGTCTGAGGAAACCCACGATGGGAATTCGTAAGAACAAGCCGACCTCGCCGAGCCGCCGTGGCTCGAGCGTCGCCGACTTCGTCGAGATCACTCGTAGTGAGCCGGAGAAGTCGCTGGTCCGCCCCCTGTCCAAGACGGGTGGCCGTAATAACAAGGGCCGCGTGACGTCGCGTCACCGCGGTGGTGGCCACAAGCGTGCCTACCGCGTGATCGACTTCCGTCGCCACGACAAAGACGGCATCAACGCCAAGGTCGCCCACATCGAGTACGACCCGAACCGTACCGCGCGCATCGCTCTGCTCCACTACCTGGACGGCGAGAAGCGCTACATCCTCGCCCCGGCGAAGCTTCGCCAGGGTGACGTGCTCGAGAGCGGCCCGAGCGCCGACATCAAGCCCGGCAACAACCTTCCGCTGCGCAACATTCCCGTTGGTACCGTTGTGCACGCGATCGAGCTCCGCCCCGGTGGCGGCGCGAAGATTGCCCGCTCCGCGGGTGCCTCCGTGCAGCTCGTCGCAAAGGAAGGCAAGTTCGCCCAGCTTCGTATGCCGTCGGGCGAGATCCGCAACGTCGATGCGCGCTGCCGCGCGACCATCGGCGAAGTGGGCAACGCCGAGCAAGCCAACATCAACTGGGGCAAGGCCGGCCGCATGCGCTGGAAGGGCAAGCGCCCGCACGTCCGTGGTGTTGTGATGAACCCTGTGGACCACCCGCATGGTGGTGGTGAGGGCCGCACTTCGGGCGGTCGTCATCCCGTTTCGCCTTGGGGTCAGCCGGAAGGCCGTACCCGCAAGCCGAACAAGGAAAGCGACAAGCTCATCGTGCGCCGCCGCCGTACCGGCAAAAAGCGCTGATAGGACGAGGGATAAACAGTTATGCCACGCAGTATTGCTAAGGGCCCCTTCGTTGACGATCACCTTCAGAAGAAGGTTGACGCTCAGAACGAAGCCGGTACCAAGAATGTCATCAAAACCTGGTCGCGCCGTTCGGTCATTACGCCGGACTTCCTCGGCCACACTTTCGCAGTGCACGATGGCCGCAAGCACGTCTCGGTGTTCGTCACCGAGTCGATGGTTGGCCACAAGCTCGGCGAGTTCGCTCCCACGCGCACTTTCCGCAGCCATGACAAGGACGACAAGAAGGGACGTCGCCGCTAATCGCCCACGAGGCGAAGTGACGATGATCCTCGCTATTCACTAAAGAAAGCAGGACAGCAATGGAAGCCAAGGCGCAGGTGCGGTACATCCGTATTTCGCCCATGAAGGCCCGGCGCGTCGTTGACCTTATTCGTGGTAAGAGCACGGGTGAAGCGCTGGAGATGCTGCGGTTCGCGCCGCAGGCCGCCAGCGAGCCCGTCTCGAAGCTCGTAAAGTCCGCGATCGCCAACGCCCGCGTGAAGGCAGATCAGGCAGGGGAGCGTTTCGATGAGCAGGAGCTCGTCGTGTCCGCTGCATTCGTCGACGAAGGCCCGACCATGAAGCGGTTCCAGCCGCGAGCTCAAGGTCGCGCATTCCAGATCAAGAAGCGCACCAGCCACATCACCGTGGTTGTTGCCCCGTCGAAGAAGAAGGAGACCCGCTAGTGGGCCAGAAGGTCAATCCCAACGGGTTCCGCCTCGGTATTACGACCGACCACACGAGCCGCTGGTTCGCTGACTCCACGAAGGAAGGTCAGCGCTACCGCGACTACGTGAAGGAAGATGTCGCCATCCGCAACCTCCTCTCCGAGGGGCTTGAGCGCGCTGGCGTCTCGAAGGTCGAAATCGAGCGCACCCGCGATCGCGTTCGCGTTGATTTGCACACCGCTCGCCCCGGCATCGTGATCGGTCGCCGTGGCGCGGAGGCCGAGCGTCTCCGCGGCCAGCTCGAGAAGCTGACCGGCAAGCAGATTCAGCTCAACATCCTCGAGGTCAAGAACCCCGAGGCAGACGCGCAGCTCGTTGCTCAGGGCATCGCCGAGCAGCTCGCGAGCCGCGTGTCCTTCCGCCGTGCAATGCGCAAGGGCATTCAGTCCGCGCAGCGCGCTGGCGCGAAGGGTATCCGTGTCGCCGTTTCGGGCCGCCTCGGTGGCGCCGAAATGAGCCGCAGCGAGTTCTACCGTGAAGGCCGCGTGCCCCTGCACACACTTCGCGCGAACATCGACTACGGCTTCTACGAGGCCCGCACCGCTTTTGGTCGCATCGGCGTAAAAGTGTGGATCTACAAGGGCGACATCACGTCCAAGGAACTCGCTGCACAGCAGGCCGCCCAGGCTCCGCGCCAGGGCCGTGGTCCGCGCGCTGAGCGCCCCCGTGGCCGCCGCAACGAGCGCAACGCCGCCCGCCGTGAGAATGCGGAGGCTTCGGCACAGGCAGCTGCCACGTCCGAGGCACCCGCAGCCGCTCCGGCTGATAAGGGAACGGAGGCCTGAGTCCAATGCTGATCCCGCGTAGGACCAAGCACCGCAAGCAGCATCGCCCCACCCGTACCGGTATGGCCAAGGGTGGCTTCGATCTCGCGTTCGGCGATTACGGCATCCAGGCTCTCGAGCCCGCCTATGTCACGAACCGCCAGATTGAGGCTGCACGTATCGCCATGACCCGCTACATGAAGCGTGGCGGCAAGGTCTACATCAACATCTACCCCGATCGCCCCCTCACGAAGAAGCCTGCCGAGGTCCGCATGGGTTCCGGTAAAGGTTCGGTGGAGTTCTGGGTAGCGAACGTCAAGCCCGGCCGCGTCATGTTCGAGGTTGCCGGCGTCGATGAGCCCACGGCACGCGAGGCGCTCCGCCTTGCGATGCACAAGCTCCCCATGAAGTGCCGAATCCTCAGCCGAGAGGGTGGTGACATCTGATGGCAGCCACGAAGCTTACCGCTGACGAGCTCAACAAGCTCGATGACGCAAAGCTTGCCGAAGAACTCGCGAAGGCCAAGGACGAGCTTTTCAAGCTCCGTTTCCAGGGCGCGACCGGCCAGCTCGAGTCGAGCGCTCGCTTGCGTTCGGTCAAGAAGGACATCGCACGGATCTACACAATCCTGCGCGAGCGCGAGCTGGGGATCCGCCAGGCCCCCGGTTCGGCCGAGTGAACGAGCGAGGTTAGGTAATGAACGAAAAGCAGGTCGCTGAAGAGCGTCCGTACCGCAAGACTCAGCGCGGCTACGTCGTCTCCGACAAGATGGACAAGACCATCGTTGTCGAGGTCGAGGAGCGCGTGAAGCACTCGCTGTACGGCAAGGTTATGAAGAAGCACAAGAAGTTCAAGGCCCACGATGAGGAGAACACCGCCGGTATCGGCGATCTTGTTCGCATCATGGAGACCAGGCCGCTGAGCGCCTCGAAGCGCTGGCGCCTCGTCGAGATCATCGAAAAGGCCAAGTAAGTCTTGCGGGGTATTCCCCGAAAGACTCCCGCAAAAGGGGCTGTTCGCGCATGAGCGAGCGGCCCCTTTTGCTTTGTCTGTGCCACGTATGGGAATGCTGCGACACGGGTTGACGAATATGCCTCGCCCGCCATGGCTGTCGCAAATCTGCGACACGGCATGGCAGAGTAGGTACCGCGTCGCAACGCCGCCGCGACATCCGCCCAATAGCGTGGAGGTAACGAGGAGGCGAGAAGCGGCTCCCGGAACTTTGAGGAGTGAATCCCCATGACGACGACCACGATGACGAAGCGCCGCCTCGCGGCAAGCCTTGCGGCAGTGTCCCTTCTTGTTGCGGGCGCAAGCGGATGTTCGTTCGGCGTGCTCGGCAGCAGCGATGAGAAGCCCGCGGATCAGACGAGTGCAGCGGCGCCGGCGGACAACAGCGGCGGCGGGAACCAGGGAAGCGACGCCGAAGGCGCGAATCCCGCGCAAGGTTCGAGCGACGCCGGTGGTTCCGAGCAGGGCGCTTCTGATCAGGGCGGCGCGAATGGTCAGCAAATTGCGGGTGATCCCAGCGGCAAAAATTACCCCGAGCCGATCTTCACGACCGAGGCCGCCGCAACTGTCAAGGACGATCCAAATGCCACTCTCACGGCGTCCTTGCACGAGCTCAAGCGCGATGGCGATACAGTGACAGCCTTTTACTCCTTCAAGCTCAATACGACCTCGAAAGAGGAACAAAGCTTCTTCAGGCTTAATGGTAGCCATAGGTGGACGCCCTTCATTATCGACACCAAGAACCTTCGTAAGCACAGGCCGCTCTCGACAACCAATAACCAAGAGCGTGCGATGACGGAGCTCATTGACGTCGACATCATGCCCGGTCAAACGGCGTATGCTTTCGCGACCTTTGCTGCCCCGCCAGAAGACGTCAAGACGATGGACGTCATGCTGTGGGAAACCGGTGAGATCGCAAAGGGGGTCGAAATCAAATGAGGAAGCGTCATTTTGTAAGCCTTATGGCTGCGACCTGCGTTTTCGCCGCGGGACCCGTGGCTCTCGCCGATAACGGCGATGAAACGCCAGCTCCCGAGCCCCCAACTCAAATCGGGACCTACGAGCCCAATACTTACCCGCTTGAGCAGAACATTTACGAGCTCGAAACCAATATCGAAGACCTCAACACCGATACGCAAGAGGGCAACACCAAGGTCGTCACCTTGAACTCAGACATCCTCTTCGACTACGGGTCCAATGAACTTTCGGAGCCCGCGAAAAAGCGCATCGGTGAACTCGTCAAAGACGTTCCCCAGGGCGCGACCGTGAAAATCGACGGCCACACGGACAACATCCCCTACCATCGCGGCAATGACGTGCTTTCCAAAGAGCGCGCCCAGGCCGTGGCCGATGCGATTACCGCGGCGCGCGGGGACCTAAATCTTGAGGTCGCCGGCCACGGGGATACGAAACCCGTTGAGCCCAACGAGAGCGGCGGGGAGGATAACCCCGAAGGGCGCGCCAAGAACCGGCGCGTGGAGATCCGTTATGACGGGTAGCCACCTTCTGCCGAACGCGTCCGGATCGGCCGGTTCTTCGGAGCCGGCCGATCCGGCCCGCCAGCACATCCTTCTCGTGGACGACGACGAGACGATCCGCGAGCATCTTGGGGGGGTTCTTTCTCGAAGTGGCCTCGAGGTGCGCATGGCCTCGAATGGAGCGGAAGCCCTCGACAAACTGGACGAGAGTGAGCCGGACCTTGTGATCCTCGATGTCATGATGCCGGTCATGGATGGCCGCGAGACTCTTCGTCGCATCCGCGAACGGCACGAGTGGCTCCCTGTCATTCTTCTTACCCAGGTGGGGGAGAGCTTCGAGCGTGCCTCGGCGCTCGACGAGGGGGCTGACGACTACCTCAATAAGCCCTTCGACCCACACGAGCTCCTTGCCCGCATTCGCGCCGTCCTCCGCCGTAGTTCGCGGGGTTCGGCACCCCTCAGTACTTCGTCGACTCTGACCTCGGGGGAGCTGCGCATCGACCGCACGGCTCGACGAGTGTTCGTTCGCGGCAACGAAGATCAGCTCACGCCGCGTGCTTTTGCACTTCTCGAATATCTCATGGCGCATCCCGGAGAAGTGTTCACTCGCGAGAGGCTTCTGCAAACCGTGTGGGGATTCGATGCGATTGTGACAACCCGCGCCGTGGATCACCGAATCGCAGAGATCCGGCGTGTGATTGGTTCCGACGACGATTCCCCCGCGTATATCGAGACCGTTCCGAGCCTCGGCTATCGCTTCGCGCACAAGGTCGAACGTTCATGAAGAAACACCCTTTCACCTACGCCGTCGTTGTGGTCGCGCTTCCACTCGTCGTCGGCCTCATCGCCTCTCTCGTGTGGAGCCTTTTCGGCGATACAAGGCACATCTACTTTTCGATGGCGCTTGCGTGGCTCCCTGTCACGGTCGGTGTGCTCCTCACCCTCGCGGCTCTTCCTGCGTTGGGCTCGTGGTGGTACACGCGTCATGCCGTGCGCCGGGCGCAGCGCGAGACCGCAGCCGAGCAGACTGCCAGTCGCCGCCGGCTCATCGCGCGCCTCGATCACGAGATCAAGAATCCCATCCAGGGGATCCGCGCTGCTCTTGCCGACGAGCCCTCCGAGCGTCAACGTCAGAGCATCGACGCGCAGTCGCGTCGCCTTACGTCCCTCTTGAGCGACCTTCGCAAGATTGGCGAAGTTGAGCACACTCAGCTAGAGGTCACGGAGGTAGACCCCTCGCGGCTCGTCCATGACGCGATCGAGACGGCGCGGGAAGTCCCCGGCGCTAGTGAGCGGTCGATGAGCGTTTCGCTCCCGACCGCACCGCGCCCACTGCCGCCGATCAAAGGCGACGAGGATCTCCTATTCCTGTGTCTCGTAAACGTGCTGACGAACGCGGTGAAGTACTCGAGGCCCGGTGACGCGATCGAGGTTCGCGGCCGCCAACTCGAGAATGGAATCCTGCTCGAAGTGGCTGACACGGGGCTCGGCATCGCTCCCGACGACATCCCCCTCGTGTGGGAGGAGCTCGGCCGTGCAAGCGAGGTGCGTGGGATAGAAGGCTCCGGTCTCGGATTGCCCATGGTGAAAGCGATCGTCGAACGCCACGGCGGCACGGCTGCCCTTACGTCGTGGCACGGCGAGGGCACGTCCGTGAGCCTCACCCTCCCGTTCGCGGGGCCAGCGCACTAGCGAAAGGGAAAGGATCCGGTGCGCTCAAAGGGAGCGATGGCGAAGGCGTCGCTCGAGCAGCGTGCACGAGCGTGAGGTCCGACGTTTGCCGGCAACCGTCGGACCCGCGGCTGTTCGAAAACTTCCGCGCAAGCGCACGAACAACAGCCTGGCCGAGCGAGACCAAGCACACACGAGCGGAGCCCCTTTCCCCCTTACCAAGAACGAGAGCGTGCCGTAAACTAGACGGGTTGCTGTGTGAACGCGTCCGAAAAACTTCGAAGTTTAAGGGACGCGCCACTGAGCACAGGACCCGGTCCTCGGGCCCCACGTGGGACCCAGCCCAGCCGGAGACCTTGCATCGCCTTTCGGCAGTGCCTGAGTCCGGCTCGGGGTTTTTTGATGCCCGGGAACTGGAAGCCGCTGTGCCCACTCGTGGGCCCGGTGGAAAACAAGTCCGATATCCGTTCCGCAAGGCTTGAGGCGAACGCCGAGAGAACCGGCGAGACGCAAGGAGAACGTTAGTGATTCAGCAGGAGTCGCGACTCAAGGTCGCCGACAACACCGGTGCAAAGGAAATCCTCTGCATTCGTGTTCTCGGTGGCTCCGGTCGCCGTTACGCCGGCATTGGTGACACCATCGTTGCGACCGTCAAGGACGCAATCCCTGGCGGAAACGTCAAGAAGGGCGATGTTGTGAAGGCCGTCGTGGTTCGCGCCACGAAGGAACGCCGTCGTGCCGATGGTTCATACATCCGTTTTGATGAGAACGCCGCCGTCATCCTCAAGAACGACGGCGAGCCGCGCGGTACCCGCATCTTCGGCCCCGTGGGCCGTGAGCTGCGTGATCGCCGGTTCATGAAGATCATCTCGCTGGCACCGGAGGTGCTGTGACATGAGCATGAAGATTAAGAAGGGTGACCTCGTTCAGGTCATCACCGGTCGCACGAGCGACGCAGACAAGATCGCCAAGCGCAACGAAACCCGCGCCGAAAAGGGCAAGGGCGAGCTCGCCGCAGGCGACAAGGGCAAGCAGGGCCGCGTACTCCAGGTGTTCCCCGACACCCAGCGCGTGCTCGTCGAGGGTGTCAACCGCATCACCCGCCACAACAAGCCCGGCTACAACGGCCAGGCCGGCGGCATCGAGCAGGTCGAAGCCCCGATCCACATCTCGAACGTCGCCCTCGTGGCTGACGACGGCAAGCCGACTCGCGTGGGTTTCCGTGAAGAGAAGGTCGAGCTCGAGGACGGCCGCACGAAGACCATTCGTGTGCGTTACTCGAAGCGCACCGGGAAGGACATCTGATGACCGAGACGACCACCCCGCGCCTGAAGACCAAGTACCGCGAAGAAATCAAGGACTCGCTCCAGAGCGAGTTCAACTACGCCAACCCGATGCTCATTCCCGGTCTTACCAAGATCGTCGTGAACATGGGTGTCGGCGATGCCGCACGTGACTCGAAGGTCATCGACGGTGCTATTGCGGATCTCACCGCGATCACCGGCCAGAAGCCTCAGGTGACGCGCGCCCGCAAGTCGATTGCCCAGTTCAAGCTTCGTGAGGGGCAGGCCATCGGCTGCCACACAACCCTTCGCGGCAACCGTATGTGGGAGTTCCTCGACCGACTGCTTTCGACCGCGCTTCCGCGTATCCGCGACTTCCGCGGCCTCTCGCCGAAGCAGTTCGACGGCAACGGCAACTACACCTTCGGTCTCACCGAACAGGTCATGTTCCATGAGATCGACCCTGACAAGATCGACCG
The DNA here is from genome assembly GCF_025147465.1 of Dermabacter sp. p3-SID358. Classification (GTDB taxonomy): domain Bacteria; phylum Actinomycetota; class Actinomycetes; order Actinomycetales; family Dermabacteraceae; genus Dermabacter. The sequence continues at coordinate 12,115 of NZ_JALXOZ010000009.1, forward strand.
CGTTCGAGGCATGGACATCACCGTGGTGACCACCGCCAAGACCGACGACGAGGGACGTGCGCTGCTTCGTGCGCTCGGCTTCCCCTTCAAGGAGAACTGATATGGCCAAGACAGCGCTAAAGAACAAGCAGCAGCGCAAGCCCAAGTTCGCTGTGCGCGCCTACACCCGGTGCCAGAAGTGCGGCCGCCCGCACTCGGTGTACCGCAAGTTCGGTCTTTGCCGCGTGTGCCTTCGCGAGATGGCCCACCGCGGTGAACTGCCCGGCGTCACCAAGAGCAGCTGGTAAGGACTATCGCCACAGGTCCCCGTTCCTTGCGAGGGAAACCACGGTGAGAAAGAAGCATTCGACATGACAATGACTGATCCGATCGCGGATATGCTCACGCGAATCCGGAACGCCAACACCGCGTTCCACGATTCCGTGACCATGCCGTACTCGAACCTCAAGTCCCGCATCGCGGAGATTCTGAAGGCCGAGGGGTACATCAAGGACTGGCACGAGGAAGAAGCCGAGGTTGGTAAGAACCTCGTCATCGAACTCAAGTACACCGACGATCGCGAGCGCGCGATCTCCGGCGTTCGCCGTGTCTCGAAGCCCGGCCTTCGCGTATACGCAAAGTCCACCAACCTGCCCAAGGTGCTTGGCGGCCTCGGCGTGGCGATTCTGTCCACGTCCTCCGGTCTCCTCACCGACAAGCAGGCCACGAAGAAGGGTGTGGGTGGGGAAGTCCTCGCCTACGTCTGGTAACCGGAAAGGAGAACCGTAATGTCCCGCATTGGACTTCGTCCGGTTTCCGTACCGGCTTCCGTCACTGGTGTGACTATCGACGGCCAGCACGTCCAGATCGCTGGCCCGAAGGGCGAGCTTCAGTACGAGGTGCCGGAGCCTCTCAGCGTCGAGCGCGCTGAAGACGGCTCGATCGTCGTGCGCCGCCCCGACGAAGAGCGTGAAAACAAGGCCCTCCACGGCCTTGCACGTACCCTCATCGCAAACATGGTTCAGGGCGTCACGGAGGGCTTCGAAAAGAAGCTCGAGATCGTGGGCACCGGCTACCGTGTTGTCGCGAAGGGAACCGACCTCGAGTTCGCGCTCGGGTTCTCCCACCCCGTTCTCGTGAAGGCCCCCATGGGCATCACGTTCAACGTGGAGAGCCCCACCAAGTTCTCGGTGTCGGGTATTGACAAGCAGCTGGTCGGCGAGACAGCCGCGAAGATTCGCAAGATTCGTAAGCCCGAGCCGTACAAGGGCAAGGGTGTGCGTTACGCCGACGAGACCGTGAAGCGCAAGGCCGGAAAGGCTGGTAAGTGATTATGGGTTTCGCTGAAAAGCACACTCGCGGTGACCGCAAGAGCCGCGTCCGCGCACGCGGCCGCCGTCACCTGCGCCTCCGTCGCCGTGTTGCGGGTACCGCTGAGCGTCCCCGTCTCGCTGTGACCCGCTCGGCGCGCCACATGTACGTTCAGGTCATCGACGATACGAAGGGTGTCACCCTCGCATCGGCGTCGACCATGGAAGCAGACCTTCGCGCGTCGGAGGCTACGAAGACCGAGAAGGCCAAGCAGGTCGGCTCGCTCGTGGCGAAGCGCGCGAAGGAAGCCGGTATCGACGCCGTGGTCTTCGACCGTGGCGGCAACAAGTACCACGGCCGCGTGGCCGCCGTCGCTGACGGCGCACGTGAGGCCGGACTGACTCTGTGACCACCCCCCGGAAATAGGACGAGAAGAGGATTCACATGGCTGCTGAGCAGCGTAACAATGGTCCCGCGGCCTCCGGTCGGAGGGGCGAGAACGAGGATCGTAACAACCGCGGTCGTGGCAACGACCGCAACCAGGGCGGGCGCCGCGGCGAGGGTCGTGGCGGTCGTCAGGAAGAGAAGTCGGCCTTCCTCGAGCGTGTTGTCACCATCAACCGCGTGTCGAAAGTTGTCAAGGGCGGTCGCCGCTTCGCCTTCACCGCGCTTGTTGTGGTTGGCGATGGCGACGGTACCGTTGGCATCGGTTACGGCAAGGCAAAGGAAGTTCCCGCCGCCATCTCGAAGGGTGTTGAGGAAGCAAAGAAGAACTTCTTCCGCGTTCCCCGCATCCAGGGCACGATCGTGCACCCGGTCCAGGGAGAGGATGCCGCGGGCGTCGTCTTCCTTCGCCCGGCTGCTCCCGGTACCGGTGTAATCGCCGGTGGTCCGGTGCGCGCCGTTCTCGAGTGCGCAGGCGTCGCCGATGTTCTGTCGAAGTCGCTTGGCTCCTCGAACACGATCAACATCGTGCACGCAACCGTCAAGGCCCTCAAGCAGCTCGAGGAACCGGAAGCAGTGGCAGCGCGTCGCGGCCTTCCCCTCGAGGATGTTGCCCCCGGCTACCTGCTTCGTGCGCAGGCCGAGGGTCGCGCAGCGGCTCGCGAGGCGCGTGAAGAGAAGGTAGGTGCCTGATGCAGCTCAAAGTTACTCAGGTCAAGTCTGTAATCGGCGGTAACGACGCACAGCGTTCCACGGTGCGAGGCCTCGGCCTCAAGCGCATCGGTGACGTTGTCGTGAAGGAAGACCGCCCCGAGATTCGCGGCATGATCAATGCCGTCCGTCACCTCGTGACGGTTGAAGAGGTGGACTGATCCATGGCGAACGAAAACCCGCTTAAGCTTCACGATCTTCGCCCGGCTCCCGGCGCAAAGACCGCCAAGACTCGCGTGGGCCGCGGTGAAGGTTCGAAGGGTAAGACTTCGGGCCGCGGTACCAAGGGTACGAAGGCTCGCTACCAGGTGAAGGCCGGCTTCGAGGGTGGTCAGACCCCGATGCACCGCCGCCTTCCCAAGCTTCGCGGCTTCAAGAACCCCTTCCGCGTGGAGTTTCAGGTTGTCAACCTGGACACCATCGAGGCGCTTTTCCCCGAGGGTGGCACCGTCACCGTCGAGGACCTCGCCCAGAAAGGTGCCGTGCGCAAGAACCAGCCCGTCAAGGTGCTCGGTTCGGGCGACATCTCCGTGAAGATTGACATCACCGCTCAGAAGTTCTCGGCTACGGCTGAGGAGAAGATCACCGCTGCTGGCGGCTCGATCACTGTGGCGTGAGTTGAAGCAAATTTCATAATGCTTCTTTGACCAGGCGCCGCGACTCGGGTTATTTTGAGTCGCGGTGCCTGTTTGTTTAGGCCTTAAAGCCATTGCTCTAATGCGCCCCGTGTGCATGATTGGCCCACCCCTCGGGCCACCCCGACAGGAGGAACCTGGTGGACAACGCCTTCGTGCGCGCCTTCCGAACCCCTGAGCTGAGGAACAAGCTTCTTTTTGTTCTGGGAATGCTCGCCATCTATCGCTTCGGCGTGTTCGTGCCGACCCCCGGCTTTGATTTCACGAACATCACCGCGTGCGCTGATCAGGCGCTCAGTGGCGACGGCGGCGGTGTGCTCGGCATGGTCAACCTGTTCTCGGGTGGGGCGCTCTTGCAAATGTCGGTTTTCGCGCTTGGCGTGATGCCGTATATTACGGCTTCGATTATCGTGCAGCTTCTTCGAGTCGTGATTCCGAAGTTCGAAGAGCTCCATAAAGATGGCCAAGCGGGCCAGGCAACTTTGACGCAGTACACGCGTTACATGACGATTGGCCTCGCCGTCCTTCAGTCAACTACCGTTATTACGCTCGTGCGAAGCGGCGCATTCTTCGCGGGGTGCAATCTTCCCCTCGTGCCGAACCAATCCTGGTGGATGCTTGTGCTCATGATCCTGACGATGACCACGGGAACCCTTGTCATCATGTGGCTTGGCGAGCTCATCACGGAAAAGGGGGTCGGCAACGGTATGTCGCTGCTCATTTTCACGTCGATCGCCGCCGGCTTCCCCGGCTCCTTCGGTCAGATTCTCAAGCTTCAGGGCTGGTTGACTTTTGCGACCGTCATGCTCGTGGGCATGGTCATCGTTGTCGCCGTCATCTATGTTGAGCAGTCGCAGCGCCGAATCCCAGTGCAGTACGCGAAGCGCCAGGTAGGTCGCCGACTCGTGGGCGGTTCCTCGACCTACATCCCGATCAAGGTCAACCAGGCCGGCGTTATTCCTATCATCTTTGCGTCGTCTCTTCTTGCCTTGCCTCAGCTCATCGCTTCCTTTGGTGACCAGACCGCAGGTTGGGTGCAGTGGATTCACAAACACTTCGTCCTCGGCCAGGGCGTTTCATGGCCCTACGCGGTCGTGTACTTCGCCCTCATCGTGTTCTTTGCGTTCTTCTACGTGTCAATTACGTTCAACGCTGAAGAGATCGCCGACAACATGAAGAAGTACGGGGGCTTCGTGCCGGGGATTCGCGCGGGCCGTCCGACCGCGCGCTATCTCGAGTACGTGATCAATCGCGTGCTTTCCGCGGGGTCGCTGTATCTCGGCATCCTCGCCCTTGTTCCGCTTCTCGCATTTGCGCTTCTCGGCGCCGACCAGAACTTCCCGTTCGGCGGAACCTCACTCCTCATCATTATCGGTGTTGGCCTCGATACCTTGAAGCAGATCAGCTCCAAGCTCCAGCAGCACCACTACGAAGGGATTGTCCGATGAACGCCGCCTCCACTCCCGCACGCCGACTCCTCATTGTTGGTCCTCCCGGTGCCGGTAAGGGAACGCAGGCTGAACGCATCGTGGAGAAGCTCGGTGTGCCGGCAATTTCAACCGGCGATATCTTCCGCGCGAATGTCTCGAATGAGACCGACCTCGGCGTCCTCGCCAAGTCCTACATGGATAAGGGCGAGTACGTTCCTGATTCGGTGACGAATGACATGGTCGAGGGCCGCCTCGGTGAGTCCGATGCGAAGAATGGCTTCCTTCTCGACGGCTATCCTCGCACCGTAGCGCAGGTTGAGGCCCTCGACGGGATCCTCGAAAAGCTCGGTGTTGCACTCGACGCCGTTGTCCTGCTCGACGTGGACAGCGAAGCCATCGTCCAGCGTCTCCTTCAGCGCGGTAAGGAACAGGGCCGCAGCGATGACAATGAAGAGACGATTCGCCGCCGCATTGAGGTGTACGGGGAGCAGACCACCCCGCTCATCGACATCTATGAGCGCCGCGGCCTCGTGAAGCGCATTGACGGTATGAAGGACATTGACGCCGTGACCGCCGATATCCTCGCTGCCCTCGGAGCTTGAGAGCGAATGTCGTTTCGCCGTAAGCCCCGCGTGAGCCTGAAAACGCCCGAGCAATTCGGGGTGATGCGCCGCGCGGGGCTTCTGCTTGCGCGAATCCACGACGAAATCGAAGACCGTCTCCGCGAGGGGATGACGACCGCGGACATCGATCAGATTTCCCGCGGCATCATCGATGGCGCGGGCGCGAGGTCCAACTTCCTTGGGTACCACGGGTTTCCAGCTACGGTATGCGTGAGCGTGAATGAGGAAATTGTTCACGGCATTCCCGGCACGCGTGTGATCCGAGAAGGTGACGTCGTGAGCGTGGACGCCGGCTGTATCGTGGGAGGCTGGCATTCCGACGCCGCCCGCACGCACATCGTGGGGAGAGCGAAGAGCGATGCCGATCGCGAGCTCGTGGATGTCACTCACGAGGCCATGTGGGAAGGTATCGCCGCTCTCGCAAAAGCGACGCGCGTGGGCGAAATTGGAGCTGCGATCGAAGACTACGTTGCAGAGCGCGCAGGGGAGAGGATCCAGCACCTCGAGGAATTCGGTGGGCACGGCATCGGTCGGGCCATGCACGAGCCGCCCGATGTGATGAACTTCCGCACCCGTGATCGCGGCCCAAAGATCATGCCCGGTATGGCGCTTTGTATCGAGCCGATGCTGATCCAAAACGATGGAGAGTTTGAGATTCTCGACGACGATTGGACCGTTGTGGCAACAAAGGGTGGACGCGCGGCTCACTTCGAACATTCGGTAGCTGTGACCGAATCGGGCATTTTCGTCCTCAGTGCGGTTGACGGAGGCAAAGCCGAACTTGAAAAGCGCGGCATTGAGGTGGCGCAGGAGCCGTCGGATTCCCATACCGCCACCGGAAGGTGAGCGAACCCACGCGCAAAGCCACTTATCTCGGCACCCTCGCGCGTGTACGATAGACAACCGAGTGTGTTTTTGGGCTACCGCCGTTAATTCGAGCGGTTCGCTGCCCGCGAAAGCACGCGCTCGAAGGTAGCACATGCGAAACCAGACCCCGCTCGGGGCAGAGGGACAGTAGAGACTATGGCGAAAAAAGACGGCGTGATCGAAGTCGAGGGCACCGTGACCGAAGCGCTTGCAAACGCGCGCTTCCGCGTTGAGCTGGACAACGGCCACAAAGTACTCGCTCATATCTCGGGCAAGATGCGCCAGCACTACATCAGGATTCTCCCTGAGGATCGCGTCGTGGTGGAGCTCAGCCCGTACGACCTTGAAAAGGGCCGCATCGTTTACCGATACAAGTAGGCCGGACCGCGCACGCGGTCAGCTATGCTCTCACGCCTTCAAGGGCCGAGAGCAGATCAACTGTAGAAGGGCATCATGAAGGTTTACCCCAGCGTGAAGCGCATCTGTGACAACTGCAGGGTGATTCGTCGCCACTCGCGTGTCATGGTTATCTGCACGAACCCGCGCCACAAGCAGCGGCAGGGCTGAGTGCATCGCCTCCCAGCAGGAGGCAACCCGCGGCACATGCCGCACCTTATAAGTAAAGAGACAGCATGAACCTCATCTCGAGGATCACCCGCGGGCCAGGGGCCGCGGCGCACCCTACACACGGGAGCGGCATGCTGGATCAGGCCCCTGAGAAAAGTAGGAGAACTGCTCATGGCACGTCTCGTTGGCGTTGACCTCCCGCGCGAAAAGCGCCTGGAAGTCGCCTTGACGTACATTTACGGCGTGGGTCGCACCCGCGCAATTGAAGCTCTCAACGCTACCGGCGTTGACGGCAACCAGCGCGTCCACCAGGTTTCCGATGAGGACCTCGTGAAGCTGCGCGACTACATCGAAGAAAACTACCAGGTCGAAGGTGACCTGCGACGCGAGGTCGCAGCAGACATTCGCCGCAAGATCGAGATTGGCTCGTATGCCGGCATTCGTCACCGCCGTGGTCTTCCGGTTCGCGGTCAGCGCACCAAGACCAATGCCCGCACCCGCAAGGGCCCGAAGCGTACCGTGGCCGCCAAGAAGAAGGCCACTCGCTGAGCCGCAGTTACTCCACGGGCAGCGCAGTGCGCTGACCCGTATCGATCACCTTTCACGAACTCAAGGAGTTTTGGCATATGCCTCCCAAGTCACGACAGGCCGCTGCGGCGCGTAAGCCACGCCGCAAAGACAAGAAGAACGTCGTTAACGGCCAAGCACACATCAAGAGCACCTTCAACAACACCATCGTGTCGATCACTGACCCGAGCGGTGCTGTGATCTCGTGGGCGTCCTCGGGCCAGGTTGGGTTCAAGGGCTCGCGCAAGTCCACGCCCTACGCGGCGCAGATGGCTGCCGAAGCTGCTGCTCGCCGCGCCCAGGAGCATGGCCTCAAGAAGGTTGACGTCTTTGTCAAGGGCCCGGGCTCGGGCCGCGAGACCGCGATCCGTTCGCTCACCGCAGCGGGTCTCGAGGTCGGTTCGATTCAGGACGTCACCCCGCAGCCCCACAACGGCGTTCGCCCGCCGAAGCGTCGTCGCAACTGAGCATTGCTCGGGTGCGCGAAACGATAACCGTCATCCATCAGTGTCGTACCGCCACCGCGAACGTCATATAGCGGACGTTCCAAGAAAGGACACAACGTGCTCATTGCACAGCGCCCCACGCTGACCGAAGAGGTCGTTTCTGACTACCGTTCACGGTTCGTCATCGAGCCTCTCGAGCCGGGCTTCGGCTACACGCTCGGTAACTCGCTGCGCCGCACACTGCTCTCGTCCATCCCGGGCGCAGCAGTGACGTCGATCCGCATCGATGGCGTTCTTCACGAATTCTCGACCGTTCCTGGCGTGAAAGAAGACGTCACCGAGCTCATCCTGAACATCAAGAACCTCGTGGTGTCGTCAGAGAACGACGAGCCGGTCGTCATGTACCTGCGCAAGGAGGGAGAGGGCGTCGTGACCGCCGCCGATATTACCCCTCCGGCAGGCGTCGAGATCCACAACCCTGATCTTCACATCGCTACCCTCAACTCGAAGGGTCGCCTCGAGGTCGAGCTGATCGTTGAGCGTGGCCGCGGCTACGTTTCGGCTCAACAGAACAAGGGAGCCGAGAGCGAGATTGGCCGTATTCCGGTTGATTCGATCTATTCGCCCGTTCTCAAGGTGACCTACAAGGTTGAGGCCACTCGTGTGGAGCAACGCACTGACTTCGATCGACTCATCATTGATGTCGAAACGAAGCAGGCGATTGCTCCTCGCGATGCGATTGCTTCGGCTGGCAAGACCCTCGTGGAGCTCTTCGGCCTCGCTCAGGAGCTCAACCAGGAAGCCGAGGGAATTGAGATCGGCCCTTCGCCGACCGACCAGGCACTTGCCGCAGACCTTGCGCTTCCGATCAACGACCTCAACCTCACGGTTCGTTCGTACAACTGCCTCATGCGCGAGGGTGTATACACCGTTGGTGAACTCACCAACCGCTCGGAGGCGGATTTGCTCGACATCCGCAATTTCGGCCAGAAGTCTATTGACGAGGTCAAGGCGAAGCTCGCAGAGCTCGGTCTCTCGCTCAAGGATTCCCCTGCCGGTTTTGATCCTTCTTCTGTTCTTGACTCGTACGGCGACGACGAGTTCGGCGAGCAGTTCTGATTTCCATCTTTTTCTTCGAGGAGAAACAACATGCCTGCACCCACTAAGGGCGCTCGACTCGGCTCGTCCCCGGCTCACGAGAAAGCTATTCTCGCGAACCTCGCGACCGCCCTGTTCGAGCACGGTGCCATCACCACGACGCACACTCGCGCGAAGCGCGTTCAGCCCCTCGCTGAGCGTCTCATCACTCAGGCCAAGAAGGGCGATCTTGCGAACCGCCGCCGCGTGATGCAGACGCTCAAGACCAAGGAAGCTGCGCATCTTCTCATGACTGAGATCGCCCCGAAGTTTTCGGAGCGTCCAGGCGGTTACACCCGCATCACTAAGCTCGAGAACCGCAAGGGCGACAACGCCCCCATGGCGCTCCTCGAGCTTGTTGAGGAAGAGTACTCGCCGAAGCAGGCAGTCGTGAAGGAAGCTGAAGGCGCAGCCAAGGCTTCCGCCAAGGCCGAGGAGGCTCCCGCTGAGGAGACCAAGGTTGAAGAGACCGCTGCCGAGGACACCACCGAAGAGGTCACGGACAACACCGAGGCCTGATCCCCGGCTCCTCTCCGCATAGAGCAGCGGCCCGATCCCCTGTGAAGGGGTGTCGGGCCGCTTTCTCTATTGGAGACGTCAGTCGGGTTTTTCGGTGCGGCTATTGAACAGCCGAAAAATTCGTTGGTTGCTCGTCTTAGTGACGTCGAGTGAAGATGACCGAACGCCTCTTCGGATCCCAGATGAGGCGCCCGCCCTGGAAATCCTGGACGGTGCGCCCGAGGGAGTCCTTGAACTCGTCTGTTGTTGGGTAGCCGAGGGTGCTTCGTTCCCCACCTCGTTGGAGCCAGTAGGTCTTGAAACCGTCTTTGATAATGTGAGCCCCGGTCGCGCGCGACCAATACACGCGTTGGCCGTTCTCGAAGGCTTGATAGGCGCCACCCTTCACAACGATTTCATCGGTCGTGGGGTATCCGAGACTTCCGCGTTCGAGATTCTCGCGCACGTAAACGCTATATATTGCGTAGTGTACTCCGAACGTTTTTCTATTCCTTGCGTCGTGAAGCACAATCCCATTTTGGAAGACTTGCGAGCTTCCGCCGCCCTTAAGTCCTGTGCGAAGATCACGGGTAGGGTATTTCAGAGAGCTGTTCTCGGCGCCGACCTTGTTCCAGTAGTTCAGGATTGGCCCGGTCATCATGATGGCCCCGGTCTTGCGGGACCAGACGATTTGGCCGTTCTGGAACGACTGCGCCGCCCCACCGTTAAGAATGCGTTCACGGCTCGTGGGGAATCCGAGCTGGGAACTCGTGGCGCCAAGGGAATTCCATTTGTCGCCAATGGCGTATCGCGTGTCGTAGGCGCCGGTTGTTCGGCTCCACGTAATGGTAGAACGGGCAAATTTTTGTTGGCTCCCGCCGTGCACGGGGTATTCCGCTCCTCGCGGGGCACCAAATTCCGCTGCGCCACCGTTGCGCACATAGAAAGCACCGATCGCGCCGGTGACGCCTTCGGCTGAAGGAGGGGTCGTGTTCTTCTGCGGCGTGAACGCCACTTTGCCATTGGCGCGTGATGCGGTGCCGTTTTCGAACCGCTGGCGGGTGCTGCTTCCGTTCTCCATGGGGCGGCCCCAAGCTGGCTGCCAGTCGTGCGAGAAGCTGCTCCTGTGCGCGGTTGTGCGCCCGCCCGCCGTGATGATTAAGCCGCTCGTGAGGCGCGTGACGTCAAAGCTGCCTTCGCGGCGACGAACGTGGGTGACGGTGCCGAAAGTGCTGCGCCCGCCGCCATTCACGAAAGCACGTGAGTGCTCGGGGTACCGGTTCTTGTATTCCGTGAGCTTTTGCTGCACGCGTTTGCGAAGTTCGGGAAGCTGGCGATAGTACCGATCGCCCGGGCAATCGGTGTAGTTGACGTCGCGGTGCGCGAAAAGATGCGGTAAGGAGAAGGTGCCCGTGCGCTTGACGCGGGAGATATTCACCGTCCATTCCTTGCTTCCGTAGACGTCTTGCGTGAACGTGCTTCCGAGTTTCCAAGCAGCGACGGTCGCAATCGCGTTAAGGGCGGCGGAGGGGACGGAAATGTTCATGTAGTCGCCCATGACGGAGATGCCGCACGAGCCGGTGTTGAAGCCGCGCGCGTGTGCACCGGCAACATTCCGGTGGAGTCCGCCGCTGCGCCCTTCGAAGATCTGGCCGTATTTGTCGACCACAATGTTGTAGCCGAGATCTGCCCACCCGAGCGTGGCCGTGTGATACGAGAACATTCCACGTACGACTTGCGGGCTTTGCGCTTTTGTGTAGTTGTTGGAGCCACCGGTGTGGTGGATGCAGATCGCCTTGAGTTCCTTCGCGTAGCTGAGCCGCGACGCGCTTACCGATCCGGCGTTCCATTCTTTGCGGGTGATAAACGTTGGAGCACCAGTGCCAGGCGTGACGGTCGCGGGGAGGATTCGCGTAATACCGGTACCGCCGCCGCTCGAGGCGAGGCGCACGTCGCTGCCCGCCTCCGATGTGGTGATGAGGTGTGCGGTGAGCTGATTGGAGATATCTTTCCCATTACGGAAGGCGCGAACGTTGACCGCGCTCGAGGGGCCGAGCCAGACGGCGTCGGTCGCGTTTTCGGCGATGTCCGTCAAGATTTCAGCGCTGAGCCAATCGCCCCATTCGCCCGTGTTGAGATCTTGGCCCTGGAATTCGACCGCGTCGGGGGCTTCGACGTCCTCCGGCCACGTGGCTGCGGCCATGGTGATGTATCCGGCGACTTGCTTGGCGGAGCTGCCGTCGAGCTCAGGGTTCTTTTCCGAAGCGCCCTGTGTCTCGACCGAATTGGTGCGGGCGAGGTCGCGGTCGACTACGGCGGTATCGCCACCGCTCGGGGCGGGGCTGCCGTCGGCGAGGGCGAGGCCCATGCCGAGCGCGCCTACGCCGGCGACGGCGAGGGGAGTCACGGCGCCGATCTTGAGGAGGGCGCGACGATTGACGGGAGTTTTCGAAAAGTTCATGGGGGAAGTACTTTCGTAAATGGGGATTTCCGGCATCACCATAGCCCACGCAGCCTCTCTTTGTGAAGGTCAACGTGGGCTATGTGGCTTGCGTACGTGCTCAGGCGAGGTGCTCGGGGAGCGTGCGTGCGCGACGCTCGCGCAGCTCAGGGAGGGGGAAGGTTCCGACGCCTGCGAGATCCAAGACGTCTCCACCGCTTGTGCCCACGTGCACCACGGGAACCGAGGCGCTTTGTGCGAGCTCCTCGAAACCGGGGGCGTCCTCGGGGCGTATCGCAACGAGAGCGCGGGCGTGTGATTCGGAAACGAGCGTGGTGAAGGAGTCAACGCCGTCTCGTTCCATTATCGGCGCAAGATCGATTGTGGCACCAATGCCGAATCGAGTCGCCGATTCGACGAGCGATTGAAAGAGGCCGCCTTCGCTCAGATCGTGGCTCGCGCGCGCGAGGCCCTTTTCTGCGGCACCGATGAGTACCGAAGCGAGGGCCTTTTCGTTCTTGAGCGACACGCGCGGGGGTGTGCCACCAAGGTGGGAGTGGATGGCGTCGGCCCATGCCGAACCCGAAAGCTCCTCGCGGGTTTCGCCGAGGAGGTAGATCGCGAGACCCGCTTCGTGCCAGCCGGAGGGCACGCGCGCAGCGACATCGTCAAAGACCCCGAGAACGCCGACGACGGGAGTCGGGTGAATCGCCGAGTTGAGGCGTCCGGGTTCGCCCGTGGAGTTGTAGAGCGAGACGTTGCCGCCTGTGACGGGGACCTCGAGCTCTTGGCAGGCGTCGGCAAGCCCCGTGATCGCTTCGACGAATTGCCACATGCGATCGGGGTCTTCAGGCGAGCCGAAGTTGAGGCAATCGGTAACGGCGAGCGGGCGCGCGCCCGTTGTCGCGACGTTGCGATAGGCCTCGGCGAGGGCGGCGCGAGCACCTTCACGCGGGTTCAGCATGGTGAAGCGGCCGTTGCCGTCTGTCGCGATAGCGATGCCGCGGCCGGTTTTTTCATCGATGCGGAGCACGCCGGCGTCATCGGGCATGGCGAGTGCGGTGTTGCCGCCGACGTAGCGATCGTACTGGTCGGTGACCCACGCGGCGCTCGCAAGGTTTGGAGAAGTCGTGAGGGCCCAAAGCTGGTCCACGAGTTCTTCAGGGCTCGAGGGGTGCGAGAGGTCTTCGGCGCGGTCTGCTTCGAGGTTGTCCTGCCATGCGGGGCGCGCGTAGGGGCGATCGTACGTGGGGCCTTCGTGCGCGACGGTCCTCGGGTCGACGTCGACAATCCGCTTGCCGTAATGGTCGATCGTGAGCCGGCCCTCACCCGTAACATCACCGATGACGGCGGCTTCGACTCCCCATTTCTCGGTGATCGAAAGGAAGTCCTCGAGATTCTCCGGGCTGACGACGGCCATCATTCGCTCTTGCGATTCGCTCATGAGAATCTCGCCGGCGGTGAGAGTCGGGTCACGAAGCAGGACGTTTTCGAGGTCGATGTGCATGCCGGAGTCGCCGTTGGAGGCGAGTTCACTCGTGGCGCACGAAATACCTGCGGCGCCGAGATCCTGGATGCCCTCCACGATCTTTTTCGCAAAGAGCTCGAGGCAGCATTCGATAAGGAGCTTCTCCATGAACGGGTCGCCGACCTGGACGCTCGGGCGTTTGGCGGGGCCCTCATCCTCGAACGTTTCGGAGGCGAGGATTGATGCGCCGCCGATGCCGTCACCGCCCGTGCGCGCACCGAACAGGACAACCTTGTTCCCGGTGCCGGTGGCGGAGGCGAGATGGATATCCTCGTGGCGCAGCACGCCAACGGCGAGAGCATTCACAAGCGGGTTTGTTTGGTAGGCGGGATCGAAAACAGTTTCGCCACCGATATTGGGTAAACCGAGGCTGTTGCCATAACCCCCAACGCCGGCGACGACTCCTTGAGCAACGCGCGCCGTGTCGGGGTGGTCGATCGCACCGAAGCGAAGCTGGTCCATGACGGCGACGGGGCGGGCGCCCATCGAGATGATGTCGCGGACGATCCCGCCCACACCGGTTGCGGCACCCTGGTAGGGCTCGACGTAGCTCGGGTGGTTGTGCGATTCGACTTTGAATGTCACGGCCCAACCGTCGCCGATGTCGACAACGCCGGCGTTCTCACCAATGCCCACGAGGAGATTTTCCTTCATCGCGGCGGTTTGCTTGTGGCCGAATTGCTTGAGGTGGATTTTCGAGGATTTGTACGAGCAATGCTCCGACCACATGACGGAGTACATTGCGAGTTCGGCATTTGTGGGGCGGCGGCCGAGGATGTCGCGGATCTTTCCGTATTCCGCCTCTTTGAGACCGAGCTCGGCCCACGGCTGGATCTCGTTTGGCGTCTCACGTGCCCGTTCGATGGTGTCTGGCTCGTGGGTGTTCATGCTCGCGGCTGTCCTCCGTGTCGGTTGTTCGCAGCACCTTGTATTTTACGACGTCGCGCGAGAGAGCGGGGAATGAAAGAGTAGGAGTATGCCGTCCACGACGAAGACACTCGCGCGCGTCCCAAGCGCGGCTGCCGCATGGGCGGCAATTCTTACGCGTGCGCCCGTTGCGCGCTCCGAGGCGTTTGCCGACCTTCGCTACATCGTGCGCGGGGTGCGCGTTGATCGGGCACGCGCGATGCGCTACTCGCGGCTCGTCGCCCCGAAACGTCAAGAGCCGTGGCCGGAAGCGAGCTTCACTCATCCCGGTTTTGTTCACGCTCTCGCACAGCCGCTTGGTCTTTCTCTCATGGCTCGCCCGCGCTTTCCGCTGCCAGCCCTCGGACTCGTTCATGTCAAGAATTCACTCCTCGTGCACAGGCCGGTGCGCGTGGGGGAGAAGATTGACATTGAAACGCGCGTAGGCTCCCTTGGCAGCACGCCAAAGGGACGCACGTGCGAGGTAGTTTCGGTGATCTCGCGCGGTGGGGAAATCCTTGCGACGGATGTCTCAACTTATCTCTTGCGGGGCTCCGCTGATACCGGCAACCAGCGCGATTCGGAGGTGGCCGAGCATTACCCTCTTGCCACCAACGCGCCGCGATCACGGTGGAGGCTTTCCGCGGGCACGGGGCGCGAGTTCGCACGCGCAAGTGGGGACGTCCACCCGGTCCATGTGAGCGCCCTCAGCGCTCGTGCGCTTGGAGCGCCGGGGCCGCTCGCTCACGGCATGCTCTTGGGCTCTCGCGCCCTGAGCGAGATTCGCCCGAGCGTGAGTACGCCGCTCCTGTGGGAGCTTGAGTTCCCCTCGCTTCCGCCCCTACCCGCAACCGTGTGGGTGCGCTACGAGCGTGAGACTCGACGAGGAGAACCGGCGGGCGAAAAAGTCACCTTTTCGGGGTTCAATTTTCACGGTCCGACGCCCGCTGACCGCACGGCGCACCTCAGTTTTTTCGGTTGTGTCAGCTCGCTCATCGCGGCGTAAGGAGCGCTGTGAGTGCCCCGGGTGTTCAGGAGATCTCAGGAACGCTGATGAGCTGCGAGTTAGTGTGAAAGCGCAGAAAAGACGAGGGGCGGTGCAGCAGGTGTACCGCCCGAAGGTGCGGACGAAGGAGCGCCATGCCCCTGTACGAGTTCCGTTGCGGTGAAGGTCACCTCAGCGAAGCCCTGCTACCCATGAGCAGTACAACTCGAGAACGCCAGTGCCCCGAGTGCGAGAACCCCGCGAAGCGCCTCGTGAGCGCGCCCGCGCTGCGTTCACTCAACCCGGCACTGACGAACGCGATCGATTCGGCGAATAAGAGCGCTTATGAGCCCCAGGTTCATTCGTCGCTTCCCACGTCGCCTGGCGCTAAGCCCACCCCCGTGTCGCACGATCCGCGCCATCGTGCACTTCCGCGTCCCTGACGCCCTCGGGTAGGCGAGCAAAGGAGCACATACTCAATGCCTAAGAATCTTTTCCCGCTTGACTCCACGAAATCGTTTAAAGACCAGGACATCGTTGGCCACAACCGCTGGCACCCGGATATTCCCGCGGCCGTGACGGTGAACCCGGGCGACACGTTCCGTATCGACTGCCGCGAGTGGTTCGACGGCGACATTAAGAACGACGACAGCGCCCAGGACATCCTCGAGGCTCCCGTGAGCAAGGTCCACGCTCTATCGGGCCCGTTCCACATCAAGGGTGCGAAGCCCGGCGACCTTCTCATCGTGGACATCCTCGACGTCGGCCCGATCCCGCAGGAAGACGAGGGGCCACTCGCGGGTCAGGGCTGGGGCTACACCGGCATTTTCGCGAAGAACAACGGTGGTAGCTTCCTCGTGGATCAGTTCCCGGATGCGTACAAGGCCGTGTGGGACTTCAACGGTCAGACCGCAACGTCGCGTCACGTACCGGGCGTGTCCTTTACAGGCCTCATCCATCCGGGCCTCATGGGTACCGCGCCCTCGCACGAACTGCTCAAGAAGTGGAATGACCGCGAGGCCGCCCTTATCGCGACCGACCCCAATCGCCTGCCCCCGCTCGCGCTTCCGCCCGAGCCGAAGGATGCCGTTCTCGGCACCCTTACCGGAGCCGACTACGACCGTGTTGCGGCTGAAGGCGCACGCACCGCCCCGCCGCGTGAGAACGGTGGCAACCAGGACATCAAGAACCTTTCGAAGGGTACGCGCGTGTTCTATCCCGTATACGTGGACGGCGCGCACTTCTCGGTTGGCGACCTGCACTTCTCGCAAGGCGACGGCGAAATCACCTTCTGCGGTGGCATCGAGATGTCCGGCTTTATCGACGTGCACGTCGATGTCATCCCCGGTGGCATGGATAAGTACAACGTCAAGGAAAACGCGATCTTCATGCCCGGCAATGTGGAGCCTCGCTACAGCGAGTGGATCTCCTTCTCGGGCACGTCCGTCACGCTCGACGGCGAACAGCGCTACCTCGATTCGCAGCTCGCCTACCAGCGTGCATGCCTCCACGCGATTGACTACCTCACGACCTTCGGCTGGAGCCCCGAGCAGGTATTCCTCATGCTTGGCGCCGCACCGATTGAGGGCCGCTTCTCGGGCGTCGTAGACATCCCGAACTCGTGCGCAACGGTGTACATCCCGACCGCAATCTTCGACATCGACGTGCGCCCCGGTGCGGGTGACGTTCCGAAGATCGATCCGGGC
Source organism: Dermabacter sp. p3-SID358 (assembly GCF_025147465.1). Taxonomy (GTDB): domain Bacteria; phylum Actinomycetota; class Actinomycetes; order Actinomycetales; family Dermabacteraceae; genus Dermabacter. The sequence goes on from NZ_JALXOZ010000009.1 coordinate 28,895, forward strand.
ATCGGCGCGCCGCGCGCAGCAAACGCCTAGCATCAACGCATTGCACCGCCGAGGGCGGGAGGAGGTTCGAAAGGATCGACTCCCGCCCTCGCGCGATGTCGTAGGCTCGAAGCCATGACCTTCGCACTTGAGGAGAATGCCGACGCGCTCGAGCGTCTCATCGCCCACGACGTCGCCGAGCATGCAGAAGACGCGGCGGGTGACATCCTCGTGCTCGACGATCGCTCGGGTGCGCTCACGGGGTGGGCGACTGCGAAAGCGGGGGAGCGCTCGCGGGTCTTTGTGCGCACCGTCTCGCTCGCTCACGCGGCAACGGTACGCTCAGCTGTGCGGCGGCGCGGGGAGTCCGACGCTCGCCTACTCATCGCCGGTGAAGATTCCCCTAAGCTCGACCTCGGCTCATTCCTCGCTGAGCACGAGTTCCGCGGAAGCCTCGCGCTTGGGCGGCTGCCAAAGTCTCTCGCGGCTCTCGAGGAAAACGCGCGCTTTCTCGCGAAACACGTGAGCAGGGCTAAGACCGAGATGGCACTCGTGTTAGGCGGCGCCACGAAGCACATGACGCGCTCGATGAACGATGCTCTCGCCGCAGGTTTTGCTGACGTTCACGGTCTTCGAGGTAAGGGAAAGTTCCGGTGCCTCAAGGCGTCGATGCCGCGCGCATCTGTAGAAGCGCTTGGCCCGCGCGAGACCCCGTGGGGCGGGGGCCGGATCACCGCATTCGGCGGTGTGTTCTCCGGCGCGAAGCCCGACCGCGGGGGAGAGAGCCTCGCGCGCGCAGCGTCGGCGTGGATGACGAATCTTTCCTCACTCGGGCGGGGCGCAGCCCGAGTGCTTGACCTCGGCTGTGGAAACGGGATGCTCTCGCTTGCCCTAAGCGAGAGAGCATCGCTCAGTGGCTTCGAGCTCTCACTCACGGCAACGGATATCGACCTCGATGCGGTGCGATCCACCCGGGCGACTCTCGCGCCCTACATCGATCGGCCGGGGATCGATGTGCGAGTCACGTGGGACGATGCGGCTGCCCGGCAACCGTCGGAATCATGTGACCTTGTTCTGCTCAATCCGCCGTTCCACGACGGCACGCGCGTGGACGCGACCCTCGTTGAGCCTTTGATTGAAGCGGCGCATCGCATTCTCGAGCCTGGCGGACAGCTGCTCCTCGTGCATAACTCGCACTTGCGCTATCGCGCCTTGCTCGAGCGTCGTTTTGCCGCGACCCGTGAGGTGAGTCGCGACCGCACGTTCACTGTTCTCAGCGCGACGAAGTAGCGATTGAGCGTGCTTATTCCTTAGTCGAGGATCGAGGTCATCACGGAGGTGAAGAATCCGAGGCCATCGACCCCCGTGCGTGTTCCTTCACCGGGAGCATCCGGGCCGAATCCTGCTTCAACAGCGTGCTCGGGGTGCGGCATGAGCCCCACAACATTGCCGTATTTGTTCGTAACGCCAGCAATCCCGCGGTAGGAACCGTTGGGGTTGTCCTCGAAACCGATAGGACCACCTGCGGCGCCCTCGGCATATCGGAACACCACGCGGTTTTCGGCCTCGAGCTCGTCGAGGGTTTTTTCATCCGCGACGTAGAGCCCATCCTGGTTTTTGAGCGGAACCGTGATGACCTGCCCTTGCTCGTACGCGGTTGTCCACGCGGTGCGATTGTTCTCCACCCGGAGAGGCTGATCGCGGCACACGAATGTGCGGTGCGCGTTCTTAATCATCGAGCCTGGAAGGAGGTGGGTCTCGGTGAGAATCTGAAAGCCGTTGCAAATACCAAGGACGGGCATCCCTCCCTTAGCGGCGTCGACAACACGGTCCATGATCGGAGCGAAGCGCGAGATTGCGCCCGCGCGAAGGTAGTCGCCGTAGCTGAAGCCACCGGGCAAAATCACCGCGTCGACGTCGCGCAAATCGTCGTCCGCATGCCAAAGGGATACGGGCTCCCCACCCGCGATCGTGACCGCGCGAAGAGCATCGCGGTCATCGAGAGTGCCGGGAAAGGTCACTACACCTATTGCGGGCATTAGGCTTGCTCCTCCTCGAGGCGCACCGAGACGACATCCTCGATCACGGGGTTCGAAAGGAGTTCGCCTGCGGCCTCGCGCACGCGTTCGAGGACCTCGTGCGTCACTTCACCCTCGATCTCGAGTTCGAAGCGCTTGCCCTGGCGAACCGAGGTGATGTGCTCAAAATCGAGCCTTCCGAGAGCGCCGAGAACGGCCTTTCCCTGAGGGTCAAGAATCTCGGGTTTTGGCATCACGTCGACGATGAGGCGGGGCATGTCATCTCCAGAAAACAATAGGCATGAATGTGTCGTCGAAAAATGCGCGATCCGCGCACCCCTCGATTCTACCGACCCGTGCGGCCTATGCTCATCTTTCGGCCCTACGGTGGCGGTATGGACATCACACACTTCGGCCACTCCGCTCTGCTCCTCAGTTACGCGGGGGAGGGAGGGGCCGACGCCTGCCGCATTCTCATCGACCCCGGAAACCTCAGCGATCCCCGAATTACGGAACTCATGGATCTCGACGCGATCGCGGTGAGTCATCAGCACCCCGACCACGCTCACCCGCCCTTCCTCGAACAACTCTTCGAGAACAACCCCGAGGCGACGATCATTCTCGAGCCTCAAACTGCGAGCGTGCTAAGCGGAGCCCCCGAGACCTCACGCTTCCGGGAAAGATTTACACCGCTCGCGCCCGGTGGGCGGGCAAGCGTCGGAACACTTCCCGTAACCGTGCGTGCAGTTGGCGGGGCCCACGCGACGATCCACCCCGCGATTCCACCCGTGGGAAACGTGGCTTTCATCGTTGAGGCCCCGGGAGAGCGGACTTTTGCGCACACGGGCGATTCCCTCGTCCCGCACCCCGATCTCATGGGAGTGGACGTACTGTCGTTCCCCGTCGTAGCGCCGTGGTCGAAGATGCAGGAAACGATCGACTTTCTGCGGATCGTGAAGCCCTCGGTGGCGATTCCCGTGCACGATCGCGTCGCATCCGGGCAAGGGCGTGCGATCTACCTCAAACAGTCGCGAGAGAACGCCCCCGAGGAATGCGAGGTGCGCGACTGGCCCGCGGATGCGGAGGCGGAGGATGGGCGCACCTTGCGGTTCTAGCGAATGCCTAGGGACTCAGTGAACCTCAAAGCCTCCGCGCGCACGGAACTGTTCGCGCACGCGTTCCACGAGCTCCTTCTCCGGCGGGCGAGTATCGCGCAACTTGTAGTCGAGACCGAGTGAATCCCACTTGTCCGTGCCCATCTGGTGGAAGGGGAGCACCTCGATGCGGCTCACGTTCGATCGCCAGCGCTCAACGATATCGGCAACCTTCTCGACATTGTCGTAGTCGTCAGTGAGGCCCGGAACAAGTACGAAGCGTGCCCACACCTCGATGCCCTTTTCATTTAATCGATCGCCAAAGTCGATCGTTGGCTGAAGATCGCGGCCGGTGGTGCGTTTATAGACCTCGGGATCGCCGCTTTTGACATCGAGAAGCACGAGGTCGACCGACTCGAGCAACTCATCCGAGGCGTTGCGGCCGAGAAAGCCGGATGTATCGATCGCGGTGTGAACACCCATGTCCTTTGCCGCCTCAAGGAGTCGCTTCGCAAAGGCCGGCTGCTGGAGCACCTCGCCGCCAGAAAGCGTGATGCCGCCACCCGAAGCCTTGAAAATGCGGCGGTAGCGCTTGGTTTTCGAGATCAGCTCGTCCGCAGTGACGTCCTGGCCGTTTTTTGCCTCGAAAGTGTCGGGGTTATGGCAGTACAGGCAGCGAAGTGGGCAGCCGCTAAAGAAGATCGTGAGGCGCGTGCCGGGGCCATCGACGGCCGTGACGAGTTCCCAGGAATGAATGGAGGCGAGCTCACCCTCCCGCACGGCCTGGAGGCGATCAGGGCGTTCAAGATGCGTTTCTTCGAGTCCTTCAATCCCGGCGCCTTGGCGCCTCTTATGAAGCGGAAGGTCAACCTGGCTGATGCTCGTGCCCTGGGACTCGGTCATGGATCGCCTCTCGTCAAAGTCGTGGCGGGCGCTCGGCTGTGGATGCCACGAGCCGGGTTGGTCGCCCTAAAGAGTTGGGCCCGGAAACCGGAGCTTCCAGGCCCAACAGGTGAACGCTTCGATGCGCCTCATTATTGCGCATCACGCGTGCGAAGGAGTGTGTCTCAGGCGCCCTGGTGGAAGGTGCGGTTGAGAACGTCGAGCTGCTGCTCGCGCGTGAGCTTCACGAAGTTCACGGCGTAGCCCGAAACGCGAACCGTGAGGTTCGGGTAGTTCTCGGGGTTCTCCATAGCGTCGACAAGGGTGTCCTTGTTGAGCACGTTGATGTTCGCGTGGTAGAGGCCCGATTCCATGTTGTTCGCTGCGCGATTGGTCTTCATGGACTGAAGGCGCTCATCGAAAGTCTTGACTGCCATTGTTCTCTCCTCAATCGAAGTGATGAAAATGTGGGGTGAAAATCGGTCGAGCCCGAGGGGCTCGCGCCCGACCGATTCGGTTGGTGGGGATTCAGACGATCAGTCTTCGTCGTCCATGATGAAGCCCGAGTCGAGAATGCCGACCAGGTTCTTGACCTGCTCGTCCTTCGTGCGACCGAGGCCCTGCGGGGTGATCGTGTTGGTCAGCGAGATACCGTCCAGCGCGTCGTTGTAGTCGAGCTTGCCAACGGAAAGCATCGAGGCCACCATGCCGTGGCTGTCCATGCCGTTTTCAGGGTTGGCGCCCGGTGCGAAAGGCGTGCCTTTCTCGTGACCCGAGGGGAAGGAACCGGTTGCCTTGCCGTAAACGACGTTCGACGTAATCGTGAGGACCGACTGGGTCGGGATCGCGTCACGGTACATCGGGATCGCCTTGATCTTCGACATGATCGTGTGCACCACGGTCGCAGCGATGTCATCGGCACGGTCATCGTCGTTACCGTAGATCGGGAAGTCGCCTTCGGTGCGGTAGTCAACCACGAGCCCCGATTCGTCGCGGATCGGGTAGACCTTGGCGTATCTGATCGCGGAGAGCGAGTCCGCAACGATCGACAGGCCAGCGATGCCGCAGCCCATCGTGCGAACGATGTCCGAGTCGTGCAGAGCCATCTCGATCGCTTCATACGCGTACTTGTCGTGGCTGTAGTGGATGATGTTGAGCGCCTCGACATAGGTGCCCACGACCCAGTCGAGCATTTCTTCGTACTTCTGCCAGACCTCGTCGAAGTCGAGCGGGCCGTCGCCCTGGATGGGCTCGAAGAGTCCTGCCTCCGTGACCTGCTTGCCGCTCATCTCGTCGCGGCCGCCGTTGATCGCGTACAGAAGAGCCTTTGCCGAATTCACGCGAGCGCCAAAGAACTGCATCTGCTTGCCGACCTTCATCGGGGAGACACAGCATGCGATCGCTGCGTCGTCGCCCCAGCGGTTACGGATCTGCTCGTCGGACTCGTACTGAACCGAGCTGGTCTCGATCGAGATTGCCGAGCAGAAGTCCTTGTAGCCCTGCGGGAGCATGGGATCCCAGAAGATCGTGATGTTCGGCTCGGGGGCCGGGCCGAGGTTACGTAGGGTCTGGAGCAGGCGGAACGAGGTCTTCGTGACGAGCGTGCGGCCGTCTTCGCCAATACCGGCGTCGGACCAGGTTGCCCAGTAGGGATCGCCCGAGAAGATCTGGTCGTAGTCGATCGTGCGGAGGAATCGCACGATGCGGAGCTTGATGACGAGGGCGTCGATGAGCTCCTGCGCATCGGTCTCGGTGATGCGGCCTTCCTGAAGGTCGCGCTCGATGTAGGCATCGAGGAACGGGGAGAGGCGGCCGATCGACATGGCGGCGCCGTCCTGGCTCTTGACCGAGGCGAGGTAGGCCATGTACACCCACTGCACGGCCTCCTGTGCGGTCGCGGCGGGGCGGCGAAGGTCGAGGCCGTAAGACTCGCCAAGCGTCACGAGCTTGTTGAGAGCCTTGATCTGCTCGGCGTGCTCCTCGCGGAAACGAGCCCAGTGCTCGCTGAACGGCTGATCCGAAACGGCGTCCTTTGCGGCCTTCTTCTCGGCGATCAGGAAGTCAGCGCCGTAGAGAGCGAGGCGGCGGTAGTCGCCGATGATGCGGCCGCGGCCGTAGGCATCGGGAAGACCGGTGATGATGTGCGAGCTACGCGCCGCGCGGATGCGCGGGGTGTAGATGTCGAACACGCCATCATTGTGGGTCTTGCGGTACTTGGTAAAGATCTTCTTGATCTCGGGGTTCGGCTCCTTGCCGGCTTCCTTGATCGCGGTCTCGACCATGCGCCATCCACCAAACGGCATCATCGCGCGCTTGAGGGGAACGTCGGTCTGAAGGCCGACGATGACGTCGTCGTCCTCGCTGATGTAGCCAGCGGGGAAGGCGTCGATGTCAGCGGGAATATCGGTGTCGACGTCGTACACGCGGCGGCGGCGCTCCTCGGAGAGGTAGTTCTTCTCGAGGGTGTCCCACACGCGAAGCGTCTTCTCGGTTGCACCCGCAAGGAACTCGGCGTCGCCCTCGTAGGGGGTGTAGTTGAGCTGAATGAACTCGCGAACGTTGATGTTCTCGTTCCAGTCGCCGGCCTTGAAACCGCGCCACGGGTCGAGATTCTCGCCCTGGGCTCCGGCGTTCTTTTCTTCCACAGCAGTCATGAGAGCCTTCCTTCCATGGCGGGGGCTAAGCCGCATGCTCGTGAGGTGTGCTGGTAGTTAAACCGTAGGAGCGCGCCCTATATCTGTATGGGACCTAGAGCCCTCTCCGTGGCGTTGGTCACATGGTACGTCTCGGGGCGGGCAAGCGCCTGGGTGACCTAAAAGCGCTCGCCCGTGAGCCGTTCGTAGGCTTCGATGTATTTCGCCCGGGTTGATTCGACGACGGCGTCTGGGAGGGGTGGGGGTGCGACCTGGGATTTCTTGTCCCAGCCGCTTCCATAGGTGAGCCAATCGCGCACGAACTGCTTGTCGAAACTGGGTTGCGCACGCCCTGGTTCGTACTGGTCAGCAGCCCAAAAGCGCGACGAATCGGGCGTGAGAACTTCGTCACCCAGAACGATGTTTCGGGTGTGTCGCGAACGCCCAAACTCGAGCTTCGTGTCGGCGAGGATGATGCCACGCTCGCGGGCGAAACGCTCCGCCGAGCGGTACACGGCAACAGCGCGCTCCTCGAGTTCGTCGACAAGCTCGGATCCGAGCCGAATGCGGGCTTCCTCAACCGTGATGTTCTCGTCGTGTTCGCCCTGCTCGGCCTTCGTTGAAGGCGTGAAGAGCGCGGAGGGAAGCCGGGAACCGTCCACGAGGCCGTCGGGAAGTGCGTGGCCTCCTACCGCGCCGTCGCGGCGATAGTCCGCAAGACCCGAACCGGTGAGGTACCCGCGCACGACGCATTCGAGGGGAACCATGTCGAGCGCCTCGCATCTCAGGGCTCGGCCGCGAACCGAGTCAGGAACGTCGCTCGCACTGAGAACGTGGTTCTCCGTGACGCCCTCGAGGTGTTCGAACCACACTAGAGACAGCGCCGTGAGGATCCGCCCTTTGTCGGGGATGCCCGGGGTGAGCGCATGGTCGAATGCGCTAATGCGGTCGGTCGCGACGACAAGAACCTCGCTCGCGCTCTCGAGAGTGCTTCCATGTGGCACGTACAGCTCGCGCACCTTTCCGCTCAGGGCGTGATCCCAACCCTCAAATGTGGGTGCTTCCACGAGGGCGCCACCGTCATGAACACTCACAGCTGCGTCACCCTTTCGATCTCGCCGTGAGCGGCGCATTCGGCGATGTCTGTGCGGTAATGGGAGCCCTCGAGTAGCACGTGCGCGATGCTCGACTGTGCACGCACGCGGGCCTTGTCGAGTGTGTCTTCGCTGGCGACCACGCTGAGGACTCGGCCGCCACTGGAGCGGAGGGTGCCGTCGGAAGCGCGCGTTGTGCCCGCGTGAATCACCGCGCAGCCTTCCTCTTTGACCCGATCGAGACCCGTAATCTCGCGCCCGGTTTGAGCGGCGAGCGGATAGCCCTCGCTTGCGAGGACGACCGCGACCGAGCTGTCGGTGTGCCAACGCGCGGGCTCAGCTTCCGCGAGGCTCCCCGATGCTGCGGCATGCAAGAGCGTGCCGAGGTCGCTTTCGAGCCGGTCGAGCACGACGAGGGTTTCGGGATCGCCGAAACGCACATTGAACTCGATGACCTTGAGGCCCTCGCGTGTTGCAGCAAGACCGCAGAAAAGAAGGCCGGCGAAGGGGGTGCCTCGCTCGCGCATCGCGCGCACGACGGGTTCGGCAATCTTCTCGACTGTTGCGTGCATCGCGGCCGTCTCGTCGAGCCACGGGAGAGGAGAGTACGCACCCATGCCGCCCGTGTTCGGGCCCTCGTCGCCCTTGTAGGCGCGCTTGAAGTCCTGCGCAGGAACGAGTGGAACGACACGCTCGCCATCACTGACGCAAAACACCGAAAGTTCGGGCCCATCGAGGAACTCCTCGAGAACCACGCGTGAGTCGTGGGCGTCGCTCGCGAGACACGCGCGGGCGTGCTCGAGCGCCTCCTCCCGCGAGAGTGTCACGACGACCCCTTTTCCTGCGGCGAGGCCATCGGCCTTCACGACGTAGGGAACCTTCGCGCCCGGATTGATCTCGTCGAGTGCGCTCTCGAGAGCGGTCGGATCCGAAACGGTGATCGAGCGCGCCGTGGGGATGTCCGCGTCCTTCATCACACGCTTCGCGAAATCCTTCGAGCCCTCGAGTTCGGCTGCCGCCTTGGAGGGGCCGAACACGGTGAGGCCTGCCTCGCGCATCTCATCGGCGAGGCCCGCGACGAGTGGCGCTTCGGGGCCGATGACGACGAGGTCGATTCCGAGATCGCACGCGAGTGCCGTGAGGGCCGCGCTATCACCGAGAGAAACGTCGTGGATGGCCGCGTGGGCCTCCATGCCCGGATTGCCGGGGGCGGCGTGGAGATCGTGAGGGACGGAATCTTGGCTGAGGCGCCGCACGAGGGCGTGTTCACGCGCGCCGGTGCCCACTACGAGAATTTTCACGCCTTAACCCTAGCGGTTCCAGCTAGGCTTCTGGGGTGAACACCGAGCCCACAGCCCCCGACTCCTCGCTCGAGCAAGCGCCGCGCCTGCGAGTGCGCCTCGACCTCGCTTATGACGGAACCGACTTTAAGGGGTGGGGGATTCAGCCGGCGCTGCGCACAGTCCAGGGGGAGCTCGAGGCGGGGCTCGCAAAAATCGTTCGTGAGGATATTCGGGTCACGGTCGCCGGTCGCACCGACGCGGGTGTCCACGCGAGCGGCCAGGTCGTGCACGTCGACATTCCCCACGAGCGGTGGCAGCGAATGCCGGGCAGGAGTGATCGCTCGAGCGAGGACTCAATCGTCCAGCGCCTCGCCGCAGTTTTGCCCCGCGACATCGCCGTTCGGCGCGCGAGCGTCGTCAGTGAAGATTTTGATGCCCGCTTCAGCGCGCTTGCGCGCACCTACCGCTATCGCATTTGTGACGAGCATGCGCGGCGCGACCCCTTGCGCCGCGACGTCGCCTTCCACAAGCGCTCGCTCGACGCAGAGGCAATGAACACTGCCGCCCGTGCCCTCATCGGCGAGCATGACTTCCTGTCGTTCTGCAAGCCACGTGAAGACGCGACGACGATTCGCACTCTCCACGAGATCGCTTGGGAGCGGCCGGAAACCGGAAGGGATGCAGGGCTCGTGGTCGCAGTCGTCAAAGCCGACGCCTTCTGCCATCACATGGTCCGTTCGATCGTTGGTGCGAGCGTTGCCGTGGGGGAGGGGCGTCTCGATGCCGAATGGATGGCTGCTCTCGTGACGATTCCCCGGCGCGATGAAGCCGTAAGCGCCCCCATGTTTGCCCCCTCCGGTCTCACGCTCGAGAGGATTGAGTACCCCAAAGAGTCTGAGTGGGCGGCCCGTGCATCTCGAACGCGCGATAAACGCGGGGAACCGTTCACGCGCGGGTGAAGGTCCGACGGTTGCTGAGTGCCATCGCGGCCACAACGCGCAAATGTGAGGGAAAACAAGGGAGGGGCAGCCGTCGGACCGTTGCCCTTGCGGAGGATCCGGGCTAGAGTTGAGGGCTGTTGTGCCATAGATGCGCGCTCTGCCGCTGCCGCTTTCTCACGCTCGGCGCGAAGGGGCTCCTCACACGCATCTGAGCCTCACACCCGCCCCTAAACCCGGGTTACCGGCTCAGCACGGCATTTCTTGGTCATGCTTTAAACCAAAGGAAGCGTGTCCACGGTCCATTCGAACCGTGTTCTTGCGTGCCCAAAAATGGGTGTCGCGAGGCACTTAAACGAGAGAAGAAGGCACGAGTGCGTACGTTCACCCCGAAGCACGACGACGTCGAGCGTTCCTGGTACGTCATTGACGCAACTGATGTCGTCCTCGGCCGGCTCGCTTCCCACGCCGCTCAGCTCCTGCGCGGCAAGCACAAGCCGGTCTTCGCACCCCACGTGGATGCGGGCGACTTCGTCATCATCATCAACGCTGAGAAGGTTGCCCTCACGGGCAAGAAGCTCGAGCAGAAGCTCGCATACCGCCACTCGGGTTACCCGGGCGGCCTGCGCGCTACTCGGTACGCCGAGCTGCTCGAGAAGAACCCCGAGCGCGCGATCGAGAAGGCTGTCAAGGGCATGCTCCCGAAGAACAAGCTTGCCACCCAGCAGCTCAAGAAGCTCAAGGTGTACGCGGGTGCCGAGCACCCGCACCAGGCTCAGAAGCCGGTCCCGTTCACCATCGACCAGGTGGCGCAGTAACGGGCCCAGCCCGGCTACGCCGATACGAGATCTGAGGAAAACAAGTGGCAGAAACCACCCCCGAAGTTGAGGAGTTCGAAGGCGAAGCCTCGAACTACACCACCGAATCTACGAACGACGCGCCCGTTGGCAAGGGCTCGTCGATTTCCGCTCCCGGCTACGGCACCGGCCGCCGCAAGCAGGCTGTTGCCCGCGTGCGCCTCGTGCCCGGAACCGGAGAGTGGAAGGTCAACGGCCGCACCCTCGAGGAGTACTTCCCGAACAAGGTGCACCAGCAGGAAGTGAACGATCCGTTCAAGCTTCTTGACCTCCAGGGCCGCTTCGACGTTATTGCCCGTATCTCAGGCGGTGGCCCCTCGGGCCAGGCCGGTGCGCTGCGCCTTGGCGTGTCGCGCGCGCTCAACGAGATCGACTCCGAGTCGAACCGCCCGGCGCTCAAGAAGGCGGGCTTCCTCACGCGCGATGCCCGCGTCATCGAGCGTAAGAAGGCCGGCCTCAAGAAGGCCCGTAAGGCTCCGCAGTTCTCGAAGCGCTGATTCATCAGCCCTTTGCGCTGCAGTGAAGGCGTCACCTCACGGTGGCGCCTTCAATCGTTAACCGTGCAAGAGGCCTAAGGTTGTAGCCGTGGTCGTCCTCGATATCCTCGCCGAGCAGCCGCTCCTCGCGCTCTTTCTTGTGATGGCGCTTGGGACGCTGCTCGGGCGCGTGCGTTTCGGACCCGTCCAGTTTGGTGCGGCTGGTGCGCTGTTCGTGGGTCTCGTCGTTGGCGCGCTCGACCCACGCCTCGGCGAAGGCTTTGGCGTGTATCAAACCTTCGGACTGGCCCTGTTTGTGTACATGATCGGCCTCAGCGCCGGTAATGGCTTCTTTCGCGACATGCGAAAGCAGTACCGGCTTATGCTGGCCGCCGTCGGAATCTACGCACTCTATGCTGTGGGGGTGAGCCTTCTCGGATCCTTCGCCGGCCTCGGAAAAGAGCTCACTGCTGGAACGTTCACGGGCACGCTCACCTCGACCCCTGCCCTCGCTGCCGCAAGTAGGGCCTCGGGTGGATCCACGATCCCCGCGGTGGGCTACGCGATCGCCTACCCGTTCGGTGTCATCATCCCCATGATTCTCGTGTCGCTCATGATGGCGAGTCCCTGGTTGCGCTCGAAGTTTTCCGCGCGAAGGGATCCCGGCCGCCCCCGTGGAGCGCAGATTCGCGATATGAGCGTGCGCGTCACCTCGACGATCGCCCTCATGGACGTCCCTGGGGTGCGCGAGGGAACGGTGTCCGCTTCGTACTTACTGAGGCGCGGCATGATGACGATCGTTCGCACCGACACGGTGCTCCACGAAGACGACGAGGTTGTGCTCGTGGGCTTTCCCGACTCTCTCGAGAGCGCTCTCGAAGTAATCGGAGAACGCGCCGAGCACCGCCTTCTGGACGACCGGAGTGCCGTGGACTACCGGCGCATTCTCGTCTCGAACCCGAGGCTTGAGGGGCGGCTACTTCGCGAAACTCGGATCGCTTCGCGCTATGGCGCGATCGTGACGCGCCTTCGCCGAGGTGATGAAGACATGGTCGCTTCGCCCTGGACTCGGCTCGAGCTCGGTGACCGAGTGCGCGTCGTCGCGCCTCGCGAAGAGATCAGCCGCATTTCTGAATACCTCGGCGACAGCGAAAAGCGCATCAACAGTGTCGATTTTCTCGCGCTCGGCCTCGGAATTTCACTCGGGCTCCTTCTCGGTCTGGTGAGCATCCCGATCGGCGGGGGTTCATCGTTTGCGCTTGGAAGTGCGGCGGGGCCGCTCGTCGTGGGGCTCATTCTTGGAAGGTGGGAGCACACGGGACCCATTTTGTGGACCTTGCCAAGGCCCGTGAACCTTACGATCCGCCAGCTCGGCCTCTCCGTGTTCCTCGCGGCGGTCGGCGTCATCTCGGGTCCCTCGTTTGCCGAGAACGTTTTTACCTTGACGGGCCTCAAAGTCGCCCTAGTCGCTGCAGCTTCGCTCATCGTTATGCTTCCCCTCGTTCCCGCTGCCGGAGCGTTTCTCGGGGTGAGTCTCGAGCGTGCCGCGGGGGCCGTCGCAGCTTTCGTGGGGCAATCGGTCGTCCTCGAGCATGCCCTCAACCTCAGCTATGACGACGAGCGCACCGCGTCGGGTTACGCCGCAGTATATGCGCTAGGAATCGTTGTTCAGCTCCTGCTCGTGCAGTTCATGGTCACCTAAAACCCGCCCGCTACACTCGAAGAGTTTCGTGCACGCGAAGTGCACCCGATCAAGGAAGAAACCACATGCCACGTTTGTTTGGAACCGACGGCGTTCGCGGAGTTGCGAACAAGGACATCACCGCGGAGCTCGCGGTCGAACTCGCTGTTGCGGCGGCCCACGTTCTTGGGCAGTTCGGTGCGTTCGAAGCGAGCGAAAGCGATGAACGTCAGGCCAAGCCTCGCGCTGTTGTCGCGCACGATCCTCGCCCCTCGGGCGATTTCATTTCCGCGGCGATCTGCGCGGGACTCGCCTCCGCGGGTGTCGATGTTTTCGACGCCGGCGTCCTGCCCACGCCGGGCCTCGCCTACCTCGTGAAGGATTCCGAAGCCGATCTCGGCGTCATGATCTCCGCGAGTCACAACCCGCATCCCGATAACGGCATCAAATTCTTTGCGCGTGGCGGCACGAAGCTGCCCGACGAAGTCGAGGATGCGATTGAGGCGCGCCTCCACGAGGAATGGGCCCGCCCGCTTGGGGCAGAGGTTGGCTCGATCGCCCCGTACGAAAACGCCGTTGACGCATACGTTGAGCACCTCCTCTCGACCCTCGAGGTCTCTCTCGAAGGGTTAAACGTCGTCGTGGACTGTGCGAATGGCGCATCCTTCGAAAGCGGCCCGAGGGTTCTTGAGCGTGCAGGTGCGAGCATCCACGTGCTTGGTGATCGCACCGATGGTCGCCAGATCAACGAAGGCTGCGGCTCGACCCACCTCGAGCAACTTCAGGCCGCCGTCGTCGAGCACGGCGCCGACATCGGTGTGGCTTTCGACGGGGATGCCGACCGCTGCCTCGCCGTCGACGCCGAAGGCACGGTCATCGATGGCGACCAGATCATGGCGATCCTCGCCGTTGCTCTCAAAGAAAAAGGCAAGCTTGCCGAGAACACGCTCGTCGTCACCGTCATGAGCAACCTCGGGCTCAAGCTCGCGATGCGCGAGCACGGAATCCAACTCGGCCAGACTGCAGTTGGCGACCGCTATGTTCTCGAAGAGATGACTCTCGGAAACTATTCGATCGGTGGCGAACAATCCGGCCACGTGATTCTCCACGAACACGCGTCGACAGGTGACGGTGAGCTCACCGCCCTCCACCTTCTCCAGCGCATGAAGGAGACAGGGAAGAGCGCGCGCGAACTCGCGAGCGTCATGACCCGCATGCCCCAGGCCCTCATCAATGTGCGTGGTGTCGACAAGAACCGCGCTCAGATCGACGCGGTCGTGACGAAGGCCGTCGAGGAAGCCGAAGCTGAACTCGGCGATACCGGTCGCGTGTTGCTTCGCCCTTCGGGCACCGAGCCGGTTGTGCGCGTGATGGTCGAAGCAGCCGAAGATGAACGCGCTCACAGCATCGCCGAGCGACTTGCCGGTGTCGTGCGTGAGCGCCTCGCGCTTGAGAAGTAGGGTTCCGCGGACAAGGCGGCTCTCTTCATAAAGATTTTGGGTCCGACGGTGGCTGTGCAGCCGTCGGACCCGAGTTTTTTCATGAGGAGGAGCGGCAGGGGTGCGGAGGAGGGCGGCCGGGGTGAAGAGGAGCGGTGGCCGGGGTTTGCAGAAGCAGCCGGGGTGCGGCGAGGTCTGGGCAGCAGCCGAGCAGCCTGGTTGATGAGGCGGCTACTACTGGGTGCTAGATGCGGCGTAACAAAACCGAGTGGACCTGGTGATTCGCGCCCTTGCGGAGGATGAGATCGGCCCGCCCGCGCGTAGGCTGCACATTCTCCTTGAGATTCGGGCCGTTAATCGTGTCCCACACGCGACCTGCACGCTCGATTGCCTCATCGTCGCTGAGGTCGGCGTAGTTACGAAAATACGACTCCGGATTCGAGAAGGCCGTCCCGCGAAGAGTAAGGAACCGGTCGATGTACCAGCGCCGGATGTCATCCTCCTTCGCATCGACATAGATCGAAAAGTCAAAGTAGTCGGAAACGGCGACCCCGAGGCGGCCGTCGGCGCGGGGGCGAGCAGGTTGAAGAACATTGAGGCCCTCGACGATGAGCACATCGGGGCGCTCCACGATGATGCGCTCGCCCGGTACCCGGTCGTAGGAGATGTGCGAGTAGACGGGAGCTTCGACGCGGTCTTTGCCACTTTTGACGTCGGCGATGAAGCGCAAGAGTGCGCGACGGTCGTAACTCTCTGGGAAGCCTTTGCGTTCGAGAATGCCGCGACGCCTCAGCTCAGCGGTCGGGTAGAGGAAACCGTCGGTCGTGATGAGCTGGGCGCGCGGGGTCTCGGGCCAGCGCGCGGTGAGGAGCCGCAAAAGGCGCGCGGTCGTGGACTTGCCGACGGCCACTGAGCCGGCAACGCCGATGACAAAGGGGGTGCGGCGGAAGTGTTCCTGAAGGAAGCTCTGGCGGAGGTTGCGCAAGTGCTGGGCGGTCATGACTTGCAGGTTGAGGAGCCTCGATATGGGCCGGTAAATGTCGTTGACCTCGGCATAGTCGAGGGGATCGCCTTGGCCGCGAATCTCCTTGACCTCCTCTGGAGTCATGGGGAGCGGGGTTTGGTCGCTGAGCCTCGCCCAGTCCGCGCGGCTGATCTCCGTGAAAGGGGTGAGGTGGGAATCATCAACTGGTGCGCGGCCGTGATGCGGGGTGTGCGCGTGGGGTGCGGCAGAGTCCAAGTGCTCGAGCATTCCTTAAGTTTACGGTGACGCGCGGGAGTGGAGCAGCGTTTTTTCATTGGTGGAGCGCTACTCTCTGTGGCATGTGTGGAATTGTGGGATACGCAGGGCCCGCCGCCGCGGGCATGACAACTCGGCCGAGTGAGGTCGTTCTCGGGGGCCTGAGCCGCCTCGAATACCGCGGCTACGACTCGGCGGGTATTGCCCGGTGTGGCGCCGGTAAGATTGAGCTTTTCAAGGCGTCGGGAAAAATCCAGAACCTTCGTGACCGGCTTGAAGGGCAAGAATCCTCGACTTCGAGCGTGGCAATCGGTCATACACGCTGGGCGACCCACGGCGCCCCGAGCGATGCCAATGCTCACCCTCACCTCGGCGGCAAACGCGGCGAAATTGCGCTTGTGCACAACGGCATCATTGAAAACTTCGCCTCCCTCAAGAAGAACCTTTTCGAAGAGGGGTACGAGTTCATCTCGGATACAGATTCCGAGGTCGTCGCGCATCTACTCGCGCGCGAGTACGAAAGCGCCCGAAATCTCACCGAGGCCATGCGCGCTTGCGTGGCTCACCTCGAGGGCGCGTTCACGCTGCTCGCGATTCACGAGGACGAGCCGGGAACGGTTGTAGCGGCGAGGCGCAATAGCCCTCTCGTCGTTGGACTCGGAGAGGGGGAGAACTTCCTCGGTTCCGACGTCGCGGCATTCGTGGACCACACGAAGCGCGCGGTCGAGATCGGTCAAGATCAAATCGTTACCGTCAGCGCCGAGAGTGTCGAAGTCATTGGATTCGATGGCACGCCGGTTCCACAACCCAAGCAGTACACGATCGAGTGGGACGCGGCTTCCGCACAAAAATCCGGCTACCACTCCTTTATGGCGAAGGAGATTCACGAGCAGGCCAAGGCGATCGCCGATACCCTTCTGGGGCGTCTCGAGAACAACGAGATCGTTCTCGACGAAATGCATATCGACCCCTCGCACTTGCGTTCGATCGACAAGATCATCGTGGTCGCGTGCGGTACTGCCGCCAACGCCGGGGAGGTTGTCAAGTACGCGATTGAACACTGGTGTCGCATCCCCGTCGAGGTCGAGCTCGCCCACGAATTCCGCTACCGCGACCCGATCGTTCACGAGCGCACGCTTGTCGTTGCCATCTCGCAATCGGGCGAAACGATGGATACCCTCATGGCCGTGCGCTACGCGAAGGAGCAGGGCGCGAAGGTCGTCGCGATTTGCAACACGCGCGGAGCGACCATCCCGCGCGAGTCCGATGCCGCCATCTACCTACACGTGGGGCCGGAAATCGCGGTCGCTTCCACAAAGGCGTACCTCGGTCAAATCGCCGCGTGCTACCTACTCGGGCTTTTCCTCGCGCAAGTGCGCGGCAATCTTTACGGGGACGAGATCCAGGCGATCATGCGCGACCTCGAGGCGATTCCCGGCAAGATCCAGGACGTTCTCGACAATTCCACTCAGGTGGAGGAGCTTGCGCGCACGATGGTGGAGACCACGAGCGTGCTGTTCCTCGGTCGGCACGTGGGCTTCCCAACCGCACTCGAGGGTGCTCTCAAGCTCAAAGAAATCGCCTACATCCACGCGGAAGGCTTCGCCGCGGGCGAGCTCAAGCACGGGCCAATCGCGCTCGTCGAGGAGGGCCAGCCGGTGTTCATCGTCGTGCCGAGCCCGCGCGGGCGCGACTCACTCCACGCGAAGGTCGTCTCGAACATCCAAGAAGTGCGCGCACGCGGCGCCTACACCCTCGTGATTGCGGAAGAGGGCGATAGCGATGTTGAGCCCTACGCCGATGTCGTCATCCGCTACCCGGAAACGCGTACCCTCTTCGCTCCGCTTCTCACGATCATCCCGCTGCAGATCTTCGCGTGCGAACTCGCAACCGCGAAGGGGCTCGATGTTGATCAGCCCCGAAACCTCGCGAAGTCTGTCACGGTCGAGTAGAGCACTCGGGTCCGGGCATACGGCCCGACCTACAATGGGGAACATGTCGAACCCCCCGCACGCGCGTGAGCGCAGCTTCGTGCCGTTAGGCGGCGACGCGCTTGCGGGGATCGGCGTGGACATCGTTGACATCGAGCGCCTCGGGGATCGCCTCGAGCGGCACCCGCGGCTTCGCGAGAGACTTTTCGCCCCCGAGGAGCGCGATCTGAGCCTCGCGTCCCTCGCCGCGCGCGTTGCGGCGAAAGAAGCGCTTGGCAAGGCGCTCGGGAATCCGGGCGACCTTTCATGGCACGACGCGATCGTGCGTCGCACCGAGCAGGGCCGCCCCTACCTCGTGCTCCGCGGCGCCGCGCTCGAGACCGCAAATGCGCAAGCAGTACGTTTCGCACACCTCTCTCTTTCGCACGATGGAGGCCTCGCGACCGCCATGGTCGTACTGGAGACCGGTGAAAGTGACGAAGTAGCACTCGGGGATGAGGAGCCCCAAGAATGAACTTGACACCCGACATCGATCCCCTGATCAGCCCGAATCGCGCGGAGATCTCCCTCAAGGCAATCGCGCACAATGCCTCGCAGTTGCGTGCTGCGATCCCCGACTACATCGCCCTCATGGCGGTTGTAAAAGCCGACGGTTACGGGCACGGCATGGTGGAGGCGGCCCGCGCGGCGATTGCTGGCGGCGCGACCTGGCTCGGCGTTGCCCATCCAGCAACGGCCCTTGACCTCGCGCGCGCCAACCTCGACGTGCCGATTCTCGCCTGGCTGCATGAGCCGGTTTCGGCCAAGGAGGTACTTCCGCACGCTATCGGTGCGGGTGTCGACCTCGCGGTGAGCTCCCTCGCGCAACTTGAGGCCGTGATCGACGCAGCGCATTCGATCGAGCGTCGTGCACGCATCCACGTGGCGCTCGATACGGGGATGGGCCGAGAGGGCGCGTTCGGCAGCGAGGTCGAAGCAATCGGCGCGGCAATTCGCGAAAGCGCGCACGTGTCGCTCGCCGGCGCCATGAGTCACCTATATAACGCGGATGTCCAGGGCGATGCGAGCGTGCGTGAGCAGGCCGCACGCTTTGACGCGATGTGCGAGAGGCTCGAGGCCGCTGCGGGCCCGATTCCGCTTCGGCATTTGTCGGCGAGCGCGGGGGCACTCGCGGGCGAGGAGTTTCGCTACGACATGGTGCGCCCGGGAATCACGGTGTACGGCTATTCGTCGATCGAGACCGATCTGGATCTCCGCCCCGTAATGTCGCTCACCTCGCGCATTTCGCTCGTGAAGAGGGTTGAAGCCGGTCAGGTCGTGGGCTACGGCGCTCAGTACGTGACTGGGCGCCCCACGACCCTCGCGCTTGTGCCGATTGGCTACGCCGATGGCCTTGATCGACGGCTCACGAATCGGCTCAAAGTGCTCGTGCAAACCGGTTCGACATCGACGCTCGTGCCACAGGTGGGCACGATTTCGATGGATCAGATCGTGCTTGACCTTGGGCCCGAAACGGATGCCGGGCCCGGGGATCGCGTCGTCATTTTTGGCGACCCGAACCGCTACCCCGGTGTGTGGACGGCGAACGACCTCGCCCGCGAAGCCGGAACGATCCCATACGAGATTCTGACGTCGGTATCCTCGCGCGTTCCGCGCGTGGTCCTGCCACTTGCTGCCGACCCGGTCGAGCGCACATGGAGCGTCGAGGGGGAGCGCCCCGCACCGCGTTCGTTCACGGTGCGCACGCGCGGGGCGGAAGACACGAGAAGGGCGGCCCGCGCGATTGCCCATCACGCGAAGGCAGGCGATCTGTTCGTGCTCGACGGCCCACTCGGAGCTGGCAAAACAACTTTTACGCAGGGCTTCGCTCGTGCGCTTGACGTGCGCGGTAACGTCGCCTCGCCGACGTTCGTAATTGCGCGCGTGCACCCTGCGAATGCGGAAGGCCCTGATCTCGTCCATGTCGATGCCTATCGCTTGGACGAGGATTGGGACATCGAGGATCTCGATCTTGATTCAAACCTTGACACCTCGATCACGCTCGTCGAATGGGGCCGCGACCGCGTTGAGCACCTCGCAAGTTCCTATGCGATTGTCGAGTTGCATCGTGAGGAAAGTCTTCAGAGCGGGCCGCTCGATGAGGACCCGGATGACACGGATGAGGAGCGCAGCCTCACCGTAACCTTCGTGGGGGAGCGTTATACGCGCGAAGAGCTCGTGCGGATTGGCATTGATCTGCGCGAGGCTGGTTTTAGCCCGGAGCAGGGCGAGGAGTGACATGGCAAAGCTAACGCTGGGTATTGATACGTCGGGTGCGGTAAGCGTGGCGGTTTCCGACGGTTGCCAGGTCCTCGCGCGCCGCATGGATGAACGTGCGCGTCACCACGACGAGGTGCTGCTCGACATGATCGACGCGGTTCTCGACGAGACTGGGTCCTCGCGCGCCGATATCTCGTGCGTCGTCGGTGGCCGCGGGCCGGGGCCCTTTACAGGTCTACGCGTGGGTCTCGTGACCGCGCGTTCTATCGCCTCTGTTCTTGGCGCACGACTCATCGGCCTTCCGAGCCTCGATGCGATCGCTCTCGAGGCAGCTGAACGGTGCCCGGAGGCAAAAACGATCGCGGTCGCTCTCGATGCCCGGCGCCGCGAGGTGTACTGGGCGCTCTATGAGGTGAGTGGTGAAGGTTCCGACGCCTCCCCGCGTCACATCGTGCGCACGTTTGAGCCCGGTGTTGCCGCGCCCGCCGATATTGCCTCGAGTCTGATGGCCGCCGACGTGCTCGTGGGTAGTGGCGCACACCTCTATCCGGAGATCTTGCCTCCCACGGGGGAGTTGCGCCATGCGGATGCGGGATCTTTGATCCGAGCGGCGTTCAGCGCCGAAGAACGTGGTGAGGACCTTTCCTCAACCGAGCCCCTCTATTTGCGCGAGGCGGATGCGGCGAAGCCTAAGCGCCGCAAGTCGGCGCTCGGACTCGGCGATCGGCCCGCCTAGCTATGCCGGCTATTGGGAGGCCGCTTGATCCTTCGCGCGCGCGGCCAGGACCGGGACCCTGGTCGTTGCGGCCGCTCACACGCGCCGATGTCCCCGTGCTCGCGCGCCTCGAGTACGAGCTTTTCCCGGATGAGGCGTGGAGCATCGACATGGTGCTCGAGGAGATCACGCATCCGAGTCGAGACTATGTTGCTGCGGTTGACGAAGGCGGCGGCATCCTCGGCTACGCGGGCATTTTCCTTGCGGGTGAGAGCGCCGATGTGCAAACGATCGGCACGGTTCGCGAAGGTGCAGGAATTGGACGTGCCTTGCTTGACTGGTGCGAACAACGGGCACTCGAGGAGTGCGCCGAGAGTCTGTTTCTTGAGGTTCGGCGCGACAATACCCGCGCACGGAAGCTGTATGAGAGGGCGGGCTTTGGCGAGATTGGGGTGAGGCGCGGCTACTACCGCACACCTGAGGGGCCGGTCGACGCCATCGTCATGCACAAGCCCCTCTCCCGGATGACACCGCCCCGGACTGCATAGGAGGGTGGGAATTTGACGGCTCGTACGGCGGGTCTTCTCCACAAATCTGAAACACGCGTTGCGTCGGGCAGGTCTGCATGGTTTGCTATGTGACATGGGACTCGCTCGGGGGAGTGTGGTCGGCTTTCGGGAGGGGGAGTACATGCGGAGCAGGCAGACGCAGCTTTTCGGTGCGATCGGGATAGTCGCGTTGGTGGGGGCGCTGGCGGGTTGCGGCGGTGAGCAAGTGAGCGGCGGTTCGGCGTCTGCCGCGCCCGCTGCTGCCGCTTCGTCCAGTAGCGATGCTGGCGGCAGCGATGCGGGTGGCGCTTCGGATTCAGGCGGTGCTGAATCGGGTGGCCGTACAGAAGGGTTGCCGCCTGAGAACGAGGCTCTCAAAGCCCCCGATAAGGGGGATTATCTGGGGATTACATATCCAACGGAGCAGGGGGCCAAGGCTGCCGCTCAATACTTTATCGATGCGATGTATTACGGCTACGCGACGGGCGACTCAGCGCCGTTGAAGGAGATCAGTGACCTTCAGACGTGCGAACGATGTGACAAAGTCATCACAGAAATTGATGGTTGGCAGGCCGACCTGAGGTATTTGAGTCCCGCAACCATAACTGTCGATTCAGTTGAACGACTGCCGGATCGCGAGCAGTACGAGGGGAAGAGCCCGGTTGTCTTGCAATTTACGCGTGGGCAAACTGTTGAGATTCGCCAAGGTAGCCAGGGGAAACATTTCCCATCTACCGCGTATGAGGCAGTTTTCCTCCTGGACTGGCAAGAGGAAAAGTGGGTAGTCGCAAAAGCTTCTTGGGAAAAGCGTGAAGCGTGATGAAGAGCGGATCGTTGTGTATTTCCAGGCTGGCGTTGTGCGTACTATCGGTCTTTACACTCCTCCCACTTAGCGTCTCGACGGCTGATGAACCGGAATTTCAGTTCGATGTTGATGGGGACAACAGTTCGATCGTTGTCGATGCAGATCTTCGAGGAGTAGGCCGTGGCGGTACATCGGAACTTCCGGACGATCGCAAGCGCGCTCGGGGTGACGCCGTCACTGATGGTCCTCGTCGAGTGTGGGCTGCAGCGAGTGATTCGGATTTAGGGTGTTTGGCGGATAAGAGCAGCATTACTGCGCAGATGGGCGGTACGGCGTGCCTGGCGCAGAGCATCGTGTGTTCGGTCGTGACGCCAGGTGCCTCGATGAGTGTTGGCAGGGAAGTTGATCCGTCCACTGGCGCTCCTGTTTTTGGAACGGAGCGTTGGTCGAGTTGTTCGACGCCATCATCCAGTGGCGGTGGTGGTGCGCCGGCGGTGCCGGTGGTGACGGAATCAGATTTTCAGTCGCTCGGTGTCGAGCCACTTGTCGCGCATATTGGCCCGCCGAGTGGGTGGATTCCGATAGGTATCGACATGATCGCGTGGGCGGAATCGGATGTGCAGACGTTCGACATGGAGATGCTCGGTCAAGCGGTGCAAGTTCGAGCAACGCCGGTGAAGTATGTGTGGGACTTTGGGGATGGGACGGTGCTGACGACGTCCTTTCCTGGTCGGCCGTATCCGGAGAAGGACGTGTCGATGCGGTACGTGCACCAAGGGTGGTATGAAGTTTCGCTCGTGACACAACTCAGCGGAGAGTATTCGGTCAATGGCGGTGCCTGGCAGCCGATTGCGGGAACCATTGAGGTTGCGAGTGAGAAGCGGTGGGTTTATTCGGATCTTCGGGAGTCGCGTCTTGTAGGCGATGAGGTTCCGGAGGAGTACCGTCGAGAACCGGAGCGTGGCTCCGACACGATGGGTCCGCCGAACCCGGATGCGCGTGTCGAAACACTGACCTCGCCGCAAACGAAACATTAAGTCTCGCACTTGACGCTCGAAATAGCGGAAAAGAGAGACAAGCAGGCGTCGGAATCGACGCCCGTATCCCGTGCGCACACTCAACCGATAGGCGCGTGAATTAGGCGCGCCCGCACTCATCCGAACAGCCGGGATTACCTACGTTTAGCTACGTCAATCCGCGAAGATGGGGAGCGGGGAGCGGGGAGCAGGGGAGCGGGGAGGGGGACAGCGGGGAGCGGGAGGTGGGGAGAGCCGCGAGGCGGAAAGAACGCTCGGTATCAAACCCCCACAACCACTATGCAATCCAGGAACTAGCCGGCGAAGGCCCGGACCTTTTGGAACTCGTCCGCGTAGTGCGAATCGAGGTGCTTTACCGCAAACCTCTGGCCGAGATATAGCGTCACGCCACCGATCACGAGAGCGAGCACCGCCCCCGCGTACTCGAGCCCCGGAACGAGCTTGAGACCGACGACGATGCAGATGATGCTCGGCGTGAGGGGAAGCCACGTGCCCACAAACGTCGCGAGGAACGTGATCCACATTTGTCCGCTACCGCCGCCATTGCGGGAATTTTTCATCGTGCCGGGCTTAGGCGCGGGCATGGGAAGGAACGCCGTGGTGAGCATCGAGATGCCCCACGAACTTGCGACGAAGCCAAGCGCGGTGGGCAACGTTAGTGCGATGTACTGCGGCTGCGACTGGAGAATTGGGGCTACGATCGCGACGATCACTACGAGCGGAAGCATGAGAATGCCGAGGGCAACATAGCGACCGAGCAGGTTTGCACGGTTGTCGATACCCGCCACAATATTCACCCACGAGGAGGGGCCGTCGAACCCGATCTCGTTGCTGATTGTGATGCCGGTAAGCCACGCCACGAGAGCCACGGCGAAGTACGCCATGAAAGCGTTGTCGTCGACGACAACACTCATCGCGAGCATGAAGACCGCGAGGATCGGCGCGATCAGAAGCGCCGTGGAGTAGCGGGTATCGCGGCGCCAATACTTGAG
The DNA here is from genome assembly GCF_025147465.1 of Dermabacter sp. p3-SID358. Lineage (GTDB taxonomy): Bacteria > Actinomycetota > Actinomycetes > Actinomycetales > Dermabacteraceae > Dermabacter. Next base: position 52,796 of record NZ_JALXOZ010000009.1, read on the forward strand.
GGAACGGCCCGCGGAGGCGCCGAGGGCATTCGACCTGAGGAAGCCCGGCACGAGTGGCGTGACCTTGGCGTCCTGCTCCTGGCTTGCGCCCTTGAGCGCCTGGAGCTGCCCCTCGGCGAAGCTCAGGCCCCACCACTGCCACAGCAGCCAAATGGCGACGACCGTCAGGACGAGTCGGATAGCCGCGGCGACCCACAGTCCCTCGGCAAGGTCCATGGGGACGGCAAACGGAGCACCGAACGGCGTCCACAGGAGGAAATCGTACACAGGCCCAGCGAGCCGAGCGAGGCCCTCCACGATCCCACCGCCGGAGTTGAGAAGCAGGTTCGCGCCGTAAACGGCGACGAGGACACCGATGAGAAGGAGCGCCTGGAGGCGTTCCTTCTTACGCTTTGCGATGCGGACCGTCGACATCCACGCGAAAATGGCGCGCGGGATGAGCACACACAGGAGAAGCCCGAGCACAGTCATAGGCACAAGCGCGATCAGGGCGATGATCGCCCCGGGCGTGGAGATTGCGGCACCGTTGTTTGACACGAGTGCCCCGATGAGCCAAATGGCCTCAAGCACGACCGTCACGAGCGCGGCGAGCGCGGTAAAGATGAAACCGACCGAGATGAGAGAGCCCACGAGAATGGGCTTCAAGAGGTCCTTCGGGCCCCGCCCGAATTGCGCGAACCGGGCGGGCGAAAGTGTGTCGTCGACGCCAAACATGAAGAGAGGCAGGAGAGTCCACGCGACGACGGCAGCGAGGCCCGTCACGCGAATCACAAGGGCAAAAACTCCCGACTCGGCGGGAACAAACAACATGCCTGACAAAACGACGGTGAAGAACACGAGCGCGGCCACTCCGTACAAGAGTGCAAAGCCGAGCCCGATAATCTTGGCCCAGTTCTTGTGGAAGCTGCGCTTGAGCAGCGTCCACTGGAGCTTGGGGAGCACTCGCATGAGGCTCGGCGTCTTCTCGGCGGTTGCCCCGGAAGTACTGCCAGTGTTCTGGGAATATTCCCGGTCGAGGTTTTCGAAAAATACTTCGGTTCCGACGCCTGCCGGGGCTTTATCGTTTACTGGTTCAGCCACGAAAGATCCCCCTGCGTTTCGTCGACACCGGCGATTTCGATGAAGCGATCCGTGAGGCTGCCGCCGCGGCGAACCTCGTCAATGGTGCCTTCGGCTCGCACCTCGCCCTCGGCAATGATGGCGACGTGTGTGCACAGGCCTTCGACGAGTTCCATGACGTGGCTTGAGATCACGACGGTGCCACCACCCTCGACGTAGGAGGTGAGGAAGGTGCGAATGCCGTGGGCAGACACGGGGTCGACGGCCTCGAGAGGCTCATCGAGAACGAGAAGGCGAGGAGCGTGGATAAGGGCGCACGCGAGCAGGATCTTTTTCGTCATGCCCGCCGAGTAGTCGGTGACGAGCTTGCCCTCGCTGTCGGCGAGCCCGAGCGCGTCGAGAAGCGACTGCGTGCGTGCATTGACAGTGTCGATGTCCATGTTTCTAATGAGGCCCACATACGTGAGAAGTTCGCGCCCCGTAAGGCGGTCAAACGTCGGAAGCCCATCCGCAAGAACGCCCATTTGCGTTTTTGCCTCGTTCGGGTGCGACCAGACGTCGGTCCCGAGTACCTCAGCGCTGCCATCGTCCGGGCGGAGCAAGCCAGTGGCGATCGAGAGTGCTGTCGTTTTGCCCGCGCCGTTGGGGCCAACGATCGCGTAGAACGAGCCGCGCGGCACGTCGAGTGAAATGCCGTGGAGAACTTCCGTGCCGTCGAAGGACTTGCGAAGGCCTCGCATGGAAAGGGCTGGGGCTTCGGCCTGGTGATTGACCGATGTGTCAATGACAGTCATGTCATAAACGTAGCAGGGCAAAATCCAGTACTTTTCAGGCAAGAAGTGAGCGTTTATGAAACTGAAGTATCGATCGCCGCGCGGATAATCGTGAGCGTGGTGGTCGACAATGCGCGGCTGTTGCTCTGAGGAGACCGTTCGGTACGATACTCTGTGGACTTTCGATCTCGGCTGCTGAGGGCGCCGAGAGTCACCTTTTGGAGTGCATATGCAACCGCCAAGGCGCGTCAATCTTCCCGCTAAGAAACCCACCGGCCGAAAGGGGCAGAGCCTCGCGCTTCCCCTCGAGGTGGAAGAGCTCCCCATGGGGCTTCGCCGTGCCGCGGCGTGGAGCTGGCGCTTCATCGTTGTCATCGGCGCTTTGTGGCTGATTTTCCAGGGCTTCGGGATCGTCTCTACCCTCTTCATCAGCGTTCTCGTCGCAATCCTTCTTGCGTCGATGCTTCAGCCGCTCGTCAGGCTCCTCACGCGGCACACCTTCCTTCCGCGCATGGCAGCCGCGGCGATCGCGCTCGTGGGCCTCATCGTTGTCGTCGTGGGCATGTTCGTGCTTGCAGGGCGGCAACTTGTGGACTCGTGGGATGGAATCTCGAAAGCAGCAGTTTCGGGCTTCACTCAGCTTTGGAATGACATTACGGGCTACTTCAAAGTCGATTTGGACTCGATCGGGAACCTCGGCAAGCTTCAGCAGGAAGCGCTTGACCAGCTTCAGAAGAACTCCTCAAGCATTATTTCGGGCGCCTCGAGCGCGGTGACCACCGTTGGCAATATAGGCACGGGCGTGCTCGTGAGCCTTTTTGCGTTGTTCTTCTTCCTCGCAGATGGCGGGAACGTCTGGCGGTGGTTCCTCGGTTTTGTCCCCTCGCATTCGCGCCAGGTCACGCACGAAGCTTTTCGCCGCGGTTGGAAAGCGCTCTCGTCGTATTGCCGCACGCAGATTCTCGTGGCGGCTGTGGATGCCACCGGCATCGCACTCGGCATGGTCGGCATCGATATCGTGAGCGGCTTCATGGGCCGCTCGGCAGTCGCACTTTCGCCCTATGCCGTGCCGATCTGGCTCATCGTGTTCCTCTTTAGCTTCATCCCGCTCGTGGGCGCGATCGTGTCGGGTGCGATTGCGACGCTGCTCGTGTTCGTGCTCCAGGGGTGGATCCCCGCCCTCATCATGCTGGGAATCGTGATTCTCGTGCAGCAACTCGAGTCGAACATTCTGCAACCGATCCTCATGGGCAAAGCGGTTGAGCTTCACCCTCTCGCAATCTTCCTCGGAGTCTCCGCGGGCGCGGTCGTCGCAGGTATCCCCGGCGCGCTTTTCTCGATCCCGCTTCTCGCGTTCCTCAATGCTCTGTACTGCTATCTCGACGGGCGCGATCCCGATCCGTCCCTCGGGATTGATACGAAGACTATGGCGTATTTCGAGGCTCGTGAGCGCGAGCAAAAGAAAGCTTTCGCCGAGCGGGCACGCCTCTTCTCGAAGAACTAGGCGCGAGATCCCACGGGGAAAGGGATCGTTCGCTGTCGAGATCGTAAAGAAGAAGGGCGTGGAGTGCACTCCCCAGCGGGAGGCTCCACGCCCTTCTTTCCTGCGGCGGTTTTCGCGCTCACGCCGCGTAGGGCTTTGCGGCTTTGATCTCGATAGGGATCGACTTGCCGTTCGGCGCGGTGTAATCGACTGTGTCGCCGGCCTTCGCGCCAGTGATGGCTGTGCCTAGCGGGGACTCGGGTGAGTACACCTCAACGTCCTTGCCCTCGGCGATTTCGCGGTTGCCGAGTACGAACGTGCGCTCCTTGCCGGCCATCGTGATCGTGACGAGCATGCCGGGCTCGACAATGCCGTCATCCGCGGGGGTTTCCCCAACAATGGCGGTCTTGAGGAGGGCCTTGAGCTCGGTGATGCGAGCTTCGAGTTTGCCCTGTTCCTCACGTGCGGCGTGGTAGCCGCCGTTTTCTTTGAGGTCGCCCTCGTCGCGGGCGGCCGCGATGCGCTCAACGACCTCGGCGCGTCCGGGACCCTCGAGGTGCTCGAGTTCCTTGACGAGGCGGTCGTAGGCGTCCTGAGTGAGCCAGGTGCCCTGGTTGGGTTCGCTCATGGTTCTCCTTGGAATCAAAAAAAATGCGGACCCCATGGCGGCCATGGGCTCCGAAACCACGTCTCAGTGGTCGTACAAGTATACAGCGAAGCGTCACGAAAAGGGGTGAGGCACTCGCCACAAGATCGATGTGTCGCAGTGCCTTTTGCGGGCGTCTTACTGCACGGCCTCGCACTTCCTCACGACTCCGCTCACGGCCTTTCCCTGCGTCGTGATGTCGGCGGTGTGTGTGGTGAGCCTCTCCGACTGTGCTGGGATGCGCACGACTCTGTAGCCCACCTGCGCGCGCACCGAGTTGAGAGCCTCAAGCGAGCAGTCCAGTTCCGTGCCGGGGGCGGCATTGACCGAAAAGGTGACCGATATTCGCGAATCATCGAGGTGGGTGTAGGAAAGTGTGCTCGTTTTGATCGATTGCGAGGAGACGAACGCGAAGGCAACCCAGATCACGGTCGCGATGAAACCCACGGCGACAACAACGGTTCCCACGAGGGCCCAGCGGCGTTTTTCGGGGGATTTTCTCACCCCATAGCGTTCTTGAAGTGTGCGCTCGTGGGAAGTCATGCCTACATTGTTCCATGTGTGTGAACTTTGCGTAATGACGACAGGGCGCTACCGTGCAGGCGTGGCGCCAGAGGAGACGGGTGTTCCGAAGGCCGCGATCGCGCCGAGCGACGAAGCCTTTAAGGCGCTCTTGCATCACGGCGGCCACCCCGAAGCTGAGGTCGAAAAGAACCCGTGCCGCTTGAGGCTCATGGCTGTTCACGCGCATCCGGATGACGAATCATCGAAAGGTGCCGGAACGATGGCTCGCTACGTCGACGAGGGGGCCGAAGTCACCGTCGTGACGTGTACGGGCGGCGAACGCGGCGACATTTTGAACCCGCGCCTCAAGGATGACCCTGAGGCGAATGCAGATTTGAGCGCCGTTCGACATCGGGAGATGGATCGCGCCCGCGAGATCCTCGGCATTAACCAAGTGTGGCTCGGCTACATCGACTCCGGCCTTCCCGAGGGTGACCCTCTTCCCGCACTTCCCGACGGCTGCTTCGCCCTCATTGACCCGGAAGAAGCCGCGCGCCCGCTCGTGAAACTCGTGCGTGAGCTTCGCCCCCACGTCATGCTCACCTACGACGAGAATGGTGGATACCCGCACCCCGATCACATCCACACCCACAAGATCAGCATGCTCGCCTACGAGCTCGCGGCTGATCCGAGCTACATGCCGGAGCTTGGCGAGCCGTGGGCCGTTGCAAAGATTTACTACCAGCTCTTGTTCCCGCCTGCCCAGATGATCGCGTACACCCGGTATATGCGTGAGCATGCACTCGACAATCCCTTCGGGGCGCAAATGGAATACTTCGAGGGCCTCGATCAAAGGCCGATCACGACGCGGATCAACGTTTCGCGCTATCTTGAAGTGCGTGACGCCGCGCTACTCGCCCATGCGACCCAGGTCGATCCGGATGGCTTCTTCTTCGCAGTTTCCAACGAGATTAAGCGCGAGGTGTGGCCGACCGAGGATTTCCAGCTGCGCCAATCGCGAATCAGCGTGACGCTTCCGGAGTCCGACCTCTTTGAAGGGATTCGACAATGACTCTCGCGCTTCTTTCGCCGGTAATTCTGCTTTCAGACGGGGCAACGACGCCGCCCGGCACCGAAGAAATGACGACGGCGACGGTGACCCCGGGACTGCCGGGCTTCTTCGTTTTTCTCGCGATGGCCGTCGCGCTACTGCTCCTCGCGTTGGATCTGTCGAGGCGCGTACGGCGTTCGAGCGCGCGTGAAAATGTGCGCAGGCGCATGGAGGAATCCGCGAAAGCCGAGCGCGTCGAAGGCGGGAAAACAGCTCACGGTGATGCCGCGCAAACCGAGCCGCGCGACGAGGCGTAGCGCCTTTAGACCACCGAAAGCCACACTGCGATCAGGTGGCAAACGAAACCGACGACCGTAAATGAGTGGAAGATCTCGTGGAAGCCGAACCACGCGGGCGAGGGATTCGGTTTTTTCGTGCCGTACACGACTGCGCCGAGCGTGTAGGCCACACCTCCCGCAACGATGAGGGCGATGACGGCTGCGCCACCGCCCGCGTAAAGCTCGGGCATGTAGAAAATCGCGACCCAGCCGAGGGCGACGTAGGCGGGCACGTATAGCCAGCGCGGCGCATTCGTCCACAGAATTCTGAACGCGACGCCGATGAGCGCACCGACCCAGCACACCGTGAGGAGGACGGTCGCGTCGCGAGAATCGAGAAGGGCGACGGCGAGAGGCGTATAGGTGCCGGCGATGATGAGGAAAATGTTCGCGTGGTCGAAGCGCCGGAGCACGAGGGTGCCGTGGACCGACCAGGTACCGCGGTGGTAGGTCGCGGAGACGCCAAAAAGCATTCCCGCAGTCACGATGAAGACAACGGTCGCGAGTCGAACGGCGAGCGAGGAACCGGTCGCGATGAGGAGCATGCCGGCAATGAGCACCGCGGGAAAGGCAATGAGGTGGATGATTCCGCGCAGCTTGGGTTTTTTGGGGAGCGTGGGAAGGTGGATGCCGTACGCGCCAAGGAGTTCGGGAACGCTCGTGCCACCGCCGGCGGTAGGGACAGCTTCGTGTGAGGTGGGCGCGTTGGAGGTTCCGACGCTTGCTTCGCCTCGCTGCGTGTTTCGCTGGTCAGTGCTCATAACGGTAGCGTAACTTACGGTGGCGTAGGTGTCACTGTGGTGTACCAGATTGCGAGCTGCCGCAGCGATTTTTGTGAAGGAGTCGTGGGAATGCCCGGGTGTGTGCTCGAGCGCGGTCTCGGGCCTGTCACAATGGTGAACGTGACTTCTTCGAGACCAGCCGACGCTTCGCAGCCCTCCGCACCTTCCGCGGAGCGCAGGCCGCGCCATGTCGGCGTCATTCTCGATGGGAATCGCCGTTGGGCAAAAGCGAAGGGCCTCGATGTTTCCGAAGGGCATCGCGCAGGCGCCTCGGTCGTGCTCGAGGCGATCGAATGGGCGCGTGAAAGCGGCGTTGAAACTTTTACTCTGTGGCTGCTCTCAACCGATAACTTCCGCCGTCCCGAACCCGAGCTTGCAGAGCTTTTTGACATCATCACCGACCTCGTGAGCGCGGTGGCGAACAAAGGATATCCACTTCGCCTCCTCGGTGCCGATCGCATGCTCCCCGCCGCTCTCGTCGAGCGACTTCGCTCGCTGAACCCTGCGGAACGTCCCGCGGAGGGCGCCACGGAGCGAGCGACCTTCGAGGTCAATCTCGCGATCGGCTACGGCGGAAGGCGCGAGATTGTCGATGCCGTCCATGCCTTGATCGACGAGGAAATCGCTCGCGGGGGAGACCTCGAGAGCCTTCGCAGCGCCGTGAGCGAAGGTGGCGTCGGATCCCACCTCTATACGTCCGGTCAAAGTGCTCCTGACCTGATCATTCGCACCTCCGGTGAGCAGCGCCTTTCGGGTTTTCTCCTGTGGCAATCCGTGCATTCGGAGCTTGTATTTTGTGACGCGCTGTGGCCCGACTTCACGCGCGCCGACTTCGATGCTGCACTCGAAGAGTTCGCCGGTCGCGAGCGCCGATTCGGTGCCTGAGTCTGCGCCGCCGAACGCGCGCTGCGAATTCCCGGGTAACGCGAGGGTGAAGGCTCGGTGACCGTCTTGCTTGCACGGCGCGCCACGTCAATTGAGTGAAGAAATGCGGTGCGAGGATCGAAGCGATAGCCGGTCGTGGGTGACCGGAAGGACTTCGAAAGCGAGAGACCATGAACGCGCCGCTTACCTATGTTCTTGACACGTCCGTTGTGCTGGCGGACCCCCACTCGATCTTTCGATTCGCGGAGCACCACGTTGTGCTCCCGATCGTCGTGATCACGGAGCTCGAGGGGAAGCGGCACCACTCCGAACTTGGGTACTTCGCGCGTCAATCGCTCCGCATTCTTGACGAGCTTCGAGAAACACACGGCAGCCTCGCCGAGCCCATTCCGCTCGGCGACCAGGGCGGCACGCTTCGGGTGGAGCTCAACCACCAGAGCCCCGAAAACCTGCCCGACGGCTTCCGCCTTGGTGACAACGACACGCGCATCCTCTCCGTAGCGAAGAACCTCCAGGTCGAGGGTGCCGAGGTCGTTCTCGTCTCCAAGGATCTCCCCATGCGCATCAAGGCGAGTGCATCGGGTCTCAAGGCCGAGGAGTACCGCGCCGAGCTCGCGCGTGATCGCGCATACACGGGCATCACGTCGGCCGAGATCAGCGAAGAGCAGATGGCGGCGCTGTGGAGTGAAGAAAACGGCGCGCGTCACGTGGGAGTTGAAATTCCCGAACTTTCAGAACTCGGTATCCACACGGGCCTCAAGCTCACGTCCCCGCGCGGCTCGGCCCTTGCCCGCGTGCTCCCGAACGGCAACGTGAGGCTCGTTCCTGGCGACGGGAACGTCTTTGGTGTGACAGGACGCAGCGCTGAGCAGCGCATTGCGATCGACCTGCTTCTCGACGACGAGCTTTCGATCGTGAGTCTCGGCGGGCGCGCAGGCACAGGCAAATCGGCGCTCGCCCTGTGTGCCGGCCTTGAAGCGGTCCTCGAAAAGCGCAATCAGCGCAAGATCATGGTGTTTAGGCCGCTGTATGCGGTGGGAGGCCAAGAGCTCGGCTACCTGCCTGGCGACCACGACGACAAGATGGGGCCGTGGGCGCAAGCCGTGTTCGACACGCTCGGTTCGATGGTTTCGAGCGCTGTCGTCGACGAAGTTCTCGGCAGGGGCCTCCTCGAGGTTCTTCCGCTCACCCACATTCGCGGGCGCTCTCTCCACGACGCCTTCGTGATCGTCGACGAGGCCCAGTCGCTTGAACGCAACGTGCTGCTCACGATGCTGTCGCGCGTCGGTCAAAACTCGCGAGTTGTGCTCACCCACGACGTCGCCCAGCGCGATAATCTCCGCGTCGGTCGATACGACGGCGTCGCCTCCGTGGTTGAGGCACTCAAGGGCAACGAACTTTTTGCTCACGTGACGCTCCAGCGCTCCGAGCGTTCGAAAGTCGCTGAGCTCGTGACGCGCGTGCTTGACGCACCGATCCCGTAAGCGAGGGCTACTTCTCCGATCCGGCCGGGGGAGTGGTCATCGTGAGAACGTCGAGCGCGGAATCGAGCTGCTCCTCGGTGAGCTCACCGCGCTCGACGTAACCGAGCGCAAGTGCTGCCTCGCGAATGGAGACGCGGTGTGAGACCGCATGCTTGGCGATCGCTGCCGCGTTTTCGTAGCCGATGAGCCTGTTGAGTGGCGTCACAATCGAGGGTGAAGCTTCCGCGAAGAAACGCGCGCGCTCCTCGTTCGCGCGGATCCCTTCGATCGTGGATTTGGCGAGGACACGTGTCGAATTCGCTACAAGGGTGATCGATTCGAGAAGCGCGGTGCCCATGAGCGGGATTTGGACGTTGAGCTCGAAGGCGCCCTGCGCGCCGCCCCATGCGATCGCGGCATCGTTGCCTACCACGCGCGCGCACACCATGAGTACAGCCTCGGGAACAACGGGGTTGACCTTGCCGGGCATGATGGAACTTCCGGGCTGAAGATCGGGTAAGGCGATCTCGCCGAGACCCGTGTTGGGGCCGGATCCCATCCAGCGCACATCGTTGCAGATCTTTGTGAGGGACACCGCGAGTGTGCGCAGTGCACCGCTCATTTCGACAAGGGCGTCTCGAGCCGACTGCGCCTCGAAGTGGTTGCGCGCCTCCGTGAGCGGCAGGCCCGTGCGTTCGCGGAGGATCTCAATGACGCGCGGTGCGAAACCCGCGGGTGTGTTGATCCCCGTCCCCACGGCTGTCCCGCCGAGGGGCAGCTCCGCGGTGCGGCCGATCGCGCCCTGCACTCGTTCGATCCCGTAGCGCACCTGCGCGGCGTAGCCGTCGAATTCCTGGCCGAGCGTCACGGGGGTAGCGTCCATGAGGTGGGTGCGCCCACTCTTGACGATGCCCGTGAACTCCCGTGCTTTGCTCTCGAGAGCGCTCGCGAGAGACGTAAGAGCAGGGATGAGGGCTTCCGTGACTTCGCGGGTGACCGCGAGGTGCACCGAGGTGGGAAACGTGTCGTTGCTCGATTGCGAGGCATTGACGTGGTCGTTTGGGTGCACGTGGAGGGCGTCGGTGCTCGCAAGGTGGGCGAGCACCTCGTTCATGTTCATGTTCGAACTCGTGCCCGAGCCCGTTTGGTACACATCGATGGGGAAGTGCTTATCGAATTCGCCGCTGCTCACGCGCTCGGCTGCCCGTGCGATCGCCTCGGCGCGCTCGTTGTCGAGAACTCCGAGCTCAGCGTTGGCGAGTGCGGCTGCGCGCTTCACCTCCGCGAGCGCGTGAATATTGGAGGGCTCGAGGCCTCGGTGGGAAATCGGGAAGTTTTCGACAGCGCGCTGGGTTTGCGCGCCGTAAAGGGCCGAGGCGGGGACCCGCATCTCTCCCATCGTGTCGTGCTCGATTCGAAAATCCTCGATACCAGTCATGGGTTGCCCTTCGGGTTAGATCGTGAATCGATCGGCGACTTCGTTCGCCCACGGCGGGTTCGCCCCCGCGCGAGACACCGTGACGGAGGCGAGGAGAGCGGCGTGCGCGAGAATCTCCTTGAAATCTTCCCCATCAAGCGCGTCGATCTTCTCGCGGCCCTCGCTACCGAGCAGGTCCTTGCGTGAGAGGGCATCGAGTATTCCGGCCGAGAAGGTGTCGCCGGCGCCAACCGTGTCGGTAACCTCGACTCGAACGCCGGGGATCTCGAAACGCCCCTTCGCCGTGAACGCCGTTGCGCCCAGTTCGCCGCGTGTGATGACCGCGAGCTTCACGCCCCGGCGGAGCCACGACTCGGCCGCCTGATCGATATCGCTCGTCTCGTAGAGCCACTCAAGATCTTCATCCGAGGCCTTCACGATGTCGGCGAGCGCGATGTTTTGTTCGATTGGCTCTCGCACGATCGAAGGATCGCCCATGAGGCTCGGGCGCGTGTTCGGATCGTAAGAAATGAGGGCGCTCTCGCGCAGTGATGCCACGACCTTGCGGAGGGTATCGGCGCCGGGCTCGAGCGTCGCGGCGATGGAGCTCGTGTGCACCGCATCGACGCTCGCTGGGAGCCCCTGCGGATTCGGATCCCACGTGATATCAAAATCGTAGGTTGCGGCGCCGCCCTCGCCGATTGTTGCCGCTGCCGTTGACGTAGGCGCGCCAGGCTTGACCGATCCCGGCGTGAGCGCGACGTGAGATTCTTCCACGTGACGCTCAATCGCATGCCCTCGCTCGTCATCGCCGATGTGGGTGAGCAAGTGGGAGGTGTGACCGAGGCGACCGAGGGCAACGGCCACGTTCATGGGCGAACCGCCCGGGAGTTCAGCCCGTGGGGCGTCGGTGCGGATCACAATGTCGGTCAGGGCTTCGCCGATAGTCAGATAAGTACTCACGCACCGTATTGTTTCAGATCACAGGAATGCCTGCATGGCCCGAAGTCACGGCGCGCCTCGCGTGGGAATTTGGAACAATGAGGGGCATGCCCGAATCGCACGAGAGACCGCAGCGGAAAAAGCGCGAACTGCCCACGAAGAAAAATACCTCGGTAAGGAACCTCGTGTGGGCAATTGGACTCAACCTCATCGTTGTCGCGATCGCCGCGGTCGTCATCGTTGGGCTCGGACGGAACGACCGGGATACTGCCGCGACAGCGCGTTCGATGGTCAACGTGAGCGAAAGCGCCGCACGCGCGAGCGAGGCTCTTGGGTTTCGCGCGGCCGACGCCGAGCCGGGGGGTTGGAGCGTGCGGGAAGCGAAAATGTCGACCACCGAGCCGGCCTTTTGGGAAGTGCGCTATACGTCACCTTCGGGCTCTCTTGAGACGCTACTTCAGTCGCACGCGGACTACCCCGCCCTCGCCCCTCGGATTCGCGGAAAGGCGGCGACGTCGGGCTACTTTGAAATCGAGGGAACAGAATGCGCGAATCTCGAAATTCAGGCGAACTCGAACGATAATGGTGCGGAGAACACGAAGGGCGCCTCAGGCCTCGTGTGCTCGGCGCGAGAGACGACGCTCATCATCTACGGGGCGGGGAGCGAAAAAGAGCATGCCGCGCTCATGAAGGAAACCCTCGACCGCGTGAAGAAGTGAGGAACCATGAAAGAGAACTCCCACCGCCCCCTTCGGGAAGATGCAGAGGCCACCGAAAGGCTTGACGCTACCGAGAGGCTCGACGCGACCGAAAAGCTCGCGAGCCCGCTCGCAGGCGAACCCACCGAAGTTCTTTCGCGAGTCGAGAGTCCCGCTCCCGCATCGCGGCAGCGAGCCGCAGCACCCGCTTCTCCCTCACGACCCACAGCAACGCCCGTGTATGCCTCCGCAACGCCGTCAAAGGCCCCCACGGATCCGGCCCGCCGCGGCCGCTCGATGACCGCGGTTCTCATCGCGGTGCTCGGCCTCGCCGCGTCTGCACTGCTCGCGGTCTTTGCATGGGGAGGAATGTTTTCGACGGCCCAGCTTGTGTGTGTGATCGCCGGCGCAGCGCTCTTCACGATCACCGGTATCGTCGCGGTGCGCACGTGCAAGGGCACAGGCAGCCTCATCCTCGCGTGGGTTTTCGGTTTCGTGCTTCTTTTCGCCCCGCTGTTCGGGTGGGTCGTTGCCCAGGGCGGTGCCGCCCTCACCAATACGCTGATTTTTGCGGCGATTGGGATGTGGATTTCAGGCGTCGCAGTCGTTGCCCTCGTGGTGGCCGTGCTCGGCACCTACCTTCACGCGCGAGCGGCGACGCGGTAGTCAACACCACACCGCCGCTTTGAGTTTCATGCGTCAGTGAGTGGCGCCTTCCGCGGTCGCGACGTCGCTCTCGTTTTCTACGATCGCGGAGATTGCGGCGGCGAGGCCCTTCGTGATCGTCTCAGTCGAGAGTGAAGGCTGGCCCGGCTTCTCCACGGTTTGCTCAGGGATAAAGGGAACGTGGACGAACCCACCGCGAGCGCCGCGGGGTCCGACGGTTGCCAGGTGGTGAAGCACCCCAAACATAATGTGGTTGCACACGAACGTGCCCGCGGTGTTCGACACGGATGCGGGGATGCCCGCATCGCGGATAGCCTGGGCCATCGCCTTAATCGGGAGCGTCGCGAAGTAGGCGGGAGGCGCCCCTTCAACTACGGGCTTGTCGATCGGCTGGTTGCCCTCGTTGTCGGCGATACGCGCGTCGTCGATGTTGATCGCGACGCGCTCGGGTGTGATGTCGAAGCGGCCGCCGGCCTGACCAACGCACATCACGGCGCTTGGCTGATGCTCATCGATCGCGGCTCTCGCCGCGTCGATGGCTTTCCCAAACACGGTTGGTACCTCGACCGTGACGACTTTTTCTCCGGCGATCGTCGTGGGGAGAGCCTTGACGGCCTCGAGTGCGGGATTGATGCTTTCCCCGCCGAAAGGGTCGAATGCGGTCACAAGGATGCTCATGTGTAATCCTCCAGTTAGAACGCGAGTGTGTACATCAGCACGATGTGGACGACAAGAAGCGCGAGCGCGGTGATGGCCTGCGACTTGATGACACCGTACTTGTCTTTCATTTCAAGCAGAACCGCTGGGACGACGTTGAAGTTCGCCGCCATGGGAGTCAGAAGGGTTCCGCAGTATCCCGCGGTGAGGCCTAGGGCCGCCACGATGATGGGATTGCCGCCCTGCGCAATCACGAAGGGGATGCCGATTCCCACGGTGATCACGGAGAAGGCCGCGAAGCCGTTGCCCATGATGACGGTGAAGAGTGCCATGCCTACGCAGTAGGCGACGACTCCTACAAAGGCGTTGTTTGCGGGAATGACGGTCGCAACCGTATCGGCGATCACAGTGCCCACGCCAGCGGCGGTAAACACTGCGCCGAGCGCCGCGAGAAGCTGGGGAAGAATCCCCACCGGGCCGACATCCATCGTGAGCCGCGCACCGTCCAGAGGCACAAACTTCGCGGGGGCCTTCGTCACGACGAGGCCGACGATGGTGGCGAGAACCGCACCCGTGCCAACCGCGAGATAGGTGGGCATCTCGAACTGCTGGTAGATGGTCGCGGCGATGAGGGCAAAGACCGCGAGTGATAGCGCGGGAATGAAAACTTTGTACCCGAGCTTTGAGGCTCTCTTTTCAACATTCTCGGGGTCGGGCTTGTCCACAGCCGCAGGCTTTATGCCCCAGATCGCGGTGATGGTCGCGAGTGCGATGACGCAAAGACCGATCACCCACGCGGGCAGCCACGGTCCAGTGATGAAGGCGAACGCGAGGATGAACCAAAAGGCCGCGGAGGGGATGCGGTTTTTGAGGTTGACGTCGCGAGCGCACAGCGCACCCGTCACGACGAAAATGAGGCCGACAAGGATGAAGAAGAATTCACTGAGGGCAACATCGAGGCTCATGCCTTCACGCTCCCCTCACCGGACTCGGGCGCAGAAGTTGACGGGGTGCTCGCACGTAAGCGACGGTCAAGAAGGATATTGCGCACGAGACCGAAGATGAGCGAAACAACGGCAACGGGGATCGACCAAAGCGCCACTGAGAGGGGAGTGACTTGCGTGTAGCCCTGTTCGGCCATCGTCGCGACGATAAGCAGAACCCCGGGTGCCCCGAGAAACAGATTTTGTGCGAAGAAGTTGCCGAAGTTATCGGCAGCTGCGGCTCCGCCCTTGATTGAGTCGCGTTGCTTCTCGCTGAGTGAACCGAGCTTCGCCTCCGATGCACCTTCCGCCATGGGCGAGATGAGGGGGCGAACGAACTGCGGGTGGCCGCCGAGCTGAACCGAGAAAGCGATCGCGACCGCGCGGATCAGCTGGTAGAGCGAAAGGACCGTGCCCGTCGTTGCGTTCTTGACGGAACCGATGAGGTCCACGGCCTTGTGCTTGAGGCCGTAACGCTCACAGATGCCTACGACGGGGAGGGTCAGAATAAAGAGGGTGGCAACGCGCTGATCAGTGAACGACTGGCCGAGGAGATTCAGCAGTTCGAGGGGACTGAGACCCGCGACGAGCCCGGTCACGACGCCGGCCACGACGACGACGGCAAGCGTGTCCCGTTTGAGCACGAAGCCCACGACGATGATCACGATGCCGATGAGTTTGAGGTACTCCATGAGCAACCTTTCTCACGACAGAACAGACGGAAGCTGGACTATAGACCTAGCGAGAGTACTGCGCCTGCCTGTGTTCAGATGTGAGACGTTGCAAAACCGAGCACATCACGCACGTGGATGCGGGCCCGCCTCGTCGTCTTTCGCTTGACGTTCGATTGCGCGATCAAGGCGCTCGCGTGCTCCGTCGAGCCATTCGTCGCATCGACGTGCGAGAAGCTCGCTGCGCTCCCACAGTGCTATCGATTCTTCGAGCCCGCTCTGGTTGCGCTCAAGGGTCTGCACGATTGAAAAAAGCTGATCTCGAGCCTCTTCGTACCCGAGCGCCCGAATGTCCTCTGGCAGCTGATTCGTGTCCTCTATTGCGTTGTCGTCATTCACGACTTTTCCCTTCCCTCTTGGCTTTCCTCGCCTAGCGATGTTGCGCCCAATCGACCGCTTGCAAGCCTGATCGATACGCGAGTGCCCGCTGGTGCCTCGCTCGGATGAGTAAGCGGCGTGCCGTCGGTTCCTTGCACGACCGCGTAGCCACGTTCGAGAGTATGGAGCGGCGAGAGTGCGCGTGCCTGGTCAGCGAGAGCTCTCACGCGCTCGCGGGCGCGTTCGAGTGAGATCGACACCGTTGCGCGAGCCGAGGCGATAGCCCCGTCGATGGCTTCAGCGTGGCTTTCGATCATCGTGTGTGGTTCCGCGAATGCGGGCCTCTCACGGATGTGGGCGATCGCCTCGCGCTCACGTTCGATCCGCGAGGCGAGTGCCGAGTACGAGCGGCTGCGGGCTTCATTCAACTGTGCCCGCTCGAGCGACATATCGGGGACGACGGTTTTCGCGGCATCGGTCGGGGTCGAGGCGCGGTAGTCGGCGACGAGGTCGAGCAGGGGAGTGTCGACCTCATGTCCGATTGCCGAGACGATAGGGGTGCGCGCGGCCGCGGCGAGCCTCACGAGTGACTCGTCCGAGAATGGCAGAAGATCCTCGAGCGAGCCGCCACCGCGGGAAATGATGATGACGTCGACGTCATCGCGCGAGTCGAGCTCTCGCAGTGCTTCGCTCACTTCGCCGACGGCCTTCACTCCCTGGACCGCCACCTCCCGCGTCTCAAAACGCACGGCTGGCCAGCGCTTTTCAGCGTTGACGATCACATCGCGTTCCGCAGCTGATTTGCGGCCGCAAATGAGCCCAATCGTGTGCGGCAGGAAAGGAAGAGGGCGTTTGTGTTCGGCGTCAAACAGCCCTTCTCGAAAAAGGGCCTGCTTGAGCTGTTCGAGACGCTGAAGAAGATCGCCGATGCCCACCGCGCGGATGTCGTAAGCCTCGAGTTGGAGGGTCCCGCGCCTTCCCCAAAACGTAGGCTTACACTGCACAACGACGTCGCTTCCCTGCTGCGGTTCGAGGTCGAGGCAAGAAAACGCGCTTGCGCGCATTGAGACGGAGAAGCTCGCATCAAGATGCGTATCGCGCAGGGTCATGAAGACGAGAGCGCCCTTGCCACGACTGACCTGCACGAGCTCGCCGCGCACCCACACGATGCTCATGCGGTTCACATAGTCACGAATCTTCTGGCTCAAGAGCCCCACGGGCCATGGCCGCTCGGCGGTGGTTTCCGCGGCTGTCGGGGGCAACGGCACTGACTCTTCCATCGGTAGGGCTGCTCTGCCTTCGCCTGTGCCTCGCTCGTCCATGTCTCTACTGTGCCAGATGGGCAAAGATTTCCGTGGGCTTCGCCCATCACTGTGGATAATCCACGTGAAAAAGGGGCCGACGCCACCCGATTTCGGGTAGCGTCGGCCTTTGTTAATCGATCCGCTTACGCGGGGGCTTATCGCCGTTAGCGCGAGAGGCGACGCGAGCGGAGAACCGCGATGCCACCTGCAGCAAGCGCGAGGCCTGCCGCGAGAATGCCCATGACTTCGGCACCCGTACGTGGGAGGTTGCTCGAGCCGTGGCCCGGCCTCATTGCGCCGGTGCTTTCGCCGTCGGTACCAGGCTGACCGGGCTGGCCGTCGTTCCCGGATCGGCCAGGCTTGCCGGGGTTGCCAGTGCCAGGCTGACCGTCAGTGCCGGGCTCGCCGGGCTGGCCGGACTTACCGGGTTCACCGGGTTGACCAGGCTGTGCGGGCTCCTCGCCACCACACTCAACATTCGTCACCGAGGCACCGCGCACTTCGCTGTAGTGCTTCGCGCCGTACGGATCGGTCGTGAGTGTGTACCACGAGAAGTCGCCTTCAGGAAGGTCGACTACAGGGACATTCACTCTCTCACCCGAAGCGACGTTCTCGTGAGAGCCGAATTCCTTCGTGGTGAGCACGTCGATGCGCGCATCGCTCGTCGTGAGGGTCTTCTCCTCGGGCTTGATCCCGAGCGTGCTGTAAGGCACCTCGAAGTGTTGGACGCTGCCCTCTGCCTCCTCAAACATAGGGTCATCGGAGTCGTAATCCTTGAGCGACGGCGAATAGGTGCGGATGATCATGCGCCCCTTTTCGTTATCGAAGTGCATGAGTCGCAGGTAGCCGAGACCGCCCTCGGGAAGGCCCTGGTAGTCGAACAGCATCTGGGTCACCTTGCGATCCTTGACGCCGTCTCCGTCGTCATCGAACTCGTCGTAGCGCGTGTGAGCGTCGTGGTAGTGACCGCTCATCACGAAGCGCACGTTCGGGTTGGTCGCGACAACCTCGTCCTGGATCCGCTGCGGGATCGGGCCGAGACCACCGGTTGTGAGCATGTACTCGTGCAGCTCGATGAAGGCAATGCGCTCGGGGTACTGAGCGAGCACATCGTTCATCCACTTGATTTCCTCGTCGGCCGGGCCCCAACCCATGTAGATCATGATGTAGTCCTGGCCGCCGGCGCTCACGAGGTCGTAGTGACCGCGATTGTCCTTGTAGCTACCGCCGTACCACGGGTTGTTCTTGAATCGATCCTCACCGAAGAACTTGCTGTACTTCGAGTAATCGCCCTTCTGGTGGTAAACGTCGTGGTTGCCCGCGAGAACGCCGTAGGGGAGCTTCGCGTCGTCGAGGGTCTTGTAGGTTTCGTCGGCGCGTTTCCACCCATCGTCGTTCGGGAACTTGTCGACGATGTCACCCGTGTGGAAGAGGTACTGGAGGTTCATCTTCTCGCGCACGCGCAGCAGGTAATCGTGGATCGCAAGCTGATGCTTGTAGATCTTCGGGTCATCGTTGTAGTACTGAGTGTCGGTCTCCCACGCGAACGTGTAGTCGTACTCCGAACGCTTGGTGTCCTCGGCGTGCTCGCCAGGCTCGGCGCCGGTGCGATCCGAGAGGTTTGCACCCGCATAGCCGACGCCCTGCTGCACGATCGCCTTGATCTCGCCGTCAACACTATGGCCCCTCAGCGGAACCATGGCCTCGAGCTTCGCCTCGCCAGACTTGGCATCCGTGAGGGTATGGGCAACTTCTTCCCAACCGTTCTCCCCGGTGTTCCACACGAGCAGGCGCACGCGCTGCCCCTTGTTGGAGACGCCGCTCCAGCTCACGCGCACCTCGGAGTTCTCATCAGCGCTCTTGGGCACGGCGGTCGCAAACTCGTGGAAGGGGAGCGAGTCGGAGGCGGTTGTCGTGTCGCCGGCCTTGAAGGCTTTGCCCTCGCGGTCGGCCTGGTTTGCGTCGTGAACGCTTCCAGCGGTGCCCGCAATTGTGCCCTCGCTCAGCGAGGTCGTGTAGCCCTTGCGGAACGACACCGTGAGATTGTCGTTGCTCGGGTCGGTTGCGGTCGCCGAAAGCGAGTCGTCAACACACACGTTGAGTCCCTTGCCGTCCTCGGTTTCGAGGGAGGCCGACGGTTGCTCGACGGGCGTCGTGAACTTAATTTCCTTGCTCGATTCGTTCCCGAGCTTGTCGGTCGCAACGACCTTCAGGGTGTGCTCACCCGAGGCGAGGGTGAGGCTCGACAGCTTTGCGCCATTCTCGATGGGCTTGCCGTCGAAGGTCGCGGTCGTGCTCGCGACGCCGGAGCCGGCGTCGGTCGCCTCGAAGTTCACGGGGAACTCACCGCGCTGCTCGGAGCCATCCTTAATCGAGGACGTGATCTCCGGGGCTGTGTTATCGACGATCACCGTTCGCTCAACGGTGTTGCTCTCGCCGGCACCGGGGGCTGCGGCGAACAGCGCGACCCTCCTCGCGCTGCCCGAGCTTACGAGGGTCCCCTTGACCTTGTGCTCGCCGTCGGCGACCTTCGTGGTATCCCACTGGTAGGCGTTTGCGGTGTAGGCGTCGTCAGGGATCGCAAACTTCGCGTTGAGAATCTCGACCTTGCCCGGCGAGTCGCCCATCTGGATGATCTTTTCGGGGTCGCTCACCTCAACGAGTTTGCCGTTCGCACCGTCGTAATCGGCTGCGCGCAGCGTGCGGCCGTCCGGGAGTACCAGGCGAGCGTTGCGCGCGTTGAAGTCGTCGTTGTTCTCGTTCGGATCAATGCCCGGCTTCGCCTTCGTGCCCGCGGCGACGTCAACCTGGAGTTCCTCGCCTTTGGTGATGTACTTGTGCGGAACCGGGGTCGAAACAGTGACCCAGTTTTCGTAGAACCCCTCGTCGAAGATCGTGAGCACTTCGCCGTTCACAAGCACGCCGTTGCGGAAGAACGCGTCGGTCTGCGTCGCGTCGATCGCGAACATGGGTTCTTGTTCGAGCGAGGGAATGTTCGCATCGACCTCGGTGCCATCGACCGCGAGGGTGCGTTTGCCGGTCGCGTTGTCGCTCGAGACCGAGAGGCGAGTCGTGCCGCTCACGTACTGCTTTTCGGTGACGTTGAGTCGAACCTTGCCCTTTTCGGTACCGTCGACAGGTACGCGCGTGAGTGCGACATTTTGGGTGTTGTGGCCGTCGGAAGCCTCGACCGTGTACTCGAAGTACTCCTTACCCGTGAGGTCAGCCTGCGCGATCGGGAGGATGAACTCGCCGTTCTCGTTCGCCACGAGATCCTTCACCATCGGCTTGTCATCCGTGTTCGACTGGAGCGAAACGGTGAGGCGGCGCACCTGAACGTTGTCGGTCGCCTTGACCTTGATCTCGGCATCCTTCGATGGGTCGAAGGACTTTGCGGTCTGGTCTTCGATGACCGGTTTCTCGGTGTCAGCTTTGAGCTTCACGGGCTTCGAGGGGACCTTCGAAGGCGCTACCTGGCCCGGCGTGGCCTTCGAGACCTCGCTGATCTCGCTCACCTGGAAGTTGTCGGGATTGACCTTGTAGTGGATTCCCTGGTTGGCCTTCGGATCGTGAGCGCCGTTCTCGTTGTAGAACACGCGGCTCACGGTGTAGCCGGTGCGGGTCTGGATTTCCATACCGCGAAGCGAGCCATTTGCCATGCCACCGACGTGGCTCTCAACGATGTTGAGGCTCTGTGCATCCACGCCGTAGTTCGCGGCAAAATCCTCGACGGTCTTGTCGTCGTTGTGTCCGTTCTTGATCCACACGATCACGGTTTTGCCGGGCTCGACGACCCTGTCATCTGGCTCCATGGGCCACACAACCTGGTTGCCCATTTTGCGGCCGTCACCCGGGTACTGGTAGGCGACCTGGTAGTCGCTCAGGTCGATGGCCTCGGTGGTGGGGTTGTAAATCTCGATGTACTCGTAGCCGTCGCCTTCGCCCGTGTTGGTCGAGTCGGGAACGAGCTCGGTGATGAGGAGCTGACCGACGGTCGAGTCAGCGGCCGGACCGGGGATGTCTTCAGCAGGCTCGGGCTGTGAAGGCTCCTCGGGCTGGGGCTCCTCCTTGCGGTCTTCGAGCTGCTTCGGGTCAACTTTGCCGGCGGTGGGGGCGGCAGGGCCTTCGAGCACCTCGAGGCTCTTGGCATTCGCATCGGCAGGCGTGCGGAACTGCGCGGATTTGTCGACGGCGACGGAGCCCTTTGGGTAGACCGAGCGCGAAACCTCAGCGCCGTTGGCGTCCAGAACGCGGATGCCGCGGTCACCGCCGTTGGCCATGCCGTCCTGGCCGGTGATGCGCACAACCTGTGCGTCGGTGTCCATCTTCCACTGCGCGCGGAATTCGTCGACGGTGTGTTTCGTGGAGTCGACCTTGCCGTCTTTGCTCGTGTAACTGAGCCACATGACGGCGGTCTCGCCGCCCTTGAGTTCGAAGGACTTCTCGGGTGTGAGGGCCTTGTCTTTAGCCCTGTCGTCCGAATCGGCGTAGATGTACGAGAACGAGTAGCCGCCCTCACCGATCGTGAGGGGCTTGTCGGTCGTGTTCGTGATCTCGAAATACTCGTAGTGGTCTTGGTCAACGTTGTCAGGGGCGATTTCGGTGACAACGAGCGGCCATGTGCTCGCGGGGGCCGCCTCTGCTGCGGTCAATGTCGAGGGGGCGATACCGGCGGGTACGATCGCGGGGCTCGCGATGAGGGTGATGCCGAGCGCTGCTGCGGCGAGGGATTTGGAGTAAATACCGGGTGTGCGGCGAGAGCCGCGTGACTGAGGAGCCATGCCCTTCACTTTCATAAAAGATCAATAGGGAATCTTGGGGAAGCGGATTCCAAGGTGCTCCTAAAAAGTAACGGGCAGATTAAGCAACGGGGGTTATTTCCTGGAGGCTCCATGTACGGGTTGAAATCAGGTATTCAGGTTCGAGGAATCGACCTCGCGTGCGAGTTGGGTCACGGGTTCGATGTCGTCAAGTGGACTGCCTACGGCTTGAAGCTCTTCCATCGAACGCGCAGCAGGAAGAATTCGAGCTTGATACGAGCCCACCGAGTCGTTGAAAGCGCGCACTGATGCGTCGAGACTGCGGCCGAGTTTCGCGAGATGCCCGCCAAAGACTCCGAGCCTCTTGTGGACTTCGCGGCCTGCTTCGAGCACTCGTAGAGCATCCTTGTTAAGGGCATCCGTGCGCCACGTGTGCGCGACGGTGCGAAGCAGCGCCATGAGCGTTGCGGGGGAGGCGATCACGACATCGAGCATGAAAGCCCCATCGAGGAGTCCCGGATCGGATTCGAGCGCGCCCGCGAGCAGCCCGTCGCTCGGCACAAACATCACGACGAACTCCGGTGAATCGCCGAGTGAGGCCCAATACGACTTCGAGCTGAGATGTGTGACGTGCGAGCGAAGCGCCCTCGCGTGCTCGGCAAGATGCTTTGCGCGCTCAGTCTTGTCAGTGGCGTGCGCAGCACGAAGGTACGCATCCATGGGCGCCTTCGCGTCCACGACGATCGTGCGGCCGTGACTGAGATGCACAACGAGATCTGGGCGTTGCCCCTTTTCGCCGCCGACGTTCCTTCCGCTTTGCTGTTCGGTAAAGTCGGTGTGCTCGAGCATGCCCGCCGCCTCGACGATGCGCCTGAGCTGCACCTCGCCCCACTGCCCGCGGCTCGTGGGGGCCTTGAGGGCTGCGACGAGGGCGTTCGTGCCCGTGCCCAGATCGCGGGTGCGCTCCGAGAGACTCTTGAGCTGCGAGGCGAGGTCACCGTCGGCCTTTTGCCGCGCCGCCTCCGTGCGCGCAACCGAGCGTTCCAAACTCGTGAGAGTTTCCGAAATGGGGGAGAGCGTGCGCGAAAGCTGCTCGGAGCGAGCGGCATCGACGGCCTCGCGACGTGCGGAATCGCGTTCAAAGCGCTCCGAAGCGAGCTGCAAGAACTGCGTGCTAGAGGCGTTCACCGCACGTGCCGCGAGGGCTTCGACGTCTGCGCCGTTTGCCTCCGCCCTCGCTTCTGCTGAGCGCACCCGCTCACGCATGAGCGCCCATGCGAGGAAAGCGCCCATGGCGCCTCCGATGAGGAGCGGCACAAGAACAGTCACAAGAGTCGAAAGGTTCATGTTCCTACCTCACCACGAGGGTGAGACATTTAAAGTGCGGCACGCCCTGAGGGAAGCAAGCGTCGGACCCTGCGCCTAGAATGAGGGGCGTGGCTTTGACAATTGGAATCGTTGGCCTGCCCAACGTTGGTAAATCGACCCTGTTCAACGCGCTCACCCGTGCGGAGGTGCTCGCGGCAAACTACCCGTTCGCGACGATCGATCCGAACGTCGGTGTGGTGCCGCTTCCCGACCCGCGTTTGAATCGCCTCGCCGAGATCTTCGGGAGCGAGAAGATCCTCCCCGCGACCGTGAGCTTCGTGGACATCGCCGGCATTGTGAAGGGTGCGAGCGAAGGCGAAGGCCTCGGTAACAAGTTCCTCGCAAATATCCGCGAGGCCGATGCGATTTGCCAGGTTACCCGCGCCTTCAGCGATCCCGACGTCACGCGTGTGCCCGGCTCCGAAACTCCCGCGGGCGACATGGAGACGATCTCGACCGAGCTCATCCTCGCCGACCTCCAAACGATCGACAACGCCCTCCCGCGCCTCGAAAAAGACACGAAGCGCAAGGTCATCGACGCCGCGGTCCTTCCCGAGGTGCTCAAGGCGAAGGAACTCCTCGAATCCGGAAGCACCCTTTTCCAGGGGGGCGACGGCGCCGGGATCGACGTGTCGCTTCTCAAAGAGCTGCAGCTCATGACCGCCAAGCCGTTTATTTACGTGTTCAACACGGACGAAGAGGGCCTCGCGGATAAGGCGATGCAGGAGGAGCTGCGCAAAGCCGTTGCTCCCGCGGAGGCGATTTTCCTCGATGCGAAGTTTGAGAGCGAGCTCATCGAGCTCGAGCCGGAAGAGGCCGCGGAGATGCTCGCGTCGACCGGCCAGGAAGAATCGGGCCTCGATCAGCTCGCACGCGCCGGCTACGAGACCCTTAACCTCCAGTCGTACCTCACGGCCGGCCCCAAGGAGTCGCGCGCGTGGACCATTCGCAAGGGGTGGACCGCGCCCCAGGCCGCAGGTGTGATTCACACCGACTTCGAGCGCGGCTTCATCAAGGCCGAAATCGTTTCCTTCGACGAGCTCGACGACGCCGGTTCCATGCAAGAGGCGAAGGCTCGCGGCAAGGTGCGCATGGAGGGCAAGGACTACGTTATGCAAGACGGAGACGTGGTGGAGTTTCGTTTCAATGTAACCTGAGGCGCGCTAGTGTTAGCGGCATGACAACACGTGCTGCTATTTACCTCCGTATCTCGCTCGATGCTGCCATGGACGGCCTCGCCATCGACCGGCAGCGCCAGGACTGCGAAGCCCTTGCCGAGCAACGCGGCTGGGACGTCGTGCATACCTACGTCGATCAGTCGATCTCCGCGTCGAAGAAGGACGTGGACCGCCCCGACTACGACGCGATGGTGGCGTCCTTTGAGCGCGGCGAGATCGACGCGATCATTTGCTGGGACCTCGACCGCCTCACACGGCAGCCCTGGCAGCTCGAAGAGTGGATCGACAGGGCAGAGGAGCAGGGGCTGAAACTCGTCACTGCGAACGGTGATGCTGACCTTGCCACCGACGGCGGCAGAATGTACGCGCGCATCAAAGCAGCCGTGGCACGCGGCGAGATCGAGCGAAAGAGCATGCGCCAGTCTCGTGCGCAACAGCAACGCGCCGAGCAGGGCCGCTGGTACTCCGGCGGTGTGCGCCCTATCGGCTACACCTCCACCGGCGAGATCATTCCATCCGAAGCCGCCGCCGTGCTCGGTATGTTCCGCGCTGTCGAGAGGGGCAACTCCATGCGCGACATTGCGCGCGCCTTATCTGGGGTCGATCAACCGGGCTTGCCGGATATCCCGACCACGCCGCGCCATATGTACACCGTGGTCACAGAGCGCAACGCTCGACGCCGCGCTGAAGGCCAGGAAGAAAAGCCGGTTCCCGACGCGCAGCCGTGGGCCTACACGTCGTTGCACTCGATCCTGCGCAACCCCGTGTATGCGGGTTACTCCACTTATAAGAAGGCCAAGCGCAAAGGCGTGAAGAACAAATACCGCCGTGTCACGCATATCGTCCGCGACCCCGATACCGGCGAGCCGGTGAAAGGGCAGTGGGAGCCGATCGTCACACCAGATCTGTGGTGGCGCGTGCAGAACGTGCTCGACGATCCCGACCGGCTGACCAACAAGGAGCGCCGGAACACTCGCCGCCATCTCGGCTCGGGTCTGTATGTCTGCGACGAGTGTGGCAACCCCGTGCGCACACATGCCGACCGCTACCGCTGCGCCGCCTGTGGATTAGTGCGCACACATAGCGTCGATGATTTTGTGCTCGCCGTGATCCGCGCCCGCCTTGGCCGTGACGACCTGGCGGACCTGCTGCCGACTGTGGACGACGACGAGGTCAACGCCATCGACGACGAACTCGCTGAGCTTCGCGCAAAGCTCGCCCGCGTCCAGGCTGACTACGATGAGGAGCTTATCGAGGCCCGTGACCTCAAGCGCGCGCGAAACCGTTATGAGCCGCAGATCGAGAAACTCGAAACGCGCCGTGCCCGTCTTGCTGGCGCATCGGCGCTGCTCGACACAACCGGCTACGCCTCGCCCGTGGATGCCTTCGACAACGCAGAGCTTGCCGTGCAGCGCCGAGTCATCAATACCCTGTGCCAGGTGCGCCTGCGCCGTGGCGTGCGCGGCACCAAGACCTTTAACCCTGAATCGGTGCAGATCGTGTGGAACTAGGTTGCAGTGTGTGACACGTCAACAATCGCGCGCATGCGCTGCGGCGCGCAAAGCTCTTACGAAGGAACGCCACGGGAGCCGGCAGTTCGGGGGAGATCTGCCTTCGTGTATCGGGGGCGACACTGCTCAACCGTGGCGTTCGCAGGAAGTATGACACGGCTCTTGTTACCCCAGAGGTCGTAGGTTCGAATCCTGCCCCCGCTACCAACTTCCAAGCCCCTACCAGGAGAAACACTGGTAGGGGCTTTAGTTATTTCTCTTAAGGCGCACGTCCTGGGACTCAAATCGGGACTTTAGCGATGGCATTTTGTCACTTAAGCCGGTTTGGAAGTGATGGGGTTAAGTGACAATTTTCGATTTTGTGACCTTGGATGACTGTGTCGTTTTGAGGAGTCGTCTGCACGGATTTCAGAAGTCCTCTGTACTATCGCCATCCACTCCGGAGAGGCCGCGGGCGTTCGTCCACTTCATCTGGAACGCGATTCGACAGAGCGCATTCAATACGATGGTCTTTTTCTCCCTGCGAAGGATGGGGGCAGTTTAGGGTACCAGGGTGTTGACCAGATCGAGGAATTCCTCAGCGTAGGCAATTTGCTTGCGTAGCTTTTCGTAGCGGGTGCGCGTCTCCTCACGAATGTCGGCAAGGGTGGCCTTGGCATTACTCCGTGCCTGCTGTGCGGTATCACTGTCCTGCCCGCCATCTGAACTATGAAGAATCTCCGCAGCTTCCAGGAATTCCCGCATCTGATCCAGAGTAAACCCCAGCGGTTTCATCCGTCGCACCAGCAAAACACGACGTACATCAGCCTCACTATAAAGCCTGAACCCACCAGGGCTACGCCCCGATGGGGTAATCAGGCCGACGTTGTCATAATAACGCAAGGTGGGAATCGACAACCCCGTCTGGTCAACGACCTCGCCGATCTTGAAATTACTGTTTTGCATTGCCTGTTCTCCTTCACGGTGATGTTGCCCACGGGTTCCTGTGCCTGGGTTGGCGGTTGAGTAAAACTCCCGCTACCATGACCACCATCACCAAACCTAAAGTTACTAGAGGGTGGGATTCCTTTCGGGCGTTCGCCCAGTTACCTATCCCCTCAAAGATTGGACATCTATGACTGAAACTAGCACGGCGGCCCCCCGCCCCCTCCTGAGTCCAGACGGCGCTGATGCCCCTACCGGGATCATCGCATCCTTCCGTTACGCATTTTCTTCCCCCGCCCGTATCCGTATAGAGATTCTGGCCGGACTGGCGGTATCCCTGGCGCTGATCCCTGAGGCCATTGCCTTTTCCATCCTTGCCGGTGTTGACCCAGCCATGGGTCTGTTTTCCTCGGTAGTCATGGCCATTGCGATCGCCTTTACCGGTGGCCGCCCGGCAATGATCACCGGCGCCACCGGGGCTATTGCCCTAGTCATTGCTCCTGTGGCGCGTGGTTACGGGATGGATTATTTCATCGCCACCGTCCTGTTGGGCGGTGTCCTACAAATCGTGCTCGGCGCCCTCGGTGTGGCGAAACTTCAGCGTTTTATCCCCCGATCGGTGATGCTGGGTTTCGTCAATGCACTGGGCATTATGATTTTCACCGCCCAACTCGAACACCTCATTGATGTGCCTTGGATAGTCTACCCACTCGTCGGCTTGGGTGTGGTGATCATGATTTTCTTCCCCAAGCTCACCAGTGTGATCCCCGCCCCGCTGGTCACGATTATCGTGCTCACCGGTTTGGTCATTGCCGCCGGTTTGACTGTCCCGACGGTCTCGGACATGGGCAAGATGCCGGAGACCTTACCGTCCCTGTTTATTCCGAACGTGCCGTGGACGTTGGAGACCCTGCAGATCATCGCGCCTTATGCCCTGGCCATGGCCGTGGTCGGTCTCATGGAATCGTTGATGACCGCCAAGCTCGTCGATGACATCACCGACACTCATTCCGATAAAACTCGTGAATCCTGGGGACAGGGGGTGGCTAATATTGCCTCCGGTTTCTTCGGCGGCATGGGTGGCTGCGCGATGATCGGTCAAACCATGATCAACGTCCGCGAATCCGGGGCACGTACCCGCCTATCCACCCTGTTAGCCGGTGTGTTCCTGCTGGTCCTGGTCCTGGCACTGGGCGACATCGTTGGCATGATCCCGATGGCTGCCCTGGTGGCAATCATGATCATGGTCTCGGTCGGCACCATCGACTGGCACTCGGTGCATCCACGCACCCTTAAACTCATGCCGGTCTCTGAGACCATTGTTATGGCCGTGACGATTATTGCCACCCTAGCCACCAGCAACCTGGCCATTGGTGTGGTGTTGGGTGTGGTCACCGCGATGATCATGTTCGCCCGTCGGATGGCACATATCGCTTCCATTGAAAAGGTCTCCGAGATCGACGGCGACGGCGATGGAGAGATTGATACTCGTACCTACCGGGTGCATGGCCAGTTGTTTTGGGCATCAAGCAATGACCTGGTTTATCGCTTTGATTACACCGATTCTGCCCGTCATATCACTATTGATCTCACTGAGGCGGAGATCTGGGATGCCTCCACGGTCGCGACCTTTGACGCGATTACGCAGAAGTTCCAGGACAGAGGCAAAACCGTGTCCATTATCGGGCTCGACGGTCCCAGTCAGGACCGGCTGAACCGCCTGTCTGGCCGGCTTGGCACCGGCCACTAACATCCCCCGACTCGAGCACATCGACTTGGCGCCCCAACTTATAACCGGGGCGCCAGTTTATTGGTGCTGTTGCAAAGTTGGGGCATAGGAAGAGCATAAAAGAAGCGTAGCGGTTAACCGCTACGCTGTGTTGTGGGGATTTTTACTTTTTACGGTGCACGTGTTCTAGTTAGTGGTTCGTTTCTTTCCTCGGGTGATTGCGACGGTATTCCTCGACTAAGTGAGCAATACCCGGCGCAGCCTGGGACAACATCCAGGTCATAAGCGCTATAAGAACCCCTATGACGATAAGTGTTAACGCCAACCAGCCCAGTGTTGGGCCGATGCCGTTGGCCTCCTGGACGTGACCCCACAAGGCAGACACGCCGTCGGGTATGCCGAGCATACTTAGCAGCCCGTTCCCCAAGGCTCCGACAGCAACGAGTGCGATAGCAACGAAGAGAACACTGGCTGCAATCCACGAGGCAGACATGCAGGCCTTAATAAAGTTCGTGTTCGACTTTTCCATATCGTCGTTATACTGCTTGCGTTCTGCGCGTATCTCCTCCAGCAGCTTTTCGTTGGACTCCTTCTCCTGGAGCAGAGCGCTGCGAGCCTTCTTAGAGGCTTCTGCTGCCTCGTGCAGGCTCTTAGGCTCTTTCGACATTGCCTCAGATACAGCTACTTCTACCAGCGGTTCCAGGCTAGAAGTCAGGCTCGAAGTCATCTGAGCGTTCAGGCTCTGGCTGCGACCCGGACCACATCTACTCAGACACCATCTCCGGCACCAACTGGCAACGGCCTGGTCTTGATGACGCGCTGGCGTACATGCGCCCCGACGACACGCTCGTTGTCACGCGCTTGGACAGGCTCGGCCGCAGCCTCGCGGACACCGTGAACACCATCGCTGACCTTGCCGAGCGCGACATCAACGTCAAGGTGTTGGAGCCAGCGCTGGACACGTCGAAGCCCACCGACAAGGTGGTTATCAACGTCATGGCAAGTTTGGCCGAGTGGGAGCGTGACCTGCTTGTCCAGCGCACCCGTGAAGGCGTGGCGCACGCCCGCGCTCAAGGCAGGGTCGCCGGCCCTAAGCCGAAGCTCAGCGCTGAGCAGGCGCAGATGGCCAAGGAACTCGTCGACGGCGGTAAGTCCATCAGCGCAGTAGCTAGGACATTCAACGTCTCGCGGCCGACGATCTATCGCGCTCTCAAGCGCATCGACACCGACGCTTAAGCACAGGCTGCGTCGCTAGCGCTCGCACCCGGCGAGAAGGCATCAGGCTGCGCTAGCGACGCCCAGCGCACATAGGCACTGCACTGCGGGGATACGCCTGCGACCGGCAGAGCCGGACCGAATACGGGATTGGCCACGTACACCCCGTATTCGTGCAAAGGAGCACTGCCATGTCCACTCATTCCCACACGCTTGCATCCCACGGCGAGATCCTCGCGAACCTCCCCGGCATCCTCGGGTTTTACCCGAACAACTCGCTGATCCTCGCGTTCTTCGTCGACGACGAGGGCGCTGACACCATCCGCCTCGGTCCGATCGCACGGTTCGACCTGGACGAGGCCGTGGAGAAGCTCACCGAGAGCCGCGAGCGGTTCGCAGCGTGGGTCGACCACCTGGAACTCGACGCTGTTATCGCGTACATGATCAGCGATGACATTGCGCAACCGATCTTCGACGAGACGGCCACGTACCTCACCAGCGGGGCAGTGCACCTACCACCGCTGCTCGGGGTGGTGCAGGTGCCCGAGATCGTCACCGGGGCTGCCTGGTGGTCTGTGTACCAGCATCCGCTCATCAACGAGCCGCGCCACGGTGTTGTCGGCGAGGTCGCCGCATCGGCGGCGCTGCAGCAGATGCTTGCGGACACCGGCGAGCTGCCGGAGCCGAGCAAAGACGACATCGAGGCACGGTTGAACAGCACCGACCACGGCATCGACGCTGCCGAGCACGCCGACATCATCGAAGACGCGCTGGCGTACGTTCCGCCCATGTTCTCCGACATGCTGCAGCGTGAATACGAGCAGGCGGCGGCAGGGATCACCCAGCCGAGCACTCGTGCTGTTCGGTCTGCGCTGAAATGCTTCACCACGCCGCGCTTGCGGGACACACTGCTTGCGGCACTGCTCGATGAGCCGCAGGCTGGCCTTGCGTTCATAGAGAAGGTTATGCGTGCTGTCCCGACCAGCTGGCCGGGGATGCGCGCCCAGCTCACCGCCACCGTTGCCGTGCTCGCCCACGCCACAGGCCAGCCGGGGCTAGCTGGCGTGGCTGCGCAGCGAGCCACCGAGATCGGGCCGAAGGAGAACCTCGCCTCGCTGGTCGCGAAGCTGACCGACATCGGCCAAGGCGAGCGGATGGTCGAACTCGTCCGCGAGGGCGCCGAGAAGACCCGCACGATCTTGTTCGCCGAGTAATCCCACACACCCCGTTGCAGCGATGCAACGGGGTTTCTTTTTCTCGTCGGCCGTGGCTTGCGACGACAGACACCGCAACGAGGCAGGGGAGTGACCTTTAGACAGCAGAGCTGTCTCCAACAGACGGATTGACCATCAATCCGAACAAGGAGGCACGTGATGCGCGACATCACCCACACCGACCTGGAACTGCTCTACCAGCTCGCCGACGGCATCGACGGCGAGGACGTCGATCCGGGCGCAGCACAAGAATTGCGCGACCTAGAGGCGGCAGGCACACCGCTGCCCTGGGCAGTGCTGTAGCGACAGCGCAACCACCCCGCAGCAGCAAAGCCGCTGCTTAAGTACCCAAATTGCACGGCAAATCACACCCACTCAGATAAGGAGAACCATCATGTCCAACCCCTTCAACAACGGCACCATCGTCGGCAACGCAGCTCGCGCACCCAAGCTGTTCGAGCACGCAAACGGTGGTGCGACGGTGAAGCTCAGCGTCTATGCGCGCAACACCTTCAAGAACAAGGCCACCGGCAAGGTGGAAAGCGAGATCGTGGAGCTGACCGGCTACGTCCAGGACGCCAAGAACCCCGGCGTGTTCGGCTGCATCGGCTCCGGCGATCGCGTCGCGGTGAGCTACTCGCTGAAAACCGACGTCTACACCGACAAGGACGGTGTGAAGCACTACCCGCTGGTCGCCCGTATCGACACCGTGCAGCTGATCGACTCCAAGAAAGAGTCCGCTGCGCGCGCAGCCCGTCGCGGAGGCGAGGCGGCGAACGCCGCCCTGGCTGGCGCTGACGCCGACAACGACGAAGCACCGTTCTAACAACGACACCCCGCAGGGAAACCTGCGGGGTTATTTTTTTGGTGCTGTTGCAAACAGGAATTCCAGATAACTAACTACTTGTTAGTGTGCAGCGCAACGCTGGTACCGGATCCGCCGTTTTCGTCGAAAACGCGAGTTTGCAACAGCACCAGCAATCATGGGTCTGCGACCGATACGGGGCAACGGATACGTAGATCTCGTCACTGGGCAACCGCACCTCTGTCGCGTGCTCGTGCTGATCAGTGAGCGTGACCATCTCCGCAGTGATCGACGTGGTCAAGGTCTCCGTGCGATCGTCCAGCGGGATCGCATCGAGCGTTTCGACCAGCTCCCGCACGTCGAGGCCTTCGAGACCATTCTCGACAAGAATCTCGGCTCCGCTGGCCGAGGTGGCTGAGGGTGAGTCGTTGGCGGCCGCGCATCCGGTGAGCAGGAAAGCGCCGATCACGACGGTGGTTGCAGCGGTTTTCTTCCCGCCGTACTTCGGCAATGACCTGAGGTTTTTCATGGGATTCCTTCTCGTGCCTGCCCGTGGTGCCAATTGGCCATAGTACCCCATAGGGGTAGTGCCTACCTGTGTGATGCGGAAGCGCCCCGCCCGGTACGAGCCCGGGAGGGGGCGCTGCGT
Source organism: Dermabacter sp. p3-SID358 (assembly GCF_025147465.1). Classification (GTDB taxonomy): domain Bacteria; phylum Actinomycetota; class Actinomycetes; order Actinomycetales; family Dermabacteraceae; genus Dermabacter. The sequence goes on from NZ_JALXOZ010000009.1 coordinate 84,849, forward strand.
TCAGTCGTGCTTGCTGACTTCCGGTTCATGTTCGGCAATGTGCTCGGTCTCGATCTGGAAGGTTGCGTGATGGACGGAGACCTCGAAGTGTCCTGCGACGCAGTCTTTGATCTCTTGGAGCATCTGGGCGGCATGACCGTCGGTGAAGCATTCGTCGTCGACGACGACGTGGGCGGTCAGGGTCGGTAGGCCGGTCGCCACAGTGGAGGCGTGCAGATCATGAACATCCTGGACGTGGTCGAGTTCGAGGATGTGTGAGCGGACTTTGTCGAGGTCGAGGCCCTTAGGAGTGAACTCCATGAGGACGCCGGTGGTCTCGCGCATCAGCTTGAACGCGCGAGGCACGATCAGGGTGGCGATGAACAGTCCGGCGATGGCGTCGGCCTGCATGAACCCGGTCGTGGAGATCACGATCGCCGCGATGATCACTCCGAGTGAGCCGAGGGCGTCGTTGAGGACTTCGAGGAACGCGGCACGCATGTTGAAGTTCGAACCGCGGCTGGAGGCGAGGATGGTGATGGCGATGATGTTCGCGACCAGGCCGATGATGCCGAAGATCAGCAGTTCGCTTGCGGGCACCTCCGGCGGCTCGAACAGTCGCCGGATTCCTTCGATGGCGGCGTACGTGCCCACCACCAGCAGCAGTGCCGACTGTCCGAGGGCTGCGATCACCTCGATACGTCGGAACCCCCAGGTGCGCTTGGAGTTGGCGGGCTTGAGCATCAGCGTCCCGGCGATCAGTGCGACCAGTAGGCCGACGGCATCGGTGATGGCATGGGCGGTGTCGGTTAGCAGTGCGAGGCTGCCGGTGATGACCGAGCCGATGGCCTGGGCGACGACGATCGTCGCGGTGATCGAGAATGCGATCCAGAGTTTCTTGCGGAAATCTCCAGGGTGCCCGGTCTCGCTGGCTGCGGGGCCGTGATTGTGTCCTGCGCCCATGTCTACTTCTTCTCCGTATCTGTCGCGTGGTGGGTATGTGGGAGTCGCAGGTGCGTGCAGAGCAGGGCCTGCGTGCCGGTGGCATCGAGGAGGCATTCGGCAGCGGCGACGAGGGTACGCAGGAGTTCGGGCTGTGTCAGCGAGTACCAGGTGGAGCGCCCTTCCGGGCGCATCGTCGCCAGGCCGCACTCAACGAGAAAGCCGACATGTTTGCTTACCGTGGACTGGGCCAGGCCCATGTGCTCGACCAGATCGCGGACCCGGTGCTCGCCCGAGGCGAGGTGCTGCACGATCGCCAACCTCGTCGGTTCTGCAAATGCCTGGAACAGGTGGGCGTACGCTGCTGTCGCCACCTCGTCGAGGGTTGCCCCCTCTTGTTGATTCATAGTCATATAGCGATTATATCGCTCTATGACGATATTGTCGAGTGTGATCTGTCGCTCGATGCGAAATGAAGCTCAGAGGTTCCGGCGCGCCCGAGGGTGGACTGCCCGCTTCCTGCGACGCGTGCCTTATTGGATTCGGCGGAAAGTGGAGGTGCCTACGGGACTCGAACCCGTGTACAAGGTTTTGCAGACCGCTGCCTATCCTCTCGGCCAAGGCGCCAAGTCGCCGGCAAGATCAGTCGCCCGGCGTGAGGCCGGCAACCAGGTTGAAGGCGCCGGTGAGAATGTTCAGCGACACGACCCCGACGACATCAGAGATCTCACGGTCGCTGTACCCGAACCCCCGAAGCTCGTCGATCTGCTCGTCGGTGATCGACGCAGGCTCACGGTAGACCTGGAGGCCGAGCGCGATCATCGCCGCGACCGGGCCGGTCATCGCCGTACCCTGCTGGGCGAGTGCGATCTCGTTATCGCTGACCCCGAGTGATCGTGCCGCGCTGATGTGCGAGGCCAGGCACATTCCGCATCCTTGCTGCGACTGCACGGCGATCGAAACGAGCTCGCTGACCTTGCGGTCGAGCTTGGCGCGACGCATGGCTTTGCTCAGCTGGAGATAACCGCCGAGCACCGCCGGGGAATGCGCCATCGTCGAGACCATGTCTCCGACCTCGCCGTGCCGCTCGACGAGATCGCCGAGCAAGTCTCGTGAGCTCCCCACTGCGGTCTCAGGGGTCAATCGGGAAAAACGGGGCATAATGCCTCCTTAGTCAGTTTGGTCGCGAGTTCGAGGTTGAACCCGCAGGGATGCGTTCCTGCTGCTGATGCCCGGCATGTACACCGGTCAATAGGTAGAAGTCGCCGGACTCGCGTTGCTGCCGACTCACGATCCCGGCCGCATCCAGGTGCGGTGTGTCATACGTGGCGTGCGCGTGTTCAGCCTCTCTCATAGTCACCAATCCTACCCTTTACCCCTATGGGGTATCAAGTATTATCCGATTGGTTTGAAGGACTCGGAGACGCGTGGCCGGGTGCGGCGGATTGAGGTGAGGCCAGAGACGACGGGTCCGCGCAGGAGTACGTGTCCAGTCGGAAGGGTCAACCGCGTCCAGCGGCCGGCGGTGGAGATCGCGGCCTCTCCTTCGGAGCTGAGGAACCCGAAGACGTAGGCGGCGAACGCGACGCCTTGTGGCAGCGACGCGAGGGCTGTGTCCGGGGTGCCCCAGACCATGCCCCGGATCTTGCGGGCGACATCGTCGCCGGGTTTGTCGGGAAGTGCTTGGGCCACGGCCTCGATGCCGGCACGGACGCTACGCATCAGCGTCAGACTGGACACGTCCGCAATGTATCTCCACCCGTGTTGTGGGGGTTCGACGCTGGTCCAAGCGGGTGCCAGCGAGGTCTCCGGCAGTTCGAGGGACAGGGGGTCGACGGTCGCGGTCAGGGTTTCGACGGTGACGTCGCACTGCAGCTCGGGGTCGGAATGGAGCGTGCGAAGGACGAGGATCGTAGGGGTGCGGTCGAGCGGACCACGGGGCGTTGGTACACCGCACTCATGCGCAGCAGCCCGGCCGCGGCCTGCAAGCGCACGCCGTGGGCGCCGGCTCGCCTGGCCCGTTGAGCGAAAGTGGGCGCATCGCGGGCGGACGGCGTGTCGGTGAGGATCAGGCGTGGAGGGCGTCGTGAGGGCTTCCCGCCGTGTCCTGGAACGCGGCCTCGGGGTCCGGGATTAGGAGCGGACGAGTCGGTTGATGGCGTCGGTGGCTTCCTGTATCTTCTCGACGGCCGCCTCGTCGCTGAGCTTCGCTGCGTCGAGCACACAGTGCTTGAGATGATCGTCGAGTAGACCGGTCGCGACCCCCTGGAGGGCGCGGGTCAGGGCGGATACCTGGGTGAGGATGTCGATGCAGTATTTCTCTTCATCGATCATCTTCGCGATCCCTCGGGCTTGACCCTCAATGCGCTTCATACGGCCGAGGTAGCGCTCCTTGTCGTTGATGTATCCGTGCTGATGAGAATCGGTGTCGACAGACATGGGCATGTCCTTACTTCTGGCGTTCCAGGACGGAACGCGTGCTGGCTTCGGGTGTGAGGTCGATGCGCCGCAGGAGTTGGGCGTTGAGCGCGACGACCACGGTGGAGGCCGACATCAGGATCGCGCCGATCGACATTGGCAGGACGAATCCCACCGGTGCCAGGATGCCGGCCGCAAGCGGCACGGAGATGAGGTTGTATCCGGCGGCCCACCACAGGTTCTGCTTCATCTTACCGTATGCGCGTCGTGAGAGCTGGATGATGGAGAGCACCGACCGGGGGTCGGAGCTGGCCAGGATCACCCCGGCCGAGGCGATGGCGACATCGGTGCCGGCGCCGATCGCGATGCCGACGTCGGCCTGGGCCAGTGCCGGGGCGTCGTTGACGCCGTCGCCGACCATGGCGACCTTCTTGCCCTCGTGCTGCAGTTGGGCGACCTTGGCGGACTTGTCCTCGGGGCGGACGCCGGCGAAGACGCGGTCGATGCCGAGCTCCCGTCCGACCTCGTTCGCCACGGCCTCGGCGTCGCCGGTGATCATGACGACCTCGACGCTCAGGGCGTGGAGGGCGTCGACGGCGTTGCGGGATTCGGGGCGGATCTCGTCGGCGAGCTTGAGGCCGCCGACCACCTGGCCGTCGCGGAGGACGTGCAGGATGATCGCGCCCTCAGAACGCCATTCCTCGGCTGTGCCGACCTCGTGCTGGCCGGTCTCCTCAAGCAGCCGGGGGCCGCCGACGCGGACCTCCTGGCCGGCGACAGTCGCGGTGACTCCGACGGCGGGCGAGGATGAGAAGCCGCTGGCCTGCTGAAGGGCGAGGCCCTTGTCCTTGGCGGCGGCGACGATGGCCTTGGCGAGCGGGTGCTCGCTGTCGGCCTCGGCCGAGGCCGCGAGGGCGAGGACCTGGTCGGCGTCGAGGTCGCCGGTCGGTTCGACGCCGGTGACGGTGGGCTCGCCCTTGGTCAGTGTGCCGGTCTTGTCGAAGAGCACTGCGTCGACCTGCCGCATCGACTCCAGGGCGAGGCGGTCCTTGACCAGCACGCCGCCGCGGGCGGCGCGCTCGGTGGCGATGGAGACCACGAGCGGGATCGCCAGGCCGAGGGCGTGGGGGCAGGCGATGACGAGTACGGTGATGGTACGGACCACGGCCTCGTCGGGCATGCCGATGAGCGTCCAGACGACAGCGGTGACCAGCGCCGCGCCGAGAGCGAACCAGAACAGCCAGGCCGCGGCCTTGTCGGCGATCCGCTGGGCGCGGGAGGAGGAGTTCTGGGCCTCGGTGACGAGCCGGTTGATCCCGGCCAGGGCGGTGTCGTCGCCGGTGGCGGTGATTTTCACCCGCAGGCCGGAGTCGGTGGCGACGGTGCCGGCGGTAGCTGTCTCGCCCTCGCCCCGAGAGACCGGGCGGGACTCGCCGGTGATCATGGACTCGTCCATGTCGGCGCGGCCGTCGACGATGGTGCCGTCGGCCGGAACGCTGCCGCCGGGGCGCACGATCACGACGTCACCCACAACGAGGTCGGCTGGGGCCACCTTAACGACGTTCTCGCCCTCGACGCGCTCGGCCTCGTCGGGCAGCAGTGCAGCCAACGAGTCGAGCGCCGAGGTGGTCTGGGCCAGGGAGCGCATCTCGATCCAGTGGCCCAGCAGCATGATCACGATCAGCAGCGCCAGCTCCCACCAGAACTCCAGCTCGTGATGGACAAGCCCGAGGGTCGCGGCCCAGGAGGCGAAGAAGGCCACCGTGATCGCCAGAGCGATGAGCAGCATCATCCCGGGCTTGCGGGACTTCAACTCGCTGACGGCGCCGGTGAGGAAGGGCCTGCCGCCCCAGACGTACATGACGGTGCCCAGTACCGCGGCGACCCAGCCCGCCCAGCCGGGGACCTCGTAGCCCAGCAGCATGGAGAACATCGGCGAGAGGGTGACCGCGGGGATGGCGATGACGAGGTTGATCCAAAACAGCCGGCGGAACTGGCCAACGTGGTCCCCGTGGCCGCCATGGCCGCTGTGATCTCCGTGGCCGCCATGGCCGCTGTGATCTCCGTGGACACCGTTCTCATCGAGGCCCGTGTGGTCTGAGTGCTGCCCGTGGTTCATGGCGTGGCCCTGGTGTCCAGTGTGCTGGCCCTCGTGCGTGCCGTGCGCCTCCGCCGAGGCGTGCGCGGACACAGACCCGTGGTGATGCTCGCCGTGAGCGGGTGCATCGGTTCCGTGACCGTGGTGCTGGTGTGAGTTCGGGTCCGTCATCGTTCTTCTCCTTCGTCATCGAGCCATGCCGCTCACCCGGTCGCCGGGCAAGCGAACGTCGGCTCAGGGCGCTGGTTGGATCTCGCTCTCGACGACCCACTTGTGGTTCGTCATCTTCATGCCGTCCGTCTCGTAGTCGACCATGTAGACCGTCTCATCGGTGGACGAAGCGATGGTGGCCCTCGCGCCCTCCATGCCCTCCATGTGCTTGGCGAGCAGCGTCACCGCTGTGCCATCGGTCAGGCGCTCGTCGCCGGCATCCTCGATTTCTTCCTGCACGACCCACTTGTGGTCCGTGACGGGGTCGCCGCCACCTGCGTTAGTGTAGTTCACGGAGTACGTGTACGTGTCGAATGCGCCGGAGATCGTCGCTGTCGCACCGTCCATGCCTTCCATGTGGTCGGCCGTGAGCTGTACCTCTGTGCCGACCGGGTATGTGGGGTCACTGGCTTCGGCGATACCCTCGGGTGCCGGTCCGCCGTCCATCGGGTGCTCCATCGAGTGATCCATTTCCTCATCTCCGCTTTCTGCATTGTCGCCGCCGTGGCCCTGCTCCTCAGTAGCCGAAGGGTCGGTCTGCTGGTCTTCGTCTGCTCCGCTGCTGCAACCGGCGAGCACGAGTGTCACTCCGAGCACTCCTGCTGCCAGCCCTGCTCGCAGTCTCCTCTGCATGTCAGCTCCTTTCATCATGACACCTACCCTATACCCCCCAGGGGTACTAGTCAAGGATTGCGCGTTGTACCGGCGTGAATCGATCGAATTGTCCTTCTCAGAGGGACTGCTCATGTTGGATGGGCAATGCGGCGATGAGGGGATGGTCGAAGCCCGCCGGTCCGATCTTCGCGGCTCCACCGGGAGAACCAAATTCGTCGAAGAACTCGACGTTGGCCTTGTAGTAGTCAGACCATTCGTCGGGCAGGTCGTCTTCGTAGTAGATGGCCTCGACGGGACAAACCGGTTCGCAGGCTCCGCAGTCAACGCATTCGTCGGGATGGATGTAGAGCGAGCGTTCGCCCTCGTAGATGCAGTCGACAGGACATTCGTCGATGCAGGCGCGGTCCTTGACGTCCGCGCAGGGAAGCGCGATCGCATAGGTCATGGCTGCTCTTCTTGGTCGGGTGCGGTTCGGCGGCGAGAGTCGGTGGGGAGTTCGGAGAAGTCGTCAGTCTCTGCCGGATCTGCGGCCGGCTAAGGAATGCGCAGGCGTAGGACGGTGGCTGCAAGGCTGAGGGCGATGATGATCGCACCGAGGACTGTCATCGTTCCTGACAGGGTGAGTACCGGCACGAGCAACCCGGCGACGATGGTGGGCACGCCGAATGCCAGGTAGGCGACCGTGTAGATCACAGCCATCACGGCGGCGCGTTCCGACGATGCCGTGTGGGGCATGAGTGTGCGCAGCACCCCGAGGAACGCTGTGCCGAACCCGGAACCGACGATCGCGACCGACACGACGTAGGCCGGGTAGGAACCGAGTGCGAGGGCGACGATGCTCGCTGCGGTGCCGAATGCCAGGGCGCTGGTCGCATACAGGCTGATGGTGCGGGCGGAACGCCGCTGCAGGACGGACGAGGCGGTGATTCCGGAGATCGCCAGTGCGAAGATGACGATGCCCGCGTGGGTGTGCGTGGAGCCCCCGAGCTCACTGCCGACGAGGCCGGCTCCGAGCGCGAGGAAGAGTCCGTTGGTCGCCCACCCGGCGATAATCGCGGGCACACCGGCGGTGAACATGCGGCGCAGGTGCAGTGGCACCATAAACCGCGGGCGGAGGTCGCCACGTCGTATCCGGGTCTTGGGGACCAGTTCCGGTGTGCTCCACACCGTCGCTGCCACGGTGAGGAAGGCGAGCACGAGCGGGCCGAAGACCGCAGTTGTCGGTTCGGGGGTGAGATCGAGGAGCAGCGCAGCACCGAGTGCCCCGGTCCCGAGACCGATCATCGGCCCGATCGTGTTCCACAGGGCTGCGATGTTCGGATGCGACGGCGGCTCGAAGTCGATCATCATCGCCGACAGGGCCGGGATGAGCAGACCCGCTGCGAGTCCTTGCAGAGCGCGGGCGACCAGGAGTGTCGCGAGGCTGTCGGCGAACCAGAACATGGCCAGGCTGAGTGCCAGCGCCAGGGAACCGGCGGTTACGACCGGACGTCGGCCGATGTGATCGGAGAGCGGTCCGAGGTAGAGCAGCGCGGCCAGGAGGGTGAAGGTGTAGACCGCGAATACGAGTGTGGTGGCGACGGGGACGAGTCCGAGCTGTTCTGCGATCTGGGGGTAGAACAACGACGGCGCGCTGGCAGCCGCCATCATGAGAATGGTCGCTGCCATCGCGAGCGCGAAACCCCGCCGCGGGATCTGCCTCGTATAGTCGCCCGCCATCGTCTATGCCTGCAGGCCGTGGAGCTGCTGACCCCACTGGTAGACGGTGCCGACCGCGTCGATGCCGGTGACGCCGACGACGGTGCCGTCGGTCTCGTGGCGCACGATGAACTCCTCGCCGGCTTCCACCTGGGCGTCTGCACCAGCGGTGTACCCGACTCCGGAGATCATCTGACCGTAGACCAGCGCCATGTAGGGGCTGCGCGGCAGGTAGGTGCCCGGATCGTCGCTGATGTCGAGGTCGTGCAGTGCGGCCTGTGCGGCGTGCGTGCCCTGCGCGGCGGCGTCTTCCCAATGGTCGATGCGCCAGACGCCCAGTGCTTCGTCGTGATGCGTAGCTACACCTCCGGCGGCGTAGACGTGGTCTGCTGCGGCACGGAGGCGATCATCGACGTCGATGCCGTTCGTCCACGGCGACGGGGCTGCGGGCGTCGTGCCGAGCGCAACGAGGAGTAAGTCGGCCACGATGCGTTGATCGTCGTCGAGGGTGATGGCAACACCGGATTCTGTTTCGTCGACATGCTGGAGAGTGCGACCGAATCGAGTCTGCACCTTGGCGGCATGGTCAGCGGCGAGGCGCTCAGCCACCGGCGCCCCAAACGCTCCGATGCCGGGAACAGAACTGCGAGAGACCAGCATGACCATGTGTCCGTCGGCTTGCAGCGACGAAGCGGTCTCGGCTGCGATGATTCCGCCGCCATAGATCGTCACTCGCGCCGGCCGTGCCAGGCTGGTCAGCAGATCGCGGATACCCATGGCATCTTCCAAGGAGTGCAGAGCAGTGACCCGGCCTTGTCCGACGTCGTCGCCTTCGAGTACACCCGCGGGCAGAGAGCGGGGCACGCTCCCTGTCGCGACAATGAGCGCGTCGTAGGAGACCTGCGCGCCGGAGGTCAGTTGGACCCGCTTCGCCGTAGTATCGACATCGAGCACGGTGTCGGCGATGACCTCAATCTGAGGTAGCGGGAGCTTGATCATCTCCGGCGGGGTCGGGCCGAACGCGATTCCTTTGATGAGCATTCGCGTGTAAGGCGTCTCCCCGGTGCGGGTCACCATCGTCACCCGGACGTCGTCACGTGTGGCGAGAGTGCGGGCGGCTGCGGCTCCGGCTGCTCCTGAACCGAGGATGAGGACGTGTTGTGTGGTCATAGGGAAACTCCTGGGCTGCAGGTCGTGATCGATTTGGTGTGCGGGCGTCAGGAGCGAACGAGACGGGCGATGGCCTCGGATGCCTCGCCGAGCCTCTGCTCGCTGACTGGTCCACCGGCGAGGGCGGCGTCGAGGACGCAATGCTTGAGGTGATCGTCGAGCAGTCCGAGGGCGACGTTTTCGAGTGCCCTGGTGGCTGCGGAGATCTGGGTGAAGATGTCGATGCAGTAGCGGTCCTCATCGATCATCCGATCGATGCCGCGGATTTGGCCTTCGAGGCGCCGCAGGCGATTGCGGTACGTCGCCTTGTCGCTGATGTATCCGTGGACGGACGGATCGCCGTCGCCTCCCGCCGGGCAGGTGTCGATGTGAGGTTCGGTCATTGAGGTCGGGGTGGTCATGTCG